>NZ_JAELUH010000009.1 GCF_016429215.1 Herbaspirillum sp. ASV7 | reverse complement strand
CCCCCCCCCCCCCCCCCCCCCCCCCCCCCCCCCCCCCCCCCCCCCCCCCCCCCCCCCCCCCCCCCCCCCCCCCCCCCCCCCCCCCCCCCCCCCCCCCCCCCCCTTTAAACGGAGTCTCGTGGGCTCGGAGATGTGTATAAGAGACAGGACCCCAGTCTCTCTCTGGAAAGAAGACTACAGCGGCCTCAAGCGGCTGTTTGACCAGTGGCGCGCCGAGGGCGTGAGCGACCTGCGCGGCTACCTGAAGCAGGATGTCTCGCGCGCCCACGCCTGCGCCATGCAGATCCGCGTGGTCGACGTCAACCGCCGCACCCTGGAATGGTACGAGGCGCGCGACCTGGAACACCTGGTCGCGAACCTGGACAAGGTGTTCCGCGATGACATGATCGATACCTTCATCGATGAGCTGGTGCAGCTGTGGGAGGGCAGCACCACCTTCTCCAGCTACACCGTCAACTACACGCTGGGCGGACGGCGCCTGGACATCCAACTGTCCGGCCGCATCATGCCCGGCAGCGAACAGAGCTGGGACTACATCCTGCTGGCCATCGAGAACGTCACCGAGCGCGAGACCGCGCGCAAGAAGCTCTCCAACAGCGAGAACTATGCGCGCGGACTGTTCGAGTACTCCCCCATCTCCTTGTGGGTGGAGGACTTCAGCCAGGTCAAGCGGCTATTCGATGACCTGCACCGCATCGGCATCACCGATTTCCGCACCTTCACCGACGTCCACCCGGAATTCGTGGAACGCTGCATGCAGGAAATCCGCGTCATCGACGTCAACCTGCAGACCCTGTCCATGTTCGGCGCCCCCGACAAGGCGACCTTGCTCTCACGGCTGTCCGACGTGTTCCGCGACGACATGCGCCAGCATTTCAACGAGCAGCTCATCGAGCTGTGGAACGGCAACCTGCTGCATCAGCGCGAAGTGGTGAATTACTCGCTCAGCGGCGAAACCCTGCATGTGCACCTGCAGTTCTCGGTGTTCCCCGGCCACGAAGACCGCTGGGACCTGGTCCTGGTGGCGCTGACCGATATCACCGCCCGCAAGAAGGCCGAAGCCTACCTGGAATTCCTGGGCAAGCACGACGAGCTGACCAAGCTGCACAACCGCGCCTTCATGGTCGATGAACTCAATCGCCTGGAGCGCAAGGGACCCTTCCCTGTCAGCGTGATCGTGGCCGACCTCAATGGCTTGAAGGACGTCAACGACGAGCTCGGCCACGCCGCTGGCGATGCCCTGCTGCGCCGCGTGGGCGAGGTGCTGAGCAAGGCCATCGAGCGCCCCGCCAGCGTGGCGCGCACCGGTGGCGACGAGTTCGCCATCCTGCTGCCGACTACCGATGAACGGGGCTGCGTACTGCTGATGGACCAGATCCAGAAGCTGGTGGATGTGAACAACCAGTTCTACTCCGGGGTGTCGTTGAGCCTGTCCATGGGGGCGGCCACCGCCGCGCCGGGCGAGCGCCTGGAGCAGGTGGTGCAACGTGCCGATGCCCTGATGTACGAAGCCAAGCGCAACTATTACGCCGCCATGCCCGGCATGGAACGGCGCCATCTGCCGGACTGAGCGTGTCCCTGTCCGATGCCACCATGACGGGCGACGGCCTCCTGCGCGAGGAACAACGGCTGCTGGTCGGCGCCGAAACGCTGGCCGCCGACAGCCTGCGTAGTGCGCCCGACCAGCCCGTACATACCCTGGTGCTGCACGGCGCCGGCCAGGGCCATCGGCAGCGCCAATGGTCGCTGCGGGAAGCCATGGCACTGCGCGGTCACGCCAGCGCCGCCATCGATTTCTCGGGCCATGGGCAGAGCAGCGCGCATCATCCCAACTCCCTGCGCAAGCGCCTGGATGAGGCTCAGGCCGCGCTGGAGCGCCTGACGCTGGCACCTCGCGCCGTGGTAGGCGTAAGCATGAGCGGCGAGATCGCCATGCGACTGGCCTGCCGCCCCGAGAACCATATCACCCATCTGATCACCATCGTCGGCGCCGTCTATGACGGGGCGGCCTTTGAACTGCCCTTCGGCCCGGATTTCAGCGCTGCCCTGCGGCGGCCGCAGAGCTGGCGCGATGCCGCGTCGCTGGCACTGATACGCCACTACACCGGCCGCATCACCCTGATACGCGCGACCGAGGATGCGGTCATCCCCTCCGAGGTGGCTGAACTGATCCGGCAACACGCCGTTTCAGCACGGCAGTGCCGTATCGTCGACCTGCCCGGCGTGGATCACCGCGTCAGCGAACGCAGCGCCCAGGATGCTGCGCTGCGCGACTGGCTGGCCGAGCTGATTGCTGCCTAGGACAGCTGGGGAGGACGGGCCAGCGGATCAGGCCGTGGTGGAGATCAGGCTGCCCACGATAGCCTGGGTGGCGGCATCGCTGACGAAGGTACTGGCCAGGTCGGGATTGGTCTGGAGCAAAGCCGATTCCTGGGGCGTAAGGCCATCCTGGCCGGTGAATACCCCGGAGCCGTTATAGATGCCACTGGTCGCGGTGGTCGAGCTGATACTGCCCAGCTCGCCCTGTTGCAGCGACTGTGTCGCCTGGTTCTGCGTGGTATCCGGGGTGATGTTGGCCGAGGATCCGGCGTTGACGAAGGAGTTGTACAAGCCCGCCGCATTGTAGGTCAGGCTGTCGCTGCTGCTGGAGGAGCCGCCCAGGGTCACGATGACGGACGCTTCCGACGACAGTTCCAGAGCTTGCTGCAAGGCAGCAGGATCATTCGTGGTCGAGACCGGATTGCTGGTACTGTCGACCGGCGTCGGGGATGACGATGATGCCGAGGAGGAAGTCGTCGACGATGAAGTCCCGCTACTGCTATCGGTCGTGATGCTGTAGGGATTGAGACTGCTCAGGGACGTCAGGGAGGTATCGATGGCCATGGTCGAGCCGACATGGTGAAAACCAGAGAAATTTTGTGGAAATCCTGAAAAGATTCTAGGAAAGAATACCGGGATCGGCAAGGCGTCCGCCGTCTTCGAAACAAAAAACCCGGCCAAGGCCGGGTTTTTCGCAATTCAGCGCAATACGGATCAGTGCGCCTCGTCGCCGTGCTCATCCTTGGTCTGGACGATACTGACTGGCTTGCCCTTGATCCGGCGCCAGATGTAGACGCCATAGCCCGACAGGCCATACAGCACGAACAGGCCGAACAGCACCTTGGAGGGATCGCTGGAAATCGCCACCAGCGCCACCACCACCAGCAAGGCTGCGATGAAGGGGACCGGCTTGCGGAAATTGATGTCCTTAAAACTGTAGAACGGCACATTGGTGACCATGGTGATACCGGCATACAGGGTGATCAGCCAAGCCACCCAGCTCAGGTCGGCGCCGGCAAAGCGCAGGTCATCCATGAGCCAGACGAAGCCGGCCACCAGGGCGGCTGCCGCCGGGCTGGGCAAGCCCTGGAAGTAGCGCTTGTCGACCACGGCAATGTTGGTATTGAAACGCGCCAGGCGCAAGGCAGCGCCCACGCAGTAGACGAAGGCTGCCAGCCAGCCCAGCTTGCCCATGCCGCGCAGCGACCAGCAATAGACGACCAGTGCCGGCGCAGCACCGAAGGACACCATGTCCGACAGGCTGTCGTACTGGGCACCGAACTCGCTCTGGGTATTGGTCATGCGGGCTACGCGGCCGTCCAGGCTGTCCAGCACCATGGCCACGAAGATGGCGATGGAGGCATAGTCGAACTTGAGATTCATCGCCATCACGATGGCGTAGAAGCCGCAGAACAGCGCCGCAGTCGTAAATGCGTTGGGCAACAGGTAGATGCCGCGCGACCGGCGCCGCACCACGACCTGCCCGGACTCGTCCACGGGCGCGGCGGGCTTGGGTCGGCGCAGGGACTTCGGGAAGGGAATGCCGGCTTTGGTCTTGCGTCGTCGAATGGTGGGCATCGATGTCTAGTAATGGAATTGCGGGGAAAACCAGGATGGGCTCATCGTCCGCACTGTGCGATGCGATGAGCCTGTCGGGTAGGATCAGAGTTCGGCCAGGATGGTTTCGGTGGCGGAGACTTTTTCACCCACAGTGACCTTGGGGGTCGCCGTCAGCGGCAGGTACACGTCAACGCGCGAACCGAAACGGATGAAGCCGTAGCGCTGGCCGCGAGCCAGGGTATCGCCGGCCTTCACGTAGCAGAGGATGCGACGGGCGATCAGGCCGGCCACCTGCACGCAGGTCACGCTGTGGCCGCTGGTGGTGGTGATGGCCAGGGCATTGCGCTCGTTTTCCAGCGAGGCCTTGTCGAGGTCGGCATTGACGAACTTGCCGGGGAAGTATTGCACCTTCTCGATCTTGCCATCCACCGGCGCACGGTTGGAGTGAACATTGAAGACATTCATGAAGACGCTGATCTTCAGCGCTTCGCGATCGGTGTAGGGATCATGGGCACGGGCCACCACCACGATACGACCATCGGCCGGCGACAGCACGGCATTGGCGGCCTGCGGGATCACGCGCGGCGGATCACGGAAGAACTGCAGCACGAACAGCGCAACAATCCACAAGGGGAAGGACCAGCCACCGCAGTAATAGGTCGCCAGCGCCGCCACGACCACGGCGATGGTCAGGAAGGGCCAGCCTTCACGGGCGATAATGGGATGGGGATAGTGGTTATTGTTCAATGTTGCTCCAATGATCGCGGAAAGTTCAAAAGTAAAAGCGTGCCTATTCTAGTCCAGCGCCCGCCAAATGCAATGGAATGCGCGGCCGGCGTGCGGGGCGGCACGCCATTGAATGGAAATTCGGGGTATTTCCTACCCCATCGGGCAGGAATACAGAAGAGTCCTACTGCAGGAGCGTCAGCGCGGCTGCGGGCGCGAGAAACTCAGCTTGAGCTCGTTGCGCGACAGGCCGCGCGGGCCGGTCAGCTGCATCTGGCCGATCAGGACCGTCACTTCGGCATCGGCATAGTCCAGGCCGGTGACTTCGGTGATCTGGCGCAGATCGCCCTGGCGGCGCTCCCGGGGTTCATCGGCAATGATGCCAGGCGGCTCCTTGGCCAGCGGTGCACAAGCCTTCACCTGGTTGACCAGACGCTGGTAGGCGCTGCCCATCTCGGCCGGCGTCGCATAGCGCCAGATGCAGGTATAGACCGTGGAATTGTCGGAAATGGCGCAGCTCTCGGCACCATCGAGCATGAAGTTGGAGAGATAGAGGGAACCGCGCTTGTCGCTCTTCATGACCGAATCCGGGCCATCCTTTTTCCAGCCGTCGAAGTGGGACTGCGACTGCTGGTGAATGGCACGCAAGTCGGCACAGATGTCGGCATGGGCCGCCGGGAGGGACAGCAGTCCCAGGGCCAGCGGGGCGAAAAGCTTGGTGATGATCCGCATGTTGATCCTGAAAACGGAAAAGGAGGCCGATTATAGCCTCCCTCTCGCATCTGCCCTCAGGGGCAGGGGTTTCTTACCTGGTCTTACCGGCCTGGCGACTTACTTGAAGCGCACCTTGCCCACCAGGCGCATGTTCAGCGTGGACTCACCCGGCTCGAAGCTGGGCTCGGCCACCTGCACGCTTTCCTGGGCCATGTCAGAGCGCATCATCGCCATCTTGGCCATGGGGGCGGCGGCCGGTGCGGCATAGTTGCCGGAACCCTCGAAGTCGACGGTTTCCAGCACAGCGTCAGAAGGTGCGCGATGCATCGCATTGGCGATGAAGCCCACGCGCTCTTCCAGGTTCCTGTAGGTCGCATCGACCAGGGCGGCATCGAGCTTCTTGGCGGCCGCCGGGCTCAAGCCGAACTGCAGGCCGTTCAGGCTCATCAGGCCCTGGGCTGCCGCCACCGTCTTGGGCAACGCCGCCAGGTTCTGGGTCGTCATCTCCAGATACTGGCCGACGCGCCAGCCCACCACCGGACGTGGCTTGCCGGGCTGGCGCGGCTGCTGTGCCGTCACCGGCAGCGGGTCGGCATAGACGGCGTAGGTGTAGTAGCCGTAGCTCTTGAGGCTTGCTTGCGGGTCCTGGCGCTTCAACAGGTCGATGCCCTGCTTCATCTTCTGGTTCACGCGGGAAGCGGCGGCGGCCTTGTCCTTGTCCTGTTCCTCGACTTGCAGGGTCACGCGTGCCTGGTCATTGGGGACGCTGATCTCGCCATTGGCCGGCACCACGACGATGGTACCGGCGGTCTGCACCGGAGTTTGCGCCTGGGCCTGGGTGGCCAGGCAGGCGGTTGCCAGCACGGCGCCGAGCATGAATTTGCGGGATGGTGTCATAAGGGATCCTCTTGTTCGCATTATCGATGACGGGATGATCATAACTTCATATGGTCATTCACATCCCGGCACTTCGACGACCGCCCTCTCCCATTGGTTCTTGGGAAAATGCAACAAACAGTAAAAAAATAACAACAACCCGCATCATCTGCAGCGATATCCCATCAAGCGCCACCTCGCCTTCACCGGATCGAGGGACGAAAAAAAACGCCACGGTTTCCCGTGGCGTCTTTCCTGACAATCAAGGTCAGAGCGAACCGCGTCCGATCAGTTCTTGCTCTGGTCGACCAGCTTGTTGGCCTTGATCCAGGGCATCATGGCGCGCAGCTTCTCGCCCACGATTTCGATCTGGTGTTCTGCGTTGATACGACGACGCGACATCAGGGTCGGTGCACCGGCCTTGTTTTCCAGGATGAAGCTCTTGGCGTATTCGCCGGTCTGGATGTCTTCCAGCACCTTCTTCATGGCAGCCTTGCTCTCGGCGTTGATCACGCGCGGGCCGGTCACGTACTCGCCGTATTCGGCGTTGTTGGAG
The DNA here is from genome assembly GCF_016429215.1 of Herbaspirillum sp. ASV7. Taxonomy (GTDB): domain Bacteria; phylum Pseudomonadota; class Gammaproteobacteria; order Burkholderiales; family Burkholderiaceae_D; genus Herbaspirillum. Next base: position 96,072 of record NZ_JAELUH010000009.1, on the reverse strand, counting down.
ATCGAGTAGTTCATGTTGGCGATGCCGCCTTCATAGATCAGGTCGACGATCAGCTTCAGTTCGTGCAGGCACTCGAAGTAAGCCATTTCGGGCGCGTAACCGGCTTCCACCAGGGTTTCGAAACCGGCCTTGATCAGTTCCACGGTACCGCCGCACAGCACGGCCTGTTCGCCGAACAGGTCGGTTTCGGTTTCTTCGCGGAAGTTGGTTTCGATGATGCCGGCACGGCCGCCGCCGTTGGCGGTGGCGTACGACAGGGCCAGGTCACGGGCGCTGCCGGACTTGTCCTGGTGCACGGCGATCAGGTGCGGCACGCCGCCACCCTGGCTGTAGGTCGAACGCACGGTGTGGCCGGGGGCCTTCGGGGCGATCATGATGATGTCCAGGTCAGCGCGCGGCACGACTTGGCCATAGTGGATGTTGAAGCCGTGCGCGAAAGCGACGGTGGCGCCTTGCTTGGCGAACGGTGCGACGTTTTCGGCATAGACCTGGCCGATGTTTTCGTCGGGCAGCAGGATCATGATGACGTCGGCGTCCTTGACGGCGTCGTTGACTTCGGCGACCTTCAGGCCGGCCTTCTCGGCCTTGGACCAGGAAGCGCCGCCCTTACGCAGGCCGACGGTGACCTTCACGCCCGAATCCTTCAGGTTCAGCGCGTGTGCGTGACCTTGCGAACCGTAACCGATGATGGTCACGTTCTTGTTCTTGATCAGGGACAGGTCTGCGTCTTTGTCGTAGAAAACTTTCATGATTTTTCCTATGTTCCGAATAACTTGAATTGAATATGTATGTGTGTGAGGTGTTGCCTGCCGCAGCGCCTTAGATCTTCAGGATCCGCTCGCCACGACCAATGCCGGAGCCGCCGGTACGGACCGTTTCCAGGATCGCGGTGCGATCCAGGGCGTCGATGAAGGCGTCCAGCTTGCTCTTGGCGCCGGTCAGCTCGATCGTGTAGGTCTTTTCGGTGACATCGATGATGCGGCCACGGAAGATATCCGCAGTTCGCTTCATCTCTTCACGTTCCTTGCCCACTGCGCGCACCTTGATCAGCATCAGTTCGCGCTCGATGTGCGCGCCTTCCGTCAGATCGACGACCTTCACCACCTCGATCAGGCGGTTCAGGTGTTTGGTGATCTGTTCGATCACATCGTCCGAGCCCGAGGTCACGATGGTCATGCGCGACAGGGTCGAGTCTTCGGTGGGTGCAACGGTGAGCGTTTCGATGTTGTAGCCGCGTGCGGAGAACAGGCCCACGACACGGGACAATGCGCCGGCTTCGTTTTCCAGCAGCACAGAAATGATATGGCGCATGATTAGAGATCCTCCGAACCCAGCAACATTTCAGTCAAACCCTTGCCCGCCTTGACCATGGGCCAGACGTTCTCGGTTTGATCCGTGATGAAGTTCATGAAGACCAGCCTGTCTTTCATGGCGAAGGCTTCGCGCAGCGCGCCATCCACATCGCCCGGTTTCTCGATTTTCATGCCGACGTGGCCGTAGGACTCCGCCAGCTTGTTGAAGTCCGGCAGCGAATCCATGTAGGACTCGGAATAGCGCGAACCGTAGTCGATCTGCTGCCACTGGCGCACCATGCCCAGGAAGCGGTTGTTCAACAGGATGATCTTGGGGGTCAGGTGATACTGCTTGCAGGTCGCCAGCTCCTGGATGCACATCTGGATCGAAGCTTCGCCGGTGATGCAGGCCACCGTCGCATCGGGGTTGGCCATCTGCACGCCCATGGCGTACGGCAGACCCACGCCCATGGTGCCCAGGCCACCGGAGTTGATCCAGCGGCGCGGCTTGTCGAAACCGTAGTATTGCGCGGCCCACATCTGGTGCTGGCCGACGTCGGAGGTGATGAAGGCATCGCCCTTGGTGACTTCCCAGACCTTCTGCACCACCGATTGCGGCTTGATGAATTCGTCCGAGGTGGCGAACTTGAGGCAGTCGCGCTTGCGCCACTCGTTGATCTGCTTCCACCAGGCGTCCAGCGCCGCGCCGTTCTGGCGGGTCTCGGCGGTATCGAGCTGGGTCAGCAGTTCCTGCAGCACGTCCTTGACGTTGCCCACGATGGGGATGTCGACCTTGACGCGCTTGGAAATCGACGACGGGTCGATATCGATGTGGATGATCTTGCGGGCATGCGAAGCGAAGTGCTTCGGGTTGCCGATCACGCGGTCGTCGAAGCGCGCGCCGATGGCGATCAACACGTCGCAGTGCTGCATGGCCATGTTGGCTTCGTAGGTGCCGTGCATGCCGGGCATGCCCACGAACTTGTCGCTGGACGAACGGTATGCGCCCAGGCCCATGAGCGTATTGGTACAGGGGTAGCCCAGGCGATCGACCAGCTTGTTCAGCTCGGGCGCCGCATTGGCCAGGATGATGCCGCCGCCGGTGTAGATCATCGGACGCTCGGCCGCCAGCAGCAGCTGCAGCGCCTTGCGGATCTGGCCCGAGTGGCCCTTGTCGACCGGCTTGTAGGAGCGCATTTCCACCGCCTTCGGATACTCGAAGGCGCAGGTATGCATGGTGATGTCCTTCGGGATATCGACCAGCACGGGGCCGGGACGGCCGGTGGTGGCGATATAGAAGGCCTTCTTGACGGTTTCCGCCAGGTCCTTCACATCCTTCACGAGGAAGTTGTGCTTCACGCAGGGGCGGGTGATACCGACGGTGTCGCACTCCTGGAACGCGTCCTGGCCGATGGCGGTCGACGGCACCTGGCCGGAGATGACCACCATGGGGATCGAATCCATGTAGGCAGTGGCCAGGCCGGTGACGGCATTGGTCACGCCGGGGCCGGAAGTGACGATGGCCACGCCGACCTTCTGCGAGCTGCGCGAATACGCGTCCGCAGCGTGCACGGCAGCCTGTTCGTGACGAACCAGGATGTGCTGGAATTTGTCTTGCTTGAAGATTGCGTCGTAGATATAGAGGACGGCGCCACCAGGATAGCCGAAGACGTGTTCAACACCCTCTTCAGCCAGGCAACGGACGAGTATATCCGCGCCGGTGAGTTGCTCAGCACTCATGCTGCTTCCTTTCAAGGTCCATTGGAAATTGATCGGATGTTCTCTCCTGACGGAATCGCATTCATCGTCCTGCCGGCAGCATCCCTTTATTGTGCGGTCACGCCGTTTCTGCGCCCCAACCGTAGTGGAGTTTGAAACGCCGCTCAACGCGACTCGTTCAGCCTTGGTACAAGTTCGACTTCTACTGATTCCTCGCGCTTGTGGCACGGGTTAGAACAAACAAGCTTTAAACCTATAAAGCGTTTCCTCGAACCGGCACGACCTTATGTGAAGCACCGGCAAGGAACATAAACGCCCCAGATGTGGGAGGCGGGAAACAGGACAGTAATGCGTTGCATCATTTTGGTCAAGCGAAATCCCATCGAAAGCTGGCGGGAACTCGCGTTTAACGCGGGCTTTCGGGATAAACACCACGACAAGCAAGGCCATTTTTGCTAGGATTCGGTCTGCTTTTTGACGATTTCTTGCATTTTTCCGCATTCCGGCTGGCCAATCAGGGAAAATTTCACCTCTTGTTGACCGGCAACCCATCCGGCACACCGCATTGCATGGCAACTGACAAAGAACTCTCCGATTTTCTTGAAAGTGTCGAACGTCGCGCCTTCAAACAGGCTGTGTATGCCGTACGCAAGGACGAGGCTGCACTGGACATCGTCCAGGACGCGATGATCAAGCTGGCCGAAAAATACGGCGACAAGCCGGTCGACGAATTGCCGATGCTGTTCCAGCGCATCCTGCAAAACACGATCCACGATTTCTTCCGCCGCGAAAAGGTGCGCAACACCTGGGTGAGCCTGTTCTCCAGCTTTGGCGGCAACGGCGGCGATGGCGAGGGCGGCGACGACTTCGATGTCCTGGAAAGCCTGGAGTCCGAGGACGGCTCCGAGGCCGCCGAGTCCAGCGCCGACAAGGTCGAGCGCCAGCAGACGCTATCCCTGATCGACGCCGAGATACAAAAGCTGCCGACGCGTCAACGGGAAGCATTCCTGATGCGTTACTGGCAGGACATGGACGTGGCGGAAACAGCCGCCGCCATGGGTTGCTCCGAAGGTAGCGTAAAAACCCATTGCTCCCGCGCAACGCACGCGCTGGCTCAAGCCCTGAGAGCCAAAGGAATCTCATTATGAACAACAAGGAAATGCAGTTCGCCTACAAGGTGAAGCTGGCGCTTGACGCCAATCTGGACAACTTGTCCGACGATACCCTGCAAAGCCTGGCGGCGGCCCGCCGGGTCGCACTGGCACGCAAGAAACAGACGCCCATGACCGTGCGCGTCGCCCAGCCCGTGCTGGCCGGCGCCTTCAGCGGCGGCGGCATGCTGTCGCCGGAGAAACCCTCGTGGCTGAGCCGCCTGGGCGTGGCCGCGCCGCTGCTGCTGGGCATCGTCCTGTTCGCAGGCCTGTACCAGCACGAGAACGCCAAGCGCGTGAGCTACCTGGCTGACATCGACGCAGCGGTGCTGTCCGACGAGCTGCCGCTGTCGGCTTACCTGGATCATGGTTTCAACGCCTACCTGGCTGAAAAGGGACAATAAGACAATGCGCAAGACCATCGGCTCTCCTCTCAAAGCTCACGCCCGCCTGACGCAGATCGCGCTGGCGCTGGCAATGCTGGCCGGTGGATTGACCTGCGCATGGACCGTGGCGCAGAACGCGCCAGCCTCCGCTCCAGCCGCATCGGGAGCAGCCGCTACCACCCCTGCGCCTGCCGCCGCCGCGACACCAGCAGTACCGGCCAAGCCTGCCACGAAATCGACCGCCCGCAAGGCCGAAGGCCACCTGGCCTGGCCCAACCTGTCGGCGGCACAGCGTCAGGCGCTGGAACCGTTGAACGGCGAATGGTCGCGCATGAGCGAGACCCAGAAGGAGAAGTGGCTGGAGATCGGCAAGCGCTACGCCCGCATGAAGCCGGAAGAACAGCAACGCCTGCACGAACGCATGCGCGACTGGGTCAAGCTGACCCCGGCCGAGCGCAGTGCCGCACGGACCAACTACGCCCGCGCCAAGAAGTTGGATGCGGAAGAAAAGCACGAGCAATGGACCAAGTACCAGCAACTGTCTGCCGAGCAGAAAAAGAAGCTGTCCGAAGCCAAGCTGCCCAAGCGCGTGGCCAAGCTGCCGACCACCCCCTCGGCGGCCGCACCGACCATCCAGTTGCCGGCTGAAGCACTGGATCGCCCGTTGCCGGTGGTCCCTGCCCCTGCTCCCGCAATTGCACCGGCGCCGGCACTGGTGCCGGGACCGCAAGTCGCCCCCACACAGCCGCCCGCACCGCCGCTGGTGGCACCTCCTGCTGCAAGCGGCACCGGGGCGTAACTCCGCCTGGCCTCGCCGCCTTCCTGCGGCCCTTCCTCATTGATCACTGAACACGCAAGCCGGCTCTTCCGGCAAAACTTGCGCCTGCGCAAGTGACGCCATAGGCAAGCCCTGCCGATTGCATTACCATCTGCGGGCCACATCGGCCCCAAGACCAAGCCGCCCCGACTTCACGCCAACCAGAAGAGACCATGCCGGACCTGACCACGCCTTCGCTGCGCCGCCGCCTGAGCAGCATGCTGTACGAATCGATGTTGCTGTTCGGTGTCCTGTTCATGTCCGGCTGGCTGTTTTCCACCCTGCTGCAACAGCGGCACGCGCTGTACCTGCGCCATGGACTGGAGTTCTGGCTATTCCTGGTGCTGGCGGTCTACTTCATCTGGTTCTGGACCCACGGCGGCCAGACGCTGGCCATGAAGACCTGGCGCTTCCGCGTGGTCGACCAGGCGGGACATCCGCTCGGCCTGTGGCGCGCCACCTTCCGCTTCCTGCTGGCCTGGCTGTGGGTGCTGCCGGGCCTGGCCCTGGCAGCGGCGGTACATGGCCAGCAATGGATGCTGGTGATCATCCCAGCGCTGAACATCCTGCTCTGGGCATTGAGCGCACGCCTGGATCCTCAGGGACAGTTCCTGCATGACCGCCTGGCCGGCACCCGGCTGGTGGATGTCACCCGCAAGACCGGCTACTGAGCATCGGCAAGAGCCTCGCGCCGGGCTCTGCTATGCTCTGGGGCGAACGCATGCCGCCGCATGCCCGATCCACACAATGCCTCGGACTCCGCCCCGCATGATTTCACGCATCTCCAGAACCCTGCTCCTGATCCAGTTCGGCATTGCAGTCCTGCTTTACTTCCTGTTGCGGCATTTCGACTGGCCCATCGTGGTCGCCGCGCTCGGCGGCGTCATAATCGTGCTGCTGCTGCGCGCGCAGATCACGGCCAACAGCTTCGTGCTGACCTGGCCCTATCGCGGCCGCACCTCCAACCCTGTAGAGATCACCTGGCTGCAGATCGCCCGCCTATGGCTGCGCGAATATCGTGCCACCATGCTGTGCTCCTCCTGGGCTATGCCCTTCCTGCGCTTCGACCAGTTCAGCTATCCCGACACCACCTCGCTGCCGGTGCTGCTGATCCACGGCTATGGCTGCAATAGCGGCTATTGGCGCTGGATGAGCCTGGAACTGCGCGAAGCCCACATCACCCACTACGCCCTGGACATGGAACCGGTCTTCGGCAGCATCGACGAGTATGCCCCGCTGGTGCATGCGGCCGTGCAGCGGGTGCTGGCCGAGACCGGACAAAAGAAGCTCGTCATCGTCGCGCACAGCATGGGCGGACTGGCGGCGCGCGCCTACCTGCGCGACCACGGCTGTGATCGCGTCGCGCGTGTCATCACGCTGGGTACGCCCCACCACGGCACGGCCATTGCCAACTTCGGCATCGGCATCAACTGTGGCGAGATGAACTGGCTCGGTCGCTACGAAGAAGGCCGCAGCAGCCCCTGGCTGCAAAAACTGGCCGCCAGCGAAGAAGCCGATGCCCTGGCCCACATTGTGTCGATCTACTCCCATCACGACAACATCATCTCGCCGCAAAGCTCAGCCCACCTGGAAGGTGCCTGGAACATCCCGGTCATCGGCATCGGCCACGTGGCGCTGGCGCTGGAACCGTCGATCCAGAAACTGGTGATCGAACTGATCCACAACGCGCGCGAATAGCGCAGACACGCGCATCTGAAGGGCCAGACATGACAATGCCGCCCGGCTTGCACCGGACGGCATTGTTTTCATGGCACCACAGGCTGCGTCGTCGACGCCCATCCATGGATTACTTCTTGGAGGCGTCCTGGATCTTCTGGCCAGCCTCTTCCACCTTTTCGCCAGTCTTCTGGGCCAGGTCCTTGGCGCCTTCCTTGGTCTTCTCGTAGGCTTCCTTGGCGTCCACCTTGGCCTTGTCCAGCGCCGCGTCGAGCTTGGAACCCGACTCCGCGGTCTGGTCCTTGGCCTGGCCGGTGGCCTCATCGAGCTTCTTGCCTGCCTCCTGGACAGCGCCGTCGATCTTCTTGCCCAAGGCCTCGGCCGGGCCCGGCTCTTCCTTCTTCTGGCAAGCCGCCAGCAGGGAGATGGCGGCCAGGCTGACGGCGACACCGGCCAGCAGTTTGGAAATCTTGTTCATGTTGTCATCCTTTCCATTTATGTGAGCGATTCCGCGACATCGGAATTCGCGCTGACGATAGCACAACAGCCCGAACCTGCCTGAACCTGGGACAATTGCTTACATCAGTTGCAAATATGTCGCTTATCGCGAGATATCAGTGAACATCAACATTTCCTCATCCGAAAAACCGGCCGCCCGCCGCGCCTCCAGGTTGAACGGCCCCCGCAGCGGCGGCGCCCGGTGGCGCTGGCACAGCACGGCGAAGGTCGAGACCGGGTCGAGCTGGCGTTGCTCACACAACCAGTTGAACCAGCGATTGCCGATCAGCACATGGCCGACCTCGTCGCGCATGATGATGTCCAGTATCTCGGCGGCGGCAATATCGCCCGCCTGGGCCAGCTTGGCGCGCACCGGTGGGGCCGCATCCAGGCCGCGCGCCTCCAGCGTGCGCGGTACCAGGGCAATGCGCGCGAGTACGTCGCCCTTGGTCGACTCGGCCATGTCCCACAGCGCATTGTGGGCGGTGAAGTCGCCATAGGCATGACCCAGGGTCTGCAGATGATCGGCCAGCAAGCTGAAGTGGTAGGCCTCTTCATCGGCCACCTGCAACCAGTCGGCGTAGAAGTCGCGGGGCATGCCGGCAAAGCGCCAGAGCGCGTCCAGCGCCAGGTTGATGGCATTGAACTCGATATGGGCCAGGGCATGGATCAGCGCCGCCCGCCCTTCGGGCGTGCCCATGGAACGATGCTTCACCTGCAACGGCGGCACCAGCTCCGGCTTGTCCGGACGGCCGGGAATGCCGCTGCCGTCCTCGTGCGCGGCCAGGTCATCCCCTTCCAGCACCAGCTGCCCGGCCTGCCAGGCCGCCCGCAAGGACCGCACGGCAGCGCATTTGGCAGCCGGACGGGTTTCCTTCAGGCAAGCCAGGGCACCGCTGCGCAGGCCGGTGAATGAAAAGACTTCAACTGGGGATGAGACGTGATCCAAGGGAGCAGCTTTCAAGGGAGGTAAAATAGATGGTTGAGGACGCGGGCATTGACTCCATATGCTGGAGCAGGTCCCGCGCGCGTTTGCAACGAGGAGACAATTTTATTATGGCGATCTACCAACTGGAGCAAGACATCCCCGAAATCCATGACACCGCCTTCGTGGCCGAGTCATCCACCGTGGTGGGCAAGGTGAAGATGGAGGCGCATTCCAGCGTCTGGTTCAATGTGGCCATCCGTGGCGACAATGAACTCATCACCATCGGCGAAAACAGCAATGTGCAGGAAGGTGCGGTATTGCATACCGACATCGGCTACCCCATGGTGATAGGCAAGAACGTCACTGTCGGCCACCAGGCCATGTTGCACGGCTGCACCATCGGCGAGGGGGCCCTGATCGGTATCCAGGCGGTAGTGCTCAACGGCGCCAGGATCGGCAAGAACTGCCTGGTCGGCGCTGGTGCCCTGGTGACCGAAGGCAAGGAGTTCCCCGACAACTCCCTGATCATCGGCGCCCCGGCCAAGGCGGTACGCCAGTTGAGTGAAGAAGATATCGCGCGCATGCATGCTGGAACCGACAGCTATGTCCAGCGCGCGCAACAGTTCAAGGCCAAGCTCAAGCGCATTGCCTGAGCGGCCAAGCAAAGGAAACAATGAAAGACACGCTGCAAAAATTCCTGGTCGACAACGCCCCCGTGCGGGGCGAGCTGGTCGAGATCTCCGACACCTGGCGCCACGTGCAGGAGCGCCGTGCGTATCCGCCGGCCGTGCGCACACTGCTGGGCGAGATGCTGGCGGCTGCCGCCCTGCTCTCGGCCAATCTGAAGTTCAACGGCATGATCGTCATGCAGATCCATGGCGACGGCCCGGTCAAGCTGCTGGTGGTGGAATGCGACTCCGAGCTGCAACTGCGCGCCACGGCCAAGCTGGCCGAGGACACCCTCATTGCCGACGACGCCACGCTGACCGACCTGGTCAACGCCAGTGGCAATGGCCGCTTCGTCATCACGCTCGACCCCAAGGACAAGCTGCCTGGCCAGCAAGCCTACCAGGGCGTGGTACCGCTGGACGGCGAGAGTGTGGCCACCGTGATCGAGAACTACATGCTGCGCTCCGAACAGCTGGACACCAAGCTGTGGCTGGCGGCCGACGCCAATGTCTCGCGCGGCCTGCTGCTGCAGAAGCTGCCCACCATTGGTGGCACAGCAGCCCCCACCGCCAAGCCCGAGGGCGAGCTGGAGACCTGGAACCACATGGTCATGCTGGGCGATACCTTGAAGCGCGAGGAATTGCTCAGCACCGATATCGCCACGCTGATGCACCGCCTGTTCTGGGAGCAGGACGTGCGGGTCTTTGATCCCGTGCATCCGCAATTCCATTGCTCCTGCTCGCGCGAGAAGGTCGGCAACATGCTCAAGATGCTGGGCCAGGAAGAAGTGGCCGATGCGCTCTCGCAGACCGACAAGCTGGCCATCGATTGCGACTTCTGCGGCCAGCATTACGAGTTTGATGCGGTGGATTGCGCCCAGTTGTTCGTGGCCGAAGTGGGTGGCGCGAGCGAGGCGGGAGAGGTCCGGCATTAAGTCCCCCGCCAATGAAAAACGCCATCGGTTTCGCAACCGATGACGTTTTTTGTCACCTAGGCGACGTCGTGAAGCCTATTCCTGATCCGGCACCAACAGCGCCATCTGCTGCGCATCCAGGTAAGTCCACTCCCCCTCTTCCAGCTCCAGCGCATCCAGTTGCAGACCGCCGATAGCGGTACGCCGCAAGGCGCTGCAATGGTTGCCGGCGGCGGCCAGCATGCGCTTGACCTGGTGGTACTTGCCCTGCTCCAGCACGATCTCCAGCAGGTGCTCGCCCAGCTGGCGGCAGCGCGTGGCGGCCAGCGGCGCGGGTTCGTCATGCAGTTGCACGCCGGACTTCAATTGCGCAATCAGTGCCTCAGTGACCGGTTCGGCCGTGGTGGCCGCGTAGACCTTGGGCACGTGGCGCTTGGGCGAGGATTGGGCGTGGATGAAAGCGCCGTCATCCGACATCAGCAACAGCCCGGTGGTGTCGTGATCCAGCCGCCCCACCGGCTGCACATCACGCCAGGTGAACTGCTCGGGCAACAGCGTCAGCACGCCCGGGTGGTGGCTGGGCTTGCGCGAGCATTCGATGTTCTGCGGCTTGTTGATGGCGATATAGATGTGTTCGCGGTATTCCCACTCTTCTTCGAAGACCGTCAGCACCAGGCCATTGGTATCGGGCGTGGCACGGTAGTCATCCACGATCTCGCCATTGACGGCCACTTCGCCGTCGTCGATCAACTCGCGGCAGTATTTGCGCGAACCGAAACCCTGCGATTGCAGGATACGGTCCAGGGTCAGCTTGGCCATCTCAGCCTTCTCCTTGTTCGTTCTGTGCGGACTTGCCGGCCTTGGCCTGCTTGGGCTCCAGGATCTGGCGGGCGATGCCGCGCAGGATGTTCACCTCTTCGGTCTCCAGCTGGGCGCGGGCAAACATGCGCTTCAAGCGCGGCATCAGTTTCTTGGGATTGTCGGGATTGAGGAAATCGATGGACACCAGCGCTTGTTCCAGGTGGGCGAACATGCCCTCGATCTCGGCCACGCTGGCACTCTGGCCATGGAAGCCGACCTCGCCCGGCGCACGGGCGTCACCGCTGGTCTGCATCGGGCCGCCCTGCAAGGCCAGCTCGGTCATGCGGCACTCGTAGGCCAGCACCTGCACCGCCTGCGACAGGTTCAGCGAGGAATAATCCGGATTGGCGGGGATGTTGATCAGCACCTGGCACTTCTGCACCACCTCGTTGGGCAGGCCGAAGCGCTCGTTGCCAAACAACAACGCCGCATTGAGCCCGGCATCACTCGACACCTGGGCGGCCAGCTCGCGCGGGGTGACTACCGGCGGCGAGAATTCACGCAGGCGGGCACTGACGGCGGCGGCGAAGTTGCAGCCTTGCAACGCCTCCTCGACGCTGCCGACGATGCGTGCATTTTGCAACACATCCAGGGCGCCGCTGGCGAAGGCAATGGCTTCATCTTCCTTGACCGCGTCCGGAAAGCGCGGATTGACCAGCACCAGCTCCGAAAAGCCCATGGTCTTGATGGCCCGCGCGGCCGAGCCGATATTGCCCGGGCTGCTGGTATTGACCAGCACGAAACGCAAACGGCTGAAAAGAGATTGTCCTGACACTTGCTTGTTCATTTAAAATAGCGGGATTCGCGCCCCAGGATAGGATATTGGCAAACCGTCAATATTGCAGAGACAGATCAAACCCAGGTTGACCCAGTTTGATCGAAGCTGCGCCCCGGACTGCATGGCAAACCCGCAAGCATAACAGCCGCGGGTGGCGCAACGCTCATTAATTTCATCGTCGCACTGGTTTGACTGCCGGGTTTCGCCTGGCCAGCTGTTCCGCAAGCTTCACGCGGGAGGCCGGCCCGTCGGCCATGGCGACGATGAGCAACGCAGCCATCGTCAACGATGGCCGCAATTTTAACGGAACCATCGGAATGATCATCCCACCCATGCTCAACACGGCGATCAAGGCAGCTCGCCGCGCCGCCACCATCATCAACCGCGCGTCCTTCGACGTGTCGCTGCTGAAGGTGTCCAAGAAGTCGCACAACGACTTCGTCACCGAAGTGGACAAGGCCGCCGAAGACGCCATCATCGACGTCCTCAAGAGCGCCTATCCCGACCACGCCATCCTGGCCGAAGAGTCCGGTGCTTCCGACAACCTGCACGATGAAAACGAGAACGTCTGGATCATCGATCCGCTGGACGGCACCACCAACTTCATCCACGGCTTCCCGCAATACTGCGTCTCGATCGCCCTGCAGCAGCGCGGCATCATCACCCAGGCGGTGGTCTACGACCCCACCCGCAACGACCTGTTCACCGCCTCCAAGGGTGCTGGCGCCTACCTGAACGAAAAGCGCATCCGCGTGGGCAAGCGCGACAAGATCGCCGATGCCCTGATCGGCACCGGCTTCCCCTTCCGCGACCTGGATGGCCTGAACGAATACGTCAAGATGTTCAAGGTCATGACCGAGCACAGCGCCGGCCTGCGTCGTCCGGGCGCTGCCGCCCTGGACCTGGCCTACGTGGCTGCCGGTCGCCTGGATGGCTTCTTCGAGAAGGGCCTGAAGCCCTGGGACATCGCCGCCGGCTCCCTGCTGGTGACCGAAGCGGGCGGTATCGTGGGCACCTTCAAGGGCGACTCCGACTACCTGTACAAGGGCGACGTCATCGCCGCCAGCCCCAAGATCTTCGCGCAACAGGTCAACCTGCTGTCCGAATTCGCCTGATCCGGCGCTCCCGCCCGGAGCAGTCTTCCTTTCATGCGCCGGCCGGCGGCACTGGCATTACTGCTATAGTGCCGCTACCGGCGATGACCGAGGAGACGACATGCACAACCCGCCCAGCGAGTCCATGCCCGCCATGGAGACTCACCTGCCCAGCCAGCCCTGCGCTTCCTGCGCGTTGCCAGCGGGCTACCACAGCGTCACCCCCTACCTGATCGTCAACACCAGCGCCGAGGCCATTGCCTTCTACCGGCGCGCCTTCGATGCGGCCGAGATCATGCGGCTCGATGGCCCGCACGGCAAGATCTGGCACGCCGAGATCCAGATCGGCAATGCCCGTGTGATGCTGGCCGACGAACATCCCGAGCTCGGCTTCCTGAGTCCCCAAACCCTGGGCGGCGCCGGCGTGAGCCTGCTGGTCTATGTGGCCGATGTGGATGCCGTGTTCAACCAGGCTATTGCCGCCGGTGCCGTGCAATTGCGCCCGGTGCAGAACCAGTTCTACGGCGACCGCTCGGGCACGCTGCGCGACCCCTTCGGCCATGTCTGGTCGATCGCCACCCACATCGAAGACCTCAGCAACGAGGAAATCTGCGCCCGCTCGCGCGAGATGCTGGCGCGCCGCTGCAAAAAGCAGGCCGGCAATCCCTGAGCCGAGCAAGAAGAGGAAGCACATGCCCTTTGCCATCAGCGACAAGCACCGCATCCACTACCAGGTCGAAGGCGATGGACCGCCTCTGCTGCTGCACCACGGCTTCACCAGCAGCCTGGAAGCCTGGCGCTTCTTCGGCTTCACGGAGGTCTTGCGGGAACGCTATCGTGTCATCGCTTTCGATGCCCTGGGCCATGGACAAAGCGACAAGCCACACGACAGCAGCGCCTACACGCAGCAGCAGCGCTGCCGCGATGCACTGGCCGTGCTGGATGCGCTGGAGATCGAGCGCGCCCATTTCTTCGGCTATTCGCTGGGCGGCTGGGTCGGCTATGGACTGGTGCGCCATGCGCCGCAGCGGCTGTCCAGCCTGATCCTGGGCGCCGCCCATCCCTACGAGGATCGCAGCTGGGACGGCTTTCGCGGCATCGACGGACACGATCCCGAGGCCTTCATCGCCACCTTCGAGCAATTGCTCGATGAGCGTATTTCGCCCCAGGTGCAGATGCTCATCCGCGCCAACGACCTGGTGGCCCTGGCCGCCGCCGCCCAGCAGCCGCGCCCTTCGCAGGAAGACCTGCTGGCGCGCATGGACCTGCCCTGCCTGCTCTTCTGCGGCGATGCCGATGCCCGCCACGCCGCCGTCAAGCGCACCGCCGCCACCCTGCCCCGGGCAGAATTCGTCAGCCTGCCCGGTGTCACGCATTTCGGTGGATTGATGCAAAGCGCGCTGGTACTGCCTCCCGTGCAATCCTTCCTGGCCCGTCAGCACGGATGAGCTGCCTGCATCCGGATGCAAAATAAATCACGTCGCCCGCAGGCTGCGCTGTTATACTGCGGCCTGCGCGGCGTATAGCCAGTCAAGTCCGCGCCCTCCTCCAGTTCCAACCCGTTTGCCTGCGACTGGCGCCCGTACGGGGCCACAGGCCAAACCCATTTTCAGAGTCTCATGTCATTTTCTGCGCTCGGCTTGTCCGACGAAATCGTTCGTGCCGTTTCCGAACAAGGCTATACCTCCCCCACCCCGATCCAGGCCCAAGCCGTCCCCGCCGTGCTCTCCGGTGGCGACCTGCTGGCCGGCGCCCAGACCGGCACCGGCAAGACCGCCGGCTTCACCCTGCCGCTGCTGCAACGCCTCTCGGCCATGCCGCGCAACAAGATCAACGGCCACCTGCCCATCCGCGCCCTGATCCTGGCCCCCACCCGCGAACTGGCGGCCCAGGTCGAGGAAAGCGTGCGCCAGTACGGCAAGTACCTGCCGCTGACCTCGGCCTGCATCTTCGGTGGCGTCGGCATCAATCCGCAGATCACGCTCTTGAAGCGTGGCGTCGATATCCTGGTGGCCACGCCCGGCCGCCTGCTGGACCACATGCAGCAAGGCACGGTGAACCTGCAGCACATCCAGATCCTGGTGCTGGACGAAGCCGACCGCATGCTGGACATGGGCTTCATCCGCGACATCCGCAAGGTACTCGCCGCCCTGCCGCCCAAGCGCCAGAACCTGCTGTTCTCGGCCACCTTCGCCGACGAGATCAAGAAGCTGGCCGACAGCCTGCTGAACAACCCGGCCCTGATCGAAGTGGCCCGTCGCAACTCCACCGTGGAAGTGATCGCGCAAAAGATCCACCCGGTCGACCGCGACAAGAAGCACCCCATGCTGGCGCACCTGATCAAGACCCACCAGTGGAAGCAGGTGCTGGTCTTCACCCGTACCAAGCACGGCGCCAACAAGCTGGTCGAGCAACTGGCGCGCGACGGCATCACCGCCATGGCGATCCACGGCAACAAGAGCCAATCGGCCCGCACCAAGGCGCTGGCCGAATTCAAGGACGGCAAGCTGACCGCCCTGATCGCCACCGACATCGCCGCACGCGGCATCGACATCGACCAGTTGCCGCACGTGGTCAACTATGACCTGCCCAACGTCCCCGAAGACTATGTCCACCGCATCGGCCGTACCGGCCGCGCCGGCGCCACAGGCGAAGCCGTGTCGCTGGTCTGCGTGGACGAGCGCGACCTGCTGCACGATATCGAACGTTTCATCAAGCGCGAGATCCCGGTGGAAGTGATCGCCGGTTTCGAACCGGACCCCACCGCCAAGCCGCAACCGATCCAGCTGCGCAGCGGCCAGGGCCGTCACCAGAATGGTGGCGGCGGACGCGGCGGCCAGCGCAATGCACCGCGCAAGCCGGCTGCTGCAGGCAATGGCAACGGTCATGGCAACGGCGGCGCCAAGCCGGCCAATGCCGGTGGCGGTGCCGGCCAGCAAGCCAAGCCGCGTGCCCCGGGCAATGGCAATGCGCCGCGCGGCCAGGGTGGTCGTGGTCAAGGCGGCCAGGCTGGCCATGGTGGCAACGGCGGCGGTAATGGTGGCAACGGCGGTGGCAATGGTGGCAACAACGCCAACCGCGCGCCGCGCCCGGCCAGCGTTGCACAACCGCGCAGCCAGGGTCAGCAACGCCAGGGCGGTCCGCGCCCCTCCGCGCTGACGCATGGTGGTCCGCGCGCCAGCGGCAAGTAAGACCGCCGCCGCAGCCTCGATTCAATTTCAATAACCAGAAAGGGAAGACATGGGTGTTTCTATCGTCAAGGCCGATCTCGACAATGCAGCCCACGCGGCCGCACTGTTCGAGACCCTCAACGCCTATGCCAGCGACGCCATGGGCGGCGGACAGGCCTTGTCGGACTATGTACGCCAGAATCTGGCGGCGGAACTGAAGAAACGTCCCACCGCCCATGTCTTCCTGGCCTTCGACGGCGACATTCCCGCTGGTCTTGCCACCTGCATCGAAGGGTTCTCGACCTTTTCCTGCAAGCCGCTGCTGAACCTGCACGATCTGGCGGTGATGCCGGCCTATCGCGGCCAGGGCGTGGCCCGGCAGTTGCTGGCCAGCGTGGAACAGCAGGCCCGCGCACTGGGCTGCTGCAAGCTCACGCTGGAAGTCCTGGAAGGCAATACGGTGGCTCGTTCGCTGTATCGCGCCAGCGGCTTCGAAGGCTATGAATTGAAGGCCGAGACCGGCAAGGCGATGTTCATGCACAAGCCCTTGCTCTGATCTGACGCTTTCTACAAAAGACAACGCCCGCATCATCGATGCGGGCGTCGTCTTTTGGGGTGGCGATAGATAACGATAGCGCGCTCAGCAGCGATACCCCGGCCCCTGCTCCTGCACCAGCCGCAAAGCGGCTTGCCAGGCCAGGTCGATGATGCCGCTGGCCTGGTCGTTGTCGAACTGGCGTGCGGCACGCAGGCGCACTTCCTCAGCCGGCAGGTGCAAGGCTGCCCCGCCCGCTTGCGCCGCCACCTGCGCCTGGCAGGCCCGTTCCAGGAAATAGATTTCATGGAAGGCCGCCGCCACCGATTCCCCCGCCGCCAGCAAGCCATGGTTGCGCAGGATCATGGCCTTGTGCGACCCCAGCGCCGTCACCAGCCGCTCCCGCTCTTCGGTATCGAGGGCGATGCCTTCGTACTCGTGATAGGCCAGCTTGCCGTAGAACTTGAGCGCATGCTGGCTGATCGGCAGCAGCCCGTCACGCTGGGCCGAGACCGCGATCCCGGCCGTGGTGTGGGTGTGGATTACGCAATGCAGGTCCGGCCGGGCCTGATGCACCGCCGAATGGATCACGAAACCGGCGCGATTGACCCGCTGCGCCGGTGCGGCGCTACTGCCCATCTGCACCGCCTGCCCCTGGGCATCCACCTTCACCAGATCGGAAGCGCGCATCTCGTGGAACAGCACGCCATAGCGATTGATCAGGAAGTGACCAGGCTGCCCCGGCACCCGCGCCGAGATGTGCGTATCGATCAGGTCGGTCATGCGGAAATGCGCCAGCAGCCGATACAACGCCGCCAGTTCGCAGCGCGCCTGCCACTCCACATCCTCGACACCCGTCAGGCCCAGCCGGCGGGCGGCGGCCTGCTCGGTTTCATCAAACTCTAAGCCGGCCATGACTCACTTGCCCTGGTTGAGCGCGGCCGGCATGGCGCTGCCCTGCAGCTTGTACTTGGCCAGCAGCTTGTCGTAGGTCCCGTTGGCCTGCAGGCGCTTCAGGGCCTCCAGCACGGCGTCGCGCAGGCCCGGTTCGCTCTTGGAGACCGGAATGCCGGTTTCCTGCGCAAACAGCGGCTGCCCCAGCAGGACATAGGTATTCGGTTCCATGCCCTGGAAATACGGCAAGGTCTCGCTGCCCTGCACCGCCACATCGATGCGGCCGGTCTTCAACTGGGTGCGCGCATCCACCGAGCCTTCGGTGCCGATCACGGTGATGGCCGGCTTGCCCTTGGCTTCACAGTTATCCTTGCTCCAGCCGGCGATCTGACCCGGCCAGTTGGTATTGCGGCTGGCGCCGACCTTGGTGCCGCAGACGTCGGGGACGCCCTTGATGCGGGCCGCATTGGCCTGCAACGTGAAGAATTGCGGCCCGGTCTTCATGTAGTCGATGAAGTCGGCCACCTTCTGCCGTTCAGCCGTGTCGCTGATGGCTACCATGGCGATGTCGGCGCGCCCGGTGGTGAGCGAACTGAAGACCTGGGCGAAGGCGGTTTCCTGGTACTCCACCTTCAGGCCCAGTTCCTTGGCGATGGCCGCCCCGAGGTCGATGTCCAGCCCCATCAGCTCGCCCGTGGCCGGGTCCTTGTAGGCGATGGGCGGGTAGTTGGCCTGCGAGGCGATGACCAGCTTGCCGGCCTTCTTGATGCGATCCGGCAGGTCGGCCGCGTGTGCGACGCTGGCGGCCAGGGTAACGGTGGCGGCCAACGTCGCCAGGCCCAACATGGTCTTGTGTTTCAGCTTCACGGGATTCCCCTTTCTGGTTGAGTTCTGCAATGCCGCATCAGGCCAGGATGGCCGCGATGAATTCCTGGGTACGCCGGTGCTGCGGGCGCGCCAGCACTTCACCGGGGGTGCCGGCCTCGATCACCTGGCCGCCATCCATGAACACCACCCGGTTGGAGACTTCACGTGCAAAGCCCAGCTCATGGGTGACCACGATCATGGTCATGCCGCTTTTGGCCAGGTCCTTCATCACCGCCAGCACTTCGCCGACCAGCTCCGGGTCCAGCGCCGAGGTCGGCTCGTCGAACAGCATCAGCTTGGGCCGCATGGCCAGTGCGCGGGCAATCGCCACGCGCTGCTGCTGGCCACCGGAAAGTTCAGAGGGATAGGCATCGGCCTTGCCCGCCAGGCCCACCCGGGCCAGCAAGGCCAGCGCCTCTTCCTTCACTTCGACGCGACGGCGCTTTTGCACCACCACCGGGCCTTCCATGATGTTCTGCAGTGCCGTCATGTGGGCGAATAGGTTGAAACGCTGGAACACCATGCCGCTAGCCAGGCGCTGGCGGGCGATCTCGCCGTCGGACAGCTCGATCAACTGGTCGCCACGGCGGCGATAGCCCAGCAATTCACCGCCGACCCAGATGGCCCCGCCATCGATGCTTTCCAGCTGGTTGATGCAGCGCAGGAAGGTGCTCTTGCCCGACCCCGAGGGACCGACGATGCAGGTCACGGCACCGGCCTCGACGTCCAGGTTGACGCCCTTGAGCGCGTGGAAGCCACCGTAGTATTTCTGGACCTCATGGGCCACGATCATGGGTGTGCTCATCCTGTGGCTCCCTGTGCGCCGGCCGCACGGGTACGTGCCCGGGCACGGCGCTCGCGGGCAAACACCTGTTCCAGGAAATGCTGGCCGATGGAAAACACCGTGACCACTGCCAGGTACCAGACGGTCGCCACGATCAGCAGTTCGATCACGCGGGCATTGGCGAAATAGATGGTCTGGGCGTTGTGCAGGATTTCGGAAAACTGGATCACGCTGGCCACCGAAGTCAGCTTGATCATGCTGATCACCTCATTGCCCACCGGCGGGATGATCACCCGCATGGCCTGCGGCAGCACGATGCGGCGCAAGGCGGTCAGACGCGTCATGCCGATGGCCTTGGCGGCCTCGGTCTGGCCGTGGTCCACCGCCAGGATGCCGCCGCGCACCACCTCGGCGGTATAGGCACCCTGCCCGATGCCCAGTCCCAGCAGGCTGGCGACGAAGGGCGTGATGATGTCCACCGTGCGCGCCTCGAACCAGCCGGGAATACCCATGGTAGGGAACACCAGCGCCAGGTTGAACCACAGCAGCATCTGCAGCAGCAGGGGCGTGCCCCGGAAGAACCAGATGTAGAAGGTCGCCACCGCCTTGAGCAGTTTGTTGGGCGACATCACCATCACCGCGAAGACCACGCCCAGCACGATGCCCACCACCATCGCATAGATGGTCATGAGGATGGTGTTCAACAGCCCCTGCAGGATCACCTTGGCCGTCATGAACTTGGCCACCACCGCCCACTCGATCTGGCCATGGGCGAAGGCGTGTACCACGAAGCCCAGCGCCAGCAGGATCAGTGCGGCCGACAGCCAGCGTCCGTAGTAGCGGCGCGGCACTACCTTCAGGTGGTCGATGGCATAGGGGGAGATGGTGCTCATGCTGTCGCTCCCGCTGCCGATGGCAACACCGCCTGTTGCGTCCACTGGCGCTGCACAGCCACGGTAGCCTGCAATCTCTCCAGCTGAGCCTGCACCTGCAGCGGTGCGGTACCGCCATGGCCGCTACGCGCCGCCACAGCGGCCTCGGGCGTGAGAACCGTGCGTACTTCGGGCAACAGGTGTGAACTGATGCTGCTCAACTCTGCATCGCTCAACTGGTGCAGCTCCACCCCGCGTTCTTCGCAGGCGCGCACCATGGCACCGGTGATCTCGTGCGCCTGGGCGAACGGCACACCGCGACGCGAGAGCCAGTCCGCCACTTCGGTGGCGAGGGTGAAGCCCTGGGTGGCATCGGCGCGCATGCGCTCCTTGTTCACCTGCAGCGTGCGCATCATGCCGGCCATGGCGGGCAAGACCATGTGCAGCACGTCGATGGCCTCGAAGGCCGAATACTTGTCCTCCGACAGATCGCGATTGTAGGAAAACGGCAGCCCCTTCAAGGCCACCAGCATGTCCATCAGCAGCGAGATCAGGCGCGCCGAACGGCCACGGGTGAGTTCGGCGATATCGGGGTTCTTCTTCTGCGGCATGATGGAACTGCCGGTGGAGAAGGCATCGTCCAGTTCCACCCAGCGGAACTGGCGCGACACCCACAGCGTGACTTCTTCCGACAGGCGCGAGAGGTGGGTTCCCAGCATGGCGCAGACGAACAGGAATTCGGCAACGTGATCACGGCTGCCGACGGCATCGATGGAGTTTTCACAGGGGCCGTCATAGCCCAGCTCGGCGGCCGAAATCGCCGGATGCAAGGCAATCGCCGACCCCGCCATGGCCGCTGCGCCCAGCGGCGAATAGGCGGCGCGCCTATCCCAGTCGATCAGGCGCGAGATGTCGCGACTGAAGGTCTGGGCATGGGCCAGCAACTGGTGCGCAAACACCACCGGTTGCGCCGCCTGCAGATGGGTGAAGCCGGGCACCAGCGTATCGAGATGCTGGCCGGCCTGGTGCGTCAGGGCGTCCTGCAGGTCCAGCAACAAGGCGCCGATGGCGCGTGACTGCTCGCGCAAATAGAGCTTGAGGTTGTTGGCCGCCTGGTCATTGCGCGAACGACCGGCCCGCAGCTTGGCACCGGTCGGGCCGAGCGCTTCCACCAGCACGCGCTCCATGAAGGTATGCACGTCTTCGTCGCCTGCAGTGGGTCGCACGGCACCACTGGCGATGGCGGCATCGAGTTCGCCGAGCTTGGCGACGATGGCATTGCATTCGGCCTCGGTCAGCAGCCCGGCCAGGCGCAACTGGCGCGCATGGGCCTGGGACGAGACGATGTCGAAACGGGTCAGCCGGAAATGATCCAGGCCGCCCCGCGAAAGCGTCATCAGGGCCGGGTCGGGTGGCGAACGGAAACGCGCGCCCCAGAGGCGGGTATCAGTCATGCTGCTTCCTTCTCATGCGGTAGTGGCGGGGTGATGCAATGGGTTGCAGTATCGGGCACGCGATCAGGCGCGATATTTCACACCCGGGAAGACACAGAGCATTTCGTATGCCAGGTTGGCCGCCACCAGCGCGGTGGTGCCGGCCTGGTCATAGGGCGGCGAGACCTCGACCACATCGGCCGAGACGATGTCCAGCCCCTTGCAGCCACGGATGATTTCCATCCCCTGCTGTACCGTCAGCCCGCCGATTTCCGGCGTGCCGGTGCCGGGCGCGAAGGCCGGATCGAGGCCATCGATGTCGAAGGTGAGATAGACCGGCCCGTCGCCCATCTGCGCGCGCACCTCTTCCATCAGCGGCGCCAGCGAGCGGTGCCAGCACTCCTCGGCCTGCACCACGCGGAAACCCTGGGCGCGGCACCAGTCGAAATCGTCGGCGTGGTAGCCGGTGCCACGCAGGCCGATCTGTACCACCCGCCTGGGGTCCAGCAGGCCTTCTTCGAAGGCGCGACGGAAGGGAGTGCCGTGGGCGATCTTCTCGCCGTTCATGGTGTCGTTGACGTCGGCATGGGCGTCCACATGGATCAGCCCGACCGGACCGCGATGACGCGCCATGGCCCGCAGGATGGGCAGCGTCAGCGTATGGTCACCGCCCAGGCTGATGGTCTTGCAGCCGGTGGCATAGATGGCGTCATAGGCCTCCTCGATCATGCGCACCGAATCCAGCAGGCTGTAGGGATTCAAGGCCACGTCGCCGAGATCGGCCACCTTCAGCGAATCGAAGGGCGCGGCCCGGGTAGCCATGTTGTAGGGGCGCAGGAGCACCGATTCGGTGCGGATCTGGCGCGGACCGAAACGCGTGCCGGAGCGGTTGGAAGTGCCGATATCCAGCGGCACGCCGACGAATCCCACGTCCAGGCCAGCGGGATTTTCCACATGCGGCAGGCGCATCATGGTGGCAATCCCCCCAAAACGGGGCATCACATTACCCCCTAGGGGCTGATATAGTGCATGTTCCATCGATGCTTATCCTTGTATCGCCAATGAGCTTGAATGCATTCTAACGAGGCAGGATTAGTGAAAATATATCGATGTGGCGACGTTTACATCGATTTCCATCAATGTAAGAATGCGGTCTCCCCCGACCTCGCCGCCCGCCCACTCATCATGCTCAACAATGTCTTCGATCTGGACCTGCGCCTGATCCGCGTCTTCCTGGCGGTGGTGGATTCGCACGGGGTGTCGGCGGCGCAGGCCAAGCTCAATGTCGGCCAGTCCACCATCAGCGCCCAGCTGAATACGCTGGAGACGCGCCTGGGTTTTCGTCTCTGCGAGCGCGGCCGGGCCGGTTTCAAGCTGACCGCCAAGGGCGAGAAGTTTGCCGATTCGGCGCGCCGCATGATGGACGCGCTCTCCGAGTTCGGCATGGAAGCCCGCAATCTCGACAAGCGCCTGGTCGGCACCCTCTCCATCGGCCTGATCGGCCATACTCCGGCCCATCACAACACCCGCCTCTCGGACGTGATCCGCCAGTTCCGCCAGCGTGATGAGGCGGTGCGCATCGAACTGCTGGTGCGCACGCCCAGCGAGCTGGAAGAGATGCTCCTGAACGGCAGCATCCAGATCGCCATCGGCTACTTCTGGCGCCGCGTCACCGCGCTGCAGTACACGCAGCTGATGCTGGAGCGCCAGGTGGCCTATTGCGCCCCGCCCCACCCGCTGTTCGACCAGCCCGGCGAGATAGCCCCGGAACAGGCAGCCCAGTACGCCTGGGCCTGGCGCGACTACCCGGTGCCACCCGGCCATGTCCCCATCCACCGGCGCAACATCATGGCCGTGACCGGCAATATGGAAGCCATGTCCATCCTCATCCTCTCCGGCCAGCACCTGGGTTACCTGCCCGAGGAAATGGGGCGCGAGTATGTCGCCCGCGGGCAGATGCGGGCCCTGAACCGGACCGAGCTGTCCTATGAGGTCGGTATCAGCGTGGTCACCAATCGCAGCAGCGTGAACGAACCCATCGTGGCGGCCTTCCTGGAAGACCTGAAGGCGGCACAGTAAAGTGAATCAGGACGCAAAAAAAGGGCAATGCCTACGCATTGCCCTTGAGCGATGTTGATACGGAGTCTCTCCGAACCTGTCCTTCGATACGACGCTATCGCGTCTACTCAGGACGAACGGAGCCTATGCGCTGCCGTCCCGTCCCCACCGACCGTTCGACCTGAGTAGCGCCGCAGGCGCGTATCGAAGGCGCAGCGGCGCCCCAGTGCTTGACACTGCACACCGCAATCACGCCGCCATCGCCATCCCGCGCGACTTGCCCGAGCTGAGATAGCTGGCAATCGAATCCTGGGTCACCTCGCCCAGATAGCTGCCATCGTTGGCGATCACCGGCATCCAGCTGGTGCTGTGCTTGTACATCTTGGAGAGCACTACCCGCAGGTTTTCATCCGGCGCGGCATTCATGGTGAAGGGACGGACCTTGTCCTCGGCCACACCGGTATTGCCGCGCACGTCGCGGCGGGTCAGGTAGCCCACGGCGCGGTTGTCGGCGTCGATGATGGTCAGATAGCGCGCATCCTGGTCATCCATCAGCGCCAGGGCCTGGTCGCAGGACACATCCGGCTGCGCCGTGGCCGGGGTGGTGGCAGCCTCGCCGGCACGCACCAGCAGCAGGCGCTTCAAGGTGTGGTCCTGGCCCACGAAGGCGCCCACGAAATCATCCTTGGGACGCGCCAGCAAGGTGTCCGGCGTGTCGAACTGCACCAGCTTGCCGGCGCGGAAGACGGCCACCTTGTCGCCCAGCTTGATGGCTTCATCGATGTCGTGGCTGACCATGATGACGGTCTTGTTCAACTGGCGCTGCATCTGGAAGAACTCGTTCTGGATCGATTCGCGGTTGATCGGATCGACCGCGCCGAAGGGTTCGTCCATCAGCAGCACCGGCGCATCCGCCGCCAGCGCACGGATGACGCCGATACGCTGCTGCTGGCCACCGGACAATTCACGCGGATAGCGCTTGAGGAATTTCTTCGGGTCCAGCGCCACCATGGCCATCAGTTCGGTGGCGCGCTCGTGGCAGCGCTTCTTGTCCCAGCCCAGGAGGCGCGGAACGATGGTGATGTTTTCCTCGATGGTCATGTTGGGGAACAGGCCGATCTGCTGGATCACATAACCGATGTGACGACGCAGTTCCACTTCATCGATGCCGGAGGTGTCCTGCCCGTTCAACAGCACGCGGCCCGAGGTCGGGTTGATGAGGCGATTGATCATCTTCAGCGTGGTGGTCTTGCCGCACCCGGAGGGGCCGAGGAAGACACAGATCTCGCCTTCGGCCACCTTCAGGCTGACGGCATCCACTGCCTTGACCTGGGCGCCATCCTTTTGGGTGTAGGTCTTGCTCAGTTGGTCTAGTTCGATCATTTTTGAACTCCTTTCGGTGTCAGGATTTTCTGCAGTCGTTGCAGCAGGGTGTCGGCGATGATCGCTAGGACGCTGATCATCACGGCGCCGACCACGAGTTTTTGCATATTGCTCTGGCTGATGGCATGCAGGATCAGCACGCCCAGGCCACCGGCGCCGATGACGGCGGCAATGGCCATCACGCCGATATTCATCACCACGGCGGTACGCACGCCGCCCAGGATCACCGGCACGGCCAGCGGCAGGTCCACCATGCGCAGGCGCTGCCAGAAGGTCATGCCGATACCGATGCCGGCTTCCTTGATGCCGGCTTCGATGTTTTCCAGCGCCAGGTAGGTGTTGCGCATGATCGGCAAGAGCGAATACAGGAACACGGCGGTGATCGCCGGCAAGGGGCCGATGCCGGCGCCGAATTGCGAGAACAGCGGGATCATCAGGCCGAACAGGGCGATGGAGGGCAACGTCAGCACGATGGTGGCCAGGCCCATCAGCGGGCCGGCCAGCCAGCGCACGCGCACGATCAGGATGCCCAGCGGTACGCCCACGATGATGGCCAGGCTGACCGCGATGCCCACCAGCTTCAGGTGTTGCAGCGTCAGTTCCAGGATGGTGGGCCAGTCCGATTGCAGGTATTGGAAGATGTTCATGGTCCCCTCCTCAGATCAGGCCGGCTTGCTTGAGGAAGTCGGCGGCCACCTTGGCTACCGGTTCCTGGTCGATGTCGACGCGCTTGTTCAGCTCGGTCATGGTGGCCGTGTCGATCTTGGCGGCCAGTGCATTGAGTTGCCCGGCCAGCGCGGGGTTCTTGTCCAGGATGTCCTGGCGCACCACCGGGGTGGCCTTGTAGGCGGCGAAATAGCCCTTGTCATCGTCCAGCAGTTGCAGGTCGAAGCCCTTGATGCGGCCGTCCGAGGCATAGGTCAGGCCGACGAAGAGCTGTTCGTTCTTCAGGGCGGTATAGACCAGGCCGGGGTCCATCTGCTTGACCTCGCTGCGCGCAAGCTTGAAGCCATACAGTTCCTGCATCGGACCCAGGCCATCGGGACGGGAAGCGAACTCGTAGTCCACGCCCATGAGATGCGGCTTGCCGCCGTCACGGTCATCGGCGTTGATACGGTCGGCCAGATCCTGCAGCGTATGGATGCCGTAATGCTCGGCCAGCTTGCGCGGCATGGCGAAGGCATAAGTGTTATTGAGCCCGGACTCATTGAGCCAGGTCAGGCCACGCGGGGCGTCCAGTTCCTTGACCTTCTGGTAGATCTGGTCGGGATCGAGCTTGTCCTCGATGTGGTTGTAGACGATCAGCGCGGTGCCGGTGTAATCCCAGACGATGTCGAGCTGCCCGCTTTCCAGGGCCGAGCGCATCAGGGTGGTACCGAGGCCGTTCTTGAGTTCGGTATCGTAACCCTTGGCACGCAGGTATTGCGCAGTCATGTCCGAGAGCAGCAATTGCTCGGTGAAGTTCTTGCCGCCGATCACCAGGTTCTGCGCCTGCGCACGGGCCGTGCCGAACATGGCCAGGCCCATGGCGAGGGCACACAGGGCGTATTTTGCGATGGTCTTGCTTGTCATGCTTTCCTCTCTACCGCTGTGCCGATGCGACGGCGTGCGGTCGTTCTTGTGATGGAAACCCGTATCAGGTGCGCAGGCCGCGTCGCGCCAGGTAGCAGCTCGACAGTGTCGTCACCAGGGCATCGAGCACCAGCGCCAGCAGCGCCGTGGCCGCCGCGCCCAGCAGCAGCTGGCCGTGGTTGTTGAGGTAGATGCCGGGGAAGATCAGGCCACCCAGGCTCTCGCCGCCGATCAGCATCGACAGCGGTGCGGTACCGACGTTGATCGCCAGCGCCGTGCGCACGCCTCCAACGATGATGGGCAGCGCATTAGGCAATTCCACCCGCAGCAGGATCTGGTAGGGCTTCATGCCGATGCCACGCGCCGCTTCCTTCATGGATGCCGGTACGTTCTTCAAGCCCTCGTAGGTATTGCGCACGATGGGCAGCAGCGAAGCCAGCCACAGCGCCAGGATGGTGGGACCATTGCCGATACCGAAGAAGGCCAGTGCCAGCGCCAGCACGGCGATGGAAGGAATGGTGTTGCCGATGTTGAAGATCTGGATGAATTTTTCTGCACTGCGCTGCATCGACGGACGCGACAGCGCGATACCGGCCGGAATGCCGGTGGCCAGGGCCAGCGCCATGGAACAGAACACCAGTTCCAGGTGCTTGCCAGTGTAGTAGACCAGGTCACCGCGATACTTCTGGATGACGTCCGGGCCGATCCACCAGACCAGGCCTGCAAGGACCAGCGCAATACCGCATGCGCCGGCGAAGACGTGACGAACACGTGTCATGTTACCCCCGTTGGTATAGCCGGCACGACATGACGCCGCGACGACGGGTTATAGAGTCAATTTTTAAGAGGTTCGCTTGCCCATCAGGGCGTATCGTTTGGATGCGAACCGAAGCTGCAAGGGCAGCGATGAAACCGAAGCGATGAAGCCAGCCTCGGCATGATGCACACCGGACAGGGATGGGAACGGGTCACCGTGGAGAACGGGAGGGCGTTCGCGCTGCCAGCCGGAAATTTGGACAACCCGCACAAGCGCGGATCGGACACTGCTGAGAGTCGTAGTTGAACAAGTTATGTCGCGAAGACAAACGATAGTTTAAACCAATCGCTTAATACTGTCCAGCAATGTAGCAATATGAATCCATAACTTGCAGATCTGAAGCACTTTTAAAAGTTCCCAACAGCGGTCAATATGCTGTTAAAAGAGTGCAACCCGAAAACCGCCCATCCGGCGCTATCCCTTGCCCCAAGCGGCATCCTGCCGAGCTTGGGGACGATGTAAAGAGTCAAAAAAAATCGCCAGTCACGGTTGTGACTGGCGATCTTTCATCGTCATTCTGCTGCCGACGACCGGCGTCGGGAAGCCGTCTGGAAGGTTTTCAGCGGAGCGCGCCGAACACCTTGCCGATGATGGCGCTGCCGGTTCCCACCGGATCCTTGCGGATGGCCTTTTCTTCTTCGCCGATCATCAGGAACAGGCCGTCCAGCGCGCGCTGGGTGACATAGCCCTCGACGGTGCTCTGGTCGCCGCTGACCAGGCCGGTCTTGGCGACCTGGCCCATGACGGCGTTGTAGCGGCCCGAGAGACCATTCTTGTCGGTGACCTGCTTGACGATGGGCAGGAACTTCACGGCCAGCTCACCCGAGGTCTTCTGGCGGAAGAAATCGGTCACCGAGGTGTCGCCACCGCTGAGGATGTTCTTGGCATCGGTGACCGACATGGATTTGACCGCATTGACCAGCAGCGGCTTGGCCAGCGGCACGGCGGCTTCGGCGGCATGGTTCATGTCAGTCACCAGGGCATCGACCTGGGCGCCCTGGCCGGTCATGCGGATGATGGGCATGGCTTGCTCCAGCGCGCTGGGCAGGTGGATCTTGACCTTGTCGTTGTCGAGGAAGCCGTTCTGCCGGCCCAGGTTGGCCACGGCCGTATTGGCGCCCTTCTCCAGCGCCGCCTTCAGGCCGGCGGTGGCGTCCTGGTTGCTCAGGTCGGACAGGGAGAAAGCGAAGGCGCCACAACTGGCGAACAGGCAGCTGGCCGCCACCAGGCGGCGCAGCGAAGAGGAAGGATGGGACATGGTGCAGGGGCTCCGGTCACTGGGAATGACCGGCATGATACCAGCCCCTTATTTGCCCTGCGACAGTTCCAGCCCGGCGTTGCGCGGCAGCTTGCCGCTAATGGGCACCGAGGCCACCGAGAACAGGCCGATCACCAGGAAGGCCGGCCAGAAATCGGCTTCGACGATGGTCTCATGCCCTTGCAGGTGGTTCGACAATTGCAGCACGATGCCCGCCACCGTCACGCCCAGACCCAGCGACAATTGCTGGATCACGCTGGCCAGGCTGGTGACGCGGCCGGCGTCGCGGTTGTCGATGTCGGCGTAGGCGATGGAGTTCAGGCAGGTGAATTGCAGCGCCGGGAACACCCCGCCCATGAGCACGATGGACACGATCAGCAGGTAAGGCGTGTGCATGCTGAAGACGCCATAGGCCGCCAGGGCGATGCCGGCAAACACCGCATTGACCATCAGCACCGTACGGAAACCATAGCGGCGCAGCACCCGGCCGGCCAGCAAGCGGATGAACAGCGAGCCGAAGGCGGAGGCACAGGTGATGCTGCCGGCCTGGAAGGCGGTCATGCCCAGGCCTTCCTGCAAGGCCAGCGGCAGCAGGAAAGGCACGGCCCCCAGACCGATACGAAACAGCGAGCCACCCACCACGCTGGCATGCAGGGTGGGAATGCGCAGCAGGCGGAAATCCAGCAAGGGATATTCGATCTGGGTCGAGTGGCGGTAGTACATCGCCAGCGCGATCACGCCGATGGCACACATCGCTACCGGGGTGGCGCCATCGACCAGATGGCTGCCGAACAACGACAGCCCCAGCATGATCATGGCCGCGCCCACCGAGGTCAGCACGAAGCCCTTGGTATCGAGCGGCGCGGGATCGTCCTCGACGAAGTTCTGGATGAAGCGCTTGGCCAGGTACAGACCCAGGAAGCAGAACGGGATATTGATCAGGAACACCCAGCGCCAATGGAAGTAGGTGGTGATGAAGCCACCCAGCAGCGGCCCCACCACCGGCCCCAGCAGCGCCGGCAGGGTCAGGTAGCTGACTGCCTTGACCAGCTCGGACTTGTCCACCGAGCGGGCGATGATGACCCGGCCCACCGGCACCATCATGGCCCCGCCTATGCCCTGCAGGAAGCGCGCCGCCACGAAGGTGACCAGCGAACCCGAGATCGAGCACAGGATGGAACCGGTCATGAAGACCACCATGGCGGCGCTGAAGACCTTGCGCGCCCCCAGCTTGTCAGCCATCCAGCCCGAGATCGGGATGAACACGCCCAGTGCCGCGACGTAGGCAGTCATGGCCAGTTTGAGGGTGATCGGGTCCTGGTTGAGATCGCGCGCGAGCGCCGGGAGGGAGGTAGCCAGCACGGTGGCGTCCATGTTTTCCATGAACAGCGCACAGCCGACAATAAGCGGGATGAGCAGCGAAGGTCGCACGATTGCAACGGGTTGGCGAGTGAAGGGTAACGGAGGTTCTGTGCCTCCTGAAGCTTCACAGTTTATACCAGTTGGGCTTTTCTTGCGGGCAAGCCCGCCAGGTTACGGCCGATAGCGTGGCAAATGCGCATCGTTACACGCGGGCATCGACGTTATGGAAAAACCGGCTGGGTACGCTGCCGAAATGCTTGCGGAACATGGCCGCGAAGGCGCTCTGACTGGTATAGCCATGCGCCAGCGCGACGTCGATGACCTTGTCGCCGCGCGCCAGTTGTTCCAGTGCCAAGAGCAGCCTGGCCTGCTGACGCCAGTGTGCGAAACGCATGCCGGTGCCGGCGCGGAAGCGTCGATGGAAGGTGCGCGTGGCGATGTGCAGCTGGGCAGCCAATTGTTCCACCGTCAGTTGCAGGTCGGGTTCCTGCATCAGCGCCTCGCACTGGCGGCGCAGGCCGGGATCGGCCGGCAGCGGCAGGTAGAGCGGCAATACCGGGACCGAACGCAACTCCATCACCAGCAGGTGCAGCAGGTGCCAGGCCCGCGAGGCCGGCGGTAGCGCGGCGCCCTGCCCCAGGCCGACCGCGGCCACGATCAGTTCGCGCAGCAGCGGCGGGATATCCAGCACGCAGCTTTGCTGCGGCAGGCCCGGCAGATGGCCGTCATGGATCAGGACGGTGCGCATCTTGACTGCACCGCGCATGCGTACCTGGTGCTGCACGTCCGGCTGCAGCCACACGCCACGCGTGGGTGGCACCACCCAGCGGCCATCGGCGGTCTCCACGCAGAGCACGCCCTCGATGGCGTAAAGCAGCTGGCCGTGCGGATGGCGATGTGGCGGGATCACATGGCCATGGGGATAGTCGATGGCCAGCGCGCCGCAGGGGGCATCGGCGGTAATCAGGTGCTGGTAGTCGGCGCTGGCCATGGGTAAGAAGAGGTGATGTCACTTCTACGCTAAGTATCGGCATATTAGCACGCGAATGACAGCCCCAAACCGGGCAGGATGAGCCCTCCTCCCTGAACCCTGAAAAAACTCCATGCCGATGACCGCCTATCTCTACCCCTTCCTTGCCATCGTCCTGTGGGCCGGCAACGTGATCGTCTCCAAGCTCGCTGCCAGCGCCATCTCGCCGGTGGCCATCACCTTCTACCGGCTGATCCTGCTGCTGGTACTGATGAGCCCCTTCGTCCTGGCGCCGCTGTGGCGTAACCGCGCGCTGATCCGCCGTCATTGGTGGAAGCTGGCGCTCTCGGGCCTGCTGGCGATGGCGTTCTTCCAGAGCCTGTCCTATCGCGCCGCCTTCAGTACCACGGCCACCAACATGGCCATCGTCACCGCCCTGATCCCCTTGCTGACCGCCCTGCTGTCGGTGCTGGTGCTGGGTGAGGCGGTGACGGTGGGCATGGCCGCCGGTGGTGTGCTCTCCTTTGCCGGCCTGCTCTACCTGGTGGGTCAGGGCGATCTCTCGCAAGCGCTGCGCGGCGGCGTCCATCTGGGCGATGCACTCATGCTGCTGGCGGCGCTCTCCTATTCGCTCTATGGCGTGCTGCTGAAACACTGGAAGATGAACGTGCCGGCCTGGCAGGCCATCTATGTGCAAGCCATTGCCGGGCTGTTGTTCATGCTGCCGCAGTTCCTGCTGCTGGCGCCCGGCAGCGCCGCCCTGGACGCCCGCACGCTGCCGCTGATCGGCTACTCCGGCATCGGCTCGTCGATCCTGCTGTCCTACCTGTGGATCGAAGGCGTCAAACGCCTGGGGCCCAATCGCTGCAGCATCTTCATCAACCTGCTGCCGCTCATGACGGCCTTGCTGGCCATCCTGCTGCATGAGCAAATGCATGCCTACCACCTCATCGGCGGTGGCGTGAGCCTGGTCGGCGTGTTGCTCACGCAGGTCGTACAACGGCCGCTGACGGCTGCGCGCCGCCTGCCGGCCAAGGGTGCCTGAAGCGAAATGACATCCGCTGGGCGTGCTGCATCAATGCACAGGAACCCCGCCCGCAGCCATCAGCGAGGCACAACAAAAAGCCCGCATCCTTGCGGATGCGGGCTCGCCCACGACTAACTCTGCTATGGTTACTACGGTTACAGCTTTACTACCGTACTGCCTGTACTACTGTCGCCTGCTATCCCCGAGTACCAGTCTTGCCAGCAGACGACCAACGAAGTATCGCCATTTTCCTGCCGCGTGGGCATAGGAAAACTCTCAAAACCAGCATCAATCTGCAGTCGCTTCCTTATCGGTCTTCTCCTTCTCATGCCTGTCCTGCTTGAAGCGGGTCACCAGCAACTGGTTGATGCGGTTGCCCTCGATATCGACCACCTCGAACTTGAAGTCGGAGAAGAGCACGAAGTCAGTCTTCTTGGGGATCTTGCGCAGCATGTACATGATGAAGCCGGAGAGGGTCTCGTAGCCGACCGGGTTGGGGTATTCCTCGATGTCCAGCTCGTTCATCACGTCGTTCAGGGGCGTGAGTCCATCCATGAGCCAGGAGTTCTCGTCACGCCGCACGATCTGCTGTTCTTCCTCGGTGATGGCCAACAGGTTGCCCATCAACACGCCGGTCACATCGGTGATGCTGATGATGCCCACCACCAGCGCATACTCGTTGACGACGATGGCCAGGTCTTCGTCCATGGCCTTCATGCGCTCCAGCACTTCCCACAGGTTCAGGCTGTCGGGGATGGACAGCGGACTATGCACCAGCCCCTTGTCGGCCAGCGAGAACTGCTCGCCCTTGAGCAGGCGCTTCAAGACATCCTTGCTGTCGATGTAACCCAGCACCGCATCGATGTGTCCGTCGCAGACCAGGAAGCGCGAATGCGGATGGTCGATGATCTTCTGGCGTATCGTGGCTTCGCTGTCGGTGAGCAGGAAGTAGACGATGCTGTCGCGCGGCGTCATGGCCGAGGGCACGTAGCGGCTCTCCAGCTCGAACACGTTCTCGATCAGGTGATGTTCCTGGGTCAGCAGCACGCCGGCCTGGGCGCCGGCATCGACCATGGCGTGGATCTCGTTGGGGGTGATCACATCCTGGCGCACTTGCGGCAGGCCGAACAGCGTGAAGATCCACTTCGAGAGGCTGTTGAAGAACCACACCAGCGGCCTGAACAGCGTCTCCAGCAGCAGCATGGGCTTGACCAGCGCCACCGCGGCACGCTCAGGCGAAGCCATCGCCAGGCGCTTGGGCATGAGGTCGGCGAAGAGGATGAAGAAGGCCGTCACCACCAGGAAGGACAGGGCAAAACTGGCATTCTCCAGCCAGGGGCCGGTGTAGAAGGTGCTGACGATCTCGCGCATGTGCGGCGTCAGGGCCGGCTCGCCGACCACGCCGCCCAGGATGGCGACCGCATTGAGGCCGATCTGCACCACGGTAAAGAAATTGCCCGGCTGCGCCTGCAGCGCCAGCACCCGGTCGGCGTTGTGGACGCCCTCCTTGGACATCATTTCGAGACGGATCTTGCGCGCGGCGGCGATGGATATCTCGGCGCAGGAAAGAAAGGCACTGACCACCACCAGGAGCAGGATCAGCAGGAGACTGGTGAATATGCTCATGTTGTTCTTATCTCATTGATTTGACGTGACATTCTCTCGCGCAACGGGGAGAAAAGGCAAATCCGGGAGAAAGAGCGACAACAAACGGGCCGGCCGGCAGTGCTCAGTACACGTCGCGCCGGTAGCGTCCCTGCTCTGCCAGGGCAATCAGGGCGGCCTCGCCCAGGATCTCTTCCAGCGCCGCCGCCACACCGGCGGCCATGCCCTGCAGGCTGCCGCAGACATACAGGCTGGCGCCCTGCCCGACCCAGGTGCGCAATTCATCGGCGGCCTGGCGCAGCTTGTCCTGCACATAGACACGTTCCGCCTGGTCGCGCGAAAAGGCCAGGTCCAGCCGCTCCAGCCAGCCCTGGGCTTGCCAGGCTTCGATCTCCTCGCGATGGAAATAGTCATGCCGGCGCGAACGTTCGCCGAAGACCAGCCAGTTGCGCCGCTGTCCGGCCGCCACCCGCGCACGCAGATGGGCGCGCAGGCCGGCCAGCCCGGTGCCGTTGCCTACCAGGATCAGGGGCCGGTCATCGGCCGGCGGATGGAAGGCGCTGTTGCCGCGTATGCGCAGGGCGATCTCCTGCCCCTCCTGTGCATGCAGGCCCAGCCAGCCGGAGCCCAGTCCGGGCCGGCCATCGGGCTGATGCATCAGGCGCACCATCAGCTCCAGCGCGCCATCCTGCGGCAGCGACGCGATCGAATAAGCACGGTGCGGCAGCGGTTGCAGTTGCGCCAGCAGGGATGCCGGCGCCAGGCCGCGCAAGGCATCGCGCTCGGCCGGCTCGCAGGGCAACTGGTAGGCGGCCAGTGCTTCTGCCAAGGCCTCGTCTTGCAAAGCCAGCGCCTGCATGAAGGCACGGACCTCTCCGGCGCCATGGCGCGGCCCGATCTCGGCGATATCGCCGGCCTGCCAGGTGGGAGCGGGCAAGTCCAGCGGCGTGAGCGCGAGATGGAACACGGAATCGCCCAGGCTGCCCGGATTCAACAGATGCCGCTGCGCCAGGCGCCAACGCCCATAGCTCGGAGTACTCCAGTCGGCATCATCGCTGTGGCCGCTTAATACGCTCAACTGATGCTGCCAGTGACGCAGGGCGCCGGCGTCGCCGTTATCAACCTCGATGACATCGAAGAGCGGCTGCGCATGATGGCGTCGCAGCCAGGCTTGCAGGGCCAGTCCGAAGGCGCAGTACTGCTGGTAGCTGCGGTCCCCCAGGGCCAGCACGCCGAAGCGCAAGCCGGCCAGCGATGCATCCGAGGCGGTGCGCGCCATGCGTTGCGCAAAGCCCGCTGCCGCATCGGGCGCATCGCCCTCGCCCGTGGTGCTGGCCACGAACAGGGCCAGCTGCGTGGCCTGCAGATCGGCCTCCGTGAGGCTGCCCAGCGACGCCATACGCACCGCCATGCCGGCCCGGCGCAGGCTGTGCGTGGTCTGCAGGGCCAGTTGCTCGGCCATCCCGGTCTGGCTGGCAAAGGCCACCAGCACGGCATCGGGCCGACCCTCACCCCACTGCGCCTGCTGCCTCTGCAGGGTGCGACGATGCTTCAATACCGTCAGCACGCAGAACACCAGGTAGCTCAATGCGACCAGGGCCGCCACGAAGTAACGCATCTGCAACTCCACGCTCACTCCAGCATCGCGGCCAGGGCCGGCGTCAGGGTTTCGCGATAGCCCTCTTCCTGGCGGGCGATGAACAGCGCGGCGATGCCGCGCTGACGGGCAAAGGCCAGTCCGGCGGACTCCCCCATCACGGTCAGCGCGGTCGCCAGTGCATCGGCCACCATGCATTGCCGGTGCAGTACGGTCACCGAGGCCAGTGCATGGCGTACCGGCTCAGCGGTGCGCGGATCCAGGGTGTGGGCATAGCGCCGGCCCTGATGGTCGAAGTAGCGGCGATAATCGCCCGAGGTGGCGATGGCCAGACCATGCAGGGCCACCGTCATGGCCCCGCCCGTATCGTGAGGTGGCCGTTCCAGGGCGACCCAGTAAGGCTGCCCATCCTCCTTCACGCCCCAGCCGCACAACTCACCGCCCACCTCGGCCAGCCAGCTCACGCAACCCGCCTCGCGCAGGGCCTGTGCCACCAGGTCCACGGCATGGCCCTTGGCGATACCCGAGAAATCCAGCACCACGCCACCGGGCTGGCGGATCCTGCCCGTCGCCCGGTCGAATTCGATGCGCTGCCAGCCGCAGCGGGCGCGTGTGGCCTGCAGCTGCTGCGCATCGGGAGGGCGCAGACCATCCTCGCCCGGCGTGCTGCCCGGGCCGAATCCCCACAGGTCGACCAGCGGGCCGACGCTGGGATCGAAGGCCCCATCGCTGTCGATGGCCATGGTCAGGGCCGCATCGAGCACCGTGCAAAAGGCCTGCGGCAAGGCGTGCCAGCTGCCGGCCGGGGCGCGATTGAAGACGCTGATGACGGAGTCCGGCTGCCAGGTGCTCATCTCATCGATGACCCGCTGCAATTGCGCAGCGATGGCCGTTTCGATGCGCTCACGCGGCACCTGGCGCGGGGCCAGCGCCTGCACGCTCCAGCTGGTCCCCATGGTGGCGCCCCCGAGGCGATGCGTGAGCGCGCCGGCCGGCACCCGTGGCGGAGCTTCCATGTCGTGGGGGATCAGTACGCGATGGGGCATCGTCGGTATCCAAAACAAAAACGGCGCCTGCACTGCAGGCGCCAGGATGCAAACAGACCACGGTCAGGGCAGCACTTCGACCGTGGCGATGTAGGTGGCACGGCGCTGGCCGGCTTGCGGCAGCGTGGTCTTCTGGTCGGACACGCTGGCCTCCATCCAGTACATGCCGGGGCCGGCCCATTTCACGCTGAACTTGCCATCGGCGTCGGTCTTGAGCTTGCTGTCCTGCAGCTTGTCGCGATAGCGGATACCGCCCGGCACCAGCTCCACTTCCACGCCGGCGGCCGGCTTGCCATCGAGCAGCAGCTGGAAACTGGCCGTGTCACCCGCCACCAGGTCGGTGGGATGGGTGATGGGCTGCAACTCCAGGCCCACGCCAGTGGTCGCCAGCGCGGCCGTGGTCGGCTTGCCGGCGGTCACGAAGGTCTCCACGCGGCTGTTCATCTGGGTCACCTTCAGCTCGGTGGCATTGGCCGGCACTTCCTTGGCCAAAGCCTCGGCGCTGCCACGCCAGCGCTTCTGCTGGCCATCGAGCTTGTAGCTGGCGAACACGCCATTGTTGACCACGGCAATCTTGTAGGTCCCCGGCTGGCCCAGTTGCACGTCGAAGGTGCTGCGATACTTGCCGGTGGCGGCATTGACGGCCTGTACCGGCTTGCCATCGGGGCCGGTCACCGCCAGGCCATCCAGGCGCAGGGGGAAGTGCTCGAAGTAGAACAGGTCGTTGGAGACGGCGGCGTCCACCGTCACCCAGGCTTCGCTGCCGGACAGGACGGTGGCCGACGGCAGCAGCCACTGGCGATGGGCGTGGGCCGACAGCGGCAGGCTGATGGCCAGGGCCAGCGCGGCGATCTTCATCGATCGACCGGCCAGGCGCTTGAGGGAAATGGTCATGGCTAATCCTCCTTGTGGGTGTTGTTGTGACGGGCTCAGGGTTTCAGGTCCAGGCTGACGGCACCGAGCTCGCTGCTGCCTTGTGCACGGGCTTCCTGTGCGGCCTTGGGCGGCCACTGGAAGGGCAGCTTCACCAGTTCGCGGCCCCCCACTTCGCGCGCGGCTTCCACCATGAGCACATAGTCGCCCGGGGCCAGGCCGGCCAGCGGGCCCTTGCTGCTGCCGAAGTTGAGTTTCTGCTCGCCCGGGGCGCGCGTGGCACCGCTGACACCGTCGACGGGCATCTGCAGTTCACGACCGCTGCGGCGCCACCACTGGCGCATGTCCTTGAGCCATTTCTCGCCTTCCTTGTCCTTCTTCTTGAGGTCGTACCAGACCGCCAGGTTGGCCGCCACGCTCTGGTCGGCGCGCTCGATCCACGCTGCCAGGTAGGGCCGGTGGTACTCGGCCACGTTCAGGGTCGGAACCTCGATCTTCAGGTTCATCTCGGCTGCCCCGGCCGGAATGGCCTGGGCAAACAGGGCCGCCATGGCCAGCGCCAGGGCGGTCGGTTTGAGCAGTGCGCGTTGACTACGCTTCATGTGACCTCGCTAAAGAGAAACGGGTTGAATGGCTGCAGGCACGGCGGCGCCTGACCGGCTCGATGAAAAATCAGGAATCAATCAGTGAATCAGTCAATCAATGAATCAGCACCAGCGCCAGCAACAGTGGCGCCACCAGCCCCAGCAATACCAGCGGCCAGGTCGCCGGGCGCTTGCGGGCATGCATCTGCAACAGGAACAGGCCGGTCAGGCAAAACACCAGGCAGGCCACGGCAAAGACGTCGATGAACCAGCTCCAGGCGGTCCCGGTATTGCGGCCCTTGTGCAAGTCGTTGAAGTAGGAGATCCAGCCGCGATCGGTCTTCTCGTACTCGACCTGGCCCTGCTCCAGCGCCACGCGCAGCCAGGCGTCCCCACCCGGACGCGGCAGCGCCACATAGACCTCGTCGGCCGACCACTCCGCCGCCTGCTCGCCCACGCTGACCGACAGCTCGCTGGCGATCCACTGGCGCAGCGCCGCCGGCAAGGGTTCCTTGCTGGCGCCGGGCTTGCCCTCGGCGGCCTCGGCCTGTGCGCGCAGCGGCACCAGCAGCCGCTGCGGCAACTGCGTGGTGCGATGGCTGACCTGCGGGTGCGCCTCGATCTGCGCGGCATGGTTCAGCGTCAGGCCGGTCACGGCAAAGGCCAGCATGGCCACCAAACAGATGCCCGAACTGATCCAGTGCCACTGGTGCAATTGCTTGAGCCAGAAGGCGCGGCGTTGCTGGTCCGGCACGGCAGGGGCCGTACTGGCGGCGTTTTGCTTCATGAGACGGTGGCTGGGAAGGTGGCCAGACCCGCTCGCCACGCTTCCTTGAATAATAATAATTCTCAATTATATCCAGACTCATCCGGAAATCGCCAGCGCCGCCCGCTCTTTTACTTTGCGATACACGCCGATACAAAAACGGCACCCTGCCCCGTGCTAGCGGGGGAGGATGCCGTTCGCCCAGTGGCGTGATCTGCTCAGCGCAGCAGCTCGTAAGGTCCGCCCTTTTCCAGCGCGCGCTGGTAGGCCGGGCGCGCGTGGATGGTTTCCAGGAACCTGAGCAGATTGGGGTAGCGGCCATCGAGCCCGCCGCGCGCACGCAAGCCCTCCACGGGGAAACTCATCTGGATGTCGGCGCCACTGAGGGTCTTGCCGGCAAACCAGCCGTCCTTGCCCAGTTCGGCCTCCATGAAGCGCAGTTGCCGCTCCTGCTGCGGCGCCACCAGGCGGCTGCGCATGCCTTCGGAGAGCAGTTTGGCAATCGGGCGGATCAATGCCGGCACCGCCTTGGGCATCTTGCTGAAGATCAGCCCCAGCAGCAGCCAGGGCATGGCCGAGCCCTCGGCGAAGTGCAGCCAGTAGCGGTAGCGCAGCCGCTCGGGCGTGCCGGCAGCGGGCAAGAGGCCGCTGTCGGCGCCGTAGCGCTCCAGCAGGTACTCGACGATGTTGCCCGACTCGGCCACCGTCACCTCGCCATCGGTGATGACCGGCGACTTGCCCAGCGGATGCACCTGCAGCAGCTCCGGCGGGGCCAGCATGGTCTTGGGGTCGCGCTGGTAGAACTTGATCTGGTATTCCAGGCCCAGCTCCTCCAGCAGCCACAGCACGCGCTGGGAGCGGGAGTTGTTCAGGTGATGCACAGTGATCATGGCGCGGTCCTTGTAAAATGCGAGGCAATCACTCTAACACCCTCCAGATTCCCGCTCCATGGCCGTCACGCCTCTCTACAAAGAATTCGCCGAGCAGTTGGCCACCTCGATCCGCGAGGGTGTGCTGCGCCCGGGCGAACGCATCGCCTCGGTGCGCATCGCCAGCCAGCAGCACAAGGTCAGCGTCACCACCGTGGTGCGCGCCTACGAACTGCTGGAAAGCCGCGGCATCATCGAAAGCCACCCGCAATCGGGCTACTTCGTGCGCGAACAGGCGCAGGCCAGCAGCAAGCCGGTCACCCGCGCCAGGGCGAGCGCCCCGGAGGATCACCCGGCCTGGCAGGAATCCACCGAGGTCGACGTCAGCCGGCTGGTACTGGCCACGCTCAAGACCATCCAGCAGGATGGCACGGTGCCGCTGGGCTCACCCTATCCCAATCCGGCGCTGTTCCCCTCGCAGCGGCTGGCACAGTACGCCGGCCGCATCGCCCGCAGCGCCAGCCAGTCCAGCGTGTTCGACGACCTGCCGCCGGGCCATCCCGAGCTGCTGCGCCAGATCGCCCGCCGCTACCTGGAAAACGGCCTGAAGGTCGATCCCGACGAGATCGTCGTCACCGTCGGCGCCACCGAGGCCATCAACCTCTGCCTGCAGGCGGTGGCGCGGCCGGGCGACACCATCGCGGTCGAGACCCCGACCTTCTACGCCATGTTGCACGCCATCGAGCGCCTGGGCATGCGGGCCCTGGAAATCCCCACCGATGCGCAACGCGGCATCGATGTCGGCGCCCTGGAAGAACGGATGAAGACCCAGCCCGTGGCGGCCTGCATGGTCATGCCCAACTTCCAGAATCCGCTGGGGTTTCGCATGCCCGACAGCGAAAAGGAAAGACTGGTGCGCCTGGCCGCGCAAACCCAGATGCCCGTCATTGAGAACGCCGTCTACAGCGAGCTTTACTACGGCAATGCCCATCCCTCGTCGCTGAAAAACTACGACCGCGAGGGCCTGGTGTTGCACTGCTCGTCCTTCTCCAAGAGCCTGACCTCGGCCTACCGCATCGGCTGGGCCATGCCGGGGCGATACCGGGACCAGGTGGAAAAGCTCAAGTTCTTGAACACCCTGGCCACCCCCACCGCGCCCCAGCGCGCCATCGCCGAATACCTGACCCAGGGCGGCTTCGAACGTCACCTGCGGCGGGTGCGGCGCAGCTTCGCCCAGCAGCGCGAGCTGATGCGGCATTTCGTCTTGCGCTTCTTTCCGGCCGGCACGCGGGTATCGGAACCGGAAGGCGGCTATGTGCTCTGGGTGGAATTGCCCGGGGAAGTGGATGCCATGGAGTTGTACCGGCGCAGCCTGGCGCTGGGCATCACGGTAGCGCCGGGGCGCATCTTTGCGGCGACCAACCGCTACAGCCATTTCATTCGGCTCAACTACAGCTATCCGTGGTCACGGGAGATCGAGCAGGCGCTGAAACTGGTGGGCAAGCTGGTGCAGGAACTGGCGGGGTGAGGGGGATGCATCGGGCGCCGGAGCGCCTTCGATACGGCGCAAATGCGCCTACTCAGTCCGAACGGTGACTGGGGATGTGAGGCAACACAAAGAGAAACGTTTGGACTGAGTAGGTGCGAAGCACCGTATCGACGCCTGTCCTGAGCTCGCCGAAGGGGCGCTCCACAAGTAAAGCCTACTGCGGCGCCACCAGCAAGCTGACGCTGCCGGTACCATCCTCGTTCATCGCCACGCTGACCACGCCGGCCTCTTCCAGTGCCGAGAGGAAGCGTCGCAGCGTGCTCATGCGCAATTGCGTGCGCTTGGACAGGCGCGCCAGTGACAGCGCCCCACCGCTCTTCTCCTCGGCGTCAAGCTGCAGGGTCTCGACGATCAGCAGCACCTCGGGCGGTACGCCCATCTGCTGCGCCCTGGTCTGCAGGGCAGCATCCTCGACGGGGGATGTCTCGATGTCCATCATGATCTACCCCTTTACGCCGCCGCGCGCTGCACCGCCGAACGCG
Organism: Herbaspirillum sp. ASV7; assembly: GCF_016429215.1. Taxonomy (GTDB): domain Bacteria; phylum Pseudomonadota; class Gammaproteobacteria; order Burkholderiales; family Burkholderiaceae_D; genus Herbaspirillum. Next base: position 54,916 of record NZ_JAELUH010000009.1, on the reverse strand, counting down.
ACAGCAAGACCGGAATCGACTTGGAAGTGGGCGTGCGGGCCTGGTCGGCAAAGCTCTCCAGCGGCACCAGCGGATTGGTTTCGGGGTAGTAGCTGCCGATGCAGCCACGCGGAATGTCATATTCCACCAGCAGGAAACCATCGGCACGGCGCTCCACGCCGTCGTCCCAGACGCTGGTGATATCGACCCACTCGCCATCCTTCAAGCCCAGCATCTGCAGGTCGGCCGGGTTGATGAAGACCACCCGGCGCTGGCCGAAGACGCCGCGATAACGGTCGTCCATGCCATAGATGGTGGTGTTGTACTGGTCGTGCGAACGCGTGGTCATCAGCGTCATCAGCTTGTCACCGTGGATGGCACGGGCGCGATGGATGGGCGTGTCCTTGGGGATGTCATGCACGATGAAGTTGGCCTTGCCGGTATTGGTCTTCCAGACCCGGTCACGTGAGGCCACCCCGAGGTGGAAGCCGCCCGGATGGGTGATGCGCTCGTTGTACCCCTTGAAGGCGTCATAGACCTGCTCGATGGCATCGCGGATGCGCGAGTAATCTTCGGCGTACCACAGCCAGTCGATCTTGGGACCGTTGCTGCGCGAGCCCATGGTGGCCTCGGCCATGTGGGCCACGATGGCCGTCTCCGACATCAGGTGTTCCGAGGCCGGCTTGTTGATGCCGTAGGAGACGTGCACCATGCTCATCGAATCCTCCACCGTCACGCCCTGCGGACCGGACTTCTGCACGTCGATCTCGGTGCGGCCCATGGTCGGCAGGATCAGGGCGTCGCGGCCGTGCACCAGGTGGCTGCGATTGAGCTTGGTGGTGATGTGGACCGTCAGGTTGCAGGAACGCAGGGCCTCGAAGGTGCGCGGAGTATCGGGCGTAGCCATGGCGAAGTTGCCGCCCAGGCCGATGAAGACCTTGGTGCGCCCTTCCAGCATGGCCATGACCGAACCAACGGTGTCGTTGCCGTGATGGCGCGGCGCCTTGAAGCCGAACACCTGTTCCAGCCGATCCAGGAAGGCCGGGGTCGGCTTTTCGTCGATGCCCACGGTGCGGTCGCCCTGCACGTTGGAATGGCCGCGCACCGGGCACAGACCGGCGCCGGGGCGTCCGATGTTCCCGCGCAGCATCATCATGTTCGACAGCAGCTGGATGGTAGCCACTGCATGCTTGTGCTGGGTCAGACCCATGCCCCAGGTGGCGATGACGGCCTTGCCCTTGACGTAGACCTGGGCCAGCTTCTCGATATCGTCGCGGGAGACACCCGATTCGCCGATGATGTCGTCCCAGCTTTCGGCACGCGCCTGGGCGGCGAATTCCTCGAAGCCGGCGGTATGCTCCTCGATGAACTTGACGTCGATGACGCGCTCGGCACCGGCCGCCTTGGCCACATCATCGAGCTCGATGGTGCGCTTGATGACGCCCTTGATCAGCGCCAGGTCACCGCCCAGCTTGGGATGGATGAACATGGAGCTGATCCGGGTGCTGCCCATGGTCAGCATCTCGACCTTGCTCTGCGGATCGGCGAAGCGTTCCAGGCCGCGTTCCTTCAAGGGATTGATGGCCACGATGGTGGCGCCGCGCTTGGAGGCGTGGCGCAGCTCGCCCATCATGCGCGGATGGTTGGTGGCCGGGTTCTGGCCGAACAGCAACATGGTGTCGCACAGGTCGAAGTCGTCCAGCAGCACGGTGCCCTTGCCGATGCCGACCGTGCCCGGCAGGCCCACGCTGGTGGGCTCGTGGCACATGTTGGAGCAGTCGGGGAAATTGTTGGTGCCGTACTGGCGCACGAACAGCTGGAACAGGAAGGCTGCCTCGTTGCTGGCGCGGCCGGAGACATAGAAGTCGGCCATGTCCGGATCGGGCAAGGCATTCAGATGACGGCCAACGAGTGCAAACGCGTCGGCCCAGGCGATGGGCTGGTACTTGTCGGAGGCGGCGTCGTAGACCATGGGATGGGTCAGGCGGCCATGCTCTTCGAGCTCGAAGTCGGATTGCCGCATCAGCTCGGCCACGGTGTGCTGGGCGAAGAACTCGGGGGTGACGCGCTTCTTGGTGGCCTCGGCGGCTACCGCCTTGACGCCGTTTTCGCAGAATTCGAAGGTGGAGGTGTGTTCGCGGTCCGGCCAGGCACAACCGGGGCAATCGAAGCCGTCAGGCTGGTTCTGCGACAACAGGGTGCGGATGCCCTTGCCGTCGGCCACGTGTTCCTTGACCAGGTTCAGCGCGACGTATTTCAGTGCGCCCCAGCCGCCTGCGGGTTGCTTGTATTGCTCGATTCTTGGTTTGGAAGGCATGATGTCCGGGTATGGAGTGGAGTCCAGTGTAGGTGAAGTCTAGGTCACCCCACGTCAAACCGGAATGCACAGGAACACCTGCCGGATTCAAGTACAGTGCCAGTCAAGCAGACCGATCAAACCCCTCTCGCGCCCCTGCCCCTTTATCTGACGCCGCCGTGCGGCCAATCAAATCAGTCATCCAGCGGCAGGGCCAGGGTCTCCTTGATCTCCTCCATCACCACATAGCTCTTGGACTGCGCCGCTCCCGGCAGCTGCAGCAGGATGTCGCCCAGCAGCTTGCGGTATTCGGCCATGCCACGGATGCGGGCCTTGATGAGGTAGTCGAAGTCGCCCGAGACCAGGTGGCACTCCTGCACCTCGGGAATGCGCAGCACCTCGCGCCGGAACTGCTCGAACATGTTGCCCGACTTGTGGTTCAGCGTGATTTCCACGAACACCAGCAGCGTCGCCCCCAGCGACTCCGGATCGACCCGGGCGTAATAGCCGGTGATGACGCCATCACGTTCCATGCGCCTGACCCGCTCGATGCAGGGCGTCACCGACAGGCCGACCCGCTCGCCCAGCTCCTTCATGGAAATGCGCCCGTCCTTCTGCAACACCGCCAGGATGCGGTGATCGAGCTTGTCGAGGGTGCGGATGGATTGTTGCTGGGTTCTCATCAGATTTTTCCTGTTTCAGGGCGATTTAAATTTTTTATTCATGAAATAGGCGATAAATACGCAAACAAACACTATTTATTCGACCATATCATAGCTGAATCTTCTAATCCAACAGCCTTTTTGCAGCGGCATCATCGAAACGGGGAGTCAACATGCGCGTCGTCATTCTTGGAAGCGGTGTCATCGGGGTCACCAGCGCCTGGTATCTGGCCAGGGCCGGTCATGACGTCACCGTGCTGGATCGCCAGCCGGGCCCGGCGCTGGAAACCTCGTTCGGCAACGCCGGCCAGATCTCCCCGGGCTATGCCTCGCCGTGGGCCGCCCCCGGCATTCCGCTCAAGGCCATCAAGTGGATGTTCCAGGAACATGCCCCGCTGGCCATCCGTCCCGACGGCACGCTGAACCAGCTGCGCTGGATGTGGCAGATGCTGCGCAACTGCAATGCCCAGAGCTATGCCGTCAACAAGGAACGCATGGTGCGCCTGGCCGAATACAGCCGCGACTGCCTGCGCGACCTGCGCGCCGATGTCGGCGTCCCCTATGAAGGACGCCAGCAAGGCACGCTGCAACTGTTCCGTACCCAGGAGCAACTGGACGGCGCGGCCAAGGACATTGCCGTGCTGCAGGAAGCCGGCGTGCCCTTCGAACTGCTCTCCCCGGATCAACTCGGTGGCGCCGAGCCGGCGCTGCACAAGGTGCGCGGCAAGCTCAGCGGCGGCCTGCGCCTGCCCAATGACGAAACCGGCGACTGCCAGCTCTTCACCACCCGCCTGGCCAAGATGGCCGAGCAGATCGGCGTGAAGTTCCGCTACGACGTGGCCATCGATGCCCTGGCCATGGCCGGCGGCGAGATCGCCGGCGTGGTCTGCGGCGGCGAACTGGTCCAGGCTGACCGCTACGTAGTGGCGCTGGGCTCCTACTCGCCGCAATTGCTGCGCGACGTGCCGGGCCTGCCGGCCATCCCGGTCTATCCGCTGAAGGGCTACTCGATCACCGTGCCCATCACCGACGCCCAGGCCGCCCCGGTCTCGACCATCCTCGACGAGACCTACAAGATCGCCGTGACCCGCTTCGATGACCGCATCCGCGTAGGCGGCATGGCTGAAATCGTCGGCTACGACACCAGCCTGAAGGCCAAGCGCCGCGCCACGCTGGAACTGGTGGTCAATGACCTGTTCCCGGGCGCGGGCGATACCGCGCAGGCCAGCTTCTGGACCGGTCTGCGCCCGATGACGCCGGACGGCACCCCGGTGGTGGGCGCCACGCCCGTCCCCAATCTCTACATCAACACCGGCCACGGCACGCTGGGCTGGACCATGTCCTGCGGCTCGGGCCAGTTGCTGGCCGACCTGATCTCGGGTCGCCGCCCCGCCATCGCCCACGAGGACCTGTCGGTGGCGCGCTACATGGCCGCCTCCGGCCGCGCCAAGGCACCGCGCCTGGCGGCTGCCTGATCGGGCGGCAACTGAAGTCTGTCTCTTCTGCATCCCTCGCAGAATGGTTGGCCGGAGCGAAATGCTCCGGCCTTTTTTATGCGCGCGCGTGGTGTTGTGCCGCAGGATGCGCGGACGGCACATAGCCGGTCATCTTCCTGAACATGGTCGAAAACGCGGCCGGCCGCTCATAGCCCAGGTCATAGGCGATCACGGTCACCGCATGTCCCAGCGCCAGCCGCGAGATCGCATTGACGATACAGGCGCGCAGGCGCCACTGCTGGAAGCCCATGCCCGTCTGCGCCAGGAACTTGCGGTTGAAGGTGCGCTCGCTCATGTGCAAGCGCTCGGCCCATTGCCCGGGCCGCGACTGGATCGAGGGTGACATCATGAAATCCCTGCACAAGGTGCCCAGCCTGTCGTCCTGCGGCAGCGGCACATGCACCGGGATCTCGCGGGCGCGACCGATCTCTGCCAGCAGCAGCCGCATCAGGTACTCCTCCCGGCTGTGCGGTACGTAGCGGGGATCGATGCGGGTCGCCTCGATGAGCAAGGCGCGCAGCAGCGGCTCGACTTCCAGCACCTGGCAGGTGGCCGCCTCACGCGGCGCATGCTCGGGCTCCACGAAGGCGCTGCAGGTGGTCACCGGCAAGAGCATGCGGCTCAGGTGCTCGCGCCCAGAGGGGATCCATACCGCGTGCTGCGGCGGCACCACCCAGGCGCCGTCCTGGGTCACCACCTGCATCAGTCCGCCCAGGCCGAACAGCAGCTGAGCGCGGCGATGGCTGTGCCAGGCTTGCAGCGAGCCACCGGGATAATCCGCCCCCGCCACCACCACCGGGCGCGCGATGTCATCGACCTGATCGATCGGCAGTTTCGCCGGAGCAATCGGGGCCTTGGGCGGAGTCGGCATGGTCTGCTCTCGTGATGGCGTAGATTCGAACATTATTGACCACTGATCGAAAGTCAGTCAAAGCTCCGCTGCGCTACTGTGCTGGCTTTGATGAAGACCCACGCCATGAACCCACCCATACTGTCCGGCATCCTGGTCGCGCTGATCTGGGGCATCCAGCCTGTGATCTCGCGCTATGGCTTCCAGCAAGGCCTGACCCCCTACGATGCCACGCTGGCGCGCTATCTCACCAGCGGCCTGCTGGTCCTGCCTTATGTCTGCAAGCGTGGTCTGGTCGATGCCTGCGGCGTCGGCTGGCGGCGTGGGCTGGTGCTGTTCCTGTTGTCGGGCCCCTTGTTCAGCCTGGTGCTGGTGGCCGGGGTCAACTATGCCCCGGCTTCGCATGGCGCCTTGATCCATCCAGCCTTGACGCCACTGTTCGGCATGGCGATCAGCCGCTTCGTGTTCGGCCAGCGCGAGCGCTTTTCGCTGTGGGGCGTGCTTCTGCTGCTGGCGGGCCTGGTGCTGGTCGGCTCCAACGCCATCCTCGCCAGCGGCGGCCTGGCCCCGGCGGGCGCGTGGCGCGGTGACCTGCTGTTCGTGCTGTCGGCCTTCATGTGGGCATGGTATCTGGTGCTCAACCGTAGCTGGAAGATCGCCCCGCTGGACGCCGTGGCCCTGACCCAGGTGCTGTCGCTGGTCGCCATGCTGCTGGCGCTGCCCTGGCTGGGCGGGCAGACCTTTGCCAAGCCGCTACCGGCCTTGCTGCTGCAAAGCGCCTATCACGGCGTGCTGGTCAGCATCGTCAGCGTAGCCTTGTTCAACTGGGTGGTGGCGCGCTTGGGCGTGCGCGCCCTGATGCTCAATGCACTGTCGCCGCTGTTCGGGGTGCTCGCCTCGGCCTGGGTGTTGCAGGAGCCCTTGTCGGTGTCGATGGTGGTCGGGGCGCTGGCCATCGTGGCGGGATTGGCGCTGGGCCTGCGCGGACCGGGTGCTAGCGTGCGCGTCGAAAAGTCAGGTTATAGCGGCAGCGGCCGGTGAGCGCATGTTCGCCCTCGGCCAGCGTGTCGACGCCATGGAAGGCCAGTCGCGCCGGGCCGCCCCAGACCACCACATCGCCACTTTCCAGGCGCATGCGGCGTGGCTTGTCACTGCGGGCCATGCCGCCGAAGAGAAAGGTGGCGGGCAAGCCCAGCGAGACCGAGACGATGGGCTGGGCCATGTCCAGCTCGTTGCGGTCCTGGTGCAAGGACATGCGCGCGCCGGGTTCGTAGCGGTTGACCAGGCAGGCATCGGGAACGAAATCCGCAAACCCGGCCGCGTCGGCCGCGCGCACAGCCAATCCCAGGAAAACCGCAGGCATCGGCGGCCAGGGCTGCCCGGTTTGCGGATCCTGTGACTGGTAACGATAGCCGCGCCGGTCGGTGACCCAGCCATAGGGGCCGCAATTGCTCATCGCCACCGACATGCGAAAACCGCCCGGCGTCTGCATGTGGCGCAGGGGCGAGGCGTCCAGCACCGCAGCCACCCCCTGCAGCAGACGTGCGCACTCCTGCTCGTCGACGAAGGCACGCAACAGCAGCGCGCCGTCCACGATGCGCTCCTGGCTGGGCTCGCGCGCCAGGCCGGCGAAGAGATCGCCGGTCATGTGCCGGCCCCCCGGTCTGGCGGGGCGGCGATAAACTGGCTGACTTCGTCCAGCGTGGGGGCGAGCAGGCGCAGCGGGCGCGCCAGGCTGCCCACCAGCGAGGCGTGCGAGGTATTGTCGAAATAGCGCTCCACCACCGGCACCTGTTGGGCGCGCAGCAGACGCGCCAGGCCGGCCGTATTGCGCTCGGCCGAGACCAGCTTGTCCTGGTGCGAGGCGATCAGCAGCGCCGGCGGCGCACCGGCTTGCACATGCCGGATGGGTTGGGAATCAGGCGGCGAATCCGGGGCGAAGAAGACCGGCTTGACGTCAGCATTGCCGATGGGCAGGAAGTCATAGGGCCCGGCCAGTCCGATCCAGCCGCGCAGGGCGGCCGGCGAGCTGCCGGCCTGGGTCAGCCAGCGCGCATCCAGGGCCAGCATGGCGGCGTTGTAGGCGCCGGCACTGTGCCCCATGACGAAGACGCGCTGCGGGTCTCCCCCCAAGTCCCGCACAGAACGCAGCGTCCAGGCCACGGCCTGGGCACAGTCCTTGAGGAAATCGGGATAACGGACTTCGGGATAGAGACGGTAGTCCGGCAACACCGCAATGAAACCGCGCGAACTCAGGGCTTCGCCAACGAAGGCGTAGTCCTTGCGGCTGCCTTCGTTCCAGCTGCCGCCATAGAAGAACACCACCACCGGCAAGCCCCGCGCGGCATCGGCCGGCGGCCTGGCGGGCCGGTAGATGTCCAGCCGCTGACGCGGGTTGTCGCCGCTGACATAGGCCACTCCCTCGGTCTTGACATAGGTGGCCGAGGGCGTGACGGCATTGATGGCCGCCAGCGGCGAACAGGCGATCAACCCGCCGATGACCAGGGCGATGCCCGCCACGGTGAGACCGGCCTTGCCAAGAACATGCATGCGCGACTCCAGCAATGAATGAAAAGCTATTGTAGCTGTGCGTGCAGCTGTCTTCAGTCGCGGCTCTGTTGATGTGTCTGCGGGGCTGATCGGGCTTCCCGGGCCAGCAAGGCTGCCTTGCGTTCCACGCCCCAGCGATAGCCGGAGGGCGAGCCATCCAGGCGCACGATGCGGTGACAGGGAATCAGCACGGCGATCTCGTTGCGCGCGCAGGCATTGGCGACGGCGCGCACCGCCGCCGGTTGGCCCAGCCGTGCCGCCAGTTCGGCGTAACTCAGCGTCGCCCCGGGTGGCACCGCACGCAACGCCTGCCATACCCGCTGCTGGAAGGCCGTGCCGCGCACATCCAGCGGCAGTGCGGCAGCCCGTGCCGGATCCTCCAGCGCGGCCAGCACCTGGGCCAGCGTCTGCTCGAAGGCCGCATCGGCGGGCGTCAGTTCGGCCCGGGCAAAGCGGTCCTGCAATTGCCGCACCAGCGCATCGGCATCCTCGCCCAGCGCCACGCTACAGATGCCCCGATCGGTGGCGGCCACCAGCACGGCGCCCAGCCAGCATTGCGCGACGGCGAAGCGGATCTGCTCGCCCGGACCGCCGTCCCGATAGACGCCGGGTTTCATGCCCAGCTGCGCAGTGCTGCTGGCGTAGAAGCTGCCGCTGGAATTGAAGCCGGCGTCGTACATGGCGGTGGTGACACTGCGGCTGCCGGCCAGTTGCTCACGCAGCCGCCCGGCCCGGTGCGCCTCGGCATAGGCCCGGGGCGTGAGTCCGGTATGCAGCTTGAAAAGACGATGGAAATGGTAGCGGCTCAGGTCCACGGCCAGGGCCAGCTCCTCGGTGCCGGGCAATTGCGCGGCCTGTTCGATCAGGCGGCAGGCCTGCGCCACCGCCTGGGCCTGGCGCTGCGCCAAAGGCGGCTGGTCGGGCTTGCAGCGCTTGCAGGGGCGAAATCCGGCTGCCTCGGCGTCGGCACAACTGTCGTGGAAGGCGACGTTCTGGCGCAGCGGCGTGCGCGCGCCGCACGAGGGCTTGCAATAGACGCCGGTACTGCGCACCGAATACCAGAACTGGCCGTCGGCGCTGCCATCGCGCTGCTGCACGGCGCGCCAGCGCGTGTCGTCGCCGGCCAGGGGTGGCGTGGCGGGGGCTGGAGATCTGGGTGTCATGGTGGGCATATTGCGCTCCTGGATGGCGATGACCCGATTCTAGGAGCCTGGCGCAAGTGCCGCACTCCGGCGCTTGCTTTTGAATTCGCCCTGGCGCCCTGCCCTGCTGCGCTTATTGCGAGAAACGGATGCGCTGGCGCGACTTGACCGGCTGCATCACGTGTTCCAGCGGCAGTTCATGGGATTGCTTGACCTTCTTCAGGGTGATGTTGGATTTGACGTTGGTCACGCCGGGCAGGCGCAGCAGGCGCGTCATCATGAACTCGGAAAAGCTGGCCAGGTCGGGGGCGACCACGCGCAGGATATAATCGGCCTCGCCCGTGATGGAAAAGCATTCCGTCACTTCCGGCATGGTCTCCACCGACTTCTCGAACAGTTCGCCCCGGGTCTCGCCCTGGCGGTCCAGCGTCACGGTGGTGAAGGCGGTCACGCCCAGGCCGACCACGGCCGGGTCCAGCACGGCGGTATAGCGTTCGATGACGTGCGCCTCTTCCAGCCGTTGCACGCGGCGGCTGATCTGGGAGGTCGACAGATGCACCTTCTGCCCCAGCGCGCTATTGGTGATATGGCCGTCACGCTGCAACTCGGTCAACAGGGCCAGGTCATAGCGGTCCACATTGATGATGCTCATTTATCTCTCCAATTTGCTTATTTAAGAATTATTTGTGCATATTAACCGGGTTTTAGCGCAAATAACAATCACAAATTGCAGTCCTGACGCAATAAACTCCCTGCATGGCCGAATCCCGGCCGACAACATGACAAGGAGACACACCATGGGCCACGCAGACACCCACCTGAGCTCGGCTGGCAGCCGCGACCTGTTCGACAACCCCATGGGGACCGACGGCTTCGAGTTCGTCGAATACACCGCCGCCGACCCCACCGCCATCGCCAGCGTGCTGGAACTGATGGGTTTCACCGCAGTGGCGCGCCACCGTTCCAAGAACGTCACCCTGTATCGCCAGGGCCAGGTCAATTTCATCCTCAATGCCGAGCCCGACAGCGCTGCGGCGGCCTTTGCCAAGGTGCATGGTGCCTCGGTCAATGCCATGGCCTTCCGCGTCAAGGATGCCGCCCAGGTCTACAAGCGTGCCCTGGAACTGGGCGCCGAAGGAGTGCCCGCCAAGCTGGGGCCGATGGAACTGAACATTCCCGCCATCCGTGGCATCGGCGGCTCCCTGCTCTACCTGGTGGACCGCTATGGCGACCATGGTTCGATCTATGACGTCGATTTCCAGTTCTATCCGGGCGTGGAGCGCCACCCCAAGGGCGTGGGCCTGACCTATATCGACCACCTGACCCACAACGTGGTGCGCGGCGCCATGGATACCTGGTCCTCGTTCTATACCCGCCTGTTCAACTTCCGCGAGATCAAGTATTTCGACATCGAAGGCAAGGTCACCGGCCTGCGTTCGCGCGCCATGACCAGCCCCTGCGGCAAGATCCGCATTCCCATCAACGAGAGCGCCGACGACAAGTCGCAGATCGAGGAATTCATCAAGCAATACAACGGCGAGGGCATCCAGCATATCGCCCTGGGCACCGATGACATCTACCAGACCGTGCGTGCCCTGCGCGCGCGTGGCGTGCCGCTGCAGGACACCATTGCCACCTACTACGATCTGGTGGAACGCCGCATCCCCGGTCATGGCGAAGACCTGGCCGCCCTGCGCGAACTGAAGATCCTCATCGATGGCGCGCCGACCGCCGGCCAGGGCCTGCTGCTGCAGATCTTTACCCAGAACCTGATCGGGCCGGTGTTCTATGAAATCATCCAGCGCAAGGGCAATGACGGCTTTGGCGAAGGTAATTTCAAGGCCCTGTTCGAATCGATCGAACTGGACCAGATGCGCCGTGGCGTCATCTAAGTAACTGATCCGGCGGGATTTTTCTTCCCGCCGGCAGATGGAGCAAGGCGCCAGGCCCTCGGTGGGGCCTGGCGCCTTTTTCTTGTGATGCGGCATCGGCCTCAAGCTTTGCGGGAAGCTGCCGTAACTGTTTGCAAGACCAATCCGAATCACTTGCGCCCCACCCGGGGCTGGAGTTCGCATGACAGTCGCATACGCCCTGGACAATCCCGCCGCAGACGCCACCGATACGCTCGACAGCGATCCGGCTGAGCTGCTTGCCGAACTGGGCAGCCGTATCCTGGTACTGCAGCAGCAGGCGCAGTCACTGGGCCGCTTCCCCGGCAACAAGGATGGCAAGCAGCAACGCAACCTGTTGCAACAGCAGATCCGCACGCTCTACCAGCAATTGTTCGCCCTGGAGCAGCAAGATGCCCGCCGGCGCATGCGTGGCGAAAACTACCTCGGCATGGCCCTGTCCATGGCCGCCCAGGTCGCCCACCAGCATGCCGACGGCGGCACGCAGGTGGCGCTCGGCTGAGTCCTACTTCCCTGTCCTGGTGCCGGCCTGTGCGCCGGACTGCGCATAGCGCAGCCGCGAGAAGCTGACCAGGCAAGCCGCACCGGCCAGCGCCGCCGCGCACCACAGCACCAATCCATAGGGTGCGGCAAACAAATCCAGCATCATCGCCACCACCGACGCCCCCACGGTCTGCCCGGTCAGCCGGGCCGTGCCCAGCATGCCGCTGGCGCCGCCGGTACGCTCGCGCGGGGCGGCACTGATCAGGGTACGGTTGTTGGGCGACTGGAACAGCCCGAAACCAAGGCCGCAGACCGCAAACATGGCCGCGATCACCCCATCAGGTGTGGCCGGCGTCACCACCAGCAAGGACAACAATCCCAGGCACATGATGCCCAGGCCGATGCCCCCCAGCAGGCCGGCCGAGAGCCGGTCCGACAGCTTGCCGGCGACCACGCCGGTGAGCGCCACCGCGATGGGCCAGGCGGTGAGCAGCAGGCCGGCCCGGGCAGTGCCCATGCCGAGGTAGTTCTGCAACATGAAGGGCAGCATCACGAACACCGACATCTGCGCCGCAAAGGAGCAGAACGAAGTGCCGATGGACAGCGCAAAGAGCGGGATACGCAACAGGTCCAACGGCAGCATGGGGGCGCTGTGGGACTGCCACTTCAGCAGCAGCAGCAGGCACAAGGCGGTCAGCAAGGCGCACCCCGCCACCACCCAGCCCCCTTGCAGGTGACCGACAGCGTCGATGGTATAGAGCAGCAGGCCGATGAAACCCATGCACAGCAAGGCGCTCTGGCGGTCGAACTGGCGTGCCGAGAGCGGATTGCCCGGCAGCGCCTTCCAGCCGATGACCAGCGACAGCAGCCCCAGCGGGATATTGATCAGGAACAGCCAGTGCCACGACCCCAGATGCAGGATGAAGCCCGCCACGGTCGGCCCCAGGGCATTGGCGGTGCCGGCCACCAGGGCGTTGTAGCCGATGGCCCGGCCCAGCAGGCGGGTGGGATAGATGAAGCGGATCAGCGCGGTATTGACACTAAGGATGCCGGCCGCCCCTATCCCCTGCAGCACGCGCGCCAGGCTCAGCTGCAGCATGTCGCCGCTGACGGCGCAGGCCAGCGACGCCAGGGTAAAGAGCAGCAGCCCGCCCTGGTAGACCCGGCGATAGCCCACCACTTCGCCCAGCGAGGCCAGCGGCAGCAGGCACACCGCCATGGCGATCTGATAGCTGTTGATGATCCAGATGGCATCGGCGCCGCTGGCCTTGAAGTCGGCGGCAATCACCGGCAGGGCCAGGTTGGCGATGGAGCCATCCAGCACGGCGATGGAAACGGCCAGCACCACGGTGGCGATGGCGAGGAAGCGCTGCCTGGCGGGCAGGCCGTCGGCGTCATGCTGGGCGCCGCTGCGAGGGTCTACTTGCACTGTCTGCTTTCAGAACTGGGGAATCGCAAAGGGCGCCGGGGCGCCCAAATGAGGCCGATATGCTATCACCGCCCCGCCGTCTGCATACGATAGACCTCCCGCGCCGTGTCGCCAAAGAGCGCTGCGCGCTCCTGCGCGGACAAGGATACGGTGAGGCGCTTGAACGCATTCCACAGGCTGACATAGCCGAACATGCCCTTGTCCACCGGGAAATTGCTCTCGAACATGCAGCGTTGCGGGCCGAACAGGTCGATGCAGGTCTCGATGTAGGGCCGCCAGGCCTGCGCCAGCTGGATCGAATCCGGCGGGGCCGCCTGCAGATGGAAATCCCAGCCACCCACCGCCATGCCCAGCCCGCCCAGCTTGAGCCAGACATTGGGCAAGGCAGCGATGGCCTGCATGCCGCGCTCCCACTCGCGCCGCGCCGCCTCGCGCTGGCCGGCGTAAGGGCCGGCACCCAGCGGGCCGCCGCAGTGATCGAGGACGAAGCGCGTATCCGGGCAAGCCTGGGCCAGCGCCAGCACTTCATCGAGCTGGGTGTGGTAGGCCCAGACGTCCAGCGACAGGTCGTAACGCGCCAGCAGACGCGCGCCCGCGCGGAACTTGTCCTGCCCCAGCAAGCCCGGCGGCGGCGGCTGCGGATTGCTGCGGATGGACGGATCGGGGTGCCAGGCGGTGGTATTGCGGATGCCGCGCAGGCGGCCGTTGCCGGCCTGCTGCAGGGCTTCCAGCACAGCCTGCACTTCGCCGCCCGGCATCAGGTCGGCAAAACCGACAATGGCGGCGCAGGCGCGCACCGGACCGTAAAGCCCGCTGGCCGATTGCGCCGCCACGCCATTGACGAACTCCACCTCGCCCACCGGTTTCATGGCCTGCGGCCCGTCCTGCCGGTACATCGAGCGGCATTGCACGAAGACCGTGTCGGTGATGCGATGGCCGCTGGACAGATCTGCCAGCCACTGCTCGAACAGGTAGCGGTTGCCGGCGCGATCCCACAGGTGGTGGTGGGCGTCGACGATGGGCAGGTCCGGCTCCAGCACCGCTTCCTGCGTCAGGGCCAGCCAGTCCGGGCGCACCTGCAGGTGCGGCGAGGCGGCGGCATCAGCCATGGCGCGGCTCCGGCTGGCCAGGTTGTTCGCAGCCCAGTCGTTTCAGCGCGGCATCGACCCAGCTACGGTCACTGCTGCCGGCCTGGATGGCCGCCATCTGCGCGACTTCGGCATCATTCTTTGCCTTGGCGGCGGCATAGACGGCGGCGATGTCGTCATAGCCCACGCACAGCAAGCCATCGTTGTCGCCCACCACCAGGTCGCCGGGGGCAATCACCATGCCTTCGATGGCGATGGGCACGTTGATCTCGCCGGGGCCGTCCTTGTAGGGGCCGCGATGCGTCACGCCAGCGGCGAACACCGGGAAGCTGCCAGCCTGGATGGCGTCCAGGTCGCGCACCGCGCCGTAGATGACGATGCCGCCCAGGCCGCGCTGGATGGCATGCGCCACCATCAGCTCGCCGATGATGGCATTGGACAGGTCGCCACCGGCATCGACCACGACGATATCGCCGGGCTCGGCCAGGTCCAGGGCCTTGTGCACCATCAGGTTGTCCCCGGGGCGCGACTTCACCGTGAGGGCCGCGCCGGCCAGCTTGCCGCCGCGATGCAGCGGCCGCAGGCGCGCCCCGCCGGCGCTCATGCGCGCCATCGAATCGCTGATGTTGGCCACCGGGATGGCGGCAAAGTTCTTGATATCCTGTTCACTGACCTTGCGCGCGCGCGCAAGGATGCGAAATCCTGCTGACATGGTGTTCTCCCTGCAAGAATAAATAGTGAAAGATTCAGCGTAAGCTGGCGCAGAAGCGCTGGACGCGCACGCAAGCCTCGCGCAGGCGCTCGGTGGAATCGGCATAGGACAGACGGAAGTTCGGCCCCTGGCCGAAGGCGCTGCCATGCACCAGCGCCACGCCCTCGGCCTGCAACAGGGCCGAGACGAAGTCCTCGTCATTGCCGATGACCTGGCCGTCTTCGGTGCGCTTGCCGATCACGCGTTCGCAGGAGGGGAAGACATAGAAGGCGCCTTCCGGCACCGGGCAATCCAGGCCCTCGGCCTGGTTCAGCAGCGACACCACCAGGTCGCGCCGGCCCTGGAATACCTTGCGGCTTTCGTGGATGTAATCCTGCGGACCATTCAGGGCTTCCAGCGCGGCCCATTGCGAGACCGAGCTGGCGCCCGAGGTCAACTGACCCTGGATCTTTTCCATGGCCTTGATCAATGCCAGCGGACCGGCCGCATAGCCGATGCGCCAGCCGGTCATGGCATAGGCCTTGGAGACGCCGTTCATGGTCAGGGTGCGCTCGTAGAGTTCGGGCGCGATCTGGGCCGGGGTGGTGAATTCGAAGTCGCCGTAGGTCAGGTGTTCATAGATGTCGTCGGAGAGGATCCAGACCTGCGGATGACGCTTGAGCACCTCGGCCAGCGCCTCGATCTCGGCACGGGTGTAGGCAGCACCGCTGGGGTTGCAGGGCGAGTTGAACATCAGCCACTTGGTGCGCGGAGTGATGGCGGCTTCCAGGGCTTCGGGGCGCAGCTTGTAGCCGGCTTCGCGGGTGGTCTTGGCGTAGACCACGTGGCCGCCGCACAGGGCCACCAGTTCCGGATAGGAGACCCAGTAAGGGGCCGGCACGATCACTTCATCGCCGACGTTGATGCTGGCCATCAGGGCATTGGCAATGACCTGCTTGCCGCCGTTGGAGACGATGGTCTGGGCCACGCTGTAGTCGAGCTGGTTCTCGCGCTTGAACTTGGCGACCACGGCTTCGCGCAGCTCGGTGATGCCAGCCACTGCGGTGTAGCGGGTCTCGCCACGGGCGATGGCGGCGTAGGCGGCCTGCTTGATGTTCTCGGGGGTGTCGAAGTCAGGCTGGCCCGAACTGAGGGCGATCACGTTGCGGCCCTGGGCGGCCAGTTCGCGCGCCTTCTGGGTGACGGCGATGGTGGCCGAAGCCTTGATGCGGGAGAGTGAATCGGAAATGAATGCCATGGTGGTCTCGTCTTGTTGATCCCGGATCTCCGGGAAATCTTGGGGGATGCTGCAATCAGGCGTGGCGGATGTCGGCCACGAACTTGCGGGCGCGCTCATGCTGCGGCCGCTCGAAGAAGTCCTGCGGAGTGGCGCGCTCCAGCACCTGACCATCGGCCATGAAGATGAGGCGGTCCGCCACTTCGCGGGCAAAGCCCATCTCGTGGGTGACGCACACCATGGTCATGCCCTCGGCGGCCAGCTGCTTCATCACCTGCAGCACCTCGCCCACCATCTCCGGGTCCAGCGCCGAGGTCGGTTCGTCGAACAGCATCACCGGCGGCTTCATGGCCAGCGCGCGGGCGATCGCCACGCGCTGCTGCTGGCCGCCCGAGAGCTGGCCGGGATAGGACTGCGCCTTGCCGGCCAGGCCCACCTTCTCCAGCAGGGCCATGGCGTTGTCACGCGCCTCCTTTTCGGAGAGCTTGCGCACGCGCATGGTGGCCAGCATCACATTGCGCTCCACGCTCATGTGCGGGAACAGATTGAAGGACTGGAACACGAAACCGATGCGGCTGCGCAGCGTATTGATGTCGACGCCATTGCCATGCACGTCCTGGCCGTCCACGTAGATCTGACCATCGTTGATGGGTTCGAGCCGGTTGATGGTGCGAATCAGGGTCGACTTGCCCGAGCCGGAGGGGCCGCAGACGATCACCACTTCGCCGCGCTTGATTTCTTCGTTGACGCCGCGCAGGGCGTGGTAGTCGCCGTACCACTTGTTGACATTGTTGAATCGGATCATCAGAGACTCCTGAATTGACGTTTTAGCTTGATACGGCGCTCAGCCAGCCCCACCAGCGAACTGAGCAGGTAGCACAGCACGAAATAGGTCATGGCCAGCAGGAAGTAGACCTGGAAGGGCTTGGTCAGCAGTTGCGCATTGACCTGGTAGGCCGCATAGGTGAGTTCATTGACGCTGATGATGTAGGCCAGCGAGGTGTTCTTGATCAGCGAGATCAGCTGGTTGAGGATGCTGGGGATCATGTTGAACAGCGCCTGCGGCAGCACCACCTCGCGCAGCGTGGTGAAGTAGCTCATGCCCAGCGAGCGCGAAGCCTCGACCTGCCCTTGCGGAATGGCCTGGATGCCGGCCTTGATGACCTCGCCCAGGAAGGCGGTCTCATAGGCCACCAGCGCACAGATCACCGTGGTGGTGCCGGAGATGGACTTGCCGGTCAACAGCGGCACGATGAAGTAAGCCCAGAAGATCAGCATCAGCACCGGCAGCCCGCGCAGGGTATGCACGATGGCGCCAGCCGGCCAGGCCACCCAGCGCACAGTGCTGGTACGGGCGATGCCGAACAGCACCGCCAGCGGGAAGGCGCAGACCAGGCCGGTCACCGCCAGGATCAGTGTCAGGGCCAGACCGCCCAGCGGACCATGCGGGAATTCGCCGATCAGCAGCTGCAGGCCGTAGGTGTGGAGGATGTCGAGGATATCGAGGATGGTGTGCATGTCAGCGCCCCTTCACTTTCAGATGGCGGCCGTTGTACCAGGCGCCGAGGGCCATGATCGACCACGACATCAGCAGGTAGAAGGCCGATGCCAGGGCGAAGGTTTCGAAGGTGCGATAGGTTTCGTTTTCGATCTGGCGGCTGGCGTAGGTCATCTCGGCCACGCCGATGGCCATGGCCAGGCTGGTGGACTTGAACAGCGACAGTGACTGGTTCACCAGAGGCGGTATCGAAATGCGGATGGCCTGCGGCAGCAGCACGTCGCGCATCGATTGCAGATAGGACAGCCCCAGCGCGCGCGCCGCCTCCATCTGCGTGGCCGCCACCGAGCGCATGCCGCTGCGCAGGTCTTCCGACATATAGGCGGCACTGTTGAGGGATAGCGCGATCAGGGCAAAGATGAATTCGCCGTTGTGGTCGTTGATGAAGCCGGTGATGGAGGCCGGCAACAGCTCGGGAATGCCGAAGTACCAGACGAAGATCTGTACCAGCCCCGGCACGTTGCGGTGATAGTTCACATAGGCGGCGATGAGCCACTCCAGCGGCGGCAGCGCCAGAGTGCGCAGGCCGACCAGCAGCACCGCCAGCAGAAAGGCGCAGATCCAGGCCGCTGCAAAAAGCCACAGCGTGGTGAAGGCGCCGCCGATGAGCCAGTCCAGGTACTGACCATGCAACACCGCGCCGAAATCAAGATTGAGCATGTGAGCGCTTCCTTGCTAGGACAGCCTGGCGCACGAAGATCGCCAGGCGAAGGGTAAGCCGGTCCCGCACGCAGCGGACGGGCCGGTGCGCGGGGATCATTGCAGCGGGAACGAAGGGCTTACTGGAAGGCGGAGATCGGCGTGAGCTTCTTCTCGCGCGGAATGTTGAACTTGGTATTGGGGCCGAACCACTTGGTCCAGAGGGCATCGGTCTCGCCACTCTTTTCCAGCTTCTCCAGGGCGTCGTTGACGGCGGCCAACAGAGCCGGCTCATCCTTCTTCACGCCCATGGCGGTCGGTTCCCAGGCCAGTTCGCCATTGAGGAACTTGTACTTGCCCTCGGATTCGTTGACGAAGCGGATGCCCGAAGGCTGCGACAGCGCCAGCCCCTGCACCTTGTTCTGGGCCAGTGCCAGGAAGGCTGCCGGAGTGTCCTGGAAGGTCAGGATGGTGGCCTTGGGCAGCACGCGGCGGGCATACAGCTCGGGGGTGGAACCCTTGTTGGCGCTGATGCGCTTCTCGGCCAGGTCCTCGACCTTGTTGAAGCCGGCGTTGCTGTGGGCGATCAGCTTGATCGGCGTCTGGTAGTGCGCGGCGGTGAAATCGATCTGCTGGGCGCGCTCCTTGGTATAGCCCAGCGCGGCCACTACCAGGTCGACCCGACCCAACGTCAGTTCCGGGATACGGGCCTCCACCGAGACGCCCTTGTGCTCCAGCTTCACGCCCAGCTGCTTGGCGACCGCATTGCACATGTCGACATCGAAACCGACGATCTGGCGCGTGGCAGGATCGGGAAAGCCCAGCGGTTCGCTGCTGGTCAGCGTGGCACACACCAGGGTGCCGCGCGCCTTGATATCGGCCAGCCGATCGGCATGCGCGGCCGTGGAAACCAGTAGCGAAACGGCCGCAGCCGCGATGCCCATACAGGTCTTGTTGAAGCGCCCCAAAGTCATTTTCTATCCTTTCCCAGGTTGAACAACGAACATAGCGTGAAGAAATCATAATTGCATTATGATTTTTAAACAAGCACAATTTGTCCTTATATTTCAGTCACTTAGGAGATGCATCGCGGCGGTGCAAAAATCCCTGGAATGGGCATGCAGACTCCCGCCGACGGTGCAGGCCAAGCCGCTGGAGGAGAGTTTTTGGTGCGCCGCGCCAATCGAAAAAGGTGATAACCTCGCCCCATTCCGAAATTCGAAATCGATTTATGAAAAAAGAGAATGAGCCCGACAAGAAAGACAAGGATGCAGCGCCCGACCGCACCGTGCTCGGTGCAGAACGCAGCCTGGCGATCCTGAGTGCCTTCATCGATGCGCCCGAGCCGTTCGGCCTGAGCGAACTGGAAGAACGTACGGGACTGTTCAAGAGCGTGATCCACCGCTACATGATGTCATTCATCAAGGCGGGATACGTAGTACAACGTGCTGACAACTCCTACCAGCTGGGGCCGCGCGCCTACCAGCTGGGCAAGGCCTTCGAGGCCAGGTTCGACTATGCCGACTTCATCGTGCCCACGCTGGAGAAGCTGGTGCGCGCAACCGGGGAAAGCACCGCCTTCTACATCCGCCAGCAGGAGCAGCGGCTGTGCCTGTATGCCGCCGAGACCCCGGCTTCGGTGAAGGCCACCGTCAAGGCGGGCAGCCTCTTCCCCATCGACCAGACCTCCAGTGCGCAGGTCCTGCGCTTCTTCTCCGTGCCCGGCAATGCGGCCCGCTCGGGGGGGCGCTACGTCTGTATTTCGGTAGGGATCAACAATCCGCTCTCCTCCTCCATGTCGGCTCCGGTGTTCGGTCCCGGCAATGCCCTGGTGGGCTCGCTGACCATCTTTGGCCTGACGCTGCGCTTCGATCCGGCCGCCAGCGGGGCCATGCGCGCCACGCTGCTGGAGATGGCGCAGGAATTGTCGGTGCGGCTGGGGGCCTCGCCCCAGGTCTACCATGCACCGTGTGCCGACATCTTCGACGAGGCGGCAGCCCAGGCGGAACTGGCGGAACAGGCGGAATTGGCGGGACAGGCGGCCCGGACAACGCAGGTGATGGCCGGCGACGGATGAAAAAAAACGATGCCTCGGCATCGTTTTTTTCTGGACCGCACAAACCGGTTAGCGCAGCTTGGCGATAGGGGTGAGCTTCTTGTCGCGGGGGATGTTGAACTTGGTCTTGGGCCCGAACCATTTGTTCCAGATGGCATCAAGTTCACCCTCTTTTTCCATCGTCGACAAGGCCTGGTTGATGGCTGCCAACAGCTTGCGCTCGCCCTTCTTGACACCCAGCGCGGTCGGCTCCCAGGCCAGCGCCCCCTCGACGAAACGGAAGCGGCCGGCCGACTCGGTGACGAAGCGGATGCCCGAGGGCATCGAGATGGCCAGGCCGTCGACCTTGCCCTGTGCCAATGCCAGGAAGGCTTGCGGCGTGTCAGTGAAGGTCTGCACCGCCGCCTTGGGCAGGACGCGGTGCACCGCTTCTTCCGGGGTCGAATTGCGATTGGCGCTGATGCGCTTGTCGGCCAGGTCGGCGACCATGTTCAGCCCGGAGTCGGACTGCACCACGATCTTGATCGGATTCTGGTAATGCGAAGCAGTGAAATCGATCAGCCGCGCGCGCTCGCGGGTATAGCCCAGCGCCGCCGAGACCAGGTCGACCTCGCCTTGCACCAGCATGGGGATGCGCGCCTCCACGGTCACGCTCTTCTGCTCCATGTCCACGCCCAGCTGACGCGCCACGGCGGCGCAGATGTCAACATCGAAACCGACGATCTGATGCGTCTGCGGATCAGAAAATCCCAGTGGTTCATTGTTGGCCAGCGTGGCGCAGACCAGGGTCCCACGCGCCTTGATCTCGGCCAACCGGTCGGAATGGGCCGGGTTGGCCACAGCGAGCGTGCATGACAGCAGCGCCCCGGTCAGCCCGATTTTCCCGACTCTGTTGATGTACTGCGAAATCTTTTTCATGCGTCTCCTCGTCGAATGTCGAGGATAGCTCGAAACAAAGGCGGATGTCACTTACCGTGAACAATCCCCCCGCTTATCCGTCCTGATGGCACAAAAAAAGCGCATCCGCAGATGCGCTTTCCCGATGGCACGACAAGTCCGCCGGTCAGGCCGGGTCAGCCATGCCCCAGATAGGCCTTGCGCACATCGCTATTGGCCAGCAGGTTGGCGCCGGTATCGGACATGACCACATGGCCGTTTTCCAGCACATAGCCGCGATCGGCCACGCCCAGTGCCTTGTTGGCATTCTGCTCGACCAGGAACACCGTCACGCCGCTGGCGCGGATGGTGCGGATGATCTCGAAGATCTGCGCAATCACCAGCGGCGCCAGGCCCAGGGTGGGCTCGTCCAGCAACAGCAGGCGCGGCTTGCTCATCAGCGCGCGGCCGATGGCCAGCATCTGCTGCTCGCCGCCGGACATGGTGCCGGCGCGCTGGGCAGCGCGCTCCTTCAGGCGCGGGAACAGGCCGAAGACATACTCGATGCCCTGCTCGATGGCTTCGTTGGTGGCGAAGAAGGCGCCCATCTTGAGATTCTCCAGCACGGTCAGGCTGGGGAAGACGCGACGGCCTTCCGGCGAGATCGCCAGGCCGCGACGCATGATCTCGTGGGTGGGCAGGCTGGTGATGTCCTGGCCCTCGAAGATCACGCGCCCGCTGGAGGCACGCGGACGGCCGCACAGCGTCATCAGGAGCGTGGTCTTGCCGGCACCGTTGGCGCCGATCAGGGTGACGATCTCGCCCTTCTCCACGTTCAGCGACACGCCGTGCAGGGCCTCGATGGCACCGTAGTGGGTATGCACCTTATCAAACTGCAACATCATTCTTCTCCCAGGTAAGCCTTGATCACGCGCTCGTCGCTGCGCACCTGTTCCGGCGTGCCGGTGACGATGGGCTTGCCGTGCTCCATGACCAGGATGCGGTCGGAGATGCCCATGATGAGGCTCATGTCGTGTTCGATCAGCAGCACGGCCACGCCATGCTCGCGACGCAGGCGGTCGATCAGTTGCGCCAGTTCCTGCTTCTCTTGCGGATTGAGGCCGGCCGCCGGTTCATCCAGCAGCAGCAGGCGCGGCTTGGTGATCATGCAGCGGGCGATTTCCACCCGGCGCTGCAGGCCGTAGGAGAGCGTGCCGGCTTCGCGGTTGGCCAGCGCGGTCAGGCCCAGCTGGTCCAGCCAGTAGGCGGCGCGTTGCAACGCTTCCTGCTCGGAACGGCGATAGGCCGGGGTCTTCAGCAAGCCCCACAGCAGGTTGGTGTTGACCTGGTGGTGTTGCGCCACCAGCAGGTTTTCCACCACCGTCATGGACTTGAACAGGCGGATGTTCTGGAAGGTCCGCACCAGGCCCTGCTGCGCCACCTGGTGGCTGGGCTGGCGGGCGATGGAGACGCCGTCCAGCGCGATCTCGCCCGAGGTCGGCTGGTAGAAGCCGCTGATGCAGTTGAAGACGGTAGTCTTGCCGGCGCCGTTGGGGCCGATGATGGCGAAGACTTCACGCTCCTTGACCGACAGCGACACGCCATCCACGGCCAGCAGGCCGCCAAAGCGCATCGACAGGCTGGACACTTCCAGCATGGTTTTCATGGATTGATTCATTGCGGCAGCTCCACATGCGGACGGGTGGCAGGCAGCAATCCTTGCGGACGCCACATCATCATCAGCACCATCACCAGGCCGAAGATCAGCATGCGGTACTCGGCGAAGCTGCGCGCCAGTTCCGGCAGCACGGTCAAGAGAATGGCGGCCAGGATCACGCCCAGCTGCGAGCCCATGCCGCCCAGCACGACGATGGCCAGGATCAGGGCGGATTCGATGAAGGTGAAGGATTCCGGCGTCACCAGGCCCTGGCGGGCGGCGAAGAAGGAACCGGCCAGGCCGGCGAAGGCGGCGCCCAGCGTAAAGGCCGAGAGCTTGACCTTGGTCGGGTTGATGCCCAGCGAACGGCAGGCGATCTCGTCTTCGCGCAGCGCTTCCCAGGCGCGGCCCATGGGCATGCGCAAGAGGCGGCTGGTGACGAAGTAGGTGAACAGCACCATCAGCAAGGCCAGGAAGTACAGGAAGATCACCATGTGGCCGCCCTGGTAGGTCAGGCCGAATACCTGGTGGAAGGTGGTCCCCCCTTCGGTGACAGGATTGCGCGCCATCACCAGGCCGAACACGCTGGGCTTGGGGATGCCGGAGACGCCATCGGGGCCGCCGGTGAGGCTGGTCATGTTGTTGAGCAGTAGGCGGATGATCTCGCCGAAGCCCAGGGTCACGATGGCCAGGTAGTCACCACGCAGGCGCAGCACCGGGAAGCCCAGCAGGAAGCCGAACAGCGCCGAGGCGGCAGCCGACAGCGGCACGCATTCCCAGAACGACAGGCCGAAGTACTGGTTGCACAGCGCATAGGTATAGGCACCCACGGCGTAGAAGCCCACATAGCCCAGGTCCAGCAGGCCGGCGAAGCCGACCACGATGTTCAGGCCCAGGCCCAGCACCACGTAGATCAGGGCCAGCGTCATCACGTCCACATAACCGCGCGAACCGAAGAAGGGCCACACCAGCGCCACCGCCAGCAGGATCAGCACGACCACGCGTTGTTGACCCGCCTGCAGGCGCGGCAGCGCCGGCAGCTTGATGGCGGCACTGCTGCGCGAGAGCGCCGGCTTGGCCAGCTGGAACAGGAACACGGCCAGCACCGCCACCAGCACCGGCGTCCAGTGGGTGTTGAGCACCACGCGGTAGCCTTCCAGCTGCAGCTGCATGCCCAGCAGGGGGATGGTCAATATGGCGGTCACCAGCGCCGCCGCCACGGCATTCTTGAAAGTCTCAGGCATCACGCCTCCTTGAATAATTCGTTGTCCGTCAGGCGCTGCGCGCTCAGACCTTCTCCACGTCCGGCTTGCCCAGGAGGCCGGTCGGACGGAACAGCAGGATCAGCACCAGCAAGCCGAAGGACACCACGTCCTTGTACTCGGAAGGCAGGTAACCTGCGGCAAAAGTCTCGGCCAGCCCCAGCAATACGCCCCCCAGCATGGCGCCGGGGATGCTGCCGATGCCGCCCAGCACCGCCGCCGTGAAGGCCTTGATGCCGGCGATGAAGCCGATGTAGGGATTGAGCTTGCCGATGGTCAGCGCAATGAGCACGCCCCCGACGGCCGCCAGCATCGCGCCCAAGACGAAGGTGAAGGAGATCACCCGGTTGGTATCGATGCCCAGCAGGTTGGCCATGCCCATGTCCTCGGCGCAGGCGCGGCAGGCACGGCCCATGCGCGAACGGGCGATGAACAGCGTCAGGGCCACCATCAGCAGCAGCGTGACACCGACGATGACCATGCGCGAATACGGCACGGTGACGGTGAAGTCGCTGCCCATCTGGAATTCCAGCGCGCCCGAGATCAGCACCGGCACCGACATGTCGCGTGCGCCCTGGCCGATCTGCACGTAGTTCTGCAGGAAGATGGACATGCCGATGGCCGAGATCAGCGGCACCAGGCGCGGGCCGCCGCGCAGCGGGCGATAGGCCACGCGCTCGACGGTCCAGCCATAGAGACCGGTGACCAGCACCGAGACGATCAGTGCGCCACCCAGCAGCAGCGGCAAGGGATAGCCGGACTGCACGCCGATGGCGGTGAGCGTCACCAGGCCCACGTAGGAGGCGATCATGTAGATCTCGCCGTGGGCAAAGTTGATCATGCCGATGATGCCGTAGACCATCGTGTAGCCGATGGCGATCAGGGCGTAGATCGCACCCAGCGAGAGCCCGTTGACGAGCTGCTGGGTCAGTTGTGGGAGTAAGTCATTCATGGAGGGGTACCAGATGTGGAAATGCCCCATTCATACAGCAATGGGGCATTTCGCAGGGTTGACGTCAGGTCAGACAATCGCGCCAACGAGAGCGCAATATTACTTGGCCTCGGTCTTGGTGGCGTCCTTGTGCCAGGTGAAGACGACGAACTTGAAGGCCTTCAGGTCGCCCTTCTTGTCGTATTCGACGTTGCCGATCGGGGTCTTGAAGCTGTTGGCGTGGATGTAGGCCGCGACCTTTTCCGGATCGGTGGACTTGGCGCCGGTGATGGCGTCGGCAATGATCTTCACGCCCGAGTAGGCCGGCATCTGGAACGGACCATTCGGATCGCGCTTGGCCGCGCCAAAGGCCTTGACCAGGGCGGCGTTGGCCGGATCGGCGGCGAAGTCGGCCGGCAGGGTCACCAGCATGCCTTCGGAGGCAGGACCGGCGATGGCGGTGATGTCCTTGTTGCCCACGCCTTCCGGCCCCATGAAGACGGCCTTGATGCCTTGCTCACGCGCCTGGCGCATGATCAGGCCCATTTCCGGGTGGTAGCCGCCGAAGTAGACGAAGTCCACGCCTTGCGACTTGAGCTTGGTGACGATGGCGGAGTAGTCGCTGTCGCCGGCGTTGATGCCTTCAAACAGCACGACCGGCACCTTGGCCGCGTCCAGAGCGGACTTCACCGAGGTGGCCACGCCCTGGCCGTAGGATTGCTTGTCGTGCAGGACGGCAACCTTCTTGGGCTTGAGTTTCTCGATCACGTAGCGGGCAGCGGCAGGACCTTGCTGGTCGTCGCGGCCGATGGTGCGGAAGATGAACTTGTGCGGCTTGGCTTCGGTCAGTTGCGGAGCGGTGGCCGACGGGGTGATCATCACCACGCCTTCGTTTTCATAGATGTCGGAGGCCGGGATGGTGGAGCCGGAGCAGACGTGACCGATCACGTACTTGATGCCCTGGCTGACGATCTTGTTGGCCACGGCCACGGCTTGCTTGGGTTCGCAGGCATCGTCCATGAGCACGGCTTCGAACTTGTTGCCGTTGGCGCCGCCAGCGGCGTTGATCTGTTCGATGGCGGTCAGGGCACCGGCCTTGACCATGTCGCCGTACTGGGCCACGGCACCAGTGAGGGGACCGGCGATGGCGATCTTGACCGTTTCAGCTTGGGCAGCGCCGGAGACGGCGGCGAAGGTGGCAGCGGCCAGGGCGATCTTGGTCAGACGGCTTGCGAATTTCATTGACGTTTCCTCCAGATATCATCGATTCAAGGGGCGCCCGGACCCGGCTGACGGGCCGGCGCACGTTGGGCTCCGGTTCTCTGGCCCCGATTTTTTTCGAGGCCGGCCGTTGCATGGGGGCAGAGTGTAACACCACCGTCATAGAGGACAACTTTTTTTTGAGAATTCAGTATGAGCCGTCATTTTTGCGCTGCCAAATTCGATTTCTCGCACATTTCATGCCGTTTTTCTTCTTTTTTGAAAAATCGACATCTCTTCGCAGCGCAACATGAACAAACTTTCTGCAATTCTCCCAAAACCTTGCCTGGCCTGGCTTTGCGTCGAATCAAGGGAGATGGGTGGCGAGACGCCCCTGTGGGCATTTACAATAGCCGCCTGCCACGCCTGCTCCTGCGGGCTGCCGCACCGCTCCCGCAGAACGAGATTGCCCTGATGCCCTTTTTGTCTTCCAGCCTGCCCCGGCCAATGGCCCTGCTGCGCGCCACCCTGGTCCTGGCGGCGGCGCTTGCCTGCCACCTGCCCGGCATGGCTGCCGAATTGAAGCAGTACCAGTATCACCAGGTCTTCATCAGCACCTGCCGCGCCGATCCGCGCACCGATACCATCCGCATGTACTGGAAGGACGCCAACGGCGTCCCGCTGGGTAACTTCACCCGGCTCGATGCCCAGTTGCGCGCCCAGGGCCAGGAGATGGTCTGCGCCACCAATGCCGGCATCTATGACAAGCAGCTGCAGCCGCTGGGCCTGTATGTGGAAAACGGCACCCAGCTGCGCCGCCTCAACACGCGCAAGAATGCCTACGGCAATTTCTACCTGCAACCCAATGGGGTGTTCGTGCTGGGCGAGCGCCAGGCCTATATCGTAGAGACTGGCGATTACGAAGCCGAGATCGGTCTATGGAACTCGGTGGCACGGTATGCCACGCAATCGGGACCGCTGTTGATCGTGGACGGGCGCATCAATCCGCGCTTCGATCCCGACTCGGCCAACATGGTAGTGCGCAATGCCGCCTGCCTGGATGCGGCTGGGGGTGTGACCCTGGCCATCGCCCGCAATCCGATCAGCTTCTACGACTTCGCCACCTTCCTGCGCGACACGCTCAAGTGCAGCGACGCGCTCTACCTCGACGGCAGCATCTCGCGCATGTATCCCACGCTGGAGGCCAATATGGGCCCGGCCTTCGGGGCCATGATCGCGGTCGTGAAGGCGCGCACGGGCAAGTGAGACGCGCAGGCGACCAAAAGAAAAAAGCCCGCAGCCAATGAACTGCGGGCAAGTTCCCTTTCAAAAGGGAGGTTGAAGGAACAGTTCAACCACCGCTAGGAGTCAGCCCCCCTGGAAAAAGTTCGGAAAGAATTGCACACCTGTTCATGCCCGCCCCACGCCTGTCCCGTCAAAGAAAACGCCGCGACAGTTTCCTGTCGCGGCGCATGCAGTGCTGTTCCCACTGCGGGATGACGATGCGGCTATGGCCGTTCTTCTTGATGCGGCAATGAACCGCGCCGGGCGGCTTGCTTCTTCCTTACTTCTTCTCGCCGCCAGCGGTGTCGCCGCTGGCGGGCGGGGTGGCCGGTGGCGTGGCCGACGAATCAGCCGGGGCGGCCGGCGCAGGGGTAGCCGGGGTGGCAGTCGAGCTGCCCTGGTCAGCCGGGGCCGGGGTCGGCGGGGTCACGCCCGGCGTGGCCGGGGCACTGGCCGGCGGGTTGGCAGCGGGGCTGGCGGGGGCTTCGTCGCGCTGCTTGTTGCAACCTGCCAGCACGGCGGTCAATACGGCGGCAGCCAAGAGGGTGTGGCGAATCTGCATGTTTTGCCTCCAAAGGTTGTTGATCGGATTTGCCGAAGGTCATCGGTATGCCGAAGTTCGACGATGTGGCTAGAACTCATTATTCCCGCTTCGAGGCTGGCCTACTGTCAGAAAACGGCGCATCTTGATGTCAGCCATCGGCGGCAATCTTGTGCCAAAGACAAGACCTATCCGGCAAAAAAGCCGTATCATCGCCTTCCATGACGACCCCAACCTTCCCCTTCCTGCGCCTGCTCGCGCCCCTGCTGGGCGCACTTGCACTGGCGCTGGCCGGCGCCGCCCACGCCGACATCCGGCCGCTGACCCCTGCCCAATGCGCCGAGATGGGCGCACGCAAGGTCATCACGGCGGGCAACCCGGTGCCCTGCGCGCGCCTGTCCACGGTCAGCTTCGACTACAGCGACTTCGACGGCATGACCCGGCAGGGCTCGGTGGTGGTACTGGACGCCCTGGCGCCAGAGGTCGAGTCGTTGTTCGGCGAACTGCTGCTGCGTTCCTTCCCGCTGGCCGGCGCACAGCCGCTGGAGGCCTTCGGGGGAGATGACCAGAAGTCCATGACCGCCAACAACAGCTCGGCCTTCAATGGCCGGCCGATGACTGGCGGGGGTGGCTGGTCCAAGCATGCCTATGGCGCGGCCATCGATATCAATCCCCTGCACAATCCCTACGTGACCCATGCCGGTACGGCGCAGCAGGAAGTCCTGCCCCCGGCTGGCGCGGCCAATCTGGCGCGCACGCCGGCCCAGCCCGGCATGGCCGAGGAGGTGGTCGGCGTGTTCTACGACCATGGTTTCCTGATCTGGGGAGGCAACTGGAAGGAGCCGATCGACTACCAGCATTTCGAGATCGGCAGCCGCGGCTTCATCACCCGCCTGGCCTCCTTGCCCAAGGCGCAGGCGCGTGCCGAGTTCGCCCGCTATGTGGCGCGCTATCGCCAGTGCGCCCATCCGGCCGGGGCGACGGCCGCGTCGGCCGATGACGATGCACCCGAAGACACCAGCCTGCGCGATCAATGCGCGGCGCGTTTGCGCAAGTAAGCACGGCTGTCAATTGCGCGCCTGCCCACGGGCGCGCTAAAGCAGGTAAAGATCGGCAAGTCTGCGTTAACGCACACGGCATCCCTGCCCCGCACGCCTATACTTTCCCGGCAGTACGAGTCTGGGCCTGCTGCCCGGGGGGCAAAGCTTTCTTGAGGATCAAAACCATGTCGATCAATTCCGTCTCTTCCAGCCACAACAGCACCGCGCACGCAACCATCCCGCCAGTGCCCAAGAAGCCTGCGGTCAACTTCACCGACGTGCTCAACGCCGCCGGCCAACCGGTGCAGGCCAGTGCGACTTCAAGCACGAACACCAGCACCAGCACGACCAGCCAGACCGGCAAGGCCTGACGCCAGTACAGGACTTCGGCACGCACAGACCCGCTTCATCGAGCGGGTTTTTTTTCGCCGTGAAAAAGGAGGGGCCCAGAGGCGTGGATGGCTATACTGCCGCTTCACGCATCCGCTGAACAAAGGAGATTGGATGGACCAGCAGACTGACGCGCGCGGCAGCCTCGTGATTCGCAGCGCCCGGCCCGAGGACTACGCCCAGTGGAAAGTGCTGTGGGATGGCTATCAGGCCTTCTACGGCCGCAGCGGTCCCACCGCGCTGGCCCCGCACATCACCGAGACCACCTGGGCGCGGCTGCATGATGTGAGCGAACCGGTGCATGGGCTGGTGGCGGTCAACGGCGAGCGCCTGCTGGGCATCGCCCACTACCTCTACCATCGCAGTACCACCCTGGTGGGTCCGACCTGCTACCTGCAAGACCTCTTCACGGCCGAAGAAGCGCGCGGCAAGGGCGTGGGACGCGCCCTGATCGAAGAACTCTACCGCCGCGCCGCCGCCGATGGCGCCGAGCGGGTCTACTGGCAGACCCACCACACCAATGCCACCGCGCGCCGGCTCTATGACACGGTGGCCGAGGATTCCGGCTTCGTGATCTACCGCAAGAACCTGTAGCTATAGCGCCAGCCCGCCCTACTGCTGGGCGTTGGCCTCGTTGAGGGCATTGACGATGTCGGCGCGCTTCAGGTCGGGCGCGAACTGCTGGATGAAGTCGAACGCATAGCCACGCAGGTAGGCACCGCGCCGTACCGCCAGCCGGGCGATGTTGGCCTTGAAGAGATGCGAGGCATTGATGGCCACCATCTCCTGGTGCTTGCCCTGGTCCACCGCCATCGAGGCTACCAGGCCCACGCCCATGCCCAGGGACACGTATTGCTGGATCACGTCCGAATCCATCGCGGTCAAGACGATGTCGGGCTCGATGCCGGCCTGGCGGAAGGCATCGTCGATATGGCCACGGCCGGTAAAGCCGACGTCATAGGTGATCAGCGGCCAGGTCGCCAGGTCTTCCAGGCTGACCTGCTCCAGTCCCAAGAGCGGATGGCCCTGCGGCACCACGATCACGTGGCTCCAGGTATAACAGGGGAAGGACACCAGTTCCTTGAACTGCGACAGGCCCTCGGTGGCGATGCCGATATCGGCCTTGCCCGAGATGACCCATTCGGCGATGTGTTCCGGGGCGCTCTGTTGCAGGGCGATGCGCACCTGCGGGAAGGCATCGCGGAAGGCCTGCACCACGCGCGGCAGCACATAGCGCGCCTGCGTGTGGGTGGTAGCGATGGAGAGCGTACCGCTCTGCTCGCCGGCGTATTCCTTGCTGGCGCGGCGCAGGTTCTCGGCTTCTAGCAGCAGGCGTTCGACGATGCCCAGGATGCCCTTGCCGGGTTCGGTCAGGCCGGTCAGGCGCTTGCCGTTGCGCTCGAAGATTTCCACGCCCAGCTCTTCTTCCAGCTCGCGGATCTGGCGGCTCACACCAGGTTGCGAGGTGAACAGCACGTTGGCCACTTCGGTGAGATTGAAGCCGCAGCGCGCGGCTTCACGGATGGATCGCAATTGCTGGAAATTCATCGTGCCTGCCCTCCTTCCTGCTGGGCAAAGACCTGCAGGCGGCGCGGACGCACGACCAGGGTCTCGCCATTCTTCAGGTTCAATTGTGCGAAACGTTCATTGGGGATCACCGCCTCGATCAGCTCGGCATTGTCGTCACGCTCCAGCTCCAGCTGGGCCAGCGGTCCGATGGCATGGGAGCGGCGCAGCTGCACCACGATGCCTTCGGCACCGGGCGAGTAGCGTTCCACGTCCAGGTCATGCGGACGCACGAAACCGACACCGGCGGCATTGCGCGTATCGTCGTGGCCGGGCGCCTCGAAGCGCGCGCCGCCGGCATCGAGCACGCCTTCGTGCAGGCGGCCATGGAACAGGTTGACGTTGCCCAGGAAACCGTAGACGAAGGGCGATGCGGGATGGTTGTAGACCGCCTCGGGCGTGCCGATCTGCTCGACCTGGCCCTTGTTCATCAGCACTACCTGGTCGGCCACTTCCAGCGCTTCTTCCTGGTCGTGGGTGACAAAGATGCTGGTGACGTGCAGCTCGTCATGCAGGCGACGCAGCCAGCGGCGCAATTCCTTGCGCACCTTGGCATCGAGGGCGCCAAAGGGTTCGTCCAGCAGCAGCACGCGCGGCTCCACCGCCAGTGCGCGCGCCAGGGCGATGCGCTGGCGCTGGCCGCCGGAGAGTTGCGGCGGATAACGGTCGGCCAGCCAGTCCAGCTGCACCAGCTCCAGCAGGCGCTTGACCTTTTCGCGGATGACCGCTTCCGACGGGCGTTGGCTGCGCGGCTTCACGCGCAGGCCGAAGGCGATGTTCTCGAACACGGTCATGTGCTTGAACAGCGCATAGTGCTGGAACACGAAACCGACCTGGCGTTCGCGCACATGGCGCGCCGAGGCGTCTTCGCCATCGAGCAGCACCTGGCCGGCATCGGGCGACTCCAGGCCGGCGATGATGCGCAACAGCGTGGTCTTGCCACAGCCCGAGGGGCCCAGCAAGGCGGTCAGTTCGCCCGCCGGGAAATTCAGGGAAACATCATTGAGCGCGGTGAAACTGCCGAAGCGCTTCTGGATGTGATGGACTTCGATGCTCATGTGCGACTCCTTATGCTTGCTCGCCGAGGCTGTGCTGCTGTTGCAGTCGCCATTCGATGAAACTCTTGATCGCCAGCGTGACCAGGGCCAGGAAAGCCAGCAGCGAGGCCACGGCGAAGGCGCCGGTGATGTTGAATTCGTTATAGAGGATCTCGACCTGCAGCGGGATGGTGTTGGTCTCGCCACGGATGTGGCCGGAGACCACCGACACCGCGCCGAACTCGCCCATGGCGCGGGCATTGCAGAGGATCACGCCATACAGCAGGCCCCACTTGATGTTGGGCAGGGTCACATGCCAGAAGGTGCGCCAGCCGGAGGCGCCCAGCACCAGGGCGGCCTCTTCCTCCTCGCTGCCCTGCGCCTGCATCAACGGGATCAGCTCCCGCGCCACGAAGGGGAAGGTCACGAAGACCGTCGCCAGCACGATGCCCGGCACGGCAAAGAGGATCTTGATGTCATGCTCGCGCAGCCAGGGACCGAAGTAACCTTGCAGGCCGAACAGCAGCACATAGATCAGGCCCGAGATCACCGGCGAAACCGAGAACGGCAGGTCGATCAGGGTCAGCAGCAGGTTCTTGCCACGGAACTCGAACTTGGCAATGGCCCAGGCTGCGGCCACGCCGAAGACCAGGTTCAGGGGCACCGCGATGGCGGCCGTGAGCAGGGTCAGCTTGATGGCCGACCAGGCGTCGGCTTCGGTGATCGAGGCCACATAGACATCCCAGCCCTTGCGCAGCGCCTCGTAGAACACCGCCACCAGCGGCACGAACAGGAACAGGGTCAAGAACACCAGCGCCACGCCGATCAGCAATGCGCGCACCCAGGCGGGCTCGCCGATGGCACCCGGCGTGAGCGGTGGTTCGCCACGGGCGATGGCCTGGTTGGCCGACGCATTGAGCACGGAGGAAGGAGCGCCACTCATGTCAGTTCCTCTCTGCCCGGCCGCGCTTGCGGGTCCAGGCTTGCAACAGGTTGATGGTCAGCAGCAGCACGAAGGACACCACCAGCATCACCATGGCAATGGCGGTGGCGCCGGCATAGTCGTATTGCTCCAGCTTGGTGACGATGAACAGCGGCGTGATCTCGGAGACCATCGGCATGTTGCCGGCGATGAAGACCACCGAGCCGTACTCGCCCGAGGCACGCGCGAAAGCCAGCGCAAACCCGGTCAGCAAGGCCGGCAGGATGGTCGGGAAGATCACCCGGGTGAAGGTCTGCCAGCGGCTGGCGCCGAGGCTGGCGGCGGCTTCTTCAAGCTCACGCTCGGCCTCTTCCAGCACCGGTTGCACGGTGCGCACCACGAAGGGCAGGCCGATGAAGGTCAGTGCCACCAGCACGCCCAGGGGCGTGAACGCCACCTTGATGCCCAGGGGCGCGAGCAGCTTGCCCAGCCAGCCGTTCTGCGAGTACAGCGTGGTCAGCGCGATGCCGGCCACTGCCGTGGGCAGGGCGAAGGGCAGATCCACCAGGGCATCGATGATGCGCTTGCCGGGGAAGCGGTAGCGCACCAGCACCCAGGCCACGATGCCGCCGAAGATCACATTGAGGAAGGCGCCGATCAGCGAGGCACCGAAGCTGAGCCGGTAGGAGGCCATCACGCGGGGCGAGGTCACCGCCTCCACGAAGCCGCCCCAGGTCAGGGTGAAGGTCTTGAGGAAGAGCGCCGACAGCGGAATCAGTACGATCAGCGCCAGGTAGAAGATGGTGAAACCCACCGATAGCCGGAACCCCGGCAGGACACGCTGGCCGCGAGCACTGGCGGCGGGCGCGGCGGCGGCCCGGGGGGCGGCAATGGAAACAGGGGAAGCGGACATGTCGATCTCTTTTTATTACAAATGCGACTATAGGTGAGCGATATTCGCACCCGTTAGTTATAAAGAGAACGAAGTTTTTTGCATTCCTTTAGAAGAAAAGCGCATAAGGCGCCATCGATTTCCTACGCCAATACGGTTTGATGTTGTCGATCAGAAAAGTCTTCAGTCAATGCTATCGAGCAGTTCCAGCAGCCATTGTTGCCCGACGGTCCAGTCGCCCAGGCCGGAATCGGCGTTGATATGCCCCTTTGCCCCGGCGTTGCGGAAGTCAGCGCCCCAGGCCTGGGCCCAGTGCAATGCGCGCGGCGCGCTCATCCAGGGATCATCGTCGCTACCGATCACCAGTGCCGGAAACGGCAGGCGCCGGCGCACCGCAGCACTGACGCCGAACTTGACCGGATCAGCCGGCGCCACCAGCAAGGCTGCCACGATAGGCTGGGCCGAACCGTTGTCGGCCTGCAAGGCAGCGGCTCGGTGCACCATCGCCAGGCAACCGAAGCTATGGGCCACGATCACCGTCGGCCGGCCATCCTCGGCCAGTACCTGGCCCAGGCACTGCGACCAGCGCGGCAGGTCGGGCTGCTCCCAGTCCGGCTGCTCGACCCGTTGGAAGGCCGGATAGAGGCGCTGCCAGCGTGATTGCCAGTGCTCCGGCCCGCTGCCATGCAAGCCGGGAGCCACCAGCACGCGATAGTCGCTCAACTGGTTGCGCGTGCCGGTGGCTTGAAGTGAGAGATTCATCCTTGGCTCCAGCGATGCAATGGTGGGACAGCCCGGGTTCAGGCTGCGTTCTTGAGCCCGGCCGAGGGCAGTCGTGCACCCGGCACATCCCACAGGTAACCCTGGGCCTGGATGGGCTGGGCCAGTGCCTGCCCATACTGCATCAGCCGGTCGAAGACTTCCAGGCTTTCTACGCGCTTGAAGAAGATGCGCACGCCCTGCTCTGCCGCCCGCAGCAACAGCAAGGCCACGCTGTCGGGATCGGCCAGCTCGCGGGCATCGACCTTGATCAGGTCGGGCTTGACCTTGTCCAGCAGGCCCAGCGCTTCCAGGGGGCTATTGGCCGACACGCCCAGGCGGAAGCCATTGCGGCGGTAGTTGTCCAGCACATAGTTCAGCAGCCAGCGCTGGTTGGGGGTGACCACCGGCAGCTGCAGCACGATGCGCTCGTGCGGCAGTTCCAGCGCGGCCAGGATGCGCCGGTAGGCCACGCCGTGGTTGTTGTTGACCGCGGCCAGCAGGCGCGCATGCACCGACAGGTGCAGTTCGGGGACGTCGTCACCGGCTTGGCGGAAGTAATTGATGGCATGCAGCATGCGGCACAGGCGATCCAGCTCGACGGACTCGTCGTCGCTGGCGGCCTGGTCCAGCAGCTTCCAGAGATGCAGGCCGTCGTCGGCGGCCGAGTGGCTGCGGGCAAAGGCCTCGCAGGCGATGACCTGGCCGTCGTCGAAGCTGCGCACCGGCTGGAAGGCCGATGTCAGCGATGTATTGAAGAAACGCCCCACAGCGCGACCCTGCTCGTCCAGCCAGACCTTGGAAGACGTCGCGTCGCCGGTGTGCAGGCGTGCCAGATAAGCGTTCAGTGCCTGATAGGTCATCGGCCCTGCTCCTGAAAAAAATACGCCGTCCGGGAGGGCTGGCCTCCCGGAGCGGCCATGCGATCACAGCTTGGCGATCGAGACTTCGGTGGCCTTGACCAGCGCCACGACTTCGCTGCCGATGGTCAGGCCCAGGTCCTTGACCGAACGGGTGGTGATGACCGAGGTCACGATGCCGGCCGGGGTTTCGACGTCGACTTCCGAGACCACCGAACCTTCGATGATGGCCTTGACTTTGCCCTTGAACTGGTTACGGACGTTGATGGCTTGAATGGTCATGCTCTGCTCCTTGATAAGGCGGCGCCGGCACCTGCCGCGCCGCATGGGTTGAAATCGTCTAGATGGTGCAATTCCATCAATCAATACAAGCTTGTTGCCGGATACATCACGCACCGTTCGGACTGAGTAGGCCCGGCAGGGCCGTATCGAAGGCGCCCGGGGATGCAAAGACAGCGCGCCTTCGATACGCGGCGACGCCGCTACTCAGGACGAACGGTCAGGTGAATCGCTCCAGATGTCGCAACAAGCTCCAATTCATGTCAATCATTTAGCCTGGCCCAGCGTCAGACCGCCCACTGCACCTGCTGTACACCGCGCGGTGCAAAGGCCGCCAGGGACTCGTCCTCTGCCTGCGCATCGCTGCCGGGATGGCGCAGCACGCGGGCCAGGATCGCCTCCTCCAGCGCGGCAAACTGCGCCTGGCCACGTGAGCGCGGACGGGCCAGGTCGATGCGCTGATCCAGTGCCACACGGCCATCCTCGATCAGCAGCACGCGGTCGGCCAGGGCGATGGCTTCCTGCACGTCGTGCGTGACCAGTAGTGCGGTAAAACCACGTTCGCGCCAGAGCGATTCGATCAGGCTCTGCATCTCGATGCGGGTGAGCGCATCCAGCGCGCCCAGCGGTTCGTCTAGCAGCAGCAATTGCGGATCGTGTACCAGGGCACGGGCCAGCGCCACGCGTTGTCGCTGACCACCCGAGAGCACCGCTGGCCACTCGCCAGCGCGCTGTTCCAGGCCGACCTGGCGCAATGCCTGCAGCGCCTGTGGAGCCGCCTGCCGGGGCAATCCCAGGGCGACATTGGCTTGCACGCGCTTCCAGGGCAGCAAGCGTGCGTCCTGGAACATGATGCGGATTTCGGGCTCGCCGCTGCCGGCGTGTTCATAGTCCACCTCGCCTCCACTGGCCGCATCCAGTTGCGCCACCAGGCGCAGCAGCGTGCTCTTGCCGCAACCGCTGCGACCGACGATGGCCACGAATTCGCCCGGTGCGATCTCCAGGTCGATGTCATGCAGTACGGTGCGTCCGCTGAAGGCCTTGCTCAAGGCGCGCAAGCGGATGCCCACGCCACGACCGGCGGCGCGGCTCAGTTCCTGGTTTTCCTGTGCGTCGTTACGCATGCGGTTCTCCTGACCCGGTGTCATTGATAGCCTGGATGCCAGCGCAACCAGAAGCGTTCCAGCGCCCGCGCCGCGGTATCGGCCAGCTTGCCCAGCAGGGCGTAGAGCAGGATGCCCACCAGCACCACATCGGTCTGCAGGAATTCGCGGGCATTCATGGTCATGTAGCCGATGCCGGACTGGGCCGAGATGGTCTCGGCCACGATCAGCAGCACCCACACCAGGCCCAGCGCAAAGCGCAGCCCCACCAGGATGGACGGCAAGGCGCCCGGCAGGATCACGTCGCGATACAGCGGCCAGCCTGACAGGCCGTAGCTCCTGGCCATCTCGATCAAGCCCTGGTCCACCGAGCGGATGCCGTGGAAGGTATTGAGATAGACCGGGAAGAACACACCCACCGAGACCAGGAACAGCTTGGCCGTCTCGTCGATGCCGAACCACAGGATCACCAGCGGGATCAGCGCCAGCGCCGGAATGTTGCGCACCATCTGCAGCGTGGTATCGAGCAGCAGCTCGGCCGAGCGCAGGCTGCCCGAGAGCAGGCCCAGCACCAGACCCAGCCCCGCACCGACGGCAAAGCCGGAGGCGGCGCGACCGCTGGAGACCGCCAGGTGACGCCACAGCTCGCCCGAGGCCGACAGGTTCCAGGCAGCCTTCAAGACAGCAAAGGGTTCCGGCAGGATGCGGCTGGACAGCCAGCCGGCCTGCGCGGCCAGCTCCCACCAGGCCAGCAGCGCCAGGGGCAGCAGCCAGCCTATCCAGGCGCCACCACGTGAACCCGACTTGCGACTGGCCGCCTTGGGGCGGCTGCCGGTCTGCTGGCTGGCCGGGGCCGGAGCCGTGCTGATGGCGGGATTGGATGCGCTCGTCATGCTCGCCTCAGCTGGCCGACACGCGCACCGGCGCGGCCTTGGGAATTTCGGTATTGCCGACGATCTCACCGAAGGGACCGGTCAGGTTATGACCCGGCAGGTCCTTGCGCTGGGCGCGTGGCAAGAGCGGGAACACCAGCTCGGCAAAGCGATAGGCTTCTTCCAGGTGCGGATAACCGGACATGATGAAGGTATCGATGCCCAGGTCGGCATATTCCTTCATGCGCGCCGCCACCGTTGGGCCATCGCCCACCAGGGCGGTGCCGGCACCGCCGCGCACCAGGCCCACGCCGGCCCACAGGTTGGGGCTCACTTCGAGCTTGTCGCGTTTGCCGCCGTGCAGGGCGGACATGCGGCGCTGCCCTTCCGAATCCATGCGGGCGAAGTTGGCCTGGGCCTTGGCGATGGTCTCGTCGTCGAGACGGCTGATGAGTTCATCGGCGGCGCGCCAGGCGGCTTCATTGGTCTCGCGCACGATGACCTGCAGGCGGATGCCGAAGCGCACCGTGCGACCGGCCTTGGCCGCGCGTTCGCGCACCCGGGCGATCTTCTCGGCCACGGCGGCGGGCGGCTCGCCCCAGGTCAGGTAGACATCCACCTGCTCGGCGGCCAGCGCGATGCCGTCGTCCGATGAGCCACCGAAGTACAGCGGCGGATGCGGATTCTGCACCGGCGGATAGAGTGCCTTGGCGCCCTTGACGCGCAAGTGCTTGCCCTCGAAATCGGTGGTGCCGCCGGTATGCGTCTTGGTCAGCACGGAACGCCAGATCTTGAGGAATTCGTCGGAGATCTCGTAGCGTTCGGCGTGACTGCCGAAGATGCCGTCGCTCTCCTGCTCGGACGGATCGCCACCGGTGACCACGTTGATCAGCAGGCGCCCGTTGGAGAGGCGGTCAAAGGTGGCCGCCATGCGTGCGGCCAGGGTCGGCGGCATCAGGCCGGGGCGCAGCGCCACCAGGAATTTCAGGCGACGGGTCGCGTCGATGAGGCTGGAGGCGGCCACCCAGGCATCCTCGCAGGAGCGGCCGGTGGGCAGCAGCACGCCGTCATAGCCCAGCGTATCGGCCGCGACGGCGACCTGCTTCATGTAATCGTGACTGACCGCACGTGCCCCCTCAGCGGTCCCGAGATAGCGGCTGTCGCCGTGGGTAGGAATAAACCAGAACACATCCATCATTGACTCCTGTGGCGCTGCACGCGCGAATGTCTTATTTCAATACGGCGTCGCTGACCTTCAGCGGCTTGGGAATGAGCTTCAGTTCGTAGAAGGCATCGGCGATCTTCTGCTGCTCGGCCAGCACCTGGGCATCGACCGGCTTGTAGATATGCGCATAGCGCTTCAGCCCCGTCTCGATGATGTCGGGATCCAGGCCCTGGATGGGTGCCAGCTGGGCGGCGGCCTGCGCGGTATGGGTGCGGACCCATTCGCCTTCACGGGTGATCTCTTCCAGCAGGATCTTCTCGACCTGCGGGTTGGCCACGGCAAAGGGGCGCGCACTCAGGAAGAACTGGTGGTGACTGACCGCCCCCACGCCCGAGGCCAGGCGACGCGCGCCGACCTGCTTCTCAGCGGCAGCCTGGAACGGATCCCAGATCGCCCAGGCGTCGATGGCGCCACGCTCGAAGGCGGCGCGGGCATCGGCCGGAGGCAGGTAGACCGGCTGGATGTCGCTGTACTGGAGGCCGGCCTTCTTCAACAGCGCCACTACCAGCCAGTGCACGTCGGAGCCCTTGTTGAAGGCGACCTTCTTACCCTTCAGCTCGGCCACGCTCTTGATGGGCGAGTCCTTGGGCACCAGCAGGCCCTCGGCGTCGGGGGTCGGGATCTCATAGGCGGTGTAGACGAAATCGGCACCGGCGGCCTGGGCGAACACGGGCGGTGCTTCACCGACGTAGCCGAAATCGACCGAACCCACATTGAGCGCTTCCAGCAGTTGCGGACCGGCTGCGAACTCGGCCCATTTCACTTCCACGCCCAGCGGCTGCAGGCGCTTTTCCAGCGCGCCATGGGCCTTGAGCAGCACCAACGTATTGGCGGCCTTCTGGTAGCCGATGCGCAGTACCTTGGCCTGCTGCGCTTGCGCCGGGACGCTGCCAATGCTCAGGGCCAGTGCACCCAGGGCGATGGTGGACAGGCGGGCCAGCGTGTGACGGCGCGCTCGGAAGATGGTCTTGTTCTTGTTCGTGCTCACTTGGTTTCTCCAGATTTGGGCGTGCAGGGGTCCTTCCGCTGCACCAGCCGGTTCTCTTGTGGGGTTGGATTACCTGCGCCGGACGCTGCCGGCGCGCTTTTGGGGCCTGTTCACATTCAATCTGCGAGATGCGTTGGCCCCAGAAGACGGGGTGGCAAGGCGCGCGTCATGGCTGGTGGTGGTGCCACCAGCCATGACGTGCAACGCCGCCAGCGCGCCTTCTGGGGCCAACCCTCCGGGAGAGGCCGCCAAGCGTCGCCTGCCGTTGTTGCAGCTCCTTGCCGTAGCACCACTACGGCGCGTCGCTGCGCCTAGGCAGTCAACGCTTGGCGACCTCTCGCACTCGTAGATTGAATGTGAACAGGCCCTAGTACGAGACGCTGTACTGCAGTTGCGAGAACGGGATCTCGCGGAATTCTTCGGGTGCTGCCTTGTGCAGGGCCAACAGGCTGGCCGACAGCTGGGCCACGCCTTCATCCACACGGCTGGCGATGGGGGCGTCGAGCACCAGGCCGTTTTCCTCGCTCCAGGTCACCTGGGCCTCGGTGGCGTAGATGCTGGGCAGCACATGCTTGGGGTTGAGCGACGAGAGCACCGGTCGCAGCGCATAATCCAGTGCCAGCATGTGTGACTGACTGCCGCCGGTGGCCAGGGGCAGCACGAGCTTGTTGGTCAGGCCGAACTGCGGCAACAGATCAAGGAAGGCCTTGAGGATGCCGCTGTAGGCCGCCTTGTAGACGGGCGTAGCCACCACCACGGCCGAGGCTTCTTCCACGGTGGCCAGCGCTGCCTTGATCTGGGCATCGTTCCAGTCGGCGCGCAGGATGGCCTGGCCCGGCAGGTCGCGCACATCCAAGCGCGCATAGCGATGGCCGAGCTGCGCCAGCTTGTCGCCGACGTGGTGCAGCAGGCGGGTGGAGCGGGAAGGCGCCGAAGGGCTGCCGGCCAGTAACAGGATGGTCATGTCAGTCTGCTTTGCTTGCGGTGGCTAAGAAAGGGTGGACCGGCCCAGCCGGCCCACCCGTAGGGACGACTTACTTCTTGTTGGGTGCGTAGAGCTGGTCGAAGGTACCGCCGTCGGCGAAGTGGGTCTTCTGGGCCTTTTGCCAGCCGCCGAAGTCCTTGTCGATGGTCACCAGGTTCAGCTTGGGGAACTGCGATGCATACTTGGCGGCGATCTTGGGATCGATGGGACGGTAGTAGTTCTTGGCGATGATCTCCTGGCCTTCATCCGAATACAGGTGCTTGAGGTATTCCTCGGCCACCTTGCGGGTACCGCGACGGTCAGCCACCTTGTCCACCACGGCCACGGGCGGCTCGGTCAGGATGGAGATGCTTGGCGCGACGATGTCGAACTTGTCCGGGCCCCATTCCTTCAGGGAGATCAGGGCTTCGTTTTCCCAGGCCAGCAGCACGTCACCGATACCGCGCTCGACGAAGGTGATGGTGGCGCCACGGGCACCGGAATCCAGCACCGGCACGTTCTTGAAGAGCTTGGCGATGTAGTCGCGGGCAGCGTCGTCGCTACCGCCCTTCTGCTTGGCATAGGCCCAGGCGGCCAGGTAGTTCCAGCGCGCACCGCCCGAGGTCTTGGGATTGGGGGTAATCACGGACACGCCCGGCTTGATCAGGTCGCCCCAGTCCTTGATGCCCTTGGGATTGCCCTTGCGCACCAGGAATACGATGGTGGAGGTATACGGCGAGCTGTTGTGCGGCAGGCGCTTTTGCCAGTCGGCGGGCAGCAGCTTGGCCTTTTCCGAGATCTCGTCGATGTCGTAGGCCAGGGCCAGGGTCACCACGTCGGCGTCGATGCCGTCGATGACGGAACGGCCCTGCTTGCCGGAACCGCCGTGGGAAGCCTTGATGGTGACGTTGTCGCCGGTCTTGTCCTTCCAGTACTTGGCGAAGGCCTTGTTGTAGTCAGCGTAAAGTTCGCGCGTCGGGTCGTAAGAGACGTTGAGCAGCGAGATATCGGCCGCGTGCGCCACATGGGCGGCTTGCGCCAGCACCAGGGCGGCGGCGACCGATTTGATGATGTTCTTCAGCATATCCGTTTCCCGAAAGCGTTAGTTGTTATGGAGCGCACAGGTTAATGAGGCTGCCATTGAAAAAGAACGAATACTTTCTTCTCTCGATATGCGAAAAACAGATATGCATGATCAAGGCTTTGGAATAAGGCGGCGCGTCTTTATAACCAAAGCCTTGGTTCAGTTGACGATCGTGCGAAAAAGCCGCTGCCCGGCCCTGGCTTGTTTGCGCCCGTCCGACAAACTCAAGCATCAGTTCCGCAGGGCAATAAAAGCACGAACGGACTTTTTGTTCTTTTCACATTGTGGTATAAACCTGATATTGCAACGCACAAGGCTGCGCCATGAAAAAAGAAGCGGCAAGCGAGACGGAACACATTTCCATCCAGGTGATCGAGCGCATGGTGTCGCTGCTCGATGCCCTGGCGGCCTACCCTGACCCGGTCAGCCTGAAGGAATTGTCGGCGGCGACCGA
Organism: Herbaspirillum sp. ASV7; assembly: GCF_016429215.1. Taxonomy (GTDB): domain Bacteria; phylum Pseudomonadota; class Gammaproteobacteria; order Burkholderiales; family Burkholderiaceae_D; genus Herbaspirillum. Next base: position 12,664 of record NZ_JAELUH010000009.1, on the reverse strand, counting down.
CCTGCACCCTTCCACGGCCCACCGCATCCTCAATGACCTGGTGGTCAAGCGCTTCGTCGATCGCGTGGAGCCGGGCACCTATCGCCTGGGCATGCGCCTGCTGGAGCTGGGCAACATCGTCAAGAGCCGGCTGTCGGTGCGCGAGGCGGCGCTGGACTTCATGCGCGCCCTGCATCGCAAGACCCATCAGACCATCAACCTGTCGGTGCGCCAGGCCGATGAAATCGTCTATATCGACCGCTCCTTCTCGGAGCGCTCGGGCATGCAGGTGGTGCGTGCCATCGGCGGCCGCGCGCCGCTGCACCTGACCTCCACCGGCAAGCTGTTCCTCTCGGTGGACGATCCCAAGAATGTGCGCGCCTACGCCACCCGCACCGGGCTGGCCGGGCACAACAAGAATTCCATCACCGACCTGACCAAGCTGGAACGCGAACTGTCGATGGTGCGCGCGCTCGGCTATGCGCGTGACAACGAAGAGCTGGAACTGGGCGTACGCTGCATGGCCGCCGGCATCTGCGACGACAGCGGCAAGCTGGTGGCCGGCCTGTCGATCTCGGCCCCGGCCGATCGCCTGCAGGAAGAATGGGTCGATGACCTGGTCACCACGGCCAACCAGATCTCGTCGGCGCTGGGGTACCGCAAAGAGCGGGCCTGAATAGGCCGATCGCGTATTGCCTGCCGTTCGACCTGAGTAGCCGCGCAGCGGCATATCGAAGGCGCGGATGCCGCCGCACCGGTCAGTACGCCTTCGATACGGTCCTGACGGACCTACTCAGGTCGAACGGTGCATCGGTACAAAAAAATGCCGTTCATCACTGAACGGCATTTTTTATTCGGGTGTCTGCAACAAGGCTACTCAACCTTCGTCAGCCCGCACCATCTTCACACGGGTGAGATTGCGCGACTGGTCGTCCACCAGCCACTTGCGCATGCGCGTAGCATCGCCCACGTGCGACAGGCGGCCCTTGGAATCGAGGAAGACCATCACGATGGGACGACCTTCGATGCGGGTGTACATCACCAGGCAGTGGCCGGCTTCATTGATGAAACCGGTCTTCTGCAGGCCGATATCCCAGTCCTTGCTGGAGGTCAGGCGGTTGGAGCTGTTGTATTGCAAGGCGTGGCCGCTGGGTTCCACCATGTACTTGGGATCGGTGGAGTACTGGCGGATGATCGGGTAGTTGTACGCCGCCACCACCAGCTTGGCCAGATCGCGGGCGCTGGCCACGTTCTGGCTGGACAGGCCGGTCGAATCGACGTAGCGGGTATCGGTCATGCCCAGCGAGCGGGCCTTGGCATTCATGGCCGCCACGAAGGCCGGCAGGCCGCCCGGATAATTACGGCCCAGCGCGGAGGCGGCGCGGTTTTCCGAACTCATCAGGGCAATGTGCAGCATGTCGTCACGGCTGAGCGTGGCGCCCACGCGCAGGCGCGAGCTGCTGTGCTTCTCGCGGTCCACATCGTCGTCGGTGACGGTGAGGACTTCTTCCATGTTCATGTGGGCTTCGACCACCACCAGCGCGGTCATCAGCTTGGTGACAGAGGCAATCGGCAGGGCCACTGAGGAATTCTTTTCAAACAGGACCTGGGAATTGGCCTGGTCGATCACCAGCGCCACGTTGGAGCGCAGGGCCAGGGGATCGGGTGTGAGGTTCAGGCCGGCCATGTCGCCAGCAGTCATCACCGGCGGCACCACCGGAACGGCGGGCGCCACGGCCACGCGCTGGTAGCTGACGTGGCGCTTGCCCTTGACCACGCTGACCTTGCGGACCAGCTTTTCGCGGTTGTTCAGCGAGCCCTTGGTGACGGTGCGCTTGACGACGACCTTCTTGACCGGCTTCTTGGCGGTGGTGTCATTGACCGTCTGGGCTGCGGCGGGAGCCAAACCAGCGTGGATGAAAAGTAGCGATGTGAAAATAGCCAGCGCTGATTTGAACATAGGTGGACCTCCCCCCAATTTACCCTGATAGTACACAAGAGAAACGTTGGCAGTGTAGCAAAAAGCAGAATTTTCGCAAGAGAATTAAGTAGTTAGCGCATTGTTTTAAACAGCTTTCTACTTATCTACCGGGAAAGCGCCCCACGCTTTTCCTAGCATTACCTCGCTAAATTTCGAACTTTTGCTCGATTTTCTTAGATTTTTATCTAGCAAAATCACCGTCGCCAACCGACGGATCATACCAGCCTAATACCGTTTACCGGACCGCGATATGAATGATAGCGGGCAATACCGGTCGTAGTTATACGCTTTTGGGCAGTCTGGAATGAATGGATAACGAAGAACCGGGGGCCGGGGTTGACCTTGGAGGAGGGACAATCCCCCGGTTCTGTGCAGATCAAGGCTTGCGGGCGTCCAGCATGGCGACGTCAATCGAGAAGGAATCGTCCGCTTCCAGCGCGAAATACGCCTTCACCTCCTGCGGCGCGCTCTTCCACAGGGCCTTGATGGCGGTGATGTTGTCGGCCGGCGTACGCATGCGGGCCACCCAGGTGGCAAATTCCAGGCGCAGCTTCCAGGTCTTGTCGCTGGCGATCTCGAAACCGGCCTGGCGCAGCAGCTTGCGCCAGGAGTTCAGGCTGATATTGCGCACATGCGAGGTATCGCGCAGCAATTCGATCGCCTGGACATAGGTATCGGCCAGCACATCGGCCGGGGCGGCGGTATCGATGACGATGAAGCGGCCACCCGGCTTGAGCACCCGCAGGATTTCGCGCAAGGCCTGCGGCACGTTGCGCCAGTGGTGCACGCTGAAGCGGGTGCAGACCAGGTCGAAGCTGGCATCGGGGAAGGCCAGGCGATCGGCGCTGCCCTGGCGCACGGCCAGGTTGTCCAGGCCACGTTCGCGGGCGGCGCTGGCGACCACGTCGAGCATCTCGGCCGAGAGGTCATAGGCAATCACCTTCTCCACCACCGGTGCCACGGCAAAGCTGGCGTGGCCGCCACCGCAACCCAGGTCCAGCACGCGCGCCTGGGGAATGGCCGCGGCGATCTGCGCCAGTTCCTGCAGGTCCGCGCCCTGGGCGTGGACGGCGCTGGTGAGATAGGCGGCGGCGGTGCTGCCGAACTGTTCGGTGACGACTTGCTGGTGGCTGCGCATGGCGTTGGCTCCTGGAGTGCAGTGGTGAAGGATGTTGCAGATGGATGAGGTGATCCAGTCTAGCCTCTTCCTATCCTGTTACAAGTAGGGTGTTTATACTATTACTCCAACCAACACCCTGCCCTGCTCATGGAAGCCGATCTCGCCCGCCGCGCCCTTGGTGACTTCATCAAGACCCAACGTGAACAAACCCCGCCATCGCAAGCCGGCCTGCCTCACCTGGCCCTGGGCGGACGACGCCGCACGCCGGGCCTGCGGCGCGAGGAAGTGGCGCAGTTGTGCGGCATCAGCGTGACCTGGTACACCTGGATCGAACAGGGCCGCACCGACTCGGTCTCGCCCCAGGCGCTGGCGCGCATTGCCGAGGCGCTGCACCTGCCGCGCGCCAAGCGCGCCTACCTGTTCGAACTGGCGGGAAAGAAGGATCCGGTCCTGCCCGAGCAACAAGCCTCGGACCATGTCGCCCCGGAAGTCCTGGAAACAGTCAGGCACTTCCGCGCCCCCGCCTATCTGCTGGATCGTTACTGGAATGCGCTGACCTGGAATGCGCCGGCACGCAAGCTCTTCACCGGCTGGCTGGATGTGCGCAGCGGCCATCCCAACCTGCTGCGCTTCATGTTCGCCAGCGCGGCGGCACAGACACTGACGGTGGACTGGGAGCAGCGCGCGCGCCGCGTGGTGGCCGAGTTCCGGGCCGACTGCGCCAGCTTGCTGGATGACCCGGAGGTACAGGCGCTGGTGGAAGAACTTTCAGCCGCCAGCGGCCTCTTCAAGCGCGCCTGGCACCTGCAGGACGTGGTGGAGCGAGAAGGCGGCGAGCGTCGTTTTCGCCATCCGCAGCAAGGGGAACTGCGCTACCGGCAGGTCAATTTCCGTGTCGCCAATCGGCCGGATCTCAAACTGGTGACCCTCATGCCGGACCACTGATGATCGACAACCGGCCTACTTGCGCACCACGAAGGCCACGCCGATCACACCCACCAGCATGCCCAGCGCACCGATGAGACTGAAGGCTTCGCCAAACATCAGCCAGGCCATCACGGCCGTGGTCGGCGGGGTCAGGTAAAGCAGGCTGGTGACGCTGGTGGCGGCGCTGCGGCGGATCAGGGCGAACAGCAGGAAGATGGCGCCGATGGACAAGGCCAGCACCGACCATAGCAGCGCAGCGATGAATTGCGGCGTCCAGGCCACCTGGCTGAGATGCCAGTCCAGGCCCTCGACGGCAATGGCCAGGGGCAGGACCACCACGATGGAGGCGGCGAACTGGATCACGGTGCCGGTGCGCAGGTCGAAGTGGGCGCAATAGCGTTTCTGGTACAAGGTACCGGCCGTGATGCACAGCAGCGCAAACACGCACAGCGCGATGCTGGCCGTGGACAGGCCGATCAACGAGATCTTGTTGGCCACCACCAGGCCCACGCCACACAGGCCCAGCGCCAACCCGACCCATTGCCGCCCGCGCACCGACTCGCCCAGCAAGGGCGCGGCAAAGGCGGTGAGGATGGGTTGCAGGCCCACGATCAGCGCCGACAAGCCGGCCGGCATGCCGATCTTGATGGCGCACCAGACACCGGCCAGGTAACCGGCCTGCAACAGCACGCCAGCCACGGCGACATGGCGGATGCGACCATGCGGCCAGGGGGCGCGGAACAGCAGCACCAGCGGCACCAGGACTACCAGCACACCGGTAAAGCGCAACAGCAGGAAGGTCAGCGGCGGAGCGTAAGGCAGGCCGAACTTGGCCACGATGAAGCCGGTACTCCAGATCAGCACGAACAACAGGGGCACCAGGCTCATCAGGAGCTGGCGCAGCCGGCCTGCGCCGGCGGGGGATTGCATCATGTGTCTTTCCATCAGCGGGCCGGATGGCCCGGGTCATCTCGTCCTGCGCTCCAGCGGGCAGCGTGGAGGCTGGCAAGTCTTATCGTTTGTATGTGGACGGCGACGGTCTGTTCGATGTCCCGTCCGTAACCGCCCGCCATCGTAACCGCAACCGGGATTTCGTGCTGGCGCGCATGGGAAAACACCGCCTCGTCGCGCGCCGCCAACCCGGCCAGACTCAGCTTCATCTTGCCCAGGCGATCGCCCTCGTGGGGATCGGCACCAGCCAGGTAGATCAGCAATTGCGGCGCGAAGCGTGCCTGCAGCGTCGCCAGCGCGCCCTGCAAGGCCTGCAGATAGTCGGCGTCGCCAATGCCGTCGGGCAAGGCCACATCGAGGTCGCTGTGCTCCTTCTCGAAGGGATAGTTGTTTTCGCCATGCAACGACAGGGTGAACACCGAATCATCCCGCGCCAGGATGGAGGCCGTACCGTTGCCCTGGTGCACATCCAGGTCGACGATGGCCACGCGGGTCGCCCGGCGTTCGGCCTGCATCAGCCGCGCAGCGATGGCGGCATCGTTGAACACGCAGAAGCCGGCACCATGATCGGCATAGGCATGATGGGTGCCGCCAGCCAGGTTGACGGCGATGCCCTCGCTGAAGGCGGCACGACAGGCGGCAATGGTGGCGCCGGAGGAGCGCCGCGAACGCTCCACCATTTCCGGCGACCAGGGGAAACCGATCTCGCGTTGCTCGGCGGCCGTCAGCTCGCCACGACTGGCGCGGGCGATGTAGTCGGGATGATGGGCCAGGGCCAGCTCGCCGTCGCTGGCCGGCATGGCCTCATGGAATTCAAGATCGGCCACCGCCCGCGCCGCACCCTCGCGGATCATGCGGTACTTGATCATGGGGAAACGATGGCCCGCTGGCAGGGGCAGGACGAAATGGTCGCTGTAGTAAGCTTTCAAACGTAACTTTCGATTAATCTGTTTTATACATTTCTGCGTCGCAACAATTGCCATTACAACACTCATCTGACGACTGATTTTGCCGGCGGCGTGAGAGGATGAATGAGGATGTCCGCCCCTCCCCGCCTGACTCAAAATGCGCGCAAGTCCTTGATTCGACGTGGATCAATTTTGTACGAAAAATTCCAATTCCCGCACAATGAAATCATTGACTTTATGATCTTTTAATCTAGAATCGCCTTGTGCATCGCATCATATTCAAATAAGAAATTACATCGGAGATCCACTTTTTCCCAGATCGGTCCGTAAGCAATTCGCCGTAGTCGCTGCCTTGTTCTTCAACCCCATCAATGAGAAGGAAGTGTCAACATGACGACCTACACCGAGCAATTTTCCGCTGCAGCCAAGGCCAACGCCGAAGCGCAGATCGCCCTGTTCAGCCAACTGGCCAGCAAGACCTTTGAAGGCGTGGAAAAACTGGTGGACTTGAACCTGAAGGCAGCCAAGTCTTCGCTGGAAGAAAGCCAGGCGACGGCCCAGAAGCTGTTCGCGGCCAAGGATCCCCAGGAGTTCTTCTCCCTCACCAGCGCCCAGGCCCAGCCGACGCTGGAAAAGTCGGTCGCCTACGGCCGTCACCTCAGCGGCATCTTCTCCAGCACCCAGGCTGAACTGACCAAGGCTGCCGAAGCCCAGATCGCCGAAGTGAACCGCAAGGTCGTGGCCATCATCGACGAAGTCTCCAAGAACGCCCCGGCCGGTTCCGAACAGGCCATCTCGCTGTTCAAGTCGACCATCGGCAACCTCAGCGCCGGCTACGAGCAGTTCACCAAGAACGCCAAGCAAGCTGCCGAAGTGCTGGAAGCCAACGTCAGCAACGCCGTCGACCAGCTCTCGCAAGCCAGCACCAAGGTCACCCGCGCTGCCAAGAAGTAATCACGCTGTCGTCGTCGTGAATGGAAATGCCCCGGTCTTGCCGGGGCATTTTTTTCGTCCCGCCGGCGCGCGGCCGGCTCAGGCCGCGATCTCGAATTCGGCATGCAGCTGGCGCAAACCTTCCTGCATCATCTCGAAGGCCGGGCCGACCTGCTCCGGATCGCCCTTCACACCCAGGTCGATATGGCGACGGATCTTCTCGTCGCCCACGTGCGGCAGGCTGAACACCTTCACCAGCGGGTACTTGGCTTCGATGGCTTCCATCAGCGGCGTCAGCGTCGACTCCATCGCCTCGAACACCAGCATGGAGCGTTCAGCCCAGGCGTGACGATGGAACTGGTCGGCATAGTGCGTCTCCAGCACCCACTCGAACATCGGCCAGGCCATCACCGGGAAGCCCGGTGCAAAGTGATGCGCACCCGTGCCGCTGGTATTGGCCAGCGAGAAGCCCGGGATCTTGTTATAGGGATTGGGAATGATGGCGGCACCCTGCGGGAATTCACCCATCTTGAGACGGTGCAGGTTATCCGGCGCCTCGAAATTGGGGGTCACGCCGGCTTCGCGGGCAGTGTCGGCGATGCGTTCCTGGATCTTGGCCTTGGCCTCGGGATGCAACACCAGCGGTACACCCAGGGCGGCGGCGGCACACTGGCGGGTGTGGTCATCGGGTGTAGCGCCGATGCCACCGGTGCAGAACACCACATCGTCGCTGGCCAGCGTGCGTTTGAGGGTGGCGGTGATGCGCGCCGGGTCGTCGCCGATGTATTCGGCCCATGCCAGTGGCAGTCCGCGCTGCGAGAGCAGCTCCAAGACCTTGGGGAAATGCTTGTCGATGCGGCGTCCCGAGAGGATCTCGTCGCCGATGATGATGAGTCCGAATGCCATGAGTCTGCTCTGCCGGTAAAGTTGATCAAACTGCAGCGATTATGCCCGATCCGCGCGGGCCGCGTCCAAGCTCAACGTGGCGTCCCATCGACGCTCTGCCCCACCGGCGGACCATCCGGCGGCTGGCCGCTGCGATGGCGCAACAGGGCTTCCAGGCAATAGAACTGGAACCACAGGCCGGTGAAGACGAACACCAGCACGTACAGCCAGATCGCCACGGCCGCCAGGAAGGGCAGCAGGATCACCGACAGCACGCCGCCCAGCCAGAGCAGCGTGGGTGCTGCCCCGAGCAAGCCGGCGATGGTACCGATGGCCAGCAGCGGCCAGCGATGCAGGTGCAGCACGGCGCGCCGTTCCTCGGCACTGGCGTAGTCGGCCAGGGTGTCATAGGCCATGACGCGATAGGTCAGCCAGCCCCACAGCAGCGCATGCACCACCAGCGCCAGGGGCGGCACCAGGAAGACCCAGATCGTCAGCAACCACAGGACGGTGAAGACCGCGAAGCACCACAGCGAAGTCCACAGGCTGCCCAGGACGCTGCCGCCATGACGCTTCTCCAGCATCGGGTAATGGCGTGCGCCGATATGCCGGGCCACTGCCGGGATCGTAAACAGTCCCACGAACACCAGTGCAGTCAGGATCATCAGGGGCAGCAGCGCCCACATGGCCAGCATCGGCACCAGCACCGTCTTCAGGGCGCCCATGCCAAACCAGGCCAGCACGCTGCCGGCCTCGCCGAACATGTTGTTGGCCACGAAATAGCCCTGCAGCCAGTCGATCACCGACTGCAGCCCCAGCCACAGGCACAGGCCCCACAAACCCAGCGAAACGGCAAAGGGCAGCACCGTCAGCAACAGCATGCGGATGTGCAACTGCGCCAGCAGGGCGCGGCCGAAGGAAGCCAGGAACAGGCGCATCAGCGGGCCTTCCGGCGGGTGAATTCGCGGATGCGCTTCAAGCCCAGCCACTGCTGCATCCAGAAGCCGCGCCCGTAGTCGCGTCCCTTGCCGGCCGGCGGCGGCAGCTGGTCGCGCACGCCGGTCATGGCGAAGCCCTGGCTGAAATGGGCGGTACGGAAAAGCACATCCCAGATCGGGAACAGCACCGCGAAGTTGTGTCCGCCCAGCGAATTGCGGCCCCGGCTTTCATGCCCCAGGCCGATGGCGTGATGGGTACGATGGAAGCGCGGCGACACCAGCAGGTACTCGCCGATGCGGCCAAAATGGATGCGCACATTGGCATGTTGCAGGCTTTGCAACATGCGCGAGACCGAGACCAGCAGGATGTACTGCGATGGCTCCACGCCGATCACCACCGCAATCAGGCCGAAGATGAGGTCATGCACCAGGTTGTCGAGCATGTGGTTGCGGTCGTCGCTCCACAGGTTCATGTTCTGCTGGCTGTGGTGCAGGCTATGCAGCGCCCACATCCAGCGCACATTGTGCTGCGCCCAGTGGTAGAGGTACTCGCACAGATCCAGTACCACCATGTAGAGCAGGAAGCTCACCAGCGCGCGGTCGGTCACGCCCGGCCAGATCTGGTCCAGGTTGAAGGTACCCCAGCCTTCCAGGTGCAGTGCTTCGGAGATATAGGACAGGGTCGGGTCGAGCAGCAGGAAGGCGACGATGGGGATCACGCCCAGGCGCTGCAGCACGGTATAGATGAAATCGTTCCAGCGGGCGCGCGGATCGGTGATGGGATGGACCGGGATCATCGATTCCAGCGGGCGCAGGATCAGGAAGAGGATCACCAGTTCGCAGACGCCGACCAGGATGAACTCGGTACCGGTGAAGGCTTCTTCAACAAACTCGCCCATGCCCACGAAGAACACCAGCGGTTGCACCAGGGTCTGGAACAGCCAGCCCTGGACGGCGGCGAAGAGGTCGGAAATGGTCTGGATCATGGATATCTTGTTCTTGACTGAAGTCTTGCCACGGGTCTTGCCTGGCGATGTGGGCGTTACCGGCTGGCGCCGCGGGAGCGCCGGGGCTTCCCCCGAAGCCCACTGCCCCGCTTCGACTGCCGCGCTGCGTCAGTGTTCCTTGCCGGCGGCAAACAGGTGTTGATAGGCGGGATGCTCACGGAGGGTGGCAAAGCAGAAGCCCTTCTGCTCCAGGCCGCTAATGAGCGGCTCCAGCACGGCCGGTGCCCAGGGGTCCTGGCGCGACCAGATGCCCATGTGGGCTAGGAAGATGTCGCCATCCTTGAGCCCATCCAGCGCCTTTTTCAGCAGCTCGGCATTGGGGAACTTGTCGCTGGGCAATTCATCCCCCGAGAATCCGGCCGGCGCCCAGGCCACATGGGCATAGCCGCAGGCCTGGCCGGCCTTGAGCAGGTTGGGGGTGAGTCGCCCGCCCGGAGCGCGCCACAGCGGATCGAGCTTGCGTCCGGTCAGTTCGAAGAAGCGCTGATCGACCTGCTTCATCTCCTGGCAGTACTGGTCTGCCGTCCATTGCAGCTTCTTGCCGGCCTGCGCGCCGAATTGCGGGCGCACCTCGATCTTTCCGCCCGGCAGATCACGCACCACGTAGACGTGGTCGAAGGTGTGCGTGCCGAAGGCGTGGCCTTCCTGGACCAGGCGCTTCCACAGCGGCTGCCAGCCCGGATCGAGCGAATAGTCGCCGTGGATGGTCTTTTCGTTGGCGAGGAAGAAGGTAGCCTTGATATGGTGGCGCAGCAGGGTCTGCTCGATCAGTTCGGCCTGCGACTGGCTGCCGGTATCGAAAGTCAGGTAGATCCTGCCCTTGCAAGCCGCCGCTGGCGGTGCAGATTGGGCAACGGCCTGGCCGGTGGCCAGGATGGCGCACAGGCTCAGGCCGCGCAGTTGTTTCATCGACAAGCACTGCTTCATGGGGAATCAGGAGCGGTCAGGGTCAGATATCGGGAGCACGGTTATACAGGTAGATGCCGTGGGGCGAGCGGCCCACCGGGATCACCTTGACCACCTGGCGGCTGGCCAGGTCGATCACGGCGACCTTCTTGACCCAGCGCAGCGTGGCCCACATGGTCTTGCCGTCGGCGGTCACTTCCATGCAGTCGGGGCCGCCCGGGACCTTGATGGTGCCGACGTTTTCCAGCGTGGTCATGTCCACCACGCTGATGGTGTTGGCGATGCGGTTGGAGACGTAGATGAAACGCTTGTCACCCTGACCACGGAAATTGTGGGCGCCCACGCCGGTCTTGATCTGCTTGACCAGCTTCTGGGTGCGCCAGTCGATGACCTGGATGTAGTCGCTGCCCATGATGCCGACCAGCAAGTATTTGTTGTCCGGTGTCATGACGATGCCGGCCGGCAGCTTGCCCACCGGGATGGTCCACTTGACCTGCTGGGTAGCCAGGTCGATGGCGCTGACCTGGTCGCTGCCCTGCTGGGTGATGAAGGCGGTGGTGCTGCCGTTGTCGAAAGCGATGTGGCTGGGCGTCTTGGCCAGCGGGATGCGCTTGGACAGCTTCAGGTCCTGGCCGTCGTAGCTGTAGACATCGACACGGTCCAGGCGCAGGCCGGTGGCCACGAACCACTTCTGGTCGGGGGTGAAGCCGATCTGGTAGGGATCGATGATGTCGCGGATCTTGCGCTGCACTTCGCCGGTCTTGGGGTCGAGGAAGAGCAACTGGTTGCCGGTGGCGCTGGCGACGATGAGCGACTTGTTGTCCGGGGTAGCCATGAGGTGGTGCGGCTCCTTGCCGACCGAGAAGGTCGACAGCGGCTTTTCGCTCGCAGGATCCAGCAACGATACGGAGGCGTCACCCGAATTGAGCACCACGACCACGTTGGCATGGGCCGACGCGGCCACGGTGGCCAGCACGGCACTGGCGCACACGGCGCGCAGGGAAAGGGAAAAAAGTTGGCTGAATCGACGCAACATGACGAACTTTAAGCAAAAATACCTGATCTCATCGTGCACAGAGCACGTCCTGGGACATTAACGCCCGCCCGGGCGTTCCCGCTGACACGCTGCTGACGCATTGTGCAAATATTCCGGCATTTTGGTTTACACTGCCTGCCGTTCCGGTCGCATGCCGCTGCCGGAGCGGCCTGGCGCCCACCTGAGCGGGCCGGAAACATGTTTTGTTGCCCAGCAGCATCCAAGGATGTCAGCCACCGTCAGGACGTGCCAGCCGCGCCACCCTAATCCCCTACCGAAAGGAACACGATGTCCACGATCACGACAGCTTCCGGGCTGCAATACGAAGAAATCAACGTTGGCGGCGGCGACGAAGCCAAGGCCGGCAGCCACGTCACGGTGCACTACACCGGCTGGCTGCAGAATGCAGACGGCAGCGCCGGCAGCAAGTTCGATTCCAGCAAGGACCGCAACGACCCGTTCGCCTTCCCGCTGGGCGCCGGCCACGTCATCAAGGGCTGGGACGAAGGCGTGCAAGGCATGAAGGTCGGTGGCGTGCGCAAGCTCATCATCCCCGCCGGCCTGGGCTACGGTGCCCGTGGCGCCGGTGGCGTGATCCCGCCCAATGCGACCCTGATCTTCGAAGTCGAACTGCTGGCCGTCTGAGGCCCGGCAAGGAGAGTACACATGAGCAGCCTGCAAGAGCAATTCGAAGCCGCCGTGGCAGAGTCCAAGAGCCTGCCCGAGCGTCCTGACAACATGACGCTGCTGAAGATGTATGGCCTCTACAAGCAGGGCAGCAACGGCGACGTCCAGGGCGAACGCCCCGGCATGACCGATTTCGTCGCCCGCGCCAAGTACGATGCCTGGGCCGCCGTCAAGGGCAAGCCGCAGGCCGAGGCCCAGCAGGAATACATCGACATCTTCAATGACCTGAAGGGTTGATGCCGGCTGCGCCGTGGCCCCTGTCTCTTATACACATCTCCGAGCCCACGAGACTCCGTTGGAAAAGGGGGGGGGGGGGGGGGGGGGGGGGGGGGGGGGGGGGGGGGGGGGGGGGGGGGGGGGGGGGGGGGGGGGGGGGGGGGGGGGGGGGGGGGGGGGGGGGGGGGGG
>NZ_JAELUH010000099.1 GCF_016429215.1 Herbaspirillum sp. ASV7 | reverse complement strand
GCGCTGGCAACGGCTGCACCGGACGTGTTGCTGGTGGACATCGGCTTGCCCGACGGCTCCGGGATCGACCTGATCCGGCTCGTCCACCAGCAATATCCCCAGTGCAACATCATGGTCTGCACCACCTTCGGCGACGAGGACCATGTCATGCAGTCCATCGAGGCCGGTGCTTCGGGCTACCTGCTCAAGGACAGCGCAGCGGCCAATATCGTGGCGGAGATCCGCAACCTGCACGCGGGTGGCAGCCCGATCAGCCCGATGATCGCGCGCCAGGTGCTGATGCGTTTTCGCAGCAGTGCAGCCAGAAGCCTGCCGGCCCTCTCTCCGGCCATCCCTGCGGCCGCTGCCATGCCGGTGCGTACCGATGGCGCCCGGCAGGAAACGCCGGCCGGCCTGTCGGCACGCGAAACGGAAGTGCTGGAATTCATCACCCGTGGCTTCACCGCCGAGGAGATCGCCGGCCTGATGGGCATCACCCGCAATACCGTCCTCACCTTCATCCGCCGCATCTACGCCAAGCTGGAAGTCCACTCCAAGACCGAGGCCATCTTCGAGGCGCGCAGTCGCGGCTGGATCCGCAAATGACATCATGGGGCAGCACGTGCCGCGGGCATGGGCCCGTGGACCGGCCTGGCACCCTGCTGCTGATGTTGTTGATGTTGTTGCTGCTGCCCTTGCTGCTGGCGCACGCCAGGCCGGTGTCGGCCATGGAGCTGCGCCATCTTGAACAGGCCGAGATGCTGGTCACGCCCGCTACCCAGTCCAGGCCGCTGACCTCCGTCTTCGATGCCGCCAGCTTGCCGGACCAATGGACGGCGGTGACTCTGCCTCACCGCTTCGTCCTCCCCGCCGTCCAGGCCCTCCCTGAGCCCGGCGCAAACCGGGGCATGGCCACGGTCTGGTATCGGCTGGCGCTGCCGCCCTTGCCTGCCACCCGCGACGAGATCTCGCTGCACCTCTTGCGCTGGCAAGCCGCCGGCCGACTGGCCATCTATGGCGACGGCAAGCTGCTGTACCGCTCGCGCGGCACGCCCACCTGGAACCACTTCCGTCATCCCGCCCTGTTCATCCCCTTGCGCGATACCCCCGAGGAGGCGCTGCCCCGCACCCTGCTGATCCGTCTCGATATCTATCCCGGTGCGACCGGCGCCCTTTCTTCCCTGTATGTGGGCGATAGCGCCGACATCTATCCACGCTATGTGCTGCGCGAATGGCTGGAGTACCAGTTGCCCTTCATGATGAGCGCCGCCTTCCTGGCCGTTGGCCTGTTCTCGTTCTGCGTCTGGCTGGCGCGTCGTCACGAGCCCATCTACCTGCTGGTGTTCGTCATCGCCGTGTGCAACATCACACGGCGCTGGCATTTCTATGCCAGCCTGGAAATGCTGCCGGTCTCCGACCAGTGGTTCGGCTGGTTGACCTACAACGCGCTGAACTGGCAGATCGTGGCACTGCAGTTCTTCTTCCTGCTGCTGCATAAACGGGAACATCGCTGGTTCAATCGCGGCATGGTGGGCTTCTCCCTGATCATGAGCGTGGCCACGCTGCCGCTGTCGGGTCTGCAGCCGGGCATGGTGCTGCTCAAGCCCATGCTGTATGTGGGACCAATCCTGTTTGCCATCGTGATGGTGGTGCGCAACGTCATCGACAGCTGGCGCAGCCGCTCGCTGGAGGCCTGCCTGCTGGCGGCCTGGATGACGGCCAGTCTGCTCTTCGGCATCTACGACTGGTTCAAGGTCAAGAACCAGTTCGACATCGAGGGCTTCTACCTGACGCCCTATTCGTCGATGATGATGTTCGTGGTCATCCTCTACATCCTGTTCCGTCGCTACGTCCAGGCCATCGCCGAAGCCGAGCGCGGCCGCCAGACCCTGGCGATCCGCCTGTCGCAGCGCGAGGCCGAGCTGGCGGAAAGCTACGAGCGCCTGCGCGAGGTGGAGAAGGCCCAGACCCTCAGCATGGAACGGCAGCGCATGATGCAGGACATGCACGACGTGCTGGGCCTGTCCCTGATCGGTGCCTTGCGCCGCGTGGAGCATGGCAAGCTGGATGAACATGAGGTGGCGCAGATCCTCAGCGCTTGCATCGATGACCTCAAGCTGGCCATCGACTCCCTGGAGCCGGTCGATGCCGACCTGCTGCTGTTGCTGGCCACGCTGCGCTTCCGCCTGGGCAGCCGGCTCGACGCCAGCGGCATCACGCTGCTGTGGCAGGTCGATACGGTTCCGCCCCTGCCCTGGCTGGATCCGCACCATGCCCTGCATATCCTGCGCATCCTGCAGGAGGCGCTGGGCAACATCATCAAGCACACCGGCGCCAGCGAGATCGCCGTCTCCACCCAGGCCGATGCGCATGGCGTGCAGGTGCAGGTACGCGACAACGGCGGTGGCTTCGATCTCCAGCAAGGCCTGGCCAGAGGTGGCAAGGGCTTGCGCAACCAGATGCGGCGCGCCGAGTCGATCGGCGCCAGGATTGAATGGAAGCAATGGCAGCAAGGCACGCTGATGATATTGCACCTGCCCCTGGTGCAGTAGGGCAGGAAGAGGATCGCCCCGCAATCCATTTACCGGGATAAGGGATCGCGGGGCGGGAAAGTCCGGCCGGGCGACCGGAGAGATGCACTGACGAGGTCGCAGCTCGCCAGGCACACGCCGCAACCTTTATTTTTGACCGCGTGGTTGCAGCGGCGGGACGATACAAAAGACAGCTTCCCTGTGTCCGGAGTTGACAGCCAGCAGAATGTAAGCGCAGCGGCAGCAAACGTATGTCCCCAGTTCTGGGGACATGCAGCTGCCGGCAGGCAATGGTCCGCTAGGTGCGCCGCTTGGCCGCGTACATGGCCGCGTCGGCGCGCGCCATGAGGGTGTGGAAGTCGCCGCAGCCATCGGCCGGCAGCGTAGCCACGCCGATGGAGACGTGCAATGCCTGCAGCGGCCAGCTGGCACGCGCCAGCCCTCCCTGGATACGTTCGCTGACCACCTGGGCACCTTCCACCGGAGTATCGGGCAGGATGACGGCGAATTCGTCGCCGCCGTAGCGTGCCACGAAGTCACTGCTGCGCAAGGGCATGGGCAGCAATTCGCCCAGCCGCGCCAGCGCCGCATCACCGGCCTGGTGGCCATGGGTGTCGTTGTATTGCTTGAAATGGTTGACGTCGATCATCAGCAGCGACAGCGGCGCGCTATGCCGCAGATGGCGGCTCCACTCGTGCTTGAGGTGCTGATCGAAGGCGCGCCGGTTGCCCACGCCGGTGAGGCAATCGGTCAGGGCCAGGCGCTGCAGGCGCATCAGTTCCTGCCAGGTATCGAGCTGGCTGGCCAGCTGGCGCGCCAACAGGGCGTGCATCTCGCGCTGCGCCTGGCTCAGCTGGCGCGGCTTGTGATCGAACAGGCAGAGCGTACCCAGGTATTGCCCGCCGGCATTGCCGAAGGCCACGCTGGCATAGAAGCGCACATCGGGCATGGCCGCCCTGATCATCGAGGCGGCATAGGGAGCGTGCTGGCGCAGGTCCTCGATCTCGGTGAGGGCGCCGGCACAATCGAGCGAGGCTTCGCACAAGGAGAAATCGAGATCGCTGCGCATGGCCTGCGTCTGGCCGGGCAACATCCACCACTGCGACCTGGGAAAGCCGCGCTCCCTGACCGGGCCAGGCCCGCCACGACCGACATTGCCCATCGTCGCGCGCAGCAGCGACACCATGGCGATGGGTACATCGCCCATCCTGCGGGCCATCAGGGTGATGTCGCTGAACAGGCGTCCGAGTGCTTCGTCGCTGTCCTGGAACGATGTCGACGAACGCGGGACGATCAGATCCGGTCCAGAGTCGACAAGGGTTTCCGGGGCATGGGCGATCATGTTCTGTTCCTGGTGGCAAGAGCGGGAGCGCGACGGAAAATGCGCCGAAAGCGCAATGTAATGCTGCCATCGGCGGCTGCCTATCCCCAGTTCTGGCGACAAGCCATGCCTTGCATCTTTCCTCTACTTGGGCATCCGCCCATGCATCGGGGCGCGAGACAGCGCGAGCGCTGACGACCTCCAGCTCATCCATGCCGCCGACCTCGACCCGATCCGCCGCTACGCGTGCAGGCCAGCGCTACCCTGCGAGGACATGACCTGCTGGCCTCATGAAGCCTCAGCGACTGCTGCACAGATGCTCCGGCGCAATATCGGCGATGCTGGTCACGCCCAGCATGCCCATGTCGCGTCGCACTTCCTGGCGGATCAGCTCCAGCGCATGGGCCACGCCGGCTTCGCCGCCGACGGTGGCCGCGTAGTTGAAGGGACGGCCTATCCATGCCGCCCTGGCACCCAGGGCCAGCGCCTTCAGGACATCGGTGCCACGCCGCACGCCACTGTCGATCATGACCGGGAACTCGCCTGCAGCCTCGACCATCTCGGGCAACACCCGCAGCGGCGCCACGCTGCCGTCGAGCTGACGGCCGCCATGGTTGGAGACGATGACCGCATCGGCGCCTATCGCCTTGGCCCGACGCAGGTCGGCCACGTTGAGGATGCCCTTGATCACCAGCGGCCCCTTCCACATGGCGCGCACGCGCGTCACGTGCTCCCAGTTCAGATGCCCGCGATCGGCAAAATCGCGCAGCACGGTCGAGGACATGATGGGCGCGCCGCGCGTGGCATAGTTGTTCTCGAAGTGGGGCATGCCGTGCCGCCACAGCGTGCGCACGAAGGTGCCCAGCAGCCAGCGCGGATGCGTCACGCCCTGCCAGGCCAGCGCCAGGCTGGGACGCAGGGGCGTGGAAAATCCGGCGCGGATATTGTTTTCGCGATTGGCGCTCACCGGTGTATCCACCGTCAGCACCAGCGTTTCCACCCCGGCCGCCTGCACGCGGCGGATCAGCGCATCGATCTGCTCCTGATGGCCCGGCAGGTAGGCCTGGAACCAGGTGCCGGGCGCGGCCTGCATGACTTCTTCAAGACGGATCAGCGATGAACCGCTCATGATGCACAAGGCCCCGGCCTTGCGCGCAGCCACCGCCAGGGCGATGTCGCCGCGATAGCTGGTCATGGCGGCGATGCCCATGGGCGCCACGCCCACCGGCATGGTGTAGCGCTGGCCGAACAGGCTGACCGAGGTATCGATGGCGGACACATCCACCAACACCTTGGGCCTGAAGGCATAGTGGCCATAGGCCGCGCGATTGGCATTGATGGAAACCTCATCCTCCACTGCGCCCGAAACGTAGGCGAACAGAGGCTTGGGCAGGCGCTTCCTGGCGGCGTGCTCGAAGTCATGCAGCGACAGGTAGCGTTTGAGGGAAGAAGCAGTCATGCGAGGGCGAGCTCGGTGGAGATGATACGGTCGATGGGCCAGGGCGCAACAAGCCGGACTAAGATACCTCAAAGGCCGAAAGGCTTCAGCACCTTGTCCAGCCATGCCTGCTCGACGCGCCCGTTGGCGATCTCGGCACGGATGCCGTCCTCGAACGCGGCGGTCTGGCGTGCCGCCGCGATCAGCGCCTCGGCCTGATCCTGGGAAAAGGCGACGACGCCATCCTCGTCACCGACGACGAGATCACCTGGATGCACCACCTGGCCATCGATACTGACCGGCACGTTGATCTGCCCGGGCCCGTTCTTGTAGGGACCACGATGACTGACGGCGCGCGCATAGCAAGGGAAATCCGCCTGCGCGAAGGCCGCCGTGTCGCGCACCGCGCAATCCAGCACGAAGCCGGCGCAACCACGCTGCTGCGCGTACAGCATGATCAGTTCTCCCACCAGCGCATTGCTGCTCTGACCGCCGCCATCGACCACCAGCACATGGCCGGGCTGCATCATCATCAGCGCCTTGTAGATCAGCAGGTTGTCGCCGGGGCGGGTCTTGACGGTCAAGGCGGTGCCCACCAGCTTGCGCGCGCGATGGATGCGTTGCAGTCCGGTGATGCCCGAGAGCCGCTGCAGGTTGTCGCTCAGGTGCGAGACCACGATGCCTTCCAGCGCCGCGACGATGGTGTCAGGCGCCAGCGCGGGCGCGGGGTGGATGATGAAGGAGGGATGACTCATGTCGAAGGCTTTCAGAGAACAGGCAAGCGGGCTCAGTCCTGCACCGGCTCGGCGATGGTCAGCAGCACCAGGAAACTGATCAGCGAGCCGATGGCCATGAAGGAGAACACGTAATCCCAGCCGTAGTTGTCCAGCAGCATGC
Source organism: Herbaspirillum sp. ASV7 (assembly GCF_016429215.1). Taxonomy (GTDB): domain Bacteria; phylum Pseudomonadota; class Gammaproteobacteria; order Burkholderiales; family Burkholderiaceae_D; genus Herbaspirillum. Next base: position 9,309 of record NZ_JAELUH010000099.1, on the reverse strand, counting down.
CGGTAGCCAGCGGGGCGATTGCGCCGCCGATCTGGCCACCCATGTTGACCACCGAACTGGCGATGGGGAAGGTCTTGCGGTCGGTCACGCCCATCGGGTAGGCCATATAGGCCGAGAAGCCGAAGCTGAGCAAGACGCCGGTGGCAAAGAGCAGCATGCCGTAGCTCAAGGGATCGGCCGGCGAATGGATCAGCGCAAACATCATGCCGGCGGTGGCCAGGGCCGAGAGCATCATGCCGGGCTTGCGACGACGCGCCAGCAGGCGGTCCGAGACCAGGCCGCCCAGCAGGTTGCCGATCACCGCACCGACCCAGGGTGCGGCGGCCACGAAGCCCATGTTCATGACGGAGAATTTCTTGACCGACAGCAGGTAGGTCGGGATCCAGGCCAGCAGTACATTGGAGATACCCAGCTGGAAGCAGTAGCCCAGCGCGCAACCCAGTACGTTCCAGGAGCGGAAGACACTCCTGTTGTCGGTCAGCGGCGCCAGCTTGCGGGCGCGCACCAGGGCATCCAGCCAGGCCGGGGCGGCACGACGGGCCGACGCTGGTGCGGTGGTGGCCGTAGCGGTCGTCGTGGCAGCCACCGGCGTGGCGCCGGTGATGTAATCCAGCTCGGCCTGATTCACGCGTGCGCTCTGCGACGGATGTTCGGTCACCAGGAAGTACCAGATGATGGAGAACAATATCCCCGGCACGGCAAAGACGATGAAGATCTCGCGCCATCCCCATAAGGCGATGATGACTGCGCACACCGGCGGCACGATCACCGGTCCGAACTTCACCGAGGAGAGGAAGATGCCGGCGGCGGTGCCCTTCTCATGCGGCGGAAACCAGTTGTTGATGGTGGCAGCGATGCCCACCGGCAGCGGCCCCTCGGCCAGTCCGAGGGCGAAGCGATAGATCTTCAGGCCGAGCACCGAGCTGGTGGTGCCGAGCAGGCCGGTGAAGACCGAGGTCAGCATCATGGCGCCGGTGAAGATGCGCCGCACGCCGAAGCGGCTGGTGGCAAACCCCGCCGGCAACTGCGCCAGCGCATAGGCGAACAGGAACAGGCTCAGCAAGGCGCCGGCCTGGGTATTGCTCATGGCGAATTCCTTGCGGATGAACGGCAAGGCCACGCCGATGTTGGCGCGGTCGGCGGCGGCAACGGTGTAGATGAGGAAGATCAGTGCGGCCACCACCCAGCGAAAACGGGTGGGACGGACGAAGCTGGTGGCCGATGATGGTGATGCAGCCTGGACGGTCGATTGCGACATGCGTTTGTCTCCGGACTCTGGTGTGGTGGCGTCCAATGCTTCTGCGGCATTGCTTGACGATGTGCTTGCTCTGGGCGATTCTAAATAGGATAGACAACGGCGTAAAACGACTTGATTGACCATAATATAGTCGCCACATGACTATTTGACCCCGAAGCCGCGTAGCGAGAAACCATGTTCCATCACGCCATCGATACCTTCCTGGAGATCGTCCGCAGCGGCAGCCAGAGTGCCGCAGCCGACACCCTGAACCTGACCCAGACCACCATCAGCAAGCGCATCCGCGCGCTGGAGGAGGAGCTGGGCATGCAACTGCTGGAACGCGGCAAGGGCATCCGCCAGGTCCGGCTCACGCCCAGCGGTGAGGAATTCCTGCGCATCGCCGAGCAGTGGCACCTGCTCTCGCGCGAGGTCAAGATCCTGGGTTCGCAAGGGCCGCGCCTGAGCCTGACCATCGGCGCGGTGGACAGCCTGAACGTGTTCGTCTTCCCGCGCCTGTATCGCCAGCTGCATGCCGAGCATCCGTCCATGAAGATCGAGATACGCACGCTGCACTCCGACGAGATGTACGAGAAGATCGAGCAACGCCAGCTTGATCTGGCCTTCAGCCTGCGCGAGCGCAGTCACCCCAACGTCAAGGTGGAGATCTTCTTTACTTCGCCCATGGTGGTATTGAGCCTGCGCGGAGGCAGGTCGAAAGGTGTGCGCAAGGTGCGTCCACAGGATCTCTCGGCCGACCATGAACTCTTCGTTCCCTGGGGCCGCAGCTTCGATGCCTGGCACGATCACTGGTGGGACCCATTGACGCCCTCGCGCATCAAGCTCGACAGCGGCCACCTGATCCTGTCGATGCTGCACCATCCCGAGCAATGGGCCATCGTGCCGCGCTGGCTGGCCCAGGCCAGCCTGGCCAACGGTCCCTACCTGATCCGCGAGCTCAGCGATCCGCCACCGCCTTATACTTGCTACCGCCTCTCGCACAAGCAGTCCACCAGCGGCATGGCGCGCAGCATCGCCATCGTCGACAGCCACTGCCAACGCCTGTTTGGCAGCGGCATCGGCGCTGACTTTCCTGGCTGGTGAGTCGGCCGGGCTACTGCGTCGCCGACGACACCCACCCCCAGCGTGCAAAGATCCTGCGCCCCTCATCGGACGCCAGGTAGCGCACGAACTCACCGGCTTCGGCGACGCTCTTGCCACGGGTGGTCAGGACCACGCCGGTGTCGCGATAGATGCGATAGGGTTCCTCCACCGCCACCAGTTGCGCCAGCGCGGGGTTGGCAAACTGCCAGATGTTCCAGATCAACCAGGCATCGATGTCGGCGTGTGTGCTCCACATCTCCTTAGCAACGGCGCTGTTGGCCGCTTCCGGCAAGACCATGTTGCGGCGGAACTGACGCACCGTCTCGATATCGCCCTTGCGGCCGGCGACGTCTTCCCACAACCCGGTCTGCCCTGCTCCGGCGACGGTCAGCACTTTCACGCCTGGCTTCAAGAGGTCGCCGAAACCATGGATATGGCGGGGGTTGCCGGGTCGCACCAGGATGGCCACGGGTCGCAGGTACAGGGGCTCTACATCGTGCAGGTCGAAGGCGCCGGGCAAGGCCTTGGCAAAATCGCCCATCATGTTCTCGGCGCCGCTGAAGACGATATCGGCGTCGTCGCGCGCACGCTCCACCCATTGCGGCGTCGGGCCGGCCACGACATTGACGGTGACATGGTGCAGCTTGCCGAAGCTGGCGGCGGCTTCCTTCATCGCCGGGGCGGGGCCGCCCGGGCCATAGACATTCAGGGTGACGGGTTCGGCCATGGCCGAGATCGAGGCGGCCATCAGGAGGCCGGCCAGTGCCGCGCCCAGCGACGGGAAGCGGCGCAGTGAGGACATGCTGGTGCTCATCGTGTTATCTCCGGTGAAGTCATCGTTCAATGGTTCGCACCGAGGATAGGGTGCGAAGCAGTGCGAACGCATGACAATCGGATGACAATATCGACATCTTTCTGACCAGCCCTGACCCCGGCCGGCGTTACCAGGCCGGTGTCACTGCGCCGCCAGGGCCCGCCCGATGACCATGCGCTGGATGTCGTTGGCGCCTTCGTAGATCTGGCTGATGCGCACGTCACGGTAGATGCGCTCCACCGGGAAGTCGCGCGTATAGCCCACGCCGCCGTGGATCTGGATGGCATCCGAGGCGATCTTCTCGGCCGCTTCGGAGGCAAATACCTTGGCCATGGAGGCTTCCTTCAGGCAGGGCAAACCCTGATCCTTCAGGGTGGCGGCGCGCCAGACCAGCAGACGGGCGGCGTCGAGCTGGGTATTCATGTCGGCCAGGCGGAAGCTCACGGCCTGGTGCTCGATGATGGGTACGCCGAAACTCTCGCGCTCCTTGGCATACCTGAGCGCGGCCTCGAAGGCAGCACGCGCCATGCCCACGCTTTGCGCGGCGATGCCGATGCGGCCCGCTTCCAGGTTGGACAGGGCGATGCGATAGCCCTCGCCTTCGGCTCCCAGCAGGGCGCTGGCCGGCACGCGACAGTTCTCCAGCAGGATCTGCACGGTGTCGGAGGCATGCTGGCCCATCTTTTCCTCGGTACGGCCGACGATGAAGCCGGGCGTCTTGCACGGCACCAGGAAGCAGGAGATACCGCGCTTGCCGGCGGCCTTGTCGGTGACGGCAAAGACGATGGCGACCTCGGCATGCCTGCCGCTGGTGATGAACTGCTTCACGCCATTGAGCACGAAGTGGTCGCCATCGCGCTCGGCGCGGGTGCGCAGGGCTGACGCGTCCGAGCCGGTATGCGGCTCGGTGAGGCAGAAGCAGCCCAGCACCTCGCCACGGGCCAGGCGCGGGAGCCATTCCTGCTTCTGAGCCTGGCTGCCGTATTTCTGCGTGATGCCGCAGGCCAGCGAGTTCTGCACCGAGACGATGGTGGAGGTGGCGCCATCACCGGCGGCGATTTCCTCCAGCGCCAGCACCAGGCTCATGTAGTCCATGCCGGCGCCGCCCCACTCTTCAGGCACGCACATGCCCATGGCCCCCAGCTCGCCCAGTTCCTTGAGGGCTGCGGCCGGGAAGGTGTGATGAAGATCCCAGTCGGCGGCAAACGGCGCCAGGCGCTCCTGGGCGAAGACGCGCATGGAGTCGCGGATCATTTCCTGTTCGGGCGTGAGTATCACGGTGTCACCTCTGGTCGGGCTGTGGATAAATCAACATGCATGCAGGAGCAGGGCCTCACAGCATCTCGACGGCCACCGCCGTGGCTTCGCCACCGCCCAGGCACAGGCTGGCGATGCCAGTCTTCAGGCCGCGCTGGCGCAGGGCGCCCAGCAGCGTGACCAGGATGCGCGCACCCGAAGCACCGATGGGATGGCCCAGCGCGCAGGCGCCGCCGTGGACGTTGATGCGGTCCACGTCGATGTCCAACTCGCGGCTGACGGCCATGGGCACGGCGGCGAAGGCTTCGTTGATTTCATACAGATCGGTACTGCTGCGGTCCAGGCCGGTGCGCTCGAAGATCTTGCGGATCGCACCGATGGGCGCACGCGGGAAATCAGCCGGCTCGCCGGCATGGGTGACATGGCCGAGGATGCGGGCGATGGGCGTGATCCCCAGCGCCTGCGCCCGCGATTGCGTCATCAGCACCAGCGCGGCCGCACCATCGGAGATGGAGGACGAGTTGGCCGCCGTCACCGTGCCGCCGGCGCGGAAGGCTGGCTTCAGGCTGGGAATGCGGTCGAGTTTGACCGACAGCGGGCCTTCATCGGTCGTTACCACGGAGCTGCCCTTCTTGCCGGCGACCTCGATGGGAGCGATCTCCCACTGGAAGTGCCCCTCTTCGATGGCGGCCCGGGCACGCTGGGTGGAGCGGATGGCAAAGGCGTCCTGCTCCTCGCGGGTGAAGCCCAGGGCGGCGGCGCAGTCTTCGGCGAAGGTCCCCATGAGGCGGCCACGGTTCTGGTCGGAATAGGCATCCTCCAGGCCGTCGAAGAACATGTGGTCGATCAGCCGGTCATGGCCGAGCCGGTAGCCGCTCCGGGCCTTGGGCAGCAGGTAGGGGGCATTGCTCATGGATTCCATGCCGCCGGCCACGACGATGGAAGACGAACCCGCCACGATGCTGTCATGACCCAGCATGACGGCCATCATCGCCGAGCCGCAGACCTTGTGGATGGTGCTGCACGCAACCGCCACCGGCAGGCCCGCGCGCAAGGCGGCCTGGCGTGCCGGTGCCTGGCCCAGCCCGGCCTGCAGTACACAGCCCATGAAGACCTGGTCGATCTGATCGGGGGCGATGCCGGCGCGGGCGACCGCCGCCGCAATCGCATGGGCGCCCAGTTGCGGCGTGGGAAGATCGGCCAGCGCACCCTGGAAATTGCCCATGGGCGTGCGGGCGGCCGAGACGATGACGATGGGGTCCTTAGCCATGGTGGCCTCCTTCATTGTTTCATTGGTTACCGGCGGTAGGTAGCAGCCTGGCCGCTCAGCGGGAATTCATGCGCAGCGCGCCATCCATACGGATGACTTCGCCGTTGAGATACTGGTTCTGCAGGATGTGCTCCACCAGCGAGGAAAACTCGGAGGGCTTGCCCAGGCGCGGCGGGAACGGCACGCTCTTGCCCAGCGACTCCAGCACCTCCGGCGGCATGGCCAGCATCATCGGGGTCTCGATGATGCCGGGCGCGATGGTGACCACGCGGATGCCATGGCGCGCCAGGTCACGCGCCATCGGCAGGGTCATGGCGACCACCCCGCCCTTGGAGGCGGCATAGGCGACCTGGCCCATCTGGCCATCGAAGGCGGCAATCGATGCGGTGTTGATGATCACGCCGCGCTCGCCGGAAGCATCCGGCGTGGACTGGCTGATGTACTGCGCGGCCAGGCGCGCCATGTTGAAAGTGCCGACCAGGTTGATGTTGAGGGCACGCAGGAAGCTGTCCAGTCGATGCGGCCCTTCCTTGCCCAGCAGTTTCTCGCCGGGGGCGATGCCGGCGCAGTTGACCAGGCCCACCACCTCGCCCATGGCAGCGGCGGCTGCAAAGGCGGCCTCGGCACTGGTTTCGCTGGTGACGTCGGTCTGCACGAAGCGGGCGTTCTCGCCCAGGAAGGCCTTCCATTTCTCGCCGGCCACCGGATTGATATCGGCCAGCAGCACCTTGGCCGATGCCTTCAGCAACGCCTCGGCCGTGGCCGCGCCCAGACCGGAAGCGGCACCGGTGACGACGTATACGCCCTGCTTGATTCCCATGATGAGTCCTCGTTCTGATGTCAGGTGGTGGCCGGTGCGCCTGCAGCGGCCCGTTCGGCTTCGCGCTGGCGCAGCACGAATCGTTGTAGTTTGCCACTGGGCGTCTTGGGCAGGGCATCGACGAACTCGATGGCACGCGGATAGGCGTGCGCCGACAGGCGTCGCTTGACGTGCTGGCTCAGTTCTTCGGCCAGGGCGTCGCTGGCCTGGCTGGCTTGCTTCAAGACGATGAAGGCCTTCACGATCTCGGTGCGCTCCGGGTCGGGCACGCCGATGACGGCCACATCGGCCACGGCGGCATGTTCCAGCAGCGCGCTTTCCACATCGAAGGGGCCGATGCGGTAGCCGGAGGAGGTGATGACGTCATCGGCGCGGCCGATGAAGCTGATGCTGCCGTCGGGCTCCAGCTCGACGTTGTCCCCGGTGCTGTAGTAACCGCCGTCGATGGCCGGGGTCTCCTGCTGCCAGTAGCCGGTGAACCACAGCAGCGGCGAGCGGGCGATGTCGATGGCCAGTTCACCGGGCTGGTTGGGGCCCAGTTCGCGACGCTCGTCATCCAGCACCACCACGCGGTAGCCGGGCATGGCATAGCCGGCCGACCCCGCTTGTACCGGATGGACCAGGCCATGATGATTGTTGACCACCATGCCCAGCTCGGTCTGGCCGTAGTGGTCGTAGATGGGGACGGCCAGGGCGCTGTCGAACCAGCGCATCACCTCGGCGTTGAGCGGTTCGCCGGCGCTGCTGACGACGCGCAGCCGGCCCTTGCAAGGCGCTGCCGCTTCATCACCGGCCGCCATCATCATGCGATAGGCGGTCGGCGCGCCGGCCAGGCTGGTGATGCCCAATCGTTGGATGAGCGCATAGGCGCCCTCGACACTGAAGGCGGCTTCGTTCAGGGTGGTGGCATGGCCCAGCACCAGCGGACCCAGGATGGCGTAGTAGAGGCCATAGGCCCAGCCGGGGTCGGCGATGTTCCAGAACCTGTCTTCGGGCTGCAGGCCGACGGCGTCGCGCATGTAGACCGAAAAGGCTTGCAGGGCCCGCAGCGGCACCGGCACGCCCTTGGCCGCGCCAGTGGTGCCGGAGGTGGACATCATCAGCATCAGGTCCGACCCCCGGCGCATCACCGGGGCGAACTGGGCGGACTGGGCGGCCATCTGCGTATGGAAATCGAGATCGCCCGGCAGCAGGCTCTGCGGCGTGGTGCCGACCGTGCAGACCAGCGGGCAGGCTGGCACATCCGCCAGCTTCTGGCGATTGGCGGTATTGGTGACGACCAGACGGGCGCTGGAGAGTTGCAGGCGATGCTCGATGGCCTTGGGGCCGAAGGCAGTGAAGAGCGGCTGGTAGACGGCACCGGCGCGCAGCGTGCCCAGGATCGTCACCAGCAGTTCCGGGGTGCGCGGCAAGAGGCCCGCCACCACGTCGCCCGCACCGATGCCCTGCTGCGCCAGCAGGTTGGCAAAGCGGGCAGACGCCTCGCTCAGCTGCGCAAAGCTGTAGGCCTGATGCCGGCCATCGAGGGAAATGTAATCCAGGGCCACCTTGTCGCCGTCGATATGACGGTCGCAACATTCGACGCAGGCATTGATGCCGTTCTCGAAGTCGCCCTGGAATTGCCCGCTCACCCGGGCAAGGCTGAAGCCGGCGACGGCTTCGGCATAATCGCGCTGGTCGCGATGACCTGATTGCGGCTTGGACACGCCTGTCTCCTTTATCAGAATGAACGCTGATTTCTTGTTTTGTGCGTATGCTGCGGATACTAGAGACCCCAAAGCTGGCAGGCAATGACATAACTTGCCTCATAATCTGACTGCTTTTGCCATATCCCGAGGAAACGATGGATCCCCACAGCATTGCCTACTCATTCGTGGAAGACGCGCTTGGATGCCTGTCGCGACAAGGCTTTGCGACCGATGGCGCGCTGCGCGCAGCCGGCCTGGAGGGCGGGGCGAAGGAGGCGGTGACTGCACTGCAATATGGCAAACTCTGGCGCGAGATTGCGCGTCAGAGTGACGATGAGTTCTTTGGCCTGGCGGCGCGGCCGATGCGCCAGGGCAGTTTCACCCTGATGTGCCATGCCGTGCTGCACACCGGCACGCTGGCCCAGGCGTTGCACCGGGCGCTGCGCTTCCTGCGCATCGTGCTCGACGAGCCCTATGGCGAGCTGCGGGTCGAAGACGGCCGGGCGCAGATCGTCCTGGTCCGCAACCGCTCGCCCTACCCGGCCTTCGCCTATCGCACCTTCCTGCTGCTGGTGCTGGGCCTGGCCTGCTGGCTGGTGGGCCGGCGCATCGCGCTGCAGCGCATCGACTTTGCCTGTTCCATCCCCGAGGAGCGGCCGGATTACCTGCAATTCTTCGGCGTGCCAGTGCATTTCGGCCAACCCCGTTGCGTGCTCAGCTTCGACGCCGCCTACCTCGACCTGCCGGTGATCCGCAACGATGCGGCGCTGCGGGTGTTCCTGCGCGAAGCGCCGGGCAACCTGCTGGTGCGTTACCGGCACGACACCGGCTGGGTCACGCGCTTGCGCGCCCACCTCAAGGAAAAAGCGCCGGCGGACTGGCCGGACTTCGATGCGCTGGCCGCACAGCTGGGGGTGTCAGCAGCTACGCTGCGGCGACGCCTGCGCGAGGAGGGACAGAGCTTTGCCTCGCTCAAGGACGAGATCCGCAGTGGCCTGGCCCAGACCCTGCTGCGCCAGGGCGAGCTGAGCGTGGCCAGCGTGGCCGCGCAGCTGGGTTTTACCGAGCCCAGTGCCTTCCACCGGGCGTTTCGCAAATGGACGGGATTGAGTCCGGGGG
>NZ_JAELUH010000098.1 GCF_016429215.1 Herbaspirillum sp. ASV7 | reverse complement strand
CTCTATCAAAGCTACGCGCAAGTGGAGCGGGTCGCCACCGACAATGCGCTCAACGTGGCACGCATCGCACAGCGTTCGATTTCACGCAATGTCGAGCTGCTCTCGCTGGCGCTGGACAACCTCACCTGGCGCTACCGGCATACGCAGTTACACACCATGCCGGAGGCACAGAAACGCGAGTTCCTGCTGGGTGAAAAGATCGAAGCCAGCTACATCGCCGCGCTAGGTATCGTGCGCGCCGATGGCACGCTGATGGTCGGTTCCCCGTCCCTGGCCGAGATCCTGCCGGGGCAATACAACGAGCAGACCTTCTTCACCAGCCACCGTGACCAGGCCGCTGCCGGCCTGAGCATCTCGGCGCCACTGACCATCCGCCTGGAGCGCCGCATGCAGGCGGTGGTGCTGTCCAAGCGCCTGGCCCAGGTGGATGGCAGCTTTGCCGGCGTGGCCTTCATGGTGCTGTACCTGGATTATTTCCGCGACCTGTTCCAGGGCCTGTCGCTGGAACAGGATGGTGTCATGTCGCTGTATTCGCTGGACGGCATCGCCTACATGCGTCTGCCCTACAACGAATCCTTCATCGGCTCGCGCGTGGACGACATGTCCCACTTCAGGAGCCTGCTGACCGAAGCCGGAAACGGGCCGGCGCAGGGCAGTTATTTTGCACGCTCACGCCAGGACGGCCTCAACCGCCTCTATGCCTATGTGCGCGTACCGGACACGCCATGGGTGGTCTTCGTCGGCCATACCCATGGCGTGGTGTTCCATGAGTGGTTCAAGATGCTCTATGCGGTGCTGTTCCTGATGGCAGCCTTCGGTATCGCCAGCCTCTACCTGCTCATGCGGCTGCATCAGGAATTCCACCGGCGCAGCAAGATCGACGAACTGCTGGAAGAGCAAGCCCGCGTGGACAAGCTCACCAACCTGCTGAACCGGCGCGCCCTGGATGAGGTGATCAATGACGCCTGGTGCAAGTCCCAGCGCAACCCGAGCGCGCATTTTTCGCTGCTGTTCATCGATGTGGACTGGTTCAAGCGCTATAACGATACCTATGGCCACAAGGCAGGAGACTATGCGCTCATGGCGGTGGCGCGCTGCATCGCCGGCGCGATATCACGGCTGTCGGACAAGGCCGGGCGCTATGGCGGCGAGGAATTCCTGGTGTTGCTCGACGAAACCGACCTGGCCGGCGCCCAGCATGTGGCCGAGCGCATCCTCAACGCCGTGCGGACCATGAAGATCCCGCACCAGTGCAGCCCGTTCGGCAGGCTCACCGTCAGCATCGGCATCTCGCGCCTGCAGCGTGGACTGCACCATGAGGTCGAAGATGTCGTCAAGGACGCCGACGCCGGCCTCTATCAGGCCAAGAACAGCGGGCGCAACAGGCTGCAGGTCATGTCGCACCAGCCCCACCTCAGTTCAGTGAACAGTTGAGCCACTTGGCGATGCGCACGCCATCCAGGCGCGAGCCCTCGGCGGTATCGCTGCCGAGCATGGTGACGATCACCGGACGGCGGTCATGTACCAGCAGGCGCAGCACCATGTTGTGGCCGGACTCGTTGATGAAGCCGGTCTTCTGCACGCTGGCATTGACCTGGCCATAGCGGATGAGGCGGTTGGAATTGATGTACTGCAGCTGGCCGCGACCGATGTTGATCATCTTTTGCTTGTCCAGCGAATCGCTGCGGATCAGCTGATAGCGATTGGCCGCCTTGACCAGTTCGGCCAGCTCGCGCGCGGTGGAGACATTCTCGGGCGAGAGGCCGGTGGCGTTCTCGAAATGCGTATGCGGCATCCCCAGTGCCTGGGCACGGGCATTCATGGCGGCGATGAAGGCCGCGCGACCGCCCGGATAATCGCGGCTCATGGCCGCCGCAGCCCGGTTCTCCGACGACATCAGGGCGATGTGCAGCATGTCCGCACGCGACAGGCTGGCCCCCACGCGCAGGCGCGAGGTGGTGAACTTGAGGTTGTCGAGGTCATCCTCGGTGACTTCCAGGCGATTGCCCAGGGGCAGCTGCTTCTGGTCCAGCCAGACCATGGCCGTCATCAGCTTGGTCACCGAGGCGATCGGCGCCACCGTCTCGGCATTGCGCTCGTAGAGGGGGGTGCCGGTCTCTTCATCGAGGACATAGACCGCCCGCGAAAACACATGCCGGCGCGAAGCCTCGGTAAAGCCGCAGCGCGAGAGCAGCTCCGGCTTGGCCGAGGCGCTGGCCTTTTCGGTCGCCGCGACTGGCGCAGCCACGGTGGCCGCAGCCGTCCCGGTAGCGGCGGCGGCAGCAGCGGCATGGCCACCGGTACGATGGCGGCCATGGGAGGCGGTACGTGAGGTGCCGGCGCCGGCGGCCTTCTTGCGTATCTGGCGCTTGCGGCCCTTGGCACCAGTGGCAGCGGCGCGATGCTTGCCGGCACTGGCCACCGCCGCCTGGGCGTGGGCGGACTTGCCCGCGACCATGGTCAGCAACATCAGGAAGACACTGCACAGGACCAGCCTGGTGATGGTGCCAGCCTTGGCCAGGGCCGGCAGGAGCAGAGGAAAATCATCGGTCATTCGGGGCTGCGGCGTACTCAACATCGTCAGAAACCTTGGTGGGGACAATCAGGGCAAGTCATCGGTGACCGGCCATGATACGGAAACTTGCTCTTTGCTGCAGCATCTATGCAGCATCCGAGCAGCATCCGGCTTGCCCAACCTGCATTGATGGCAATAAGACAAGTCCGGGCATCGATAAAATTGCTTCCCCGGCTGCAACCGGGCGGCGCATAATCTGTCCATTCACGACCGGACGCATCCCGCGCCGGCCTTAGACACCAGCCTGACACCCCGGATATTCCAGAGCGCCACGTTTTCCCCGATTTCACCGATCTCCCAGTCATGTCCAATCTCATCGTGCACGGTGGCCGCCCCTTACGCGGCGACATCATTCCTTCGGCCAACAAGAACGCCGTCCTCCCCATCCTCTGCGCCACCCTGCTGACCGACCAGCCGCTGCGGCTGGTGGGCATTCCCGAGATCACCGACGTCAAGAAGATCCTGGAGATCTTCCGCGTGCTGGGCAGCGAGGTGTCGGTGGACTTTGCCAGCGGCATCCTCGACCTGCATCACCGCGATACCCGCTTCGATCCCAAGCTGCATCACCTGCCCGAGGAGATGCGTTCCTCCATCATGCTGGTGCCGCCGCTGCTGGCGCGCTTTGGCGTGGCGCGGCTGGAGAACGACGTCAAGGGCTGCACCCTGGGCGTGCGCGAGATCGATCCCCACGTGGAGGTATTCCAGCGCTTCGGCGCACGGGTCGAGAGCAGCCCCGATTCACTCATCATCCGCACCCCCGGCAGCATGCAGGCCAACCACCACTGGCTGGACTATGCCTCGGTGACCACCACCGAGAACTTCGTGCTGTGCGCGGCTGCAGCCGAGGGCGAATCGGTCCTCACCAATGCCGCCTCGGAGCCGCACGTGCAGGAGTTCTGCCGCTTCATGGCCATGATGGGCGTGCAGATCGACGGCATCGGCACCTCGCGCGTGACCGTGCGCGGTGGCGGCAAGCTGGGCGGCGGCGAATTCCGCTTCGACGAGGACTTCCACGAGATCGCCACCTTCCTGGCGCTGGGCGCCATCACCGGCGGCCAGGTACGGGTGCGCAACAGCGCGCCGGAGCAGTTCCCGCTGATCGACCGCACCTTTGCCAAGTTCGGCGTGGAGGTGGTGCACCAGGATGGCTGGTCGCATACCCGCCAGAACGGCCCGCTGAAGGTGGTCAAGCCCTTCACCGCCAACATCCTGACCAAGGTGGAAGCCGCACCCTGGCCCTACCTGCCGGTGGACCTGCTGCCCATCTTCATCGCCCTGGGTGTCAAGGCCGAGGGCAACACCATGTTCTGGAACAAGATCTATGACGGCGCCATGGGCTGGAGCAGCGAGCTCTCCAAGTTCGGCGCCCACGTGTTCCTGGGCGATCCGCACCGCCTGATCACCTTCGGCGGCCTGCCGCTGTCGCCGGCCTCGGTGGAAAGCCCCTACATCATCCGGGTGGCCATTGCGCTCTTCATGGTCGCGGCCAGCATCGAGGGCCGTTCGGAAATCCGCAATGCCCTGCCGATCCGTCGTGCCCATCCCAAGTTCGTGGAAAACCTGCGCTCGTTGGGGGCAGTGGTGGACTGGGTCGAGGAAGACTGAAACCGCCCTTGCCGGGGCGATCAAGCCGCTCCCAGCACCGACAGCATGGCCTGCAGCCCGGCGGACATATCGTCGGGACGCCAGGCCGCCGCGATCTCCAGTTCCAGGTGGCTGGAAGGATTGGTCAGCTCCTTGTACACCACGTCCTTGTGCGGGCTGTTCTTGACCTGCGCCGGCAGCAGCGTCACGCCCAGGCCCGCCGCCACCAGGCTCACCATGCTGGCCATCTGCCAGGCCTCGGTACTGACGCGCGGACTGAAACCGGCCTCGTCGCAGGCCATCAGGAACTTCGAATGCAGGCTGGGGCTCTTCCCCGCCGGGAAGACCAGGAAGGATTCCTCCGCAAGCTCTTCCAACCGCAATGACCGGGCCGCCGCCAGGCGGTGATCCCTGGGCAGCACCGCCACGAAACGCTCGACCTCGATGACCCGCAGGTTCAGATCCGTCGCATTGCTCAGGGGGACCCGGACAATGCCCAGGTCGATCTTGCTGGCATGCAGGCTCTCGATCTGCTCCACCGAAATCTGTTCACGCAAATCCACATGGATGGCCGGGAAGGCCGCGCGGAACTTGCGCAGCAAGCGTGGCAGGAATTCATAGCTGACCGAGCCCATGAAGCCGATGATGATGTTGCCCGTCATGCCCACGCTGGCACGACGGGCGATGTCGATGGCGCGCTGTCCATGGGCCATCAGCTCGCGCGCTTCTTCCAGAAATGCACTGCCCGCCGGGGTCAGCAGGACCGAATGCCGCGAGCGCGCCAGCAACTGCACGCCGACAATTTCCTCAAGATTCTTGATCGCCTGGCTCAGCGGCGGCTGCGCCATATGCAGGCGGGCAGCGGCACGACCGAAATGGAGTTCTTCTGCAACGGCGATGAATTGTGAGAGCAGGCGACCGTGAATCATGGTGGGACATTTCTCGTATCAGGATGGACAAATCATGTATTGGACGAAAGCTGCGCACTGCCACACACTTTTCCAGACCGCCGGACCGGCACAAGGCCAGGCCCCGGATTCGCGTAAATAATAACCCCATGGGGGAGACACATGCTTGCTTTGACCGGGCTCATCGCAGTCCTTGCCTTGCTCACGCTGATCCTCACCAAACGCATGTCGCCACTGGCCGCGCTGATCGCCGTACCGGTCGTGGCGGCCCTGGCCAGCGGCTTTGGCCTGCAGACTTCCACCTTCATCCTCAAGGGCATCACCAGCGTGGCGCCGGTGGTGGGGATGTTCATCTTCGCGATCATCTTCTTCGGCATCCTCACCGATGCCGGCATGCTCGATCCCATCATCAACAGGATCCTGCGCATCGTCGGCGCCAGGCCACCGAAGATCCTGATGGGCACCGCGCTGCTGGCGCTGCTGATCCACCTCGATGGCTCGGGTGCGGTATGCTTCCTGGTCACCATCCCGGCCATGCTGCCGGTGTATGAACGCCTGAAGATGGACAAGCGCCTGCTGGTCTGCATGGCGGCCATGGGCGCGGGGGTCAACTTCCTGCCCTGGGCGGGGGTGACGATACGGGCCTCGGTGGCCCTGCATATTCCCGCCGCCGAGATCTTCAAGCCACTGCTGGCCGTGCAGGGGGCGGGCCTGGTGTTCGTCTTCGCGACCGCCTATGTCCAGGGCAAGCGCGAGGAACGCCGCCTGGGCCTGCGCTATGAGGGCGAGGAGTTCATCATCCCGCCACGGGTGCTCACGACCGAGGAGATGGCATTGCGGCGCCCTGCGCGCTTCTGGCCCAACCTGGTGCTGACCCTGATCGTGATGGGGACCATGATCACCGGCAAGTTCGATCCGGTCGTGATGTTCATGATCGGTACCGTCGTTGCGCTGTTCATCAACTACCCCAATGCGGACGAGCAGCGCCGCCGTATCGATGCGCACGCCCGCGCCGCCCTGATGATGGCCAGCGTGCTGCTGGCCGCCGGGGCCTTCACCGGCATCATGTCCGGTACCGGGATGCTCACCGCCATGGCCAACGAGGTGGTGAAGATCATTCCTTCCGGCCATGCGCATCACATCCCGTTCGTGCTGGGCCTCATCGCCATGCCCCTGAGCCTGCTCTTCGACCCCGACTCCTTCTATCTCGGCGTGCTGCCGGTGGTGGCCGGCGCTGCCGGACAGCTGGGGGTGCCGCCTATCCAGGTGGCCCAGGCGGCGCTGCTGGGCCAGATGACCACGGGCTTTCCGGTGAGTCCGCTCACGCCCGCGACCTTCCTGCTGGTGGGGCTGGCCGGTGTGGAACTGGCGGAGCACCAGAAGTTTTCCATCCCCTTCCTGTTCGGTGCGTCCGTGGTTATGACGATCGCCAGCGTGGTCTTCGGCGTATTTCCGCTGTAGAGAAAACAAGAACCAAGGAGCAATGAGATGACAGATGAACGTGGCGGGCCACTGACCGGCGTGAAGATCCTCGACCTGACCTCGGTGATCATGGGGCCCTTTGCGACCCAGATCCTGGCCGGGCTGGGTGCGGAGGTGATCAAGGTCGAATCCCCCGAGGGCGACAACATGCGCCATGTCGGCCCGATGAACCATGCGGGCATGGGCCACATCTTCCTGCATGCCAACCAGGGCAAGCGCAGCGTGGTGCTCGACCTGAAGCACGAGGACGCACGCACTGCACTCCACAAGCTCATCGCGCGCAGCGATGTCATAGTGTCCAACATCCGGCCCCAGGCGCTGGCGCGGCTGGGCCTGGACTACGACACCCTGAAACTGGACCATCCCCGTCTGGTACATGTGTCCTGTTGTGGCTTCGGGCAGGATGGCCCGTATGCGGCCAGGGCCGCCTACGATGACCTGATCCAGGGTGCCTCGGGGATCTCCTGGCTGATGAGCCAGTCCGGCGCCACCGCGCCGCGCTATGCGCCGACCACCCTGGGCGACCGGGTCACGGGCCTGCATACCGTGTATGCGATCACCACCGCGCTCTATGAGCGGGAGCGCTCGGGCAAGGGCCAGTCGGTGGTGGTGCCGATGTTCGAGTCGATGGTGCAGTTCGTGCTCGGCGATCACCTGGGCGGACTCAGCTTCAGCCCCGCCCAGGGCGAGCCCGGCTATGCGCGATTGCTGACGGAGCATCGTCGACCCTACGAAACGCAGGACGGCCACCTGTGCGTGCTGATCTACAACGACAAGCAATGGAAGGCCTTCTTCACGGCCATCGGCCAAGCCGAACGCTTCGACAGCGATGCCCGCTTCAGCACCCACAGCAATCGCGCCCGGCACATCGGTGAAGTGTATGCCGAGGTCGCGCGGCTGATGCACGAGCGCACCACGCAGCAATGGCGCACGCTGCTGGACGCGGCCGACATTCCCAACATGCCGATGAATTCGCCCTACGACCTGCTGGAGGATCCGCACCTGCAGGCGGTGGATTTCATCCGCCAGGTCGAGCATCCCACGGAAGGCACACTGCGTACCCCGGGCACGCCCACGCAATGGTCACGCACGGCCAGTACGCCCGCCTCCCCCGCACCGGGACTGGGTGAACACACGGCCGAGGTGTTGCAGGAACTGGGCTACAGCACCGACGAGATCGCCGCACTGCGCAAGCGCGGTGCCACGGGCAACACCTGACCGGGAGCAAGCATGGACTTTGAACTGGATGACGACCAACAGCAGATCTGCGACGCGGTAGAACGCATCTGCGCCCCCTTCGATGCGCAGTACTGGTTGCGCAAGGACCACGAAGGCGGCTTTCCCGATGACTTCCACCAGGCGCTGGCGCAAGCGGGATGGCTGGGCATCGCCATGCCGCAGCAATACGGCGGCGCCGGCCTGGGCATCACCGAGGCCGCGCTGATGATGCAGACCATCGCCGCCACCGGTGCGGGGCTCTCGGGGGCATCTGCAGTCCACATGAACATCTTCGGCCTGCATCCGGTGGTGGTCTTTGGCAGCGATGCGCAGAAGCAGCGCTGGTTGCCACCGCTCATTGCCGGCAGGGACAAGGCCTGCTTTGCCGTGACCGAGCCCAACACCGGCCTGAACACCCTCAAGCTGAAGACCCGCGCTGTGCGGCAGGGTGAGCACTACCATGTGTCGGGGCAGAAGGTCTGGATCTCCACCGCCCAGGTGGCCAACAAGATCCTCCTGCTGGCGCGCACCACGCCGGTGGAGGATGCCCGTGGTACGCAGGGGCTGTCACTGTTCTATACCGATCTGGACCGCACACGCATCGAGGTCCGCGAAATCGACAAGATGGGCCGCAAGTGCGTCGACTCGAACGAGCTCTTCATCGACGACCTGCGCATCCCCGTGGAGGACAGGATTGGCGAGGAAGGCGAGGGATTCAAGTACATCCTGCACGGCATGAATCCCGAGCGCATCCTCATTGCCTCGGAGGCAGTCGGACTGGGCCGGGCGGCGCTGAAGCTGGCCGCCCAGTATGCCAACGAGCGCATCGTCTTCGATCGCCCCATCGGCCAGAACCAGGGGATCCAGCATCCGCTGGCGCGCTCGTGGATGGAACTGGAAGCGGCCCACCTCATGGTGCTCAAGGCGGCATCGCGCTACGACGCCGGGCGCAATTGCGCCGCCGAGGCCAACGCCGCCAAGTACCTGGCCGGCGAGGCTTGCTTCAACGCCTGCCAGAATGCCATCCTCACGCATGGCGGCATGGGCTTTGCCAAGGAATACCACGTCGAGCGCTATCTGCGCGAGGCATGGATTCCGCGACTGGCGCCGGTGAGCCCGCAACTGATCCTCTGCTTCATCGCCGAGAAGGTCTTGGGCTTGCCGAAGTCCTATTGAGACAATCGGGGCGAGCCGCTCGTGCCGTCAGTTCAGCGCCTGCTTGACAGCACCGCCAGTGGCCACCCGCGACTTCCTGCTCAGGACCAGCAGGATGATCACGCTCACCACCGACAGGCCCACCAGCGGCAGCAGCGCCAGCGCATAGCTGCCGGTGGATTCCTTGACCCAGCCATAGACGTTGACCATGAGCCCGCCGCCGATCAGGTTGGAGACCGCATTGATCCCCGCCAGGCCGGCGGCGGCCGAACCGGTGGCCAGCCAGCCGGTGGCCATGGCCCAGAACGGCCCCTTGAAGGAATAGGCGCCGATGAGCACCAAGGTCAGCAGCAGCACCACCAGCGCCAGCGAATGGAACAGGTTGGCCAGCACCAGACCGCCACCGATGAGCATGAGCGGAATGGCGGTATGCCAGCGACGCTCGCCGCTACGGTCCGAATGGCGACCCCACCAGACCATCAGCACCGAAGCGATCAGGTAGGGAATCGAGTTGACCAGGCCGGTCTGCATCACCGACAGGCCGAAGGACTTGAGCAACTGCGGCTGCCACACGTTCAATACCGTTCCCGCCGCCGAGGCACAGGAGCAGACCAGCGCCATGCCCCACACATGCGGCATGCTGAAGAGCTTCCACAAGGGGATATGCACCTTGGCGGCGCGGCTGGCGGCTTCCTTGTCCATGGTAGCGGTGAGCCATGCACGCTGGCGCGCATCGAGCCACTTCGCCTGCGCGGGCCGGTCGGTCAGGAAGAACAGGCAGACCCCACCCAGCAGCACGGTAGGCAGGCCTTCGAGCATGAACAGCCAGTGCCAGCCACGCAGGCCGCCCGCGCCATCCATCTGCAACAGCAGCGCCGACACCGGCGAGGCCACGAAGCTGGCCGCCGGGATGGCCACCATGAACAACGCCACGATGCGGGCACGATAGGCCGACGGGATCCAGTAGCTCAGGTACAGCACCACGCCCGGGAAGAAACCGGCCTCGGCCGCCCCCAGAATGAAGCGCACGAAGTACAGCGAATTGGGGCCTTGTACCAGCGCCGTGCTGGCCGAGATCAGGCCCCAGGTGATCATGATGCGCGCCAGCCACTTGCGCGCGCCGAACTTCTGCAGCGCCAGGTTGCTGGGCACCTCGAAGATGAAATAGGCGATGAAGAACAGGCTGCTGGCAAAGCCGAACATCCTGGGCGACAGGCCGATGTCGTGGTTCATCTGCAGCGCCGCCATGCCGATGTTGCCACGGTCGATGAAGGCGAACAGGTAGCACAGCATCAGGAAGGGCAACAGGCGCCAGGTGACGCGGCGCACGGTGTCCCGTTCCAGCTGCTTGTCGTCGATGGTGGTCTCCATGGGTCTCTCTCGGAAGAAAGGGGCGCCGCCTTGTCCTGGCGGCTGGCCCCGTGGTGATTATGGATCAGGCCGGCACGGCTTGCGTGGCTTGCGTGGTTTGTGCAGTCTGCGCTTCCAGCACCGCCAGCACATTGCTGGCAGCGCCCGTCCCCATGGCGATGTAGGCATCCTCGGTAACGCCGCCGATGTGCGGGCTGAGGATGACATTGGCGACATCCTGCAAGGGATGCGGTGCGGCGAAGGGTTCCTTCTCGAAGCTGTCCAGGCCGGCTGCGCGCAGCTTGCCCGAGGCCAGCGCGGCGATCAGGGCTTGCTCGTCGATGAGGCCGCCACGGGCGGTATTGACCAGGATGGCGCCGTCCTTCATGCGCGCCAGCGAGGCGGCATTGATCATGTGGCGGTTCTCGGCGGTCAGCGGGCAATGCAGCGAGAGCACGTCGGCGCGCTCGAAGAGCGTCTCCAGGTCGGCCAGTTGCACGCCGGCCGGCGCTTCCTTGGCAAACGGATCGTAAGCCAGCACCTGCATGCCCAGCGACACCGCCGTGGCCGCCACGCGACGACCGATGGCACCCAGACCGACCAGGCCGATGGTGCGGCCCTGCAGCTCCAGGCTCTTGTGGGTGGACTTGTCCCAGTGGCCCTGGCGCATGCGCGCATCCAGACCCACCACGTTCTTGGCGCAGGCCATCACCAGTGCCCAGGTGTGCTCGGCCACGGCCGGGGCATTGGCGCCGGCGGCGGCCTTGACCGCGATGCCACGCGCTTGCGCGGCCTGGCTGTCGATGGTGTCGATGCCGGTGCCGTGCTTGGAAATCACGCGCAGGGCCGGGCTGGCATCCATGACGCGCCCGGTCACGCCGCCGTAACGCACGATGATGCCCACCGGCTGGTGCTGCTGCGACAGCCGCACCAGGTCATCCTCGCTCGGCTTGGCGCCGGCGTAGACCAGTTCATAGTCGTGCAGGATCGCTACCGCCTCCGGTGCCAGGTCCACGCCGGTGACGATCACCACACCCTTCTTGCCGGGGCCGCTCACAGCGATTCTCCCTCGGCCAGCACACCACCCTTGCGCAGCGCGCCGTCCAGCCAGGCCGGACGCAACGGGCCGCCGGTGCGGATCTCGGTCAGGCGCTTGGTCTCGTCGGCCACCTTCTTGGCGGCCGCGCCCAGCAGGGAGGCGACCTTCTCACGCTCGACCACCACCACGCCATCGGCGTCGCCCACGATCAGGTCACCCGGCTGCACGCTGGTGCCGCCCACCGAGATCGGCCAGTTCACGCGGCCGGCGATGTTCTTGGTAGGGCCATTGGGGTTGGCGCCCACGGCATAGACCGGGAAGCCGATCTGACGAATGGCTTCGGTATCGCGCACCGAACCGTAGATGATGATGCCGGCCAGGCCGCTGGCCTTGCACTGGGACACCATGATCTCGCCCATCAGGGCGCAGCTCTCGTCACCCTTGCCATCGATGACCAGCACGTCGCCCGGCTTGGCGATGGCCATGGCGGCGTGGATCATCAGGTTGTCACCGGGACGCACCTCGACGGTGATGGCGGGACCAGCCACGCGCATCGATGGCGACAACGGCGCCACACGGCTGCACAGGGTGCCACGGCGACCGGCCACGTCGGCCAGGATGGAGGCGGGGAATTCGGCGGCCTGGGCGACGATGCTGGCGTCGACGCGTTCGATGTCGCGGATGAAATCGGGTTGGGTGCTCATGATGATCCTTTGCTTTGACTGGAAGTTGGCGATATGTGATGCAGCCTGTGCCGAGGCTCAGGCGTGGGAATACATGGGCAGGCCGGCCACCGGCACCTCGGCGCGCAGGATGGATCCGGTCTGCGATTCGGTGATGAAAAGGCTCTTGCCCTCCGGGCCGCCGAAGGCCAGGTTGGTGGTGGAGATGCCGGCGTTGGAACGGATCCGCAGCAGCGGCTCGGCGAACTTGGAGAGTCGCCAGATCGAGCCGAAACCGGTATGGGCGATGTAGAGGCAACTCTCCGAATCCAGCGCCAGGCCGTCAGGCCCGGCCATGCCGCCATGCAGGTTGGCGAACACGCCGACCTTGCCGACCACGCCGTTGTGATGCAGCGGGATGCGCCAGATCTGCTGGGCCCGGGTCACCGCCACCAGCAGGTGGTTCAGCGTCGGGTCGTAGACGATGCCGTTGGGGCTGGGGATGGTGTTGATGAGGCAGGTGAGCTGGCCTTGCGGCGAGAGCTTGTAGACGCGCCCGGTCGGATCCTGCAGACCGGTCTGGCCCTGGTCGGTGAAATAGATCTCGCCCTGCGGGCCGAACACCAGGTCGTTGACGCCCTTGAAGCCTTCGGAACCGACCGTCTCCAGCAGCGGCGATACCGCGCCGGTATCGGGGTCCAGCTGCACCAGGCCACGCTTGTAGTCGGTGATGACGATGCGGCCGCTCTTGTCGATCTTCAGGCCATTGGGCCAGCCATCGTATTCGGTGACCAGTTCCCACTGGCCTTCGGTGGAGATGCGGAAGATGCGGCCATACGGAATATCGGTCACGTACAGGCGGCCCTGGCGGTCGAAGGACGGACCTTCGAGGAAGGAGTCGATGGGCAGGCCGCCGCGATTGGCGTCGCCCCAGGTGTTCTTCCTGGGCTTGCGGAAATGATCGGGCAGACGGGTGAAGACGGTGGTCTCGACGACCGGCGGCGGTGCGAAGAAGCTCATGCTGATTCCTTGGAGTTGGAGTTGCCTGCGCGCGCCGGATCGCCCAGCGCCAGCGTGATGACCGCGCCCAGTAGCAAGGCCCCGGCCACGAAGATCAGGGGATAGGTAAAGCCCTGGGTCGATTCACGGATGAAGCCGATCACCGACGGTCCGACGAAGCCGCCCAGGTTGCCGATGGACACGATCAGGGCCAGTCCGCCGGCGGCAGCGCGCCCGGTCAGGAAACCCGAGGGAATGGCCCAGAAGGTGGCCTGGAAAGACAGGATGGAGGCCACCGCCACGGTGATGGCCAGCATCTTCAACAGCGGCGTATGCAGGAAGGCCGAGATCGCCAGCGCCACCCCCGCCAGCACGATGGCGCCGGCCACGAAGAACAGGCGATTGCGGCTGCGATCAGCCAGGCGCGCCCACAGCGTCATCGCAATGGCACCCACGACATAGGGCAGGGCCGCCACCAGGCCGACCTGGTGCGGTGGCAAGCCGAATTCCTTGATGATCTGCGGCAACCACAGGCCGATGCTGAGCGAACCGAGGATGCCGCAGAAGTTGGCACCGGCCAGGGCGAACACGCGCCAGTTGGTGAAGGCATCCTTCAACTTGTTGCCGTGGCGCGCGGCCAGCACATTCTGCTCGTTGGCCAGCTCGCCTTCCAGCCACTGTTTCTCGGCCGGGCTGAGCCAGCCGGCCTTGGCCGGACGGTCCGGCAGCAGGAACAGGCACAGCACGCCCAGCGCCACGGCCGGCAGGGCCTCCAGCAGCAACAGTACCTGCCAGCCCTGGAAGCCCCACATGCCGTGCAATTCCATCAGCGCGCCCGAGAGCGGCGAGCCGATGATGTTGGCCACCGGAATGCCGACCAGGAAGAAGGCCGTCGCCTTGCCGCGCCAGGCGCCGGGGAACCATTGCGTGAAGTACAGGTAGATACCCGGCGTAAACCCGGCCTCGGCCATGCCCAGGAAGAAGCGCGCCAGCGCGAAACTCTTGGGACCGACCACGAAGGCCGTGGCCATGGAGATCACGCCCCAGGAAATCATGATGCGCGAGATCCACATGCGCGCGCCGAAGCGATGCAGCGCCAGGTTGCTGGGGATCTCGAAGAAGAAATAACCGATGAAGAACAGCCCCGCACCCAGGCCGAACTGCGAGGGGGTCAGGCCCAGGTCGCGGTTCATGGTCAGGGCGGCGAAGCCGACATTGATGCGGTCCAGATAACTGACCACGTAGCACAGCAGGATGAAGGGAATCAGGCGACGCATCACCTTCTTCATGATGGCTGTTTCGCTCACGGCGGCGCTGTCTGCCGGGGCAGAGGACGCTGGCGTCACGGCGGGGGAGGAGAGCTGGCTCATGGAATTCCTTCAGAAGTGGTACAGGCGCGCCGCATTGGCCACCGGCACGGGATGGATCGTCGCGGCCGGGCCCAGCCAGGTGCTCGTCACATCGGGCAGGCGGGCATCGTCGGGATGGTGCTGTTCGGTCGGGTGTGCAATCTGCGCCAGCGCGACGACAGCGGCTGCCAGTGCGGTGCTGCGGCGCGGAAATTGGCGCCTGGACATGCGGGTGTGCATCGGACTTGTCTCCTTGGTTTTCGGCGCCGCGAACGAAGCATCGAGCGGGCGGGGTTATTGTTTGGAGGCCAGTCTACGTGCCAGGATATTTAATGTATATTTGCTTTTATTTTGCAAATCATAAATTTCAGGAATGAATCATGGACTTCCGTGATCTCCGCTATTTCGAGGTCATCGCCGAGGAAGGGCATGTGGGCCGCGCCGCCGAACGGCTCTACAAGACCCAGCCGGCGCTGACCAAGTGTGTCGACCGGCTCGAAGATGAGCTGGGTGCGCCGTTGTTCGAGCGGGTCGGACGCGGCATCCGCCTGACCGCCGTGGGCCAGGCGCTGCTGAACCGGGCGCGGCGCATCGGCCTGATGATGGACGAGACCGCGCGCGAGATCGGCGACTACGCCAACGGCCGCGAAGGCAACATCCGCCTGGGTTGCGTCCCCACGCTGGCCGAGCACATCCTGCCGGGCATCTGCGAGCAGTTGCTGGCCGAGGCGCAGAAGGTCACCATCGACCTCAAGGTCTCGATGAACGATGCCCTGCTGGCCGGTCTCAAGGCGGGCGAACTCGATATCGTGCTGGGGCCGATGATCCAGAGCGACGACGTCTTCCATACCGAGGAGATCATGCGCGACGAGATGGTGGTCATGGCCAGCGCCAGCCACCCGATCTTCCGGCAGAAGATCCGCCTGCGCACGCTGCTGGAGCACCAGTGGGTACTGCCGGCGACCTCGGTGCTGAGCCGGCAGTGGCTGGACAATGTCTTCGACCGCCATCACCTGGCCCGGCCCTCGGTACAGATCACGCCCACGGTGCTGAACATGATCATGCCCCTCATCGAGCGCAGCAACCTGCTGGGATTCGCCTCCCGGTTGAACCTGGACGCCAGGCCCGGCAAGCTGCGCGAGGTAGTGCTGAAGGAAACCACCATGCTGCGCCGCATGGGCCTGACCTACCGGCGTGACATGTACCTGTCGCCGGCGGCACAACGGCTGATCGGCATCCTGCGCCGCCAGACCGGCACGCTCACTGATTGAGGAGAACGGATCCA
>NZ_JAELUH010000097.1 GCF_016429215.1 Herbaspirillum sp. ASV7 | reverse complement strand
CCCCCCCCCCCCCCCCCCCCCCCCCCCCCCCCCCCCCCCCCCCCCCCCCCCCCCCCCCCCCCCCCCCCCCCCCCCCCCCCCCCCCCCCCCCCCCCCCCCCCCCCCCCCCCTTTTTAATGATCCGGCCCCCACCGAGATCTACACTTGTAGTGTATCGTCGGCAGCGTCAGATGTGTATAAGAGACAGTCCGCAAAAAACCCATTGAATGAAGGGTTAAACCATGACATTTGAAATCAATGGCAGAAAGATCGGGAAAGATCATCCTCCTTACATCATTGCCGAACTTTCAGCCAACCACAATGGATCCCTGGAGCGTGCGCTCGAGACGATCGATGCCGCAAAGCGCTGCGGCGCCAGCGCAATCAAACTGCAGACCTATACTGCGGAGACCATGACGATCGATTGCGATCGTTCCGACTTCATGGTGAAAGGCGGATTATGGGACGGATTCAAGCTCTACGATCTGTACAAGTGGGCACAAACGCCATTTGAATGGCATGAAGCCATGTTCGCCCATGCCAGAAAAATCGGCATCGATGTCTTCTCTACACCGTTCGACGAGAGCGCTGTCGATCTGCTGGAACAGCTGGACGCACCGGTCTACAAAATCGCCTCCTTCGAAAATACGGATCTTCCGTTGATTCGGTACGTTGCAAAAACAGGCAAGCCCATGATCATGTCGACCGGCATGGCGACCGAAGCTGAAATTGCCGAAGCAGTGGATGCGGCGCGTAGCGCTGGTTGCAAAGATCTTGTCCTCTTGCACTGCATCAGCAGCTATCCGGCACCGATGGATCAGGCAAACATCAGGCAAATGCAGGAACTGGCCAGACGATTTGGTACAATTCCCGGCCTTTCGGACCATACCATCGGCACTACCGCATCCGTCGCGGCAGTGGCATTGGGGGCCAGCGTCATTGAAAAGCATTTCACCCTGAGCCGTGCCGACAAGGGACCAGACAGCGAATTCTCGATCGAACCTGCAGAGCTTGAGCGCTTGTGCTCTGAGACGCACGATGCATGGCTGGCGCTTGGTCACGTAGGGTACGAGCGACAGTCTGCCGAAGCAGGAAGCAAGGTATTTCGCCGTTCGGTGTATTTCGTTCGGGATCTTCCGGCGGGCGCCGTTGTAGGCGCAAAAGACATTCGGCGCATCCGTCCCGGCATGGGACTTGCGCCAAAACATTTCGACACGCTGATCGGTAAGCGTTTAAAGGTAAGTGTCGCTCGCGGCACTGCCACTAGCTGGGATCTGTTTGATGAATAAAACCGTCCTGGTAGTAGCGGCACATGCAGACGACGAAGCCCTTGGTTGCGGAGGTACCATTGCCAAACACGCTGCCGAAGGTGACCATGTTCACGTCGTCTTTGTAGCTGACGGGGTTACATCAAGGAACGGTGCTGAACCGACAGATCTGCTTCAGCGACAACAAGCCACTGAAAGTGCGCGATGCATTCTTGGCATCAGTAGCGTTACTTTCCTGAACCTTCCGGATAATCGGCTTGACGGACTCCCCCTGCTGGACGTCGTTCAACCGCTCGAAGCGCTCATCGGCAATCTCGCGCCTGCGATCGTCTACACCCATCACTATGGAGACTTGAATGTCGATCACCGGATAGTTCACAAGGCGGTGATGACGGCTTGTCGCCCCATGCCGGGCAGCACGATTCGGGAAATTTTCGCCTTCGAAGTAATGTCTAGTACCGAGTGGGCCAGCCCGGGCCTAGCTCCGTTCCTACCCAATTTCTTTGTCGATATCAGCGCACAGCTGGAATCCAAAATGCAGGCACTGGAGGCCTACATGCTGGAAATGCGTACCTCGCCGCATTCACGCAGCCTGGAACACATGCGCTGCCTTGCAGAACATCGGGGATTCTGCGTAGGATCGGCTGCAGCCGAGGCATTCATGGTAATGAGAGTTCTTAGATAAATATGCAAACAGTTAAGTTGCTTGCCAAACGCCTGCTGCGAGGAAAGTATTCCAGCCTGAATCAACTGGATCGCAAGCTTGAAAAGTATGTAGATTACGACAACGGTTATTTTGTTGAGCTTGGTGCCAATGATGGCATAACCCAATCCAACAGCCTGTATTTTGAGAAATACCGAAATTGGCGCGGTTTGCTGGTCGAACCCGCCCCCCAGAACTATATCAAGTGCCGCAAGAATCGCTCGTCAGAAGACAGCATCTATTGCGCGGCCTGCGTGTCGTTTGAATATGACAGCGAGTTCGTCCGTATCGCCTACTCCAATCTGATGTCGACGCCGGTCAGCTTGGAATCGGACATCTCGGATCCGCGCGCGCATGCCCAACAGGGGGACCGTTTCCTGGCTCGCGGCGAGACCATCTTCGAATTTGGCGCGGTGGCGCGTACACTCAACGCCCTGTTGCTTGATGCAAGGGCGCCCAAGATGATCGACTTCCTCTCGCTGGATGTAGAGGGCGCAGAGTTGGAAGTGCTCAAAGGCGTGGATCACCAAGCATTCCGCTTTAAATACCTTCTCATTGAATGCAGAGACTTTGCGCGCCTGAATTCATATCTGACATTGCAGGGATATCAATTCGTCGAACAGCTCTCTGGCCAGGACTATCTCTTCACGGCAAACGAGCTTTCCCAGTCAGGTGATAGTGGTGCTCGATAGTTTTAAGAAGATACTCGGGAAGATTGGCAGCCTGGTCACCAATTATCCGAAAGAGCCCGGAGTACACCCTGCCATTCTGGCCAACATCCATCCTGTGCCTTTTGACCCGCCTGCGCAGGCAAGTGGTCCTACGCTGGCGTTTCAATCTGTCCCAGACAAGTTTTACTTTCTGCTGTTCGGCGCGATTCGAAGCCAATTGCTCACTGGCTCGCAAGGGCGTGCCGAGCTGGTAATAGTAAGGGCCGTCAGCGGTGCAGTCGGTACCGGCTGGCAGGCAGAGCTAAAGCGGGCAGCACCGGTGACCTGGCTGTGGAGCGGACCCTGGGTACGCGCCTATGGAGCATTCATCGACAGTGTTGCCTACCGTTGCTCAACCTGGGCCCATCCATACAGCAACTTGGTAGATTGGATCAGTGCTGGTCGCCTTTGGCGCCAGCTGCAACAGCAGGGCCACAACTACTCCCTCCAAATTGATGGAATCCAGGTAGCGGATCTGATCATTGACTCCTACCTACGCTTCAAACCGTCGCCTGAGTTTGACGTGTCTGACAGATTTGTTCGACGTCTAGTATGGCAAGCCCTGCGCGATGTCCGACAGGCTCAGGCCTATTTTGGACGAACACGCCCTCGCTGGTACCTGACCTCGTACACCACTTATCTGGAACATGGCATCCCGGTTCGCGTTGCTTTGCAAAAGGGCGTAGCGGTTTGGTCTTTCGGCAACCTTAACGGGTTCGGAAAACGACTGACGCAAAAGGATAGTTATCATACCCAGGACTTTTCAGGCTATCGAAGCGGCTTCGAGGCGCTGGACCGTCAGGCAGAACGACTGCAACAGGCAAGGGATCAATTGGAAAGCCGCCTGTCGGGCGCCGTAGATGCCGCAACGAGCTACATGCGTCAATCGGCGTATGGGCAGGCAAGCACAGAACTTCCCGCCGGACTAAATGGTGCGGTTGTGGTATTCCTGCACGACTTCTACGACAGTCCTCACATTTACCCGGAACTGGTTTTCCATGACTTCTGGCACTGGATCTGCTTCACGATTGAAGCCCTGCAATCCGCGTCCATCAACTTTTTCCTGAAGCCGCACCCAAACCAGATTGCTTTGAGCGACGAAGCAATGGTCGGTCTGCGCGCAAAGTACCCCACCTTGCAATGGCTGCCGGCAAGCACAAGCAATGTACAACTGGCTCAGGCGGGCATTGCCTGCGGCATCACGGTCTACGGCACCGTGGCACATGAACTTGCTTACCTCGGGGTTCCCAGTATAGGGAGCGCACGCCATCCGCATTACACTTTTGATTTTTGCCGCACGGCGCGTACCAGCGAAGAATATTGGCACATGCTCAAGACATATGATGTACTACCTGTGCCGAAGGAAGAAATGCAGCGCCAGGCGCTGGCCTTTTACTATATGCATAACCTCTACGACGGAGACGGTGAACGGGAGTTGCAAAAAGCCTTCGTGTCGTTTTGGCGTGCCTGCAATATCGGCGAAGTAGCGGAGGACAGAATAAAAGCCGCCTTCATCAATCTGATCAGTCTCCCGGCGTTTTCCCGCTTTGTCACGGCGATGGCGAACAGCCAAGAGGATAACGCCCATCACACAACCGAGAATTAAATGCCGCAAAAAAAACCCTCAGGTTTTGACGATGTCAGAGAACGGCTTCGACTGGCATGGGTATTCCCCGTGATCTGTGGCGTGGCGCTGGCCGTGATCCTTACGCTCTATCTAGCACCGTCAAAATATTTCACTGCCGACGTGTTGGCGGTATTGCTCCTGATCGTGGTCCTCGGCATGCTCGGCTTTCTCCGCTCCGGCCTGGGAGATGGTTGCAAGCCGCTTGCGCCATTGCTGGCCATGTTGGTCTATGTGGCGATTCTCGCGTTCACCAACGGGACGGAACAGGCAGCACAATCGTACATAAAAGAACTAGCGTTCGGATTCATCCCTTTTTTATTGCTGTACGTGATATTTCGCAATCAGCCGCAAACGAATATTGCGACACTGACGCTGGTCGTTTTTCTGCTCCCCGGAGTGGTCCACCTGGCCTTCATGTATCTGGATATATTTATGGCGATCCAGAAAGGCGATATACCGTTTCTGTCATCGTCCAGGCAAGGTTTTCTTGAGTACGTCAAGAATGCCCCTCGTGTAGGCCGCCGATATCTCTCCTGGGCACTATTGCATTTGCTGTGTGCAGGTTGGCTGACGGCATGGCACTTCAGGCATACGGCACTCAAGTATCTGGGCTTGGGGTTGACAGGCCTCAGCATACTTTCACTGGCGCTGCTGGACGCACGCGCTGCATATGCATCCGTAGGGATAGGCGCACTGATTCTGATACTGGCAATCGGCCCAAGCAAATCATGGCAGAAGCTCAAACCTTACTTGCCGAGGGGTCGAGGCCGGTTGCTGCTGGCGTGTTTTTTTATCGTGGTCGCCGGATTGGGATATAACGCCGGCAAATCGCGCTGGGTAGCCATGAGCTACAGTCTTGAAGCCGCAGCTCACGACGTATTTGACTCCGACGTAGAACTATCCCAACGTCCCTTCGTAAACGAGGCTTTCTGGAACGCGCCAATAGAGGACATCGGTAAGT
The DNA here is from genome assembly GCF_016429215.1 of Herbaspirillum sp. ASV7. GTDB lineage: Bacteria > Pseudomonadota > Gammaproteobacteria > Burkholderiales > Burkholderiaceae_D > Herbaspirillum. The sequence goes on along the minus strand of NZ_JAELUH010000097.1, from coordinate 10,342 downwards.
GTTATCTCGAGGGCCACTTCCGCTGCAAAGTTGACCAGTCTGCTTACCTTCGCGTGGCATGGGTACTCTCCGGAATGAAAAGCCTCACTACGCATCCGTTTGGAATCGGATATTCCGATGCCTACCTTGGACACTTGTGGGGTGTTGCAGGAGAGCCTGGCAAGTTCCAGCGTGGTGATAGTTTCCTGGTAGAGCATGTGGTGTCATTTGGCGTGTTCAGCCTCCTTTTCTATGCTTTGCTGATATGGGGCGTTCTCCACTCAATGCGTCGTGCACTGCAAGCAGGTTACGCATCAGTGACGCTGGTGACACTCGGCGGATTAATCGTCGTCTGTGCAGGAAGAGGTTTGGTGGATGTTTTCAGCGAAGGTTTATGGCGCTACTTCATGGCGCTCCTGGGCATGTACTACGGATTGCTGCAATCCGCCCGCCCAGCCAACACTCAATGACCTATGAAACAAATCAATACACTGCTTGAGGACAATTACCGAAGCCATCCCGCATTCAATCTTGGCCTTCGAAGTTGGGATGCTCCCACAGAAAAGCTGGCTGCTTTCAATGATATTTATACTGCCGCCCAGGAGCTGGGCGTAGCTATCGACACCAGCAGCAGGGAGAACATACGGCAAGACCTGGAGCAGGTGCTCAGCGACGTCTTTAGAACATTTGAAGCCCAAACTGACGACGCATATGAGATCCGTTTTCTCTTCGAGCTAAAGAATGCGTGTCTGCGTCTGATCGGCGAAGAACTGGCATGGTATGCAAGACAGCCACGCTCGCGCTTCGTGAGCCTGAGCGATAAGCAGACAAGACAAGATGCAATCCGCTTGCAACGGAACCGGCATTACTTTGGCTGCCTGCCCGCGCCGGCCGTGGCCGAAATGCGCAAGCTGTCAGAAGGTGCTCTGGTGCAGTGCCGAGCCAATGCGGCAGCCGGTCGGCTGCGGCGCGAGGACCTGTCGATCAACGCAGGCCCCACCGTTCGCGCAATCAGGAACGTGCTTAACCGGGAATTCAAGGCCTTGGGCGTACTGGATGCGGTTAGCGCCTATACCGGATGCAAGATCCGCGTGACTGGCCTGGCGCTTGAATTGAGCGTGCCGCAGGCCACTTGGTGGAAGAACACCATCGCGAATCTCGAACGTCCGCCCCGAACGCTTTATGCTCACTTGGACGAAACCATCTCATGCCCCAAAGCCATTGTCTACCTTTCCGACGTAACGGAACAGAACGGGCCAACCAGCTGTTATCCCGGAGCCTACGAGGCTATGCAGCTCAATCCCCTGCAGGAGATAATTGGCCGCATAGTAGGTACGGTTGGCTCCCAGCGTGATTCCCCCTTAAAGGAGTATTACGCCAAGCAATACCACCAGTCGGTCAACTCGGAGAACTTCCGCCGGCACTTCATGCGTCTGCCAGCCTGCCTGCGCTTCAATTCACACATGGGCTGGGACGTAATGCCGGGCAGCGAGCTGGAAAGTACGCTGACGGCCGATGAAATCAAGATGACCGGTCCTGCAGGCACTTTCATCACCTTCGATGGTGCCCGCTTGCTGCACCGCGGAGGTTTGATGCAGGAAGGCGAACGTGTAGCGCTGCAAGTTATTTTTTCCAATTCGACGTTCACGGAACGTGCCGTGAACAAGCTAAAAAGGATGTTGTAATGAGTTTGGGTTTAGCCTTGCGCCGTTTGGCCCCGCAATCACTGAAGCATTTCCTTCGCCAGAACACTCTGCCGCGACGCATTTCAAGGCAGCTCAGCCCCCACCTGCCAACAGTAGTTTGTGTAGATGTCGGCGCTTCGTACTATCCACATGCGAAGTGGCTCCAGTTCTTGAATGCCCCAAATACGCAATGGTTGGCGGTAGAGCCGAATGAGGCCAACATCGGCTACGTTAAGTCATGGATCTGGCCAAGCCAAGTATCGGCATGCACTACCGGTCTCAGCCGAGACGGGGGCATCCAGACTTTATATGTAACGAATGTGGACACTGGCTCCAGCCTGCTGCCACCGGAAATCACACCATCCATGCAGCATCGCATTACCGATCTGGATTACTTCTTCCCGGTGACGGAGCGGAGGATCGAAACACTTACCCTGGCCCAGGCAATAGACGGTCTTTCGGCAAATGCACCCGTTTTTGTCAAACTCGATACACAGGGTACTGAGTTGTCCATCCTGCAGGGAGCGCAGCATATGTTCGACAACCACCGCATCGTCGGCATTGAGATGGAGTCGACCATGCTGGCGCAACCGCTAATGAAGAATTCAGGAAAATTCTGGCAAGCCAGCGAATACCTTGAGGAGCAAGGTTTCGAGCTGCTGCATATTAAGCCGATCGCAGCAGTGGCTCGCTCCCCGAAAGGCCGACCTCACCGTAATACATTTGTGAATGAGTGCGATGCCGTCTTTGCTCTGCGCAGAGACGTGGCTGCCGGACTCCCGGTAGAGTTTCGTACTAGCCTTCTGGCGTTCTACCTGACCAATCTATTCTACGAGGAAGCCGTTTCATTCATGGAGCAAGATAATGACGTTACCGCGTTCCTGAGTACACAAGGATGCAATGTAGACGCGTTACTAGCCACCCTGAGAGCAGCAATCTGATGGCAAACGCATTGGCTTCGATCTCATCGCTCATAGGACAAATCGTCCGTTATACGGGCTTTGTCGCGCGTAGCTTCCGCGCATTCTATGCGGTGGTGGCATTGACCGCCATAGTGTTGGTGCTGGAGTACCTCGCAACAAGCTTGATGATTCCCATGGCGCCCGGACAAACCGCGACCAATTCACAGGTGATCCAGATATGGAGCCGCGTTGCAATAGATCTGGGCTTGGGGGCAACGTCAAGGACATGGTTGTGGCTGTTTTTCATCGTAATGATGGTCCGGTTGTTGCTGGGTTATGTGCTTGCAGTATTGACGACCTGGCTGGGGAAACGCGTGCATCAAATGCTCAGTGGCCAAGTCTTTGGCCACATCCTCCTGGCCGAACCCATGGGACGGGTATATACGCGCTCGGTAGGCCACTACATCACCATGGCGGGCGACGATACCTTCAGAAGTGGCACCATCGTCAGCAGTCTGCTTCAGACTGCCGTGGGACTCCTCACCGCGTTGGTCGGGATGATGGTGCTGTACCAGTTTTCTTCCCCGGTTTTTGTTGGTGTGGTGCTGTTCCTACTTGCCAGTCTGGCCGTCATTGGCATCTTGCTGCGCCGGGTGATACGCGTGAACAATCGCAGCGTCAATCTGTCCCGGGAACTCGGCACTACCTTCATGGAGGCGCTTAACAGCTTGCGCTCAATCCGATCCCTGCATAGTGAACGGTTCGTGATGGCGACCTACGCCGAGCAGATTCAACGATACATTCGCATGCTGATCGAAATGGATGCCATCAAAAGCGGCGTCAAGGCATTTCCCGCAATTGTTCTCCTGATCCTCGCGGCCATCCTACTGCGCCCCGGTGCTGCAGTGGCAATGTCGGACGCAACGCTGTTCGCCGGAACAATCATCATCATCCGAGTTTTCGCATCGCTGGGGCAGATGGTAACAGCGGGTTCTCAATTGCTGACCGATATGCGTTCCATCAAAGATATTGACGCGCTTGTCACCATCATTCAAGAAGCCGATGTGGTCACGCAAGTCCCTGCGTCCACGCCGATTCAGACCATCGATCTGCAGAACGTTTCATTCGGCTACGGTGATCGCAAGCACGTACTGGATAACTTGAACTTCCGCTTCGAAGCTGGGCGTACCTATGCAGTCGTTGGCCCATCTGGAGCAGGCAAGTCCACACTGGCTGACATTTTATTGGGACTGAGTCTGCCGGACAGCGGAACGGTAACAATCAACGAAGGCCACTCCGTCCTGTCGTCGGCCCGTGCACGCTTCATGCTGGTCGAGCAGCAACCCAAAATCTTCTCAACCAGTATTAAAGAAAACTTGCTGCTGGGCATGCACGCCGATGAGGCTACGCTATACCTTGCCCTAGAAACCGTGAACCTCGACAGCATGGTCAGCGAACTTGCGCAAGGGCTTGAAACAAAACTGACTTATTTGGGCGAAAACTTTTCCGGTGGTCAGCGCCAACGCTTGGGTATTGCCCGGGCCCTTGTCCGCCAGCCCGACGTCCTGATTCTTGACGAGGCGACCAGCGCGCTCGACCCCTCTACGCGTGTCGACGTGGTGGCCAAGCTGCGTGCCCGCATGCGTGACGGCATCATCATTTTCATCACTCATGATCCTGAAATTGCCGCGCTTGCCGACGAAGTGCTGCCGATCGGTGAACCGCTGGCTGCGATGGCCACATCAACAAGCCGTACCAACTGACCTATGCGCATCACCCTGCTTGATACCTACTATCCCCGGTTCTTGGCGAGCCACTATGCGGCCCACCCGGAACTGGCTAACCAGCCATTTTCAGACCAGCGGCAGAGCATTCTCGATCAGGTGTTCGGCACTTCTGATTTCTACTCGCGTCACCTGCAGGCCATGGGCCACGATGCCCAGGACCTCGTCGTCAATTGCCTCCCCCTCCAAAAGACATGGGCAAAGGCTCATAACGTTAGCTACAGCGCGCTGGCATTGAAGTTGCCCCAGCGACTGTTGCGGCTTCCGCTGATCGGCCCCTGGCTCTCCGCGCTGCCCGGCCTGGTCGAGATTGCGATGGCACAGATCAAGGCCAGACGCCCCGATATCCTGTACTGCCAGGATCTCTGGTTCCTTCCTCCACAGCAGTTGGCCGAGTTACGCCCCTTCGTAAAGCTGATCGTCGGGCAAATAGCCAGTCCGTTGCCGCCCAAGGCGTATCTGGATGGATATGACCTGATCCTGACATCATTTCCGCATTTGGTGCCTCGGCTGCGGGCAATGGGAATAGCATCGGAATATTTCCGAATCGGCTTTGATACACGCGTACTGGAACTGCTGGGTAAGACGGAGCAAGATATACCGGCGAGTTTCGTGGGGGGAATCAGTCGCCACCATGGAAAAGCCTTGCCAATGCTGGAATACCTTGCACAGAACACTCCGATTGAGTTTTTCGGCTATGGTGCCGACAGCCTGTCCCGTTCGTCGCCGGTCGCAGCCCGGCATCGCGGGGAAGTATGGGGCGTGGCTATGTACCGTGCCTTGGCGCGTAGCCGTGTCACCTTGAACCGACACATAAACGTGGCCGAAAACAATGCAAACAACATGCGCTTGTACGAAGCGACGGGCGTAGGTACTCTGCTGATCACTGATCGCAAGGACAATCTGGGCGAACTATTTGAGGTCGGCAAGGAGGTAGTCGCGTACTCCACGCCAGCGGAGGCTGCGGAACTGATTCGCTACTATATCGACCATCCCGATGAGGCAAGGGAAATTGCCCGCGCCGGTCAGGCCCGTACGTTGCGAGAGCACACTTACCAACGGCGCATGGAAGAGCTAGTTCCAGTGCTGGAGCGATATCTGGCAAAGGGACGTCAATGAAAAGGCAGATACGTCAGTTGATCAATCGCTTTCCCTGGCTAAAGAAATTGCTTAAGCAAGCTATGCAATTCCTGTTGCCCGGACAAGGCGTCTCGACGCATTACATGGAGGTAACACAGGCAGAGGCGGGCAGTGAATCGGCCAGGCTGCGCGAGGCCTGGAAAGACGACGAGTTGCCCGTACGGCAGCGCGAACTGGTGGACAAGCAGTTGGCTGCCTATCGCCGAAGCGAGGCCGTGGATGTGTTTGATGTTCTGGTGAAGAGCCTGCGAGAGTTGCAGGACGGCACGGGAACAATGCGCGTACTGGAAATAGGATGCTCCAGCGGCTACTATTCTGAGGTCTTCAGGATTGCAGGGCTAGATGTGCTCTATACCGGCTGCGACTATTCAGACGCCTTCATTGCCATGGCCCTGCAGCGCCATCCTGGGCTGCAATTCGATGTGCAGGATGCCACGGCACTCAAATATGCTGACAACGCCTACGATGTCGTCATCTCCGGCTGCTGCCTGCTACATATCCCCGAGTACTAGACCGCCGTTGCCGAGACGGCCCGGATTGCGAACCGATACGCGATCTTTCACCGCACCCCCGTGGTTCTCGGACAACCGAACAAGTACTACCGGAAGCAAGCCTACGGAGTGGAGGCGATCGAAATCCACTTTAATGAGCCGCACTTTCTTCAACTGCTGGTCGACAGCGGGCTGGAACTGCTGGCCACCTATACGCTGGATGAAACCGTAAGTCATGGAGTGGGCAGCGCTACCCGAACTTATGTGTGTCGCAGAAAGGCCGCCTAAGCATGCGTTATTTTTGTACCTTATTTGACTCCAACTACCTGATCAAAGGGTTGGCTATGTTGCGCTCGCTCCGGGCGCATTGCGATGACGCCGTCGTTTATGTTTTGTGTATGGACACACAAACACGAGAGTTACTTGAAAAGCTGCAGTTGTCGCATATTCGCTGCATCTCCCTCGCCGAAATAGAGACGCCGGACCTGCTGGAAGTCAAACCTGACCGTAGCGTCGCCGAATACTGCTGGACACTGTCCCCTTGCTTGCCTTGGTATGTTCTTCAGCACTATCCTGAGGTGGATACCATCACCTATCTGGACGCCGACCTTTACTTCTACTCATCGTTGCAGCCACTGTTCGATGAAATTGGCGACGCGTCGGTAGCCATCATTGAACATCGCTTTCCTCAACAGTTCAAGCACATGGAAGTACGAGGTCGCTTCTGCGTGGAATGGGTGGGCTTCCGTCGTGATGAAGAAGGTATAGCTTGCCTCAAACACTGGCGCGACCAATGCATTGAATGGTGCTTCTATCGCCTTGAAGAAAACCGGATGGGAGATCAGAAATACCTGGACGCATGGCCCCGCGACTTCAATTCCGTGCATATCATCCAACATCTCGGCGCAGGAGTGGCGCCCTGGAATTTCGGTCAGTATCGCTTTGAACAACGGAAGGACGGTGTACAGACCGTGGATGGCCACCCCCTGATTTTTTATCACTTCCATCAGTTCCAGTTGTTATCTAACGGCCGATTTGATCGGATCTCCGCAGCATACAAGGTGCTGGGAAAGGAACCGGAAACTGTTTATAAGCAATATGAAGTTGCAATCTCTAGAGCCCTTCACGAGATACGCGAATTGGTGCCCGACTTCCAGAATGGCCTGAAGTCAGTCACCAGAATTGGCGCCCAGCGTGTTGCTCAGGCGTTGTTACCCAGAATAGTCAAAGAATGGCTGAAAAAATTTGTGAATGCGGTGTGATATGAATAAATTCGAGAAAAAAACCTTGCTGATTACTGGTGGAACCGGCTCTTTTGGGGGAGCAGTTCTCCGCCGCTTCCTGGATAGCGACATCGGTGAAATCCGTATCTTCAGCCGTGATGAGAAAAAGCAAGATGACTTGCGCAAGCGCTACGCGAATTCCAAACTCAAGTTCTACATTGGCGATGTACGCGATCACCGCAGTGTTGCTGCTGCCATGCGAGGTGTCGATTTTGTGTTCCATGCTGCAGCACTCAAACAAGTTCCTTCCTGTGAATTCCACCCGATGGAAGCAGTTCGGACCAATGTACTGGGAACGGAAAACGTGTTAACCGCAGCCATCGACGCCGGCGTCAAGCGCGTGGTATGTCTAAGCACGGACAAAGCGGTTTATCCGATCAACGCCATGGGTATTTCCAAGGCCATGATGGAAAAGGTGATGGTTGCCACCAGCCGCAATCTCGAAAACACCGGCACTGTCATCTGCGGTACGCGGTACGGCAATGTGATGGCATCGCGAGGCTCCGTCATCCCGCTGTTTGTGGATCAAGTTCGTATCGGAAATCCCATCACCGTGACCGATCCCAATATGACGCGCTTCATGATGACACTGGATGATGCAGTGGATTTGGTTCTCTATGCCTTCGATCACGGGAAGAACGGCGACATATTCGTGCAAAAAGCACCTGCAGCGACGGTTCAGGTGTTGACGCGAGCCATCCTTGAGCTGATGGACAAGACGGATCACCCGGTGCATGAAATCGGTACACGCCACGGGGAGAAGCTTTACGAAGCCCTGCTGGGACGAGAAGAAATGGCATGCGCCGAAGACCTGGGCGACTACTATCGCGTACCACCCGATGGGCGCGATCTAAACTATGCAAAGTTTGTGGAGCAAGGTGAACCCCACCTGACTCAGTACACGCACGGAGAAGATTACAACTCGCACAACACCACCCGTCTCGATGTGGAGGCAATGAAGAAACTGCTGCTCAAGCTTGATTTCATGCAACGAATCGTACGTGGAGAAGTCGCTGCAGCGGAGGACTAATCAATGAAGGTGCTCATCACCGGCGCCAATGGCTTCATTGGCCGCAACCTGCAACTGCATCTGCGGGAACGCAAGGACGTGCATGTCGTGTGCTACACACACGATCAGCCGGCCACATCACTGACTACACTGCTGAAGGATGTAAATTTCGTCTTCCACCTTGCAGGAGTCAACCGGCCGCAGAGTCAGGAAGAATTCACAACCGGCAACCTTGATTTCACACGCGATCTGTGTGAGGCCGTTGCAAGCGCCGCTCGGATATCCACTAAACCGATCCCGATTCTGTACGCATCCTCATCCCAGGCTGCCCTGGACAACCCCTATGGGAAAAGCAAACGTGCAGCGGAGGAAACGCTCACGGCAACGGCGCAGGACCCATTGGTTCCGGTCCATATATTCCGCCTGCCAAATGTATTCGGCAAATGGTGTCGTCCCAATTACAACTCCGTGGTAGCCACTTTTTGTCACAACGTCGCCCGTAATCTGCCAATCCAGGTTAATGCCTCCAACGCGCCCCTGACTCTGAGCTACATCGACGACGTGCTCCAGCGATTTCTCCAGCTCATGGATGGGGCAACACCACTGACCGATGCCGATGGCTTCGAGGTGATTCAACCTCAGTACACAACGACCGTCGGCGAACTGGCCCAGCAAATTCAGGCCTTCCGCGACAGCAGAAGCACTCTGGTGACCGAACATGTCGGACGCGGTTTATTGCGAGCGCTTTACGCTACCTATGTCAGCTATCTACCGGTAGAGGATTTTTCCTATGATGTACCCCAACACGTAGATCAACGCGGCGTCTTTGTAGAGATGCTTAAAACGCCAGACTGTGGTCAGTTCTCGTTTTTTACCGCGTTCCCCGGTGTGACACGCGGCGGACATTACCATCACAGTAAAACAGAGAAGTTCTTGGTGATAAGGGGGCAGGCGTTATTTCGCTTCCGCCACATGCAAACAGGAGAAACCCACGAGCTGCAGACATCCGGTGAAAAACCAACGATTGTCGAAACGGTGCCTGGCTGGACACATGACATCACGAACAACGGAACAGACGAATTGGTAGTCATGCTATGGGCCAATGAAATCTTCGACCGAGCTCGTCCGGACACCTATCACTGCGCGGTTTAACCCCCCAAGAGACCTATCATGTTGCATAAAAAGCTCAAAGTAATGTCGGTGGTGGGCACCCGTCCCGAGATCATTCGTTTGTCGCGTGTGCTCGCGCAACTTGAAGAGCACTGCGATCACATCCTTGTACATACGGGACAAAACTACGACTACGAACTAAACCAGGTGTTTTTCGACGATCTCGGCATCCGAAAACCAGATTACTTTCTGGATAGCGCCACCAATTCAACAAGCGCTGCAAACACCATTGGCAATTTGATTTCCTCCGTTGACCGGGTGTTGGATGAGATAAAACCGGACGCAATGTTGGTACTGGGAGATACCAACAGCTGCTTATCGGTGATTCCCGCCAAGCGCAGAAAGGTGCCGATCTTCCACATGGAAGCGGGAAACCGGTGTTTTGACCAACGTGTTCCTGAAGAGACCAATCGTCGTATCGTCGACCACACGGCAGACATTAACCTTACCTATAGCACCATCGCGCGCGACTATCTTCTGCGAGAAGGCCTCCCACCTGATCAGACGATAAAAACGGGTAGCCCGATGTACGAGGTACTGCATCACTACCTGCCCCGGATCAAGGCATCTGATGCGATGAGCCGCCTTGGCTTGCTACCGGGGAAGTACTTTGTCGTGAGTGCTCATCGTGAAGAGAATATCGAATCGGACAAGTCATTCACCAAACTGGTCAACGTACTCAATGCCGTCGCCGATGACTATAAGCTTCCGGTAGTCGTAAGTACACACCCCCGCACGCAAAAACGGATTGACGCCACTGGAGCCAAATTCCACCCGCAAGTACGGATGATGAAACCCCTGGGCTGTCTCTTATACACATCTCCGAGCCCACGAGACTCCGTTAAAAGGGGGGGGGGGGGGGGGGGGGGGGGGGGGGGGGGGGGGGGGGGGGGGGGGGG
>NZ_JAELUH010000096.1 GCF_016429215.1 Herbaspirillum sp. ASV7 | reverse complement strand
CCCCCCCCCCCCCCCCCCCCCCCCCCCCCCCCCCCCCCCCCCCCCCCCCCCCTTTTAACGGAGTCTCGTGGGCTCGGAGATGTGTATAAGAGACAGGCATCCCCGAGTACGGCAGTAGCCGGCCTGGGCTGATAATAGTAGGTGCTACGCGGCAGATCGATCATTTGGCATCCTCGTCGGATGGAGCAGGCTTGGGGCCGCTGATGATCGATGAGTTCTCGCTGTTGCTGACGAGTCGTAGCCGTGGCGTTTTTTTGAGGAGATCCAACTCCATCGCCAGCTGGCCTACCTTCCGTTCCAACGCGGCAATATGTGCTTCGTACTCTGCAACCGTCGACGCAGCAGCATCTTCTGCATCCAGCTCACCGCGATCAAACTGCCCTAGCCACATCTGCATGAGATTGGCCGACAAGTTATGAGTCTTGAGCGCCTCGCGTCGCCCAATCTTGCCGCTGCGAATATCGCTGCATATCTGTATCTTGAATTGCGGGCTGTGCCGCCGATATGGACCTCGTGATGCCATGATGTCGCTCCTCCTGAGAAGGCTCGACAAGCGCATCACTTCATCTCCTGGCCTTGGTCCAGTCCGAGGGGTTCACTCCAAAAGTGGGTCAGATTTAAATGCAATTCAACAATTCCGGCCGCATTCTGATGCAACTGCCGTCAACCAGCCAAAGTCGACCTCTCTTTGGCTGGTTCACTGGCACCTTCAAGCCTTCTAGTTTCCAGATACGCTCCACCCGAGAGTGACTCAGCTCTCAGCGTTGAGCTTCTAGCATGGCGTGGATGCGCCGATAGCCGTAACGCCCATACTGGCTGGCCAGCTCGATGATGGCTCCAGTCAGTGGTGCCTCATCGGCACGTGGCTGAGCAGCATAACGAACCGAAGAACGGGAGTGATGGAGCGCCCGGCAGATACGCCGTTCAGCGTGGCCCAAGCTCATTCTGACATGGGCCACAGCCTGGCGGCGACATACCGGGCTCAGAATTTTCCCCGGCTGACCTCGCGCAGTATCTGGTTATCGATGACAGCATCCGAAAGCGCTCGACGCAAGCGTGCATTCTCTTGCTCCAGTTACTTCAGTCACTTGTCCTAGTCAATCTTCAGGCCGCCATATTCCTTGCGCCAACGGAAGCAGGTTTGCTCCGTCACGCCGAGTTGGAGGCTGATTTCGGCCACCGTCTAGCCTTGCACAGGCATGACTTCTGCTTCGCGCAGTTTGTGGATGATGTCTTCGGATGTGAATCGCTTCTTGGGCATGGTCTGACTCTCCTTTTCAATAGCATATGAAATTTCAAGTCGGACCAGTTTTTTTAGGGCAGGCCAATCCTGGCTTTAGCAATTTCTGTATCGGCTAGCATTCCCTCCCATTCATAGAGTGGGAGGAAAAAAATTGACTTCGATCATAAGAGGCAACGAACACCACATAAAAATAGGTTTACTTGTCAAAGTGCGTATACGGAAAAAGACGATTGGTTTCGTTTCTAACAACTGCATAGCACTCGCAGCAAAGCTCTTCCAATCTTTGTCGTTTAAGTACGGTCAAATGTCCTCTGCTGTATTCGATCACACCGTCTTTCTGTAGTTTCCCAGCCGCTTCGGTTACGCCTTCCCGTCGTACCCCCAACATATTGGCAATAAGCTCTTGCGTCATAATCAGTTGATTTCCCGAGAGACGGTCCAGTGAAAGTAGTAACCATCGGCACAACTGCTGATCAATGGAGTGGTGTCGATTGCAAACGGCGGTCTGGGCCATCTGGGTCAGAAGTGCCTGACTGTAACGCAACATGAGATGAAGGAATTGAGTGTTCTGGTGAAATTCTTCCTTGAATTTCCTCGCGGACAGGCGAAAGGCTCCTCCCCCACTTTGTACGATTGCCCTGCTAGGGGTACTTTCTCCTCCCATCAATATGGCGATACCCACGAAGCCATCATTTCCGACCACAGAAATCTCTGCAGAGGCTCCATTTTCCATGACATAAAGCAAGGACACTATAGAGTCAGTGGGAAAGTAGACATGCTGGAGCTTATCCCCTGACTCATACAGAACTGTACCCAAGGGAAGGGAGACCCACTCCAGTTGGAGCAGGATGCGTTGAAATACATCCGGGGTTAGCGCTGCCAATAAATGGTTACTTTGAGGTCGTGTCGAGGGGAGCATAGGAAATTCAGTCAGTAAAGGATGATTGGAGCCCTGATACGCTAGAGCAGTACGGACGGAAGAATTTCTGTATGTTCTATATCGAAAATTGTGGAGCGTTTAGCAGAACGGATTAGCAAGACGATAGTTGCAAACGTCGTCGAGTTTGATTGTATATAGCTAAATGGTTGATACATTGATCCGACGCGATCATTGACTGAAGAAATATGAGCGGAGGGCAGGCGTCAACCATGTCTGGAGAAGAAACTTGGCTACCAAGGGTAGAGCGATTTTAGATTCCTCTGAACACATTAATTTATGCACATATCAGGAATTTTTACAAGATTGGGGCAAAGCAATGACTGGCTTCTCTTAAGTATTTCGGGAAGCCCGGGGAGTAACGGTCCTAATATTCTCATACTCCACTTTACGAACCGCAATTGCCCTGACAAAAGATTCACATCTATTAATCCCATATGCAATGGCGAGAGCCTCTGTTCGGTAATAATTCTCTTCGAGAACCTGCGAGTAAAGCGTCTCAAAATCTTTGATTATCTGCATCCGGTTTAATGACCATCCTCTCGGATTTTTAGAGTATCGGAGTTGAAAGAGAAAATTCGAATCGTTTCGGGATGTTTCATAAAATGGCATCAGTATCTCCGTCTGGCAAGCAGAAGGGAAAAATAGCCCTCTGAGCAGAGATGTGGGGAGAGCTCAGAGGGCTTAAGTCCAGTTTTCACTGGAGGGGGGCGTCGCAGCTAGTGCGACATTTGAAATGTAGCTGACCGAAAATACGTTTACTGTTCGTTACCGAACATATGGAATTTTTAGTAGTTTAGAGATTACCTTTCTCTGTCTGATACCGTACAGGCACCGCAGCTAGGCTGCGGTATATTGAGTAAAAAGCATATCGTTGCTCGAGCTCGGACCTGTGTTGTGACATTTAAGGTTTTTTTAGGCGTAATTCAAGCACGCATGAAATACTAATCGTTCGTAAAGATTTTATTTTTGATAATATCGGAGCAACTCTAAGCATTCATTCAGGACGTTGTTCGCACTCACATCCAGTCGGAGGAAATCGTGTGGAATTATGTTGATCAAAGCTAAACCGATTCCCAGATCTTCTGACGTCGACTTACGTTTTTACTTTGAGGATCCGCCACATCATGAAGCTGGCTTCGTGTTGCTTAAACCGGGTTCTCATATGTGCCTAGAAGTGACGAGCGGCCTCGGCAGCGCGCGTTTGATAGGTGAATTTCGTATTTGCTTCGTACCGGCAGAGGAGAACCTTAGGATTCGAATTTGCCGCCAGGCCATTGCACAATTTATACGTGATATTGCGTCAAGTCACGGTCAGCTAGTGGCAAACTTCGACGAAAAGTCCGCTGTGTGGATTGGGGATTTATACCCTGTTTCAATAAAAATGCAGCGACTCCCTGCCAGCGAAAAATAGTCTTTAACCTTGGCTTGGTCAATCTTCAGTCGACCATATCCCTCACGCCAACTGAATCGCCCCGGCTGCACTAGACACATTCCAGCCTGGTGAAATACTGCTGTTCTAACTGTACAGGAGAAACGTTGCCGCTATAGGAATGACGACGTTTCGGGTTGTAGAACATCTCGATGTAATCGAACACATCCGACCGTGCTTCGTTACGGTCAGCATAGATACGGCGCTTAATGCGCTCACGTTTCAAGAGTTGGAAGAAGCCCTCTGCCACGGCATTATCGTGGCAGTTGCCGCGCCGGCTCATGCTGGGCACCAGATTGTGCGACTTCAGGAATGCCTGCCAGTGGTGACTACTGAACTGACCGCCTTGTTCTGAATGCACAATGACCTCCTGCTCTGGACTCCTGCGCCAAACCGCCATCAGCAAAGCGTCCATTGCCAAGTTGCGGTCAATACGCGAGCCCCATCGACCAGCCAATTACCTGGCGTGAGAACAGATCGAGCACCACGGCCAGATACAGCCAACCCTCGTGGGTGCGGATATAGGTGATGTCCGTAACCCATGCCCGGTTCGGTGCCGGCACGTCGAACTGCTGTTGCAGATGATTCGGGGCAATGACTGTCGGCTTGCCATAGCGCCCAGCACGACGGCGATAGCCAGTCTGGCACTTGATGCCTTCTGTGCGCATCAGACTATATACCCGATGCTTGCTACAACGCTCGCCAAAGTCGCGCAGGTCGGCCGTAATTTTGCGATAGCCATAGAGCCCGCCAGATTCCAGCCAAGATTAATTGATGAGCCCAGGAGCCACCGGTTCTCCTTAGCCCTCTCGGCTTCCGGTCGCGCCTTCCGAGCGTAGTAGCCGCTGGGATGGACGCGCATCACGCGGCACATCGTGCGAACGGCATGCTGGGGTTCGTGAGCCACAATGAATGCGTACTTTACCGGGACTCGTTGGCAAAGAACGCGGCGGCCTTTTTTAGGATGTCGCGCTCCTCGGTGACGCGCTTGAGCTCAGCCTTGAGGCGAAGCAGCTCTTCTTGCTGGCTGGCCTGTACCTGACGCTCCTCAGGCGCCAATGCCTACTTCTTCATCCATTCGTACAGCGTCGGCTGCGATACCCCGATCCGTTTCGCAACATCAGGGGCTGAGTGGCCCGTTCCGTGACCTGCTTGACTGTCTCAATCTTGAACTCTTCCGGATAACGCTTGTTACTCATGACGACTCATTGGTTGCCAGAAATTCTAGGCTGGGGAGTTTCTAGTAGGTCCGGGGCGATTCAGTCTCAACTTCATGCCCACTCATACAGTCCGATTTGGCCGTACGTCGACTGATATGAAAATCGTCAGGCCCGTCAATGATATCTGTTAGATAGCGAACAGACCCCACTCGATGCAAGTCGGCATGATCTGTCCGCGTACTTGAATCCATCGAGTGACCGATTCTCAGCTCTGCAGGAGGGTGCAATGAAGGCTTTAATCTACAAAGGCAGCAACAATAAGGCACTTGAAGATCGTTCTAAGCCCAACATTGCAGCGCCCGGCGATGCCATCGTGAAGATCATGAAGACTACGATCTGCGGTACAGATCTCCATATTCTCAAGGGCCACGTCGCAAGCTGTAAGCCAGGCCGCATCCTTGGACATGAAGGTGTAGGAATCATCGATTCGGTGGGAACGGCCGTAGCGGGTTTTCACAAAGGCGATCACGTACTTATTTCCTGTGTTTCCTCATGCGGGAAATGTGAGTATTGCCGGCGCGGAATGTACTCACATTGCCTCACAGGCGGTTGGATACTTGGGAATACGATTGATGGCACGCAGGCTGAATATGTGCGCATACCACATGCAGATACTAGTCTGTATCCGTTACCAGCTGGCGCCGATGAAGATGCGTTGGTTATGCTCAGCGATATCCTGCCCACTGGATTCGAGTGCGGTGTGCTCAATGGCAAAGTGGCCCCGGGCTCGATCGTAGCGATTGTCGGTGCCGGGCCGATCGGCTTAGCAACTTTGCTGACGGCGCAATTCTATTCGCCGGCGAAGATCATCATGATCGATCTGGACCAGAGCCGTCTGGAGGTGGCAAAGCGATTTGGCGCAACCGACATTATCAACAGCGCAGATGGGGCCGTACGCGAGAAGATCATGCAAATGACGCAGGAAAAGGGCGTCGATGCTGCGATTGAGGCCGTTGGGATTCCGGCCACGTTCGATCTATGTCAGCAAGTCGTGGCAGCGGGAGGAACTATCGCCAATATTGGTGTGCATGGCGTACCGGTCCAATTGCATCTGGAAAAGCTCTGGGACCGCAATATTTCCATTACCACCCGGCTGGTGGATACCGTTAGCACACCCATGCTGCTCAAATCCCTTGCTGCTAAAAAAATCGATGCCTCACAACTGATTACGCATCGCTTTAAGTTCGATGAGATTCTGGAGGCCTATGACACTTTTGCGCATGCCCCTGAAACCAAGTCACTGAAAGTCATCATCGAGGCTAATGAGCAATGAGTAGCCGATTCTGACGCGGAAAAGTTCATGATCCCTCAGGGCGACGGTTCAGCGCTGTTTTGATGGTGGATCATTCTTGGCTATCGTTACTCTGCCAATTCGCTTCTAATCAACAAGGAATATTCCATGAGCTATGAAAGTGTTAATCCGTATGACGGCACGGTCCTACAATCGTTTGAGGAAATGACCGATCGGCAGTTGGAAGCTGCCCTTGCAACGGCCGCTGCCTGCTTTGAAATCTGGAATAAGAAGAGTTACGGCGAGCGCGCCGTGATCGTTGCCAGGGCGGCGGTGCTGATGCGAGAGCGCACCGAGGAATTTGCACGGCCCGTCACGCTTGAGATGGGCAAGCTGATCACCCAGGCTCGTGGCGAAGTGGAACTGAGCGCCGACATCATCGACTATTACGCAAAGAATGCCGAGACCTTCCTGGCACCAGAAGCACTGCATCCGACAACCGGCGAAGCAGAGATCCAGAACGCAGCTTTTGGAGTGCTGTTTGGCGTGGAACCTTGGAATTTTCCTTACTATCAGCTCGCACGTTTTGCAGCCCCCAATCTGATGGCCGGCAATGTAGTGATGGTAAAGCACGCGGGATGTGTGCCTCAATGTGCTATCGCCTTTGAGAAGTTATGGCTGGATGCCGGTGCACCTGCCGGGGCTTACACCAACCTGCTCATTTCATACGACCAGGTCAACCGCGTCATCGATGACCCGCGTATCAAAGGTATTGCCCTGACCGGCAGCGTAGAGGCCGGCAGAGCTGTGGCAGCGCGCGCGGGTCTGAATCTGAAGAAATCGACGATGGAGTTGGGTGGTAGCGACGCCTTTATCGTGCTGGAGGATGCTGATCTCGACAAGACCGTCGAGTGGGCGGTGTGGGCCAAGATGAACAACACCGGCCAGTGCTGTGTAGCCGCCAAGCGTTTTATTGTGGTCGAGGCTTTGGCGGATCGCTTTCTTGATAAGTTCCAGACTGCGCTCGCCAAGCTCAAACCTGGCAATCCGATGGATGTGGCAACCACGCTAGGGCCGCTCTCGACCGAGGCAGCATTGATCAAGTTGCTCGCCCAAGTGAAGCAGGCGGTTGAGAAAGGCGCAAAGCTGGTGATGGGCGGCAAGCGCCTCAATCGTGCGGGCGCTTTCATGGAGCCCACAATTCTAAGTCATATCACCCCAGACAATCCTGCCTTCAGGGATGAATTCTTCGGACCGGTGGCATTGTTCTTCCGCGTCAAGGATGAGAACGAAGCAATTGCGCTGGCCAATGACTCCGAATTTGGCCTCGGCGGCTCCATCTTTACCCGAGACGGACAACGCGGCAAGCGTTTGGCCAGCCAGATAAACACCGGTATGGTATTCATCAATCATCCCACCTGGACCACGCCCGATTTGCCGTTCGGCGGCATCAAGAATTCGGGCTACGGGCGGGAATTGTCGAGCACGGGCATCCAGGAGTTCGTGAACAAAAAACTGGTGCGTACGGCTTCGATAGATGCCCCAGCATAGGCCATCGGCATGTACGTCACTATTGCCATCCTGAGGGAAATGCGACCGCATGAACGCCGTGTCGCGCTTGTTCCGGCTCTTGTGCCCAAGCTGGTCAAGCTTGGCGCCAGGCTGCACATGCAAACTGATGCGGGTGTCAGCGCCGGCTACCACGACGCCGCCTATGAGGAGGTCCTCTTTACTTCCGATTGTGCTCAACTGCTCGAACGGGCCGATGTCGTGCTCGCCGTTCAGCCTCCCTCGGTACAACAGGTCAATGCGATGCAGGAGGGGGCAATTCTCATATCATTCATCTACCCGGAAATAGCGACCAGCCTGATGCAATGCTTGCTGGATAAAAAGATCACCTGCTTTGCGATGGAACGCATTCCCCGCATCACTCGTGCACAGGCGATGGATGCACTCTCCAGTCAGTCTGCACTGGCCGGCTACTACGGCGTACAGCTAGGGGCGACGCATCTCGCCAGAATCCTGCCGAAGATCACCACCGCAGCCGGGCCAGTGGGACCTGCCCGGGTACTGGTGATGGGACTGGGGGTAGCCGGTCTGGAAGCGATCGCCACCGCGCATCGCCTGGGTGCGGTCGTCGAGGGCTATGACGTTCGTCCTGAGACCCAGGAACAGGCACTCTCGCTGGGGGCGAGCTTCATCGACACTGGAGTTGACGCACGTGGCGAGGGAGGTTATGCCCGTGCCTTGAGTGCTGACGAACAGGTGAAGATCGATGCCGTCCTCACGCGACATATACAGCAGGCCGATCTCATCATCACTACTGCGGCGATTCCCGGCAAGCCCTCTCCCAAGCTGATCAGCGCCGAACAGTTGAAAGGTATGAAAGAAGGGGCGGTCATTGTGGATCTGTCGGCCGAGGGCGGCGGCAACTGCTTCGATACGCGGCCTGGTGAGACCGCGCACATCGGCACTGTCACCATTGTTGCACCGCTGAATATTCCCTCTTTGTTGAGCAGCGATGCTAGCGATCTGTATGCCAGGAACCAATACAACCTGCTGGCCTTGATGCTGAAAAATAACATCGTCACTATCGATTGGGATGACGAGGTCCTGGCTAGAACGGCGGTAACCCATTCCGGCAATCTGCAGAACGGCATCGTGCTGGCCAACCACGTACCGGCCGACAGCATGGCAAGCGACATCATCAGGAGCGCACAATGAATCCCGACTTCAGCATTAACGGCTATGCGGCCGTCTATATCTTCATGTTGGCCGGCTTTACTGGCTGGGTGGTGATCACGCGTGTGCCGGCCATATTGCACACGCCGCTGATGTCCGGCTCCAATTTCGTGCACGGCATTGTGGTGGTTGGCGCACTGTATGCGTTGCTTAATGCCGGCACGACACAGGATCAGGTAATCGGCTTCTTCGCCGTGCTGCTGGGCGCTGGCAACGCTGCGGGCGGCTACGCGGTGACCGAACGCATGCTGGCGATGTTTCAGCCGGGGCAAGCCAAACCGCTGCATCCCAAAACATCAAAACTACGCGCGAAGAAAGCCGCACAGACCAAGCCCAAGCCCGGCTGAGGAACCACCATGATCAACTCGATTGCACAACTACTAATCGGCGGCGTGGATCTGGCTGCAGCGTTTCTTCTGATCTATGGTCTCAAACGCATGTCATCGCCCGTCACCGCACCGTCAGGGATTGTGCTAGCAGGTGGCGGCATGCTGACCGCAGTCTTGGCTGGTTTCTTCTATATTGCCGGTGTCCATGCAAGTGCACAGCTGCATCTGCCGCTCAATATCGCACTTGCAATTGCGGCCTTGCTATTGGGGGGCGGCACGGCATGGTTGAGCGGGAAACGTGTAGCGATGACATCCATGCCTCAGATGGTTGCACTCTATAACGGTATGGGCGGCGGTGCTGCAGCAGCGATCGCGGCGATGGAACTGTTCAGTACTCGCCCCACCGGAATCCCAGCACTCAGCATTACCTTGCTCGGCGCGCTGATTGGATCTGTATCGCTGTCCGGATCGCTGATTGCGTGGGCCAAGCTGGAAGGAGTGATAAAGCAGCCCCTGAGGTTTCGCGGGCAACAAATCCTAAACGGTGCCGCCATGCTGGCTGCCATGATCCTCGGAGGCTTCATCATCTATCTGACGCAAGTGGTGATCGGTACACCGCAGCCGGCGCCGCTATTGGTCTACCTGTTTTTTGCGTTTTCGCTGGTCTTCGGTGTGCTGATGACATTGCCTATTGGCGGTGCCGATATGCCCGTCGTGATTTCTATTTACAACGCATTGACGGGGCTGGCCGTGGCCCTGGAGGGGTTCGTTCTGCAAAATCCAGCGCTCATGATCGCTGGCATGGTGGTGGGCGCGGCCGGCATATTGCTCACTCAACTGATGGCCAGGGCAATGAACCGATCGATCGGTGCTGTGGTGTTCACCAATTTCGGCGCGGTTGCGAAGACCAGCTCGGGCGCTATCAAAGGCGAACTGAAGCCGGTCGATGCCGGCGACGCTGGGATTTCCATGCGCTATGCCGGTAGCGTAATCATCGTGCCAGGATACGGGCTTGCCGTCGCTCACGGCCAACAAAAGCTATATGAGTTCGTAAAATTGTTGCAGGTGGCCGGCGTCACGGTGAAGTTCGCGGTGCATCCGGTTGCGGGGCGTATGCCGGGCCAAATGGATGTGCTACTGGCCGAGGCTAGTGTGCCTTACGACATGATCTATCAGCTTGAAGATATCAATGAAGAATTCAGCCACACCGATGCAGTGATGGTGATAGGCGCCAATGATGTGGTCAATCCTGCTGCACGCAACGACAAGTCATCACCGATTTTCGGCATGCCCATTCTCAATGCCGACCAGGCGAAGAAAGTATACGTCGTGAAGCGTGGGGAAGGCCGTGGTTATGCTGGTATTGAAAATCCCCTGTTCTACGGGGACAACTGCGAGATGGTGTATGGCGACGCGCAAATAGTACTGGTAAAAATGATTGAGGCCATCCGTGGCCTGGCTAGCACGGCCTAAAAAACCACGGCATATGTAATGGGTGCACCGCTCGCTGGGCGGTAGCGTGCTCAAGTCTTTCGCTCCACCCTTCTTCAATTCTCAACATCAAAGGAATTCATAGTGGCACTGAAAATGCAAGCCGCAGTCGTCGAACAGTTCCGAAAGCCTCTGGTTCTACAGGAGCGGGATATTCCCACGCCGGCAGCAGGCCAGATTGTTGTTAAGACGGAAGCCTGTGGAGTGTGTCACACCGATCTGCATGCCGCTAAGGGAGATTGGCCCCTGAAGCCAACACTGCCATTCATACCTGGACATGAAGGAATCGGTTTGGTTGTGGCCGTCGGCGCCGGAGTGAGTAGGGTGAAGGCGGGTGACCGCGTCGGCGTGCCCTGGTTGTTTTCCGCTTGCGGCCATTGTGAATATTGCCTCAAAGCCTGGGAAACCGTATGCGGCCAGGCACAATTCGGTGGCTACACCGTCAACGGTGGCTTTGCCGAATACATTCTCGCTGATCCTGCCTATGTCGCTCACATTCCAGCGGGACTCAGTGCGCTGCAAGCGGCGCCGATCATCTGTGCAGGTGTAACTACCTACAAGGGCATTAAAGAGGCTGCGGTCAAGCCCGGTGAATGGATTGCCATCTCCGGCGCTGGGGGCCTGGGCCATTTGGCGGTGCAATACGCCAAAGTCATGGGACTCAACGTGTGCGCCATTGATGTCGACGATGGCAAGCTAGAGCACGCCAGGCAGTTGGGAGCGGATTTGCTGATCAATGCCAAAGCCAGCAATCCAGCCGCAGTATTGAAGAAAGAAATTGGCGGGGGCGCACATGGTGTGCTTGTCACTGCCCCATCGCTAAGCGCCTTCGCGCAAGGTGTTGCCATGACGCGCAAGCTTGGCACCTGCGTACTGGTCGGTTTGCCCCCGGGAGAATTCCCGATACCGCTGTTCGAGGTGGTGGCCAATTGCGTCACCATTCGTGGTTCGTTTGTCGGCACTCGCCAGGACATGAATGAGGCGCTTGCTTTTGCCGCAACCGGTAAGGTCAAGGCAGATATCGAGTTGCAACCGCTTTCGGCCATCAATCAGGTCTTCGAACGATTGGAGCATGGCCAGGTGGCCTCGCGTGTGGTGATTGATTTCGCGGATGGCTGAGCTAAATGCGGCGTTCTGCGTTCGCATTGTGCTCAACCGAGTATTGAGTTATCGAGCCTGGCGAACAAGGATGGAGACATGATGAGCAAGCTTATCGGTATTGACCTGGGTACCACAAATTCCTGTGTCGCAGTGATGGAAAACGGTGTACCCAAGATAATAGAGAACGCGGAAGGATCGCGCATTACACCGTCGGTCATCGCATATCGGGACGATGGTGAAATTCTTGTCGGTGCGCCGGCCAAACGGCAGGCAGTCACTAACCGCGAAAATACCCTGTTTGCGGTCAAACGTCTGATCGGACGTAAATTCGTCGAGAAAGAAGTGCAAAAGGACATCGGCTTGATGCCATTCCAGATCATCAATGGCGACAACGGCGATGCCTGGATCAATGTGCGCGACAAGAAGTTGGAGCCACCACAGATTTCTGCAGATGTGTTGCGCAAGATGAAGAAGACGGCTGAAGACTATCCAGGCGGCCCGGTCGACGAAGCTGTCATTACCGTACCCGCATATTTCAATGACGCGCAGCGCCAGGCGGCCAAGGATGCGGGGCGTATCGCTGAGCTGGACGTCAAACGCATCATCAATGAATCGAAAGCGGCCGGCTCTGGCATTCGGCCTGGATAAAGTGCATGACGGCGACCGCAAGATCGCCGTCTATGACCTCGGTGGCGGGACGTTCGACATTTCCATCATCGAAATTGCGGCAGTGGCAGGTGATAAGCAATTTGAAGTTATTTCCACGGTGATAACTTTCTGGGCGGAGAAGATTTCGATCAGCGCATCATCGATCACATCATTGATGAATTCAGAAAAATAAATGGTATAGATTTGAAGAAAGACCCGATCGCGCTACAGCGTATCAAGGCCGCGGCAGAACCCACCAAAATCGAGTTATCTTCGACGCAGCAGACCGATATCAAAGAACCTTATATCGCCATGGCAAATGGCGCCCCTATTCATTTGAACATGACGATGACGCGCGCCAGGCTGGAGGCGCTGGTGGACGACTTGATCAACGCCACGATAGCCCCTTACCATCTCGCTATCAAGGATGCTGGTATCACCGTTGCCGAGATCGACGACATCATTCTGGTGGGCGGTATGACCCGTATGCCGGGCGTACAGAAAAAAGTCAGGGAATTCGTCGGGAAGGAGTCGCGCAGAGATGTCAATCGGGATGAAGCTGTGGGGCCGTCGGCGCGGCGATCCAGGGGGCGGTTCTGTCGGGTGAACGAAAGGATCTATTGCTCCTCGATGTGAGGCTACTATCGCTGGGCATCGAAACCAAGGGAGGCGTCATGAGCAAAATGATCCATAAAAATACGACGATTCCAACCAAGTTCAGCCAAATATTTTCCACGGCCGAGGATAACCAGCAAACCGTCACTATCAAGGTATTTCAGGGTGACGGTGCAGGCGCATTGTATGCAGTCGTGTGCAGCGATGTTCCCCCAACGGGGACGGCGGAAGAGCGCAAGCCGTTCCAGCGGCTTACCGAAATTTCCTCATTTAATCCCCGGCAACTCTTGTTTTCAGAGGGGCCGGAAAGCGGAGGGACGTCGTAACTCACCGTTACGCCGTGAAGGTGTTCCAGCGTACAGATGGAAAACTGACGCCGACGTACTCTCAGGTTTTCAACTCTTTTGGATCTATCATGAAAACGGATTCGCAGCTGCAGCAGGATGTCTGCGCAGAATTGAAATGGGAACCCTCTATCAATGCGACGCAGATTGGCGTGCAGGTGAAGGACGGAATTGTCACGCTGGCAGGAGATGTCGATAGTTATTCGGAGAAAGTTGACGCTGAACTTGCAGCCCAGCGAGTCGGTGGTGTCAAAGGTCTTGCCACGGCGATCAACGTCAAGCTACATGGAAAAAACCACCGGCGCGATGCAGATATAGCGCAGGCAGCGGAGCACGTTTTGTCGTGGTCAAACTATGTCCAGCCGGATGTAATTAAGGTCGCTGTGGAAAAGGGACGTGTGACTCTCTCTGGCAAGGTGCGTTGGGACTTTGAAAGACGCGGA
The DNA here is from genome assembly GCF_016429215.1 of Herbaspirillum sp. ASV7. Lineage (GTDB taxonomy): Bacteria > Pseudomonadota > Gammaproteobacteria > Burkholderiales > Burkholderiaceae_D > Herbaspirillum. The sequence continues at coordinate 1,878 of NZ_JAELUH010000096.1, read as the reverse complement.
GCGATCGCGGTGATCCGCCATCTCAAAGGTGTCGTCAGCGTTATCGACCAGATTACGATCAAAGACAAAGTTTCTTCGAAACTGGTGAAAGATGACATTGAGGCTGCGCTCAAGCGGCGAGCAAGACAAGAGGGGAGCGATATTAATGTAGAGGTCGCTGGAACGAATGTCACCTTGACGGGAACCGTACATAGCTGGAGTGAACGAGATCTCGTAAACTATGCCGCAAAGAATTCACCAGGTGTTTGGACGGTAATTGACAATCTAACCGTCGTTTCCTGAAGGGCGTACCATGCTCTTCCAACAAGAGTAGGTTTGATGACGAAGCTCATATGCTTCGCCAGGCCCACGAAGCAGGGAGGTCTAATGAATAGCCAATCCGTCGCGTCGAGTGTTTCTGTTTTGAAAAAAAAGGGGGCGGAGGACGAGTTGAAGCGCCAGAGCGATGCTCTTGACGAGGCTTTAGACGAGTCGTTTCCTGCCAGTGATCCGGTTGCGGTTGACTTTACTCAAGTGGATGCCAAGAGATCAACTCCATCGAGTGTTCGATGAGCGGGAATTTGCGACTATTAGCCATGCAAATGGCATAAAGAACCATGAAAAAATCAATCCCCAAGCCATCTTCGCATCGGTTCATGCACTAGTCGGCCCGGGCTATTTGCTAGCCAAATCGAAGCATCACTTGATGTCGCCTCATGTTTGATATCGAACAGATTCTCTACCAATTCATCTCTATAGTCATCGAAGTAATTGAAGCATACCGTGTGCATTCGCAACGACCATGGCTTCAGGTCACATGCTGTCTTGGACAGCCAGGAGATGAAAAGTGAAAACGATTAACTTAGTCATGGGGCTCGTGGGTATTGCCGTGATGTTCGCAACGGGCGCTGTATCGGCCCAGATTGCCGGGACGAGCACGACAGTTGGCGTGAGCATCGTCGAATCGACACAAGTTGCTTCCGGCTGGAGTGTCAAGAAAACTATTCTTGGAAAGATGGTTTATACGGATACTGGGGTGAAAATAGGCAAAGTTGAAGATCTGATTATTGAAAAAGACCGGCAGGTTTCCTACGTGATCATCGGCGCGGGAGGATTCGTTGGCATTGGTACCCATAATGTGGCGATCCCAGTTTCGCAGATCGAGGATCGGCGGGGAAAGTTGGTGATGCCTGGCGCTACGCGGGATATCGTCAAAGCATTACCTCGTTTTGACTATGCTGACGATAACGCTAGGCGCGACGAATTTATAGCAAAGACCCAGGCGGAGTTAAAGAACGCTGGAGCGGAAATTGCGATGATGAAAAGTCAAGCCGTTACAGGAACAAATGAGGCTAAAGCCGAGTTCGCGTTGAAGATCAACACCTCTGAAAAAGCATTGAAGGATACCGAGGACAAGTTGAATGAAATGAAGCATGCAGCGGCTAATCGCTGGACGGAATTCGAGGCAAATGTGAAAGATGCCAATGAACGCTTGAAAAAGTCGCTAGCAAAGGTGCCGACATGATCTCAACTGAAGCTATACCAGCACTAGAACTCAGAATATACGAGGAGCAGTTGAAACGCGACGCTTTGCTTGCAGCCGGTAATTTTAGTAAATATGTTGAAGCTTGTAGCAAGGTTGAAGCATTTGTACTAAAACTGGAACCGAAATTTCAGAGTTCATAGTAAACGAAATTCCGAAGTGCAAGTAAGTCAAGGTAGGGAGGCGATCGGGTAGCAATATAACGAGATCAAAAGATCAGGCTGTTGAATTACTGAGATGGACCCGACACCACCAATAGGATCAAACTAAGGTTTCATCCAATTTCAGTGTGGAGGTGTGTCATGGATATCGACATTCTCGGAATTGACTTGGCTAAACGGGTGTTCCAGTTGCAT
>NZ_JAELUH010000095.1 GCF_016429215.1 Herbaspirillum sp. ASV7 | reverse complement strand
GGCCCAGGTGCTCCTCCAGCAGACGTACCTGCCGGCTGATCGCGCTCTGGGTCACATGCAGCTCATTGGCCGCCTCGGTAAAGGAGAGCCGGCGGGCGGTGGCCTCGAAGGCGCGCAAGGCGGTCAATGGAGGAAGCTTGTTCATGGAATGGAAAAAGTCCGATCAAATGAGGACGCATGACTTCAATGCATGCATGACGCCATTCTAATCATTTGTCCGCCGCCGGGGAGCGCTCTAGCATAAGCGCATCGTCATCTGGAGAGGGAGAAGAGATCATGACCACCATCGCCCTAGCCGGCCTGGGCGCCATCGGCCGCAGCCTGCTGCAAGACATGCCCGAGGGCATGCGGGTGGGTGCGGTCGCGGCCCGCAATGAAGAGGCCGCACGCGCCTACCTCGCCACGGCAGCACCATGGGTAGCGGTGGTGCCACTGGCGCAGCTGGCCGGACAGGCCGACATCATCATCGAATGTGCCGGACCACATGTGCTGGAACAGATCGCCGCCCCTGTGCTGCAAGCCGGCAGGCATCTGCTGGCCATGAGCGCGGGCGCCCTGCTGCTCCGGCCTGAACTGCTGGCGCTACGGGAGCAGTATCGTCATCGTTTCCATCTGCCCAGCGGCGCCATCGGCGGCCTGGATGCAGTCGCGGCGATGGCCGAGGGCGAGATCCGCAGCGCCCGACTGGTGACGCGCAAGCCCCCGGCGGCCCTGCGCGACGTCGTCTGGCTGGAGCAACAAGGCATCGTCGTGGAGCAGCTGCGGCAGCCGCAGCGCGTATTCAGTGGCACGGCTGCCGAGGCGGTGCGCTGCTTCCCGGACAACCTCAATGTGGCCGCCGCGCTATCGCTGGCCGGCATCGGGCCGCAGCGGACCATGGTGGAGTTATGGATCGATCCGGCCATCGGCAGCAACTGCCACGCCATCGAGGTGGAGTCCGACAGTGGGCGCTTGCAGTTCTCCATCCAGGCATTGCCCTCGACCAACGCCGGCACCTCGTCGCTGGCCGCGCGCTCGGCGCTGGCCTTGCTGCGCCGGCTGGCCGGATCACGCTGAACTCGATTTCTGTGGGCGACGGTGGCATCATGGGGGCCGTCTGGCCTGCCTGCGATGCCGGGACCGCCCCGGCTTGTCCTCACCCACCAACCTGCTTTCGGGAGCGTTGTCCATGAGTCCGGAATTCCTGTTGACCACCCTGGTCATTGTCGCCTCGCCGGGTACCGGCGTGGTCTATACCTTGTCGGCCGGGCTGTCGCAGGGCGCGCGCGCCAGCGTCCTGGCAGCGCTCAGTTGCACGCTGGGCATCGTGCCGCATGTGGCGGCGGCGGTACTGGGCCTGGCCGCCCTGCTGCATGCCAGCGCGCTGGCCTTCAACCTGGTCAAGTACGCCGGCATTGCGTATCTGCTGTACATGGCATGGATGTCGCTGCGCGAATCCGGCCCCCTGCGCATGGACAAGGCCAGCGGCCCGCCGCGTTCCGGCGCGCGTATCCTGCTCGATGGCGTGCTGGTCAACATCCTCAACCCCAAGCTGTCGATCTTCTTCGTCGCCTTCCTGCCGCAGTTCATGCCCGCCAACGACAGCACGCCGCTGGCCAGCATGCTGGAACTCTCGGGGGTATTCATGCTGATGACCTTCCTGGTCTTCGCCCTCTATGGCGTCTTTGCTGCGGCCATGCGTGACCAGGTGATGGCGCGGCCCAGGGTGATCACCTGGCTGCGTCGCAGCTTTGCGATGGCGTTTGGGGCGTTGGCGGTGAGGTTGGCGTTGACGGGGCGAGACTAGAACCCATTTCATCAATAAGCGTGAGTGCGAGCGAGTCCCGTTTGGGATGAAGTGCAAGGCACGAATTTGGGTCAAGACTGGGCGTCTTGACCCAAATTCGTAACGCAGCAATTCGCCCAAACGGGCCGCTCCCTACGGGTTCTAACATCTCGCTGTCCCCAGCCGGCACGCAAGCGGCCGATGGAAAATGCCGGAAAGGCCAGAATTAAAAGTAGAAGCTGCTTCAATCCCCCGGCAATAAGAGATTTTTGTTGCACACAGACGGCCATACTTCCTCCATCCACAACGAGGGAGATTGACCAAATGATTTTCAAGCCGAAGTTCATCAGTTTCGACTGTTACGGAACGCTCATCAATTTCGAGATGGGCCCCACCGCCAGGAGGCTGTTCTCCGATCGCGTCAGCGAGCAGCGCATGCCGGCCTTCCTGGACAGTTTCCGCTTCTATCGCCTGGACGAAGTGCTGGGCGCCTGGAAGCCCTTCTTCGATGTCGTGGAAAACGCCATCCAGCGCGCCTGCCACGCGCACGACGTGGAGTATCGCGCCAGCGATGCACAGGCACTCTATGCCGCCGTCCCGACCTGGCAGCCACATCCGCACGTGGTGGAGACCCTGGAGAAGATTGCAGCGCATATCCCGCTGGTGATCCTGTCGAACTCGATGACCGACCTGATCCCGCACAGCGTGACTCATCTGAAGGCGCCCTTCCATGCTGTCTACACCGCCGAGGAAGCGCAAGCCTACAAGCCACGCGGGCAGGCGTTCGAATACATGTTCGACCAGCTCGGCTGCGGACCGGAGGAGATGCTGCATTGCTCCTCCAGCTTCCGCTACGACCTGATGACGGCTGCCGACCTGGGCTTCATGGGCAAGGCCTTCATCGACCGCAACCATGAGCCCAGCTTCGATGGCTATGGCGTCAACCGCCTCACCGACTTCCGCCAACTCGCCGGGCTGGTGGGTCTTTGACCGTCACACCTGCTCATCCTTGGCGTGATCCCGAAGCGAGACCCATGATGCATCCGCAAGCTCACACTGACACCGCCGCACTGAGCACGGCCGCGCCGATGATGGCGCTCTCCGAGCTGCAAACGCTGGCCGCCGGACGCTACGGCATCGAAGGCCTGGCCACTGCGCTGGCCGGCGAGCGCGACCTGAACTGCCGCATCGATAGCGATGATGGCCAGCGCTATGTCCTCAAGGTCAGCAATCCCTCCGAAGAAACCTCGGTAGTCGATTTCCAGATCGCAGCGCTGGAACACGTCGCCAGCGTCGCCCCCGATCTGCCCATCCCGCGCGTGGTATCTACGCTGGAGGGTCGCTCCAGCGACCGCGTGCATCTGCACGATGGCAGCGTCTGTACCGTGCGCATGCTGACCTACCTGGACGGCGTGCAGGTCAAGGAAACCGCGCGCACTCCCGGCCAGCGGCGCGCCATGGGCCACTGCCTGGCCAGGCTGAACCTGGCCTTGCGCGACTTCATCCATCCGGGCGCACATCACGACCTGTTGTGGAACGTGTCGACCGCCCACCGCCTGGCCGCGAAGGTGGAAAGCCTGGTCGATCCGGCGCGGCGCCAGCTGGCGCAACGTTTCATGACGCGCTTCGAGCAAGATGTGCTGCCGCGCCTGCCGCAGGTGCGGGCCCAGGTGATCCACAACGACTACCACCTCTACAACGTGCTGGTGGCGCCACAGGAGCAGGAACGCATCACCGGCATCATCGACTTCGGCGACATGCTGCACGCGCCGCTGGTGGGCGAAGTGGGCACCGCAGCCGCCTTCCACATGACGGGCAGCGCCGATCCTTTCGAAGGTCCGGCGCAGTTCGTGGGCGCCTATCACGCACTCGCGCCGCTGACCGATCTCGAACTGAACATCGTCACCGACCTGATGGCCACGCGCCATCTGATCACGGCGCTCATCTCGGAATGGCGCGCCGTGCGCTATCCCCACAACCGGGCCTACATCATGCGTCACAACCCGGCGGCCTGGGAGGCGCTGGAACAATTGGCCGACCTCTCGCGCCAGGACGCGCGCGACCGCCTGCTTTCAGAAATCCGCCACAGGAGAACCCCATGAAGAGCACCACCGACCTGAACATGGTCAATGCCTACATCCCCGGTCGCGCCGACGTCGGTCCCGCGACCGAGGCCCTGATCCAACGCCGCGATGCGCTGCTGGGCCCGGCCTATCGTCTGATGTATGAGCACCCGCTACAGATCGTGCGCGGCGAAGGCGTCTGGCTGATCGACCCGCAAGGACGCCGCTACCTCGACGTCTACAACAACGTGACCTCGCTGGGGCATTGCCACCCGGCCGTCACGGAGGCGATCTGCCAGCAGGTGCAGACCCTGGCCACCAATACCCGCTACCTGCACGAGACCATCCTGGAACTGGCCGAGCGCCTGCTGGCCACGGTGCCGGAGACAGCGCTGGCGCACCTGATGCTGACCTGCACCGGCAGCGAGGCCAATGACCTGGCCTATCGCATCGCCAAGGTACGCACCGGCGGCACCGGCGTGATCGTGACCGATACCGCCTATCACGGCATCACCGATGCCGTTTCGCAGTTCTCGCCATCGCTGGGCAGCACGGTCGACCTGGGCCCGCATGTGCGGCTGGTACCGGCGCCACGCAGCTATCACGCCCAGGGACAGGACCTGGGCGAGCGCTTCACGCGCGATGTCGAAGCCGCCATCGCCGACCTGCAGCGCCACGGCATCAAGCCCTCCGCGCTGATCGTCGACTCGCTCTTTACCAGCGACGGCATCCTGCCAGGCCCGACCGGCTTCCTCCAGGGCGCCGTGCAGGCCATCCAGCGCGCCGGCGGACTTTTCATCGCGGATGAAGTGCAACCAGGCTTCGGCCGTACCGGCGAGCACATGTGGGGCTTCCAACGCCACGGCGTGGTCCCCGACATCGTGACCATGGGCAAGCCGATGGGCAACGGCCAGCCGGTCGCCGGTCTGCTGGCCACGGCCGACGCCTTGCAGGAGTTTGGCCAGCGTTCGCGCTACTTCAATACCTTCGGCGGCAATACGGTATCTTGCGCGGCAGCGCTGGCGGTGCTCAAGACCATCGCGCAAGAAGGACTGATCGCTCATGCACGCGAGGTCGGCTCGATCTTGCTCGACGGCATCAGCGCCCTGGCCGAACGGCATGAGGCCATTGGCGACGTACGCGGCGCCGGGATGTTCGTCGGTGTGGAACTGGTCTCTGATCGCCACTCGCGGATGCCGGATCGCAGTCTCACCAGCGAGGTGGTCAACCGGATGCGCCAGAAGGGTGTGCTGTTGAGCGCCTGTGCCATGGGCCATAACGTGCTCAAGATCCGTCCGCCGCTGGTATTGACGGCAGACCAGGCCGGCATGGTCATCGATGCGCTGGACGAGTCGCTGACCGAAGCCCGGACTGGCTCAGGCCGGCATTGATGCACCGACTGCGGTGATATGATCGCCCCATGCGCCCAACTGACCCACTCGATCGTACCGACATCAGGATTCTCGAACACCTGTTACGAGAGGGACGCTGTTCGAACGTGGAGTTGGCCGAAGCGGTCAACCTGAGCCCCAGCCCCTGCCTGACGCGCACCAAGCGCATGGAAGAGAGCGGCATCATCGCCGGCTACGGCGCGCAGATCGCGTTGGAGAAGCTGGGCAGCCATGTGGTGGTGTTTTCCGAGATCACGCTCGGCAGCCACCGCCCGGCCGACTTCCGCAAGTTCGAACAAGGAGCCTCCAGGTATGCGGAAATCGTCGAGTGCTACAACGTCAGTGGTGGCTACGACTACCTGCTCAAGATCATCGCCCCCACGGTGTCCCTGTTCCAGGAATTGATGGAGCGGTTGCTTGAGGACGAGATCGGCATCGAGAAATTCGCCAGCCGCATCGTGCTGCGTCATCCGTATGAGCAGCGCGGCGATCCGGTGGCGGTGATTGCGACGGGGAGGAGTAGTTGGAGGTAGCGGCGGAAGTTCCGCCGCCACGCCAGCTCAATCAAACCGGCTGAAATCCGGCTTGCGCTTCTCAAAGAACGCCGTGAACGCTTCCTTGGCCTCGGGCGCGGTCAGCATGCGGGCGAAGTGTTCGATCTCGGCCACCATCTGCTGCTCGGTGGCGGTGACGCGGTTCTTCTTCATCAGCTGCTTGGTCACGCGGATCGATGCGGCCGGCAGGGCGGCCAGCTTGGCGGCCTGCTTGTGCGCATAGGGTAGCAACTCGTCCACACTCATCACGCGATTGACGAAGCCGATCTGCGCAGCTTCTTCAGCACCAAAGGCCTCGCCCAGCAACAGCTTCTCGGCCGCGCGCTGGTAGCCGGCGATGTGCGGCAGCAGCAGCGAAGATGCGGCCTCCGGACACAAACCCAACTGCGTGAAGGGCATCGAGAACTTGGCATTGTCGGCCGCATAGACCAGGTCGCAATGCAACAGCATCGTGGTGCCGATCCCCACCGCCACGCCCGCAACAGCGGCCACGATGGGCTTGCTGGCATGGCTGATCTGCCACAGGAACTGGAATACCGGGGCATCCTGGGTCTTGGGCGGGTTCTTCAGGAAATCCTCCAGGTCGTTGCCCGCCGAGAAGGCCTGCGCCTTGCCGGTGAAGAGGATGGCGCGCACCGCATTGTCGGTCTCGGCGTCCTTGAGGGCATCGGCCAGTCGCTGGTACATGGCGGCGGTGATGGCGTTCTTCTTGTCCTCGCGATCGAAGTGGATCGTCAGGATGCCATCGGCCTTGGTCAGTTGGATATCCATCTGCTCGGGTCTCCTTGAATTTTTATAAACAATTTAAATGATTCATGAAAAAAGCCGCACGGCGCGAGCAGTGCGGCTTCGGGTCGGGTCAGCTCAGGTCGGGCCTGGCGTGTGCCGCTTAGACGCGTTCGAAGATGCCCGCCGCGCCCATGCCGGTCCCCACGCACATGGTCACCATGCCGTACTTCAGGTTCTTGCGGCGCAGTGCATGGATGGTGGTGGCAGCGCGGATCGCACCGGTGGCGCCCAGCGGGTGACCCAGGGCGATGGCGCCGCCCATGGGGTTGACCTTGCTGGGGTCCAGGCCGAGGTCGCCGATGACGGCCAGCGCTTGCGCAGCGAAGGCTTCGTTCAGTTCGATCCAGTCGATCTGGTCCTGGGTCAGGCCACCGGCCTTCAGGGCGGCAGGAATCGCTTCCTTGGGACCGATGCCCATGATTTCCGGCGGCACGCCGCGTACGGCGAAGGAGACGAAGCGCGCCAGCGGGGTCAGGTTGAATTGCTTGAGGATCTTTTCCGAAACGATGATCAGCGCGCCGGCGCCGTCGGAAGTCTGCGAGCTGTTGCCGGCGGTGACGCTGCCCTTGGCGGCGAAGACCGGTTTGAGCTTGGCCAGCGCGGCCAGGTTGGAATCGGCGCGCGGGCCTTCGTCCAGGCTGACGGTGCGGGTCTTGATGTCGATCTCGCCAGTACCCAGGTTGGGGAAGCGCTCGATGATCTCCACCGAGGTCATCTCGTCGGCGAATTCACCGGCCTGCTGCGCGGCGATGGCCTTCTGGTGCGAGGCCAGCGAGAACTCGTCCTGTGCTTCGCGCGAGACCTTCCACTGCTGTGCCACCTTCTCGGCGGTCAAGCCCATGCCGTAGGCCATGCCGACGTTCTCATCCTTGAAGGCGTTGATGTTGATGGAGGGGTGGAAGCCCATCATCGGCACCATCGACATCGATTCGGCACCGGCGGCGATCATGACATCGGCTTCGCCCACGCGGATGCGGTCGGCGGCCATGGCGATGGCGGTGATACCGGAGGCGCAGTAGCGGTTGATGGTGACGCCGCCGATGGTGTTGGGCAGGCCGGCCAGCAGCACGGCGTTACGCGCCATGTTCAGGCCTTGCGCGCCTTCGGGGAAGGAGCAGCCGACGATGGCGTCCTCGATCAGCTTGGGATCCAGGCCAGGCACCTGTGCCACGGCAGACTGGATGGCGCGCACCAGCAGGTCATCCGGACGGGTGTTCTTGAACATGCCACGCGGCGCCTTGCCGATAGGGGTGCGGGTGGCGGCGACGATGTAGGCGTCTTGCAGTTGTTTGCTCATTACAAAATCTCCTTGGACTCTCCCTCCCCTTCAAGGGGAGGGCTGGGGTGGGGATGGGTTCAATGCATTCCAGATTGCCTGAACGACCACATCCGTCTCATTCAATACTTCGTTATTCCAAAAGCGTAGAACCGTGAAGCCTGCCTGATTCAATTTTGCGGTCCGGGTTGCGTCATCCTGATTGCCGACATGCTGCGAGCCGTCTACTTCAATCACCAGGCGCCGTTCCAGACAGACAAAATCGAGTACGTAATTTTCAAAGGGGTGCTGACGGCGAAACTTCACGTCAAGCTGCTGGCCGCGTAGACGATGCCAGAGCCTTTGCTCGGCTTCGGTCATGGTCTTGCGCAGCTGCTTGGCTGCAAGTTTCGTGAAGTCGTTGGTCTGGCCTTGCATTTCAACCCATCCCCACCCCAACCCTCCCCTTGAAGGGGAGGGAGCGTTCTTTAATTACGGACTGGCTTGCCGGTTTGCATCATGCCCATGATCCGCTCTTGCGTCTTGGGATGGTTGAGCAACTCCATGAAGAACTTGCGCTCGATGTCGAGCAGCCATTGTTCGTTGACGATGCTGCCCTCTTCCACTTCGCCACCGGCGACGGTCTCGGCGATCATCTTGCCCAGCTTGAAGTCGTGCGCCGAGATGAAACCGCCATCGCGCATGTTGACCAGCTGCGCCATGATGGTGGCCAGGCCGTTGCGGCCGATCACCGGCACCTGCGGCGACAGTGGCGGACGATAGCCGGCGTCGAACAGCGCGCGCGCTTCCACCTTGGCCACGTGCAGCAATTCATACGGGTTGAAGACGATCACGTCATCCTCGCGCAGGTAGCCCAGCTTGCGGGCTTCCAGCGCCGACTTGGAAACGTTGGCAGTGGCCGCAGCCAGCATGTATTCCTTCAGGAACTGCAGGATGTCGTTGCCCTTGGCCTCCTTGGCGGCGCGCACGGCGGCTTCCTTCAGGCCGCCACCGGCCGGGATCAGGCCCACGCCCACTTCCACCAGGCCGATGTAGGACTCGATGGAGACCACACGCTTGGCGGTATGCAGCAGCAGTTCGCAACCACCGCCCAGGGCCAGGCCGGCGACAGCCGCGATCACCGGCACGCTGGCGTACTTCAGGCGCTGGTGCGCCTGCTGCAGCTGGTGCACCACCGGTTCGATAGCCTTGACGCCACCCGACATGAACAACGGCAGCATCGACTGCAAATCGGCACCGGCCGAGAAGGCGCCGCCTTCGGCCGCGTCCGGGTGCCAGATCACCAGGCCCTTGAAGTTCTGCTCGGCTTCGGTGACGGCCTTGTTCATGCCGTCGATGACACCTTGGCCGATCACGTGCATCTTGGTCTTGAAGGACAGGATCAGCACATCGTCGTTCTGGTGCCAGATACGGACGGCCTCGTCTTCGAAGAAGGTGGTGCCGGCGCTCTTGCCGTCGGCGGCACCCTCGCCCACCAGCGGTGCGCGGAAGGCCTGGCGCTGGTAGACCGGCAGTTCGGAACGGGCCACATCGGCCTTCTTCGAGGGCGACCAGGAGCCCTTCTCGGAGTGCACGCCATCGCGGCCATCGAAGACCCAGTCCGGCAGCGGTGCATTGCACAGCGCGCGGCCGGCGTCGATGTCTTCCTTGACCCATTGCGCGATCTGCTTCCAGCCCGCGGCTTGCCAGGTCTCGAAGGGACCGACGCTCCAGCCGAAGCCCCAGCGCATGGCGAAGTCCAGGTCGCGGGCATTGTCGGCCACCGATTCCAGGTGCACGGCGATGTAGTGGAAGGCATCACGGAAGATGGCCCACAGGAACTGGCCTTGCGGGTTGGTGGAATCGTGCAGCGCCTTCATGCGCTTGACCGGATCCTTTTCCTTCAAGATGCGGGCGATGATGTCATCGGCCTTGCCGCCGCCCGGGACGTAGTCGCCCTTGGCCGGGTCGATGCGCAGGATGTCCTTGCCCACTTTCTTGTAGAAACCGGCACCGCTCTTCTGGCCCAGCGCGCCCTGCTCGACCAGCTTGGCCAGCAGCGGCGGGGTGGCGTAGGAGGGGAAGAAGGGATCGTCCTTCAGATTGTCCTGCATGGTGCGGATGACGTGGCCCATTGTATCCAGGCCCACCACGTCGGCGGTACGGAAGGTACCGGACTTGGCACGACCCAGCTTGGCGCCGGTCAGGTCATCGACCACGTCCACCGACAGGCCGTACTTCTCGGCTTCGATGACGGTGGCCAGGATGCCGAACACGCCCACGCGGTTGGCCACGAAGTTGGGCGTATCGAAGGCACGCACCACACCCTTGCCCAGGGTGGTGGTGAGGAAGGCTTCCAGCTGGTCGAGGATGTGCGGTTCGGTGGACTGGGTCGGAATCAATTCGACCAGGTGCATGTAGCGCGGCGGGTTGAAGAAGTGCACGCCGCAGAAGCGCGCCTTCAGGCCGGCATCAAAACCTTCGGACAGGGCATTGATGGACAGGCCCGAGGTGTTGGAAGCGAAGATGGCCTTGGGGCCGATGTGCGGGGCGACCTTCTTGTAGAGGTCGTGCTTCCAATCCATGCGCTCGGCGATGGCTTCGATGATGAGGTCGCAGCCTTCCAGCACGGCCAGGTCATCCTCGTAGTTGGCGACCTGGATCAGGGCGGCATCATCCTTGTTGCCCAGCGGTGCGGGGCTCAGTTTCTTGAGGTTCTCGATGGCGCGCAGGACCACGCCGTTCTTCGGGCCTTCCTTGGCCGGCAGGTCGAACAGCACGACCGGGACGCGGGCGTTGATGCAGTGGGCGGCAATCTGGGCCCCCATGACGCCGGCGCCGAGCACGGCCACTTTTTTGACGATGAAATTGGACACGCAAATCTCCTTTGCTGGTGCTGCAAACATGAAACATGAATTCAAGGCCGGGCAAGATGCTGCGTCGCTGGGTGCGAACGCCTACTGTACGCCATCTATGCGATTTCTCGCAGGTGGGCACAGCATGCCTTGCGGCGGTGACACGGACGTGACGCCATGCCGGGCCGGATTGCGGTAGATCAACGCCGCCCGCAGGCACTGGCCTGCGGACGGCGCGGGTATTGCGATCAGAACAACTCTGCGTCCAGCGCCATCAGGTTGGCCGCGCCCGAGCGGGCCTGGCGGATCAGCATGGCGGTTTCCGGCAGCAGGCGCGCGAAGTAGAAGCGTGCCGTGGCCAGCTTGGCGGTGTAGAAGCTGTCGCCGCTGTCCTGCTTCTCCAGCGCGATCTTGGCCATGCGAGCGAACAGGTAGGAGAACACCAGGTGGCCCACCACGCGCAGGTAAGGCACGGCGGCAGCGCCGGCCTCGTCCTGGTTGGCGAAGGACTTCATGCCGATCTCCATGGTCAGCTTGCTGACCTTGTCACCGATGTCGGCCAGCGGCGTGATGAATTCGGACATGGACTCATCGGTGCCGTGCTCTTCCACGAAGGCCTGGATCAGGGCGCCGAACTTCTTGAGCTTGGCGCCGTTGTCCATCAGGATCTTGCGGCCCAGCAGGTCCAGCGACTGGATGGTGTTGGTGCCTTCGTAGATCATGTTGATGCGGGCGTCGCGCACGTATTGCTCCATGCCCCATTCGGCGATGTAGCCGTGGCCGCCATAGACCTGCAGGCACTCGGAGGTGGCCATCCAGGCATTGTCGGTGAGGAAGGCCTTCACCACCGGGGTCAAGAGGGCCACGATGTCGGCGGCATCCTTGCGCACCTGTTCGTCCGGATGGCTCAGTTCCTTGTCCAGTTCCAGCGCGACATAGGAGGTGAAGGCGCGGCCGCCTTCGGCGAAGGCCTTGGCGGTCAGCAGCATGCGGCGCACGTCGGGGTGCACGATGATCGGATCGGCCGGCTTGTCGGCGGCCTTGATACCGGACAGGCTGCGCATCTGCAGGCGGTCCTTGGCATAGACCAAGGCATTCTGGTAGGCCACTTCGGTCAGGCCCAGGCCCTGCATGCCAACGCCCAGGCGAGCGGCGTTCATGAACACGAACATGGCCTGCAGACCCTTGTGCGGCTGGCCGATCAGCCAACCGGTGGCGCCGTCCAGGTTCATCTGGCAGGTGGCATTGCCGTGGATGCCCATCTTCTCTTCGATGGCACCGCAGAAGATCGGGTTGCGCGCGCCCAGCGAGCCGTCGGCATTGGGCAGGAACTTGGGCACGATGAACAGCGAGATGCCCTTGGAGCCTTCCGGCGCATCCGGCAGGCGCGCCAGCACCAGGTGGACGATGTTGGCGGAGACGTCGTTTTCACCGGCGGAGATGAAGATCTTGTTGCCGGTGATCTTGTAGGAGCCATCGGCCTGCGGCTCGGCCTTGCTGCGCAAGAGGCCCAGGTCGGTGCCACAGTGCGCTTCGGTCAGGCACATGGTGCCGGTCCACTCGCCCGAGACCAGCTTGGGCAGGTAGAGCTGCTTCTGTTCTTCAGAGCCATGCGCGTGCAGGCACTCGTAGGCGCCGTGCGACAGGCCGGGGTACATGGTCCAGGCCTGGTTGGACGAGTTCAGCATCTCGTAGAAGGAGTTGTTGATCGTCAGCGGCAGGCCCTGGCCACCGAATTCGGTATCGCAGGACAGCGCCGCCCAGCCCGCATCCACGTACTGCTGGTAGGCATCCTTGTAGCCCTTGGGGGTGGTGACGCTCTTGGTCTCGCGGTCGTAGTGGCAGCCTTCGCGGTCGCCCGAATGGTTCAGCGGGAACAATACCTGCGAGGCGAACTTGCCGCCCTCCTCCAGCACCTGATCGATCAGTTCGCGGTTGGTGTCGCTGTGCGGCGGCAGCTCCTTGAAGACTTCCTCGACATTGAGCAGTTCGTGCAGCACGAACTGCATGTCGCGCAAGGGGGCGTTGTATTGGGGCATGAATGTCTCCGAACGGGTTAGGCTGCCTTCCTGGCGGCCGATTTTGAATTCTTGGTGCTTGCTGCGGGGCTGGTGCTGTTGCCGGCCAGCGGGCGGTAGCTGTCGATGAGGCGGCGGAAACTGGCCTCGGCACGCTCGACGCTGCCGGGAATATGCAGGAAGCGGGCATCATGATGCAGGGCCAGGATCAGGCCATACATTTCATAGACCATCTGGCTGACCTCGATGTCGCCGCGCAGGTGGCCGGCTTCGATGGCCTGCTTGATGCAGCGCTCCAGCGCATCGCGCCAGGCCTGGACCATGGCCACCAGGTGGTCGCGGATGGCACCGGGACGGTCGTCGTATTCGACCGCGCCGCTGATGTAGATGCAGCCCAGCGCGATTTCCACGGTGACCTGCTTGATCCAGCGTGCGAACATCCCCTCCAGGCGCGGCAGGCCGCGCGGCTCCTTGATGGAGGGATAGAAGACGTCTTCCTCGAAGCGGTTGTGGTACAGGCGCACGACCTCGATCTGCAGGTCTTCGCGCGAGCCGAAATGGGCGAAGACGCCGGACTTGCTCATCTTCATTTTCTCGGCCAACAGACCAATGGTCAGCCCTTCCAGGCCGTCACGGCTGGCCAGTTCCAGCGCCACATCGAGGATGGCGGCGCGGGTCTGCTCACCCTTGCGCAGGAATTTGGGCCGGGCGGGTGCGGTAGTCACCTTGCTTGTCTCTGTCATCGTTATCTCTTGGGTATCCGTCGCCAGGCCGCGACGGGATGGAACCGGTTCGACAGGTGCGGCTCGCTGGCGGCATCCCGGTCCACATGAATATTCATTCACGCAGAATTTATTCGAACGATCGTACTATTATTCATCGCGCCGCAAAAGTCAAACAAAAAATCAGGAGGACGCGAGCGGACAGATTTCCTGTCGGCAAGGCCTCACGGCGGGGCTGATGGCGCGGCTGCGGCGCCCAGCAGGTCGTGGGCATCGAGCAGGGTGTAGACGATGGTGGGATTGTTTTCCAGGCATTTGCGGATGGCCGCCGGGATGGTATCGCGGGTCTTGCGGCACAGGCCGGGTTGCTCGGCCAGCTGGATCTGCAGGCCGCGCACGGTGCGCACCTCGTTGGGACCGGGGCTGATATGCAGGCGGATGCCGAGATTCTTGTGCATCAGATGGCCCACGTGCAGCAGCTCGTCATAGGTGGTGACGCGGCTGATGCGCTCGATTAAGCGCTTCTCTTCCTCGCGGGTGAGCCACAGTATGCGTGCCTCGGGCGCATGCAGGCATTCCAGCAGCGCTTCGCGCTGGCAGTCGCAGGCGCCGGGCGGACATTCCTTGCGCACGGGTCGCATCACCGGTTGCAACGTTTCAGAGGGGACGACCTGGGACATCTGCACCTTCGCAACCTCGCTGGAGAAAAGACAGGCCTTGGGGATCGGCCCTCATCTTACAACGAGCCACCACGCGCGCGGTAGCCGGTACAGCGGGTGACGACGACGCTCAGGAAGAAGAGCGATCCAGCAGGCGCCGGTCGCGCTTGGTGGGGCGCCCTTTGATCTCGGCCGAGGGTTCACGGAAGAGCCGGTGACGCTCGGCCTCGGCGCTGCGCCGGGCGATGCTCTGCTCGGTCTCGGCATAGAGGGTGGCGGCGATGGCGGCCGAACCGCGCTTGTCGGCAATGCCGGTGACCAGCACTTCCCATTCGGTGGCGCCGGTGTCGATTTCCAGGCGGTCACCGATCCTGACGTTGTGGGCCGGCTTGGTACGCTCGCCGTTGAGCTTGATGCGACCGCGGTCCACGGCCTCGGTGGCCAGCGAACGCGTCTTGAAGAAGCGCGCGGCCCAACACCATTTGTCGATGCGGGTGGTGTCCATGTTGTCCTTGACGTCGGTATCTTTGCGGGGTGGTGAAGACCAGCTTCAGCTCAACTGCTTGCGCGTCATGGTGCGCTTGAGCGAGCGCTTCAGATGACGCTGCATCGCCGCCTGCGCCTGGATGGCGTCATGCGCCTCGATGGCTTCGAGGATGTCGCGATGCTCGTGCAGGGCAGTGAGCCAGCTGTCTTCGGGTTCGTAATGATCCAGCAGCTTGGCCGAGATCGGGTCCTGGCGCTCGTCGTAGAGCCGGGCCACCGTCTGCACCAGTACCTCGTTGCCAGCCACCTGTGCGATGCGCATGTGGAAGTCGCGATCAGCCGCAGCGGGGCTGTGACCGGCCTGGCATTGCTGCTCCATGGTCTGGTAGATGGCCCGCAGGGCCTTCAGGTCGCGGGGCTTGGCCAGCGGCGCTACCAACGCCGCGATCGCGCCTTCGAAGACAACACGTGCGCCCATGATGTCGCTGAGACTGTTACCCATCTCGTCGACCGGCGCCGCTGCCTCATCTGCTCCAGGTGCCGCCATCCGGGTCAGGTAGACCCCCGAACCCATGCGGATCTCCACCCGCCCTTCCAGCTCCAGCGCCACCAGGGCCTCGCGGACCGAGGGACGCGACACCCCCAGCTGCTCGGCCAGCGCCCGCTCGGGCGGCAGACGCCCCTGCGTGGTGAAGTCCGGCTGGTACATCACGGTGCGCAGGCGCTCCGCGATCTGCAGATAGAGGCGGCGGGAATCGGTCGACATCGAACTGGCCATGGTTTGCACTATGTTCTGGAGACTTGGCAACCTGTCTCTTAGGGAGGTTGCGCTGAGTGTGGCGATTGTCGCACAGACGCCGCTGCCAATTGGCTTTACCAGTTCACATAATTGAAATTAAACTGCATTTGGCTTGACCAATTCAAACACTGCCGTGCGGGACTTCAACGAACAATCCAAGTCAGGGGGAGCGAATTGCAACGTCGTCTTTATACCGGGTCGGACCTTTGCCGTGCCCAGAGCATCGAGGAACTGCGGGCCATGGCGCGCAAGCGGGTGCCCAACTTCTGTTTCGAGTATGTCGAGGGCGGGGCCGAGGAAGAGGCCAGCCTGCGCCGCAACCGCGAAGTATTCACACGCATCGGCTTCCTGCCGCGCACGCTGGTCAATGTCTCGGTACGCACGCAGCGCTGCCAACTGTTCGGCCAGGAGATCGCCTCGCCTTTCCTGATCGGTCCCACCGGCTTCAGCGGCCTGCTGGCGCGCGAAGGCGATGTGGCCATGGCGCGTGCGGCCCACATGGCAGGCGTGCCTTTCGTGTTGACCAATGTGTCCACCACC
>NZ_JAELUH010000094.1 GCF_016429215.1 Herbaspirillum sp. ASV7 | reverse complement strand
GGGTTACCCCGGTCATGGCCCCGCGGCTCTGCCCTGATCCGCGCGGGAAGGGACGGATGACGCGGAATCCCTCGGCAGCAAGATAGACGGCCACTTGGTCATAGTCTGTGGCGGAACGCCCCAGCGAGGGCAGGATCACGATCACCGGACCGCGTCCCTGGATCAGGGTCTCGACCTGTCCATGAGCATTGCGGATGATCTTGCTCTGGACCTGGGCTGGCTCCGGTGAAGCATCTGCCTGCGCACCCGCTGCGCAAGTAGCGAACATGGCGGTCAAAGCGGCCGCCAGCCATTGATATCCTGGTTTCAACATGTCAGCTCCATGGATGATGACGGTTCAGCGAGCGGAAACGGGATCGAGACCCGTGCTTTCGAAGATCGCCTTGGCCTCTGCTGTTCGCAGATAATCGATCAGGCCCTGGGCCGCCTTTCTTTCTTTGGCATCACGCGCGATGGCAGCGGCAATCACGTTGGGGTTCTGCACCGCATCGGGCAAGGGCCCCGCAAACTGAATCCCCGCAATGGCGCGCAGCTCGCTGATCTGCTGCAGGCCAAGATCGGCCTCGCCACGTTCGATGGCCGTACCCACCAGCTCCTTGCCGTGGATCAGTACGCTCTTGCTCTTCATCTGCTCGACAATTCCCAGCTTGGGGAACAGCGTGTTGACGATGAAGGTGCCGCTGGCTCCTTCAGAGAACGCCACCGATTTAGCCTCCAGTAACGCCGTGCGCAGTTTCTCCACACTGCTCACATCCGGCACCGGCAGGCCGGCCCGCACGGCGACGCCGACACGGGATTGGGCAAGATCGGCACGCGTGACCGGATCGAAGACACCCTGCTGGATCTGTCCATCCAGGGCCGCTCCGATCATGAAACACAGGTCCATGGGTTCCTTGTTGCGGATGCGGGTCGGCAATGCATCCGCAGAGCTGCCATAGGACGGGCCCCAGGCGATGACAAGATGGTCGCCGCTCTTCTTCTCGAAGGCCGGCACCAGCTTCTTGAAGGCGGCCGACAGGGCGCCGGTCGCCAATACGTGGATCTCGGCCGCCCGGGCAGGCAGGGTGGTGGCGGTCATCATGCAGGCGACAGCCGCCGTCGAAAGGGTCTTTGTCAGGTAGTGCATGGTCTCCTCCTTTACAGGGGTTGGGATGGTGCGGCTGCGGTACTTACACCGCACCGCGGGTATTGACATAGAGGGCGTACAGCGACGAGGTCGACGCCATGAACAGGCGGTTGCGCAGACGGCCGCCGAAGCAAAGGTTGGCGCAGCGCTCGGGCAGGGCGATGTGGCCGATGGCACTGCCGTCGGGTGCAAAGACGCGTACGCCATCCAGTTCCGCGCTACCGGTACCCCAGCCGCACCAGAGATTGCCGTCGATATCCACGCGAAAGCCATCGGGCGTCCCATCGGCTGCATCGATGAGTACCTTGCCACCAGTGAGCCGGTGGCCATCGACTACGTCGAACTGCAGGATGCTGCGCGGACGTGCGCGCGAGGCGACGACGTAGAGTTTCCTTTCATCGGGAGAGAAGGCCAGACCGTTGGGACCAGGGATCTGGTCGGCCACACACTCCAGCACGCCACTGCGAGTATCGAGCCGATACAGGTTGGCGCTCAGCTCGGGCTGCGCGACCTGTCCCATGTAGTCGCTGACCAGGCCAAAGGGCGGATCGGTGAACCACACCGCATCGTCGCTGGCGACGATCACATCGTTGGGCGAATTGAGGCGCTTGCCCTGGTAGCGGTCGGCAAGCACGGTGATGGAACCATCGTATTCGGTACGGGTCACCCTGCGTGCGCCGTGCTCACAGACGATCAGCCGTCCCTGGCGGTCGCGGGTCATGCCATTTGCCTTGTCGGACGGAGTACGGTAGGCGGCGACCTGGCCGGTGACCTCGTCCCAGCGCAGGATGCGGTCATTGGGCAGGTCGGTCCACAGCAGCGCCCGGGCGTCACCGATCCAGACCGGGCCTTCTGACCAGCGCGCACCAGTCCAAAGACGCTCCACGGTGGCATGCGGCAGGCGGTAATGTTCGAAACGCGGATCGAGAATACGCACCGCCGGATCGGGCGTGCGCAGACTGGGTTGCCAGGTGTCATGCGACATGATTCAACGCTCCTTGATGAGGGATTTGAGAACGAGGGTGAGCAGCGTTGCCAGCACCAGCATCGCGCCCATGCCGATCAAGCCGGCCTTGAAGGATCCGGTGACATCGCGCAGCCAGCCCACCATCGCAGGGCCCACCAATCCACCCAGGCTACCCACCGCATTGATGAAGGCCAGACCACCGGCCACGGCCTCCTTGCTCAGGAAAGTCGCCGGGATGCTGTAGAAGCAGGTCCGCACCGACGACAGACCGATCAACGCCACGGTGATGCCGGCCACGGCGGGAATGAGCGAATCAGAAGCGACCGACGCGAAGAACCCTGCCCCGGCGACACCACAGGTCAGCGCCAGGTGCAGAACGAACTTCTGGCTACGCGCCAGATAGCGCGCCCATATCAGCATGCCGATGCTACCGACGATGTAGGGGAAGGCGCTGATGAAACCGACCTGCAGGTCCGACAGACGATGCGATTTGAGGATCGTCGGCAGCCACACACCCACGCCGAGAATGCCGATGATGTAGCAGAACAAGATCGCCGCCAGTAGCCAGACACGGACATCCTTGAGCGACTGCGCGAAACTGTGTCCCCCACGTACCTGGCGCTCACGCTCAATGGCACCCTGCAATGCAGTGCGCTCTTCCTCGGTGAGCCAAGTGGCCTTGGCGGGTGTATCGGTGAGCACATACAGCGAGATCACACCTAGCACACAAGCCGGCAAGCCCTGAAGAATGAACAGCCATTGCCAGCCATGCAATCCGAGCCAGCCATTGAGCTGCAGCGTGGCGACAGACAGGGGACCTCCTAGCACCGAGGAGAGCGGGATGGCAGCCAGGAAATAAGCCATCATCCGAGTGCGGTATTGCGCAGGAAACCACAAGGTCAGGTAGAAAATCACGCCGGGGAAGAACCCAGCCTCACCGATCCCCGCCAGCAGGCGGATCACCGAATAACTGACTGGCCCAACGGCCAGACTTGTGGCGGCAGCAAACAGCCCCCACGTGACCATGATGCGAGCCAGCCATATGCGCGCTCCGTAACGGTACAAGGCCAGATTGCTGGGGACTTCGAACAGGCAATAACCGATATAGAAAATCCCCGCAGCGAAACCAAACTGCGATGCAGTCAGCCCGAGGTCGCTATTCATCGTCAGCGCGGCAAAACCGACATTGGTGCGGTCCAGATAATTGATGAAATAGCCCAGCGCGAGCAGTGGCAATAGCCTCCATGCGGCTTTTTTGCATGCGCGAAGCTCCGCCGCCCGGGAGGCCTCCGGGGCAGTGTCTGAGTTGTCCATGATGGTGTCCGTCTAGGTGTAGAGGATCTGTGGGTTGCCGCACATGACGGCGTCGAAGTTGGCGGCGCTGCCGCAGGCTGCCCGGATGAATTCCAGCAGCTGATGCTCGTCCGGCGGCGCTCCCTGGATATTGGGATGCGGCCAGTCGCTACCCCATATCGCACGTCCCTGTGCCGCTTGCAGCAGGCGGCGCGCCAGCGGCAAGGCGGCTTCCCACGGGCCCGGCGCGCCCTGCATGACGCGGTCCACACCGGAGAGCTTGATCCAGCGCTTGGCACGCGCCAGATGGCGCTGCAGCGCCACGAGCGACTCTTCGTCCAGCGGCAAGGTGCCATCCACCCGCGCCATGTGATCAATCACTAGCGGCACATCCAAGTCATGCCAGGCGTCAAGCACCGGCAGCAGTTGGTCGAGCTGCCCGTGCAACAGCACATGCCAGCCGAGCTGACGCACCCGCTCGGCTTGCTGACGAAGTTGCACAAGGTTGCGTTCGCCTGGCAGATGCCCCATGAAATTGAAGCGGATGCCGCGCACGCCGCCATCGTGCAACGCTTGCAGGCTGGCCTCATCGGTATCGCCATCGATCAGCGCGACGCCGCGATAGCGCCCGCCGGTGCTGTGCAGTGCCGCTAGCAACGCGCTGTGGTCGCCCCGGTAGCACGCTGCTTGGACCAAAACGCCGTGAGTGATCCCCAACCGGCTATGCAAGGCCAGCAGTTGCGTCATCGGCGCCTCGGCCGGACGATAGGCTGCATCGGGCGGTAGCGGGAATCTCTCCCAAGGACCATAGATATGGGTATGACAATCCCATTGGACTGGTGGGTTCACGTCTGCTCCGTTCAGTCGCAACGTGCGGTCATGCCGCCATCGACGATGATCTCTGTGCCCGTGACGAACTGGGCTTCATCCGAGGCCAGGAACAGTGCGGCATTGGCCGTATCGCGGCCATCGCCCATGAAGCCCAGCGGAATGCGAGCTACACGGCTTTCCAGCAGCTTGTCGACATCGCCGCCGGATCGCTGGCCGGCGAGCCGCACTTCCACCATCGGGGTATGCAATTGCCCCGGCACCACGGTGTTGACGCGAATGCCCTTCTTCGCATACTCGACCGCCACCACACGCGACAACTGGATCACCCCGGCCTTGCAAGCCGCATAGGCGACCTGCGCCGAACCTGTCCAGCGGATGCCGGAGGTGGACGCGGTGTTAACGATGGCACCTTTGCCCTGCTTTTCCATAACGGGCAGCACATGCTTGCAGGTCAGGTAGACGCTCTTGAGATTGAAATCCACCTGGGCATCCCACTTGTCTTCAGCCAGGGCCACCGGACCACCGGCGGCCGAGCCGCCGACATTGTTAACCAGGATATCGACGCGGCCATATTGCGCTTCGCAGGCTGCGACCATTTCGGCGACTGACGCGCTGTCAGTGACATCGCAGGTATGCGCGCTGATAGCGCCGCCGACTTCACGGACGCGACGGATGGTTTCTTCCATCGCATCGGCATTCTTATCAACAGCGAAGATGGTCGCACCTGCCTGGGCGAACAGGACGGCCACCGCGCGGCCATTGCCCCAGCCGGGGCCGACGCACCCGGCACCAGTGACGATGGCGACCTTGCCTTGGAGGCGGCCATTGGTGTTGGTGGTAGCAGAGGTTTGTGTTGTGCTCATGGGAGATATCCTTACGATGCGGTGACGGGAAGTTCCGGTGCCACCCCGGCTGGGGGCGGCACATGGAAGACCTTGATGGTCATGGAAATGAGGGTGTAGTAACCGGCGATACCAACCAGGTCTACCAAGCCATCCTGGCCGATGTGCGCCTTCAGCTCTGCATAGAGCGCATCACCAATACCCAGTTGCTGATGGAGCTCGCACATGAACCGGTAGATCAGCGCCTCATCACGATTGACGAAATCTGG
Source organism: Herbaspirillum sp. ASV7 (assembly GCF_016429215.1). Classification (GTDB taxonomy): domain Bacteria; phylum Pseudomonadota; class Gammaproteobacteria; order Burkholderiales; family Burkholderiaceae_D; genus Herbaspirillum. The sequence goes on along the minus strand of NZ_JAELUH010000094.1, from coordinate 10,768 downwards.
TTCGCGACCATCGCGGATGGCATCGATGACGGATCTATCCAGTCCGGCTTCCAGCGCGAAGGGCTTATGCGCTGCCCATTCGTATTCAGCCAGCCAATGGCGCCCCATCATCAGGATCGCCAGTTCGGACAGCCGCGGTGGCAGGCTGCTGTCATAGCGGCAGTATCGTCCCAGCGCTTGGGCGCGGTCAGCTAGCAGGGGGCGCTGCAGCCACACGGCCAGGGGGCCACGCACGCCTTTGCGTGGGCCGCTGGCGATGGCGTCGTAGACGGCCCGCTGATCGGGGCTGAGCTTGTCGATGTCGAGAGGAGGAATGCGTTGCATGATAACTTTCAACTGAGAGGAATCTAGTTTTCACCGGCCAGCTTCTGCGTCTGCGCCGCAGCCTTTGCGGCCTCGCTTTGACGCAGGCGGAAGATCGACTTGCCAGGGGTAGCGCCGGTCTCGCGCTGGAAGGCAGTGGGGTCGAAAGCGTTTTCCCACCTGGCAATGCAGAACACCGCGATGGTGTTACCGACCACATTAGTAAGTGCGTTCGCGGTGGCCAGCAGACGGTCGATGCCGAACAGCAGACCCAGGCCGCCAAGCGGCAATGCCTTGACCGACTGCAGGGTGGCAGCCAACTTGACAAAGGCCCCTCCCGCCACAGTCGTGCCGCCCTTTGAGGTGAAGCTGAGGATGGCAAGCAAGCCCACCTGCTGCCATAGCGAGAAAGGCGTATCAGTAGCTTGGGCGATGAAGCCGATGGCCACAGCCATGTAGATGGCAGTGCCGTCGAGATTGAAGCTGTAGCCCGAGGGCAGCACAAAGCCCACCACCATCTCGTCGCAACCGGCGCGATGGAGTTTCTCCAGCAGGCGCGGGAAGGCGACCTCGCTGGAGGCGGTACCGAAGATGAGCAGCATCTCGTCGCGGATCAGGCGCAGCACGGCAAAGAAAGGCAGGCCGATGGACCAGCTGATCGGCGCCAGCATGCCGAAGACGAAGATCAGGCACGACGCGTAGTACAGCACGATGACCTTGAGCAGATACACCAGGGTCATGCCGCCATAGCTGCCGATGGCCGCTGCCATGGCACCGAAGGCGCCAAGCGGAGCCAGCTTCATGATGAAGGACAGCATGCGGAAGAGTACCGTCTGCGCCTCATCGATCCCTCGCAGAATGACCGAATCGGCCCCCACCGAGACGTTCAGGGCCATGCCAGCGAGGATGGAAATGATGAGCACCTGCACGATATCGCCCTTGGCGAAGGCATCGACCAGCGTGTGCGGGATCAGCCCCAGCAGATAGTTGATGATCGAGATGCCGCCGGCATTGGCGGTGGCTTTGATGGCCTCATTGCTCTCCAGCATGTTGGCCGCATGCAGGCCGGCACCGGGCTGGAACAGGTTGACCATCACAAAGCCCAGCACCATGGCGAGCGTGCTGACCACTTCGAAGTAGAGCAGCGATTTCACGCCCATGCGGCCCAGCTTGCGCAAGTCCTTGACGTGGGCCATGCCATGCACCAGGGTGCAAAAGATGATCGGAGCCAGCATCATCTTCAGCAGTGCAATGAAACCCTGGCCCAGCGGTTTCATGGCGATGGCGGTCTGCGGCGCGATGATGCCGAGAATCACCGCACAGGCCAGCGCGATCAGCACCTGGATGTGCAATTTCTTGAGTTGCTTCATGAGGTCTCCTGCCCTGGCGGGCTATTGCTATTGAAATCAGTGATGCCATCAACGCATGCGTGCCTGTAGCAGGGCGCGTCGCCCAGACTGACAGGGTAAGGTGGGGACCGGCGCATACCAGATACGCCTGCATGTCTCCTGGCTATTTTTGTTTTTAGGCATCGCAGGGAAGCATAGGACGATAAAAATATTTTGACAAAGACCTTATCGACATGGAATGCTATGCCATAGAAGCATACCTTGAGAAGCCAGATGGATATCCGTGAACTCCGTAACTTCATCCACGTGGCGCGCGCCGGCAGCTTCAGCCGTGCCGCCTCCGAGCTGTATATCGCGCAGCCGGCCCTGAGCCGTCAAATTGCAAAACTGGAGTCGGAGATCGGATTGCCGCTTCTGGTGCGGCATGGGCGGGGCGTCAAGCTGACGGAGGCAGGTGCGCGTCTGCTTGAACGCGCCGAAATGATTTCGCACATGGTCAACGATACCGGCGAACATGTGCGCGCCAGTGCCAGCACCGAGCGCGGCTACCTATCAGTAGGGCTACCGCCTACCATCGGTACGCTCATCGGTGCTCCGCTGATACGGGAATTCAGAGAGCAATGGCCCGGCGTGCTGCTACATCTACGGGAAGGGTTAAGCAGCTCGTTGCAGGAGTGGGTGATGGACAAACGCGTCGACTTGGCGGTGGTTTATAACCAGCCTCCACTGGAGGCATTTGATGTACGACCGCTCTTTTCCGAACCGATGGTGTTGGTAGCGCCACCCGGAAGCGGTATCCGACCAGCGCTCCAGATCCGCGATCTGGCAAGCATACCCCTGATTCTCCCAGGATTGCCGCATAGCAATCGCAGGCTCATCGAGCATGCAGCGATACAGCATGGCGTAAGACTGCGCGTCGAACTGGAGGTCGATAGCGTGGCACTGACCAAACAATTGATCAAGTCCGGCGCCGGATATTCTCTGCTGACCTTCGTCGCGGTAAAAAATGAGGTTGATCGCGGCGAATTGGTCGCTCATGAAATCGTGCGACCTGCTATCCGTTCTACCGTGGCGATAACCACTTTACGCGAGGGTAAGGCCTCTCGTCAGCGTGAGGCATGGATTGCTCTGCTATGTGAAAAACTTAGAAAACTGACCGAGAGTGAAGAGTGGCTCTCCGAAGTGACCTGGCTTTACGAACAAAAAGACGACATCGGAAAGACATAGCAACTCTCAGCATTCAGATATCCGGTTCAGCCGGCCGCCACACCGATACGGTCAAGTTCTGCTACTGCTTCAGGAGATAAGCTCAATGCCGCGGCAGCAATGTTCTGCTGCAGATGGCCAAGCGACGAGGTTCCGGGAATCAGCAGAATATTGGGAGAACGTTGCAGCAGCCATGCCAGTGCGGTCTGCAAGGGCGTCACCTCGCAATCGGCAGCAACTTGTTCAAGCGTTGCCGACTGCAATGGCGAGAAACCACCCAGCGGGAAGAACGGCACGTAGGCAATACCTTCTTTCGACAGATGCTCTATCAATGCGTCGTCGCCTCGATGGGCGAGGTTGTACTGGTTTTGCACGCAGACGATCTCAGTTATCGTCCGTGCCTGAGCGATCTGTCTGGATGTCGCATTGCTCAGGCCAATATGGCGAACCAGGCCCTTGCGCTTCAGCTCGGCCAGTGCGGTGAGAGGTTCTTCCAGATCCCCCTCCGCCGGCCCCATCACGTCAAACATCAGGCGTAGGTTCACCACATCCAGTACTTCCAGGCCCAGGTTGCGCAAATTGTCGTACACAGCCGATTCCAGTTCGGCGGGAGACATGGCTTTCTGCCACGAGGCATCCGCCCCGCGACGAGCGCCGATCTTGGTCACGATAACCAGGTCGTCACGATAGGGATGTAGCGCCTCGCGGATGATCTGGTTGGTGATGTGCGGGCCGTAGAAGTCGCTAGTGTCGAGGTGGTTGACGCCCATCTCCAGCGCCGAACGTAGAACGGCGATGGCCTGCTGCCGATCCTTGGGAGGACCAAACACATGTGGGCCGGCCAGCTGCATTGCGCCATAACCCATACGGGAGACGCTGAGATCGCCGATCCTGTAGCGGCCGGCTTGTTTGGTTTGGTTCATCCTTTTCTCCTCGGTTTCGGATAGGGGCAACTTGAGCGCAGTGTAGGCGCTTGGGCGTTGTGCGACAATTGCTGGCAATAAGACAGCTTGTCCCGAATTCAGGACAATCCAGGAACCATGGCCGATTTGCAAGACATCAGCGCCTTCGTCGCCGTAGCCACCCATGGCGGCTTTCGCGGCGCCGCGCGTATCACCGGCACCAGCGCTTCGCAACTGAGCGAAGCCGTGCGCCGCCTGGAGGCGCGCCTCGGCGTGCGGCTCCTCCATCGCACCACACGCAGCGTGGCTACCACCGATGCGGGACAGCGGCTGCTGGAACACCTGACTCCGGCATTGGGCGCCGTCGAATCGGCGCTGGATGTGGTCAATGGATTTCGTGACCGCCCCGCTGGGCGTTTACGGCTCAATGTCCCCTTGTCTGCCTGCAAATTGGTATTGCCGCGCATCGTTCCCCAGTTCCTCGCTGAGTACCCCGAAATCTGTCTGGAGGTGATCGTGGAAGACCGCTTCGTAGACTTGCTGCAGTCAGGCTGTGACGCCGGCATCCGATATGAAGAAAGCATGGATCAGGACATGGTGGCGGTTCCCATCGGTCCCCGACGTCAGCGCATGGCGCTGGCGGCTTCGCCAGCCTATATTGCACAACACGGCAGACCCGGCCATCCGGAGGATCTGCGCGAGCATATTTGTCTGCGCGGACGCTTTTCCAGTGGTGCCATGCCGCCCTGGTACTTTACGCGTAAGGGGAAGTCACTGACGGTGGAAACAAATGGGCCCTTGATCGTCAACCTGGGTGCCGCTGCTGACTTGGCGGTGGATTCGGCGGTAGCCGGAGCCGGTGTGATCTACCTGTTCGAAGAGTGGCTTCAGCCTTATATCGACCGCGGCGAACTGGAACCGTTGCTGGAGCCTTGGTGGCCCAGCTTCACTGGCCCGTTGCTGTACTATCCCGGTGGCCGTTACCTGCCGGCTCCGTTGCGCGCCTTCGTGGACTTTGCCAAGACCGTCCGTTGGTAGCCAATCAACGTTGTGTGTCGATGCCGCTCATTGCATGCGACAGGGTCAAATCCTCTTGGGTGGAAGCTTCATATGCTGCGCGAACATGACCGTGATCCGGAAGACTGTCGAGCACTCAGCGAGGTGGTCTCTTCGATTTGATTGAACCGGCCATCTTCACTGCATTGCGCAAACACATACACTTCCTGACGTATCTGTTGGCCATCCCGTTTTATCAAGTCAATGATGTGTCGCTCTGCATAACGACTGCCGTCGGATAATTCGTCCAGTACTGCAACCCTGACGTGACTCACCGAGGCTTTCAGCGAAATGACGGCAGCCAGGAAGCCGGCGTGGTCAATCCAGCTTCCATTGACGCGTTGACAAAACGATGGGGTGAAATGCAGATCCATTGCCTGCTCGGTTGTAAGTGCGGTGTTATTGAACAAATCCTCGATGGCGGCTTTGAGTCGTGTCATTGACATCACCCTTGCTCAATGACGGACAACACGATCTTTCCGCGAATGTGCCCTCGCGCCGCACGCTCATGCGCCTTGGCCGCGTCTTGCAGGGAAAACGAGCTGTCAATGGCAACGCGAACTACGCCGCTGTCGAGCAGGCTCGCAAGCCGCGCAAGTTGCGCTCCACTTGAACGAACCTGTGTCGTCGAGACTGTCACCCCGAGTCTTTCGGCGTCTTCCGCACCGGAGAATCCCAGCGGGAATACCGGAAACAGCGCACCGCCTCGCTTGAGGGTTGGCAAGAAACGTCCCGACGATGGGCCGCCTACCGCATCGATGACGAGGTCGACATCACGCAACACTTCTTCAGCGGCCGTCTTCGTGTAATCGATGAATTCATCGGCGCCCAGACTGCGCAGGAATGCCTCATGCCCGCCCGACCCAATCGCAATGACGCGGGCGCCCTTCCATTTCGCCAGTTGCAGCGCGAAATGCCCAACACCGCCAGCCGCACCATTGATGACGACGGTCTTGTCCTCCAGCGGCACCGGTGCATGCTGGTGCGGCTGCAATGGGTTCTGTATCTCGTGGCCCAGTTCAATCATGAACTGCCACGCGGTAAGCAGCGACATCGGAGCTGCAGCCGCCTGCGCATGGCTGATGCTCTTGGGCTTGAGCGCAAGCTCGGCAGCGGGAACGCTGACATATTGCGCATAGGCCCGGCTACCGCCTGCCAGGCCGCTCGGGAACCTGACCATCGAATACACTTCGTCGCCGACCGCAAAGTCCCTGACGTCATCGGTCACCGTATCGACGACGCCGGAGATATCCGTGCCAAGAATGACCGGGAAGGCGACTTCAGGCTGCCATTCTGGCGGCAGCATCTTGTAGCCGTCGCGCAAATACCAGTCTGGTGGATTGAGGCCAACCGCGTGCACGCGGACCAGCACCTCCCCGGCTTGCAATTGGGGCAAGGGAGCATCTTCATAGCGCAGCACTTCGGGGCCGCCGAATACGTACTGCTGAACGGCTTTCATTGTCGATGGCAGCATGACTTTCTCCTTTTGGGAAAATAGGGTATCTTTATCGGAACAGTGCTCCGAATATACGGAGCACTGTTCCGTTTGTCAAGGAGCCGTATGCGCGCGGATGCGAAAAAGAACTATGAGCACCTACTGGATGTTGCCAGGACCGTATTTTCTGAACAGGGAAATGATGCTTCTCTACGGGATATCGCTCGCCGGGCCGGGGTCGGGCTAGGCACCCTCTATCGCCATTTCCCGACCCGCGAAGCCTTGCTTGAAGCGCTGCTGCGCTCAAGTTTTGAGTCCCTAGCGGCCCGGGCGGACGAACTGCAGGCGTCCCAGGATTGCGCCGCCGCGCTGCTGGAGTGGTTGCAGGAAATCATTGCATTCACGCACGAGCATCGCGGCGTTATTGCGCCCATGGTGAGCGCCATTGAAGATCACGAGTCGGCATTGCACGCGTCGTGTGTCACCTTGCGCACCGCAGGAGCAAGGCTCCTCGCGCGTGCGCAAGCTGACGGCAAGGCGCGTGCCGACCTCGACGGGGCGGAGTTGTTCGATCTGATCGCTGCGCTGGCATGGCTCCGAGAGCAACCCTCCCATGCATCACGTGCGGATCGGATCTTCGGGTTGATTGCGGGCGCCATTTTCGTGCGCCAGTCTTGATCCCGCGACAGAAGCAGCCCACAGTCAATCTGCTATCCAGCACCAGGGATGGCCTGATCTCAGCTAACTCAGTGAAGCATTCGCCTGAGCGAGGGTCGCTCTCGGCCAAGGTCATCCATTGCAATTGCAATTTCCATCAATCGATACGATCGCCGTGAGCGCCAAGCCTGACAACGGCGTTGCCATGGCATGCCTGACGCCCCATGCTCTCACGCCGCCAAGCTCGCCACGATGAACATGCGCTGGAACGGCAGCAAGGTGCTGCCATCGGCACGCGGCGGATAAGCCTGTCGCATCCGGCGCGCATAGTCGGCGCGGAAGTCCTGCAGCTGCTGCCCCTCCAGTTTCTCAAGATAGGGCCGCAGGCTGCTGCCGCTGGCCCATTCCAGTACCGGGTCCGCACCCTTGAGGATATGCAGGTAGGTCGTCTGCCAGAGGTCCAGGGTGGCCACATGCGGTCGCAACAGGTCGTAGTAGGCGCCCGTGTCCAGCACATTGCGCCGCTCCGATACGTCCCCCAGCACGCCGGCATAGGCGGGCGCGCGCGCCAGCTCCACCTGCGCGAGCCGCAACGGCGCGTCATGCATGACCGGCATCTGCACCGCCAGGCAACCGCCAGGATTAAGGAAGGACAACAGCCGCGGGAACAGCTGCGCGTGATCCGGCAACCATTGCAAGGTGGCATTGGTATAGATCAGGTCCAGCTTGTGCTCAGGTGTCCAGCGGTTCAGGTCGGCAGCGATGAAACGACCCTGCGGCACGTTCGCGCGTGCCTTGGCCAGCATGTCCTCGGAGCCATCGACACCGAGCACCTCCGCCGCTGGCCAGCGCTGCTGCAACAAGGCGGTCAGGTTGCCGGCGCCGCAACCAAGGTCGAGGACACGCGCCGGTGTCTGCGCCGGCAGATGCAGCATCAGGTCCAGCGCTGGGCGCAGGCGCTCGCCGCCAAAACGCAAATACTGGGTGGCGTCCCACTGAACCTGGGCTTGCCGGGGGTCTGGATGGTCTGTCATGCCTTGCTCCTTTCTTGTACCTGGATGTGAGATGAAGTCTGCGAATGCCCTGCCAGCCCATCTCGGTTGGCGCGCAAATGCGCAGCGCCGGCCTCGCTGAGCGTTACCTCGGCAACGCCACCGGGGGTATGCAGACGTGTCAGGTAACCTCGCGCGTTTGCTTCCTCCCACACCGGCAGCCGGGGGCAGGAGGTTCGCCAGATCTCGATCACCTCGCTGTAAGGCCGTGCATCGCTGCCTATCCATTCGAGCAGATCGAGGACCAGAGGCGCGACGGTATCATCGTTCTCCACTGCTGCTGGGCCCAGCACCTGCGGATTGACGACGTGTATCGGATGGCCGGCGGCAAAGGACACGATCTGCTCGAAGATGTCGGAGAACTGGAGCTCGAACTCGTCTTCCGTCACGTAGCCGATGTGAGGAGTACAGACCACGTTGGCCATGCGCAGCAGCGGATGTTGCGCGTCCCGCAATGGCTCCTGCTCGTAGACATCGACGGCGGCCATGCCAGGTCGGCCGAGGCGCAATGCCTGCTCCAGCGCGCCGGGTGCGATCAGTCCGGCGCGACTGGTGTTCACGATCAGGGCCGAGGGCTTCATCATGCCCAGGTCTGCGGCCGTGACAATGCTGCGGGTTGCCGCTACCAGGCGCATATGCAGTGACAGCACGTCACAGGTCTCGAAGAATGTCTTCTTGTCGGGGGCGATGTCCCAGCCATCTTCGCGGGCTCGCAGTCGCGAGGCCTCACTGGCCCAGATCAATACCTTCATGCCGAAGGCCGCGCCATAGGCGGCCACCTCGGCCCCAATGCGACCATAACCATAGATACCCAGCGTGCGCCCGCGCAGGGTCTTGCCCACGCCGATCTGCCAGCGCCCCTCCTGCAGCGAACGCATCTGTTGCGCAATCTGGCGCATGGCCGAAAGTATCAATCCCCAGGTCAATTCGGCTGCCGCGTAGGAAGGCGTGTCGGCATGCTGGTTCGAGGACACGATCACGCCATGCGCGGTACAGGCATCGATATCGATATGCGGGAAGACGCTGCGCTGGCTGATCAGGCGCAGTTTCGGCAGCCGGGAAATGAGCGCCGCCCGGATCTCGGTGCGCTCGCGGATGAGCACCAGCACGTCGGTGTCGCGCAGACGCTCGGCCAGCACATCGACGTCCTGCACGTGGTCGTTCCAGATGGTCACCGTATGGCCGTCCAGCTTGCGGAAACACGGCAGGCCGCGCAGCGTGTCGAAATAGTCGTCCAATATCGTGATGTTCATGATCGGCTCCCCTCCTGGCTGCTTGCTATCTTGAGCGCCTCAGGACAAGCGGTAAAATGAAATTATTTCTAAGATTAATAAGTTTTACTTATGAAAATAGATATCCTCGGTGTGCAGGCATTCATCGCGATTGCCGATCAAGGCAGCTTTCAGGCAGCCGCCGATGCCTTGCATGTGACACAGACGGCGGTAACCTTGCGCTTGCGCAAGCTTGAGGATTTCCTGGGCGTCACGCTCATCGAGCGCACCACCCGTTCCATCGCCCTCACTGACATCGGCCAGGACTTCCTTCCACAGGCGCGACGGCTGCTTGCCGAACTGGCCGAGGCGCTCGTCGAGATCCGTGAGTCGGGCATGGCGCAACGGGGCGACGTTTCAATCGCCTGCGTACCCACCGTGGGGGTGCAATACCTGCCGCGCATCATGCAGGAGTATTGCGCGCGTTATCCGCACAACCGCATCAAGATCCTGGATCACGCATCCTCTGCCGTCGCGCAGGCCGTGTTGCGCCGGGAGGCGGAATTCGGCATCAACATTGCCCGCGAACATCATCCTGATCTGATCAGCCTTCCACTGACCGAGGATCGGTACGTGCTGATTTGCCACAAGGAACATCCCCTGGCCAGACGCCGACGCATCGCCTGGCCGCAGCTGCAGTCCTATCCACTGATCTTTGCCGGGGAGGTAAGCGCCAATCGGGCCTTGCTGGACCCGGCACTGGAATCCCATGGCCTGGCCCTGCGCTCCTTCTACGAAGTGCAACGCAGTTCGACCGCCGTGGGCCTGGTCGCCCAGGGGGTGGGTGTGGCGGTGGTGCCACGGCTGGCCCTACAGGAAGGCGCCTATCCCAATGTGCGCGTGATCGAACTTGTCGATCCCGTCGTTTCCCGCAATCTGGTGCTCATCAAGCGCAGGACCGCGCATTTATCACCGGCAGCCCAGGCGCTCTATGACATGATCCGCGATCAGGAGAGTGGCCGCTGAAGGCTGTCTCAAGGACAGAGTTGCGTGGATGAGGGCATGGTCATGCAGTTACGCAATAAGTACGTAATACGTAAGTTTCGTTAGATCAATTATTTCCACGAATTAACTATTGAGCGCCAGTCCGGAAGCCAAATTCCCTCGCAAGCGCCACGTCAGAAGATTTAAGTCAACAAACGCCACAGTCGACGCTCAATCCATGCGTGACGATTTGCGATTTATGGCAAGATCTGACATCACAAAAAACTCACTGCCCACTGTCGTCGCCCTCCACGCAGCGACTACGGCAACCGACCGTCGATGCCAGCACCGCCGCCCTCAACAACGATCAGCGTGGCCCTCGTCGAAGACGACGCTCACTCCCAGGCTGCATTCCAGCATGCCCTGGCGCGGGCTGCCGATATGCACCTGCTGTCGGTGTCCGGCACGCTGGCCCAGGCGCGACAGGCGCTGGCAACGGCTGCACCGGACGTGTTGCTGGTGGACATCGGCTTGCCCGACGGCTCCGGGATCGACCTGATCCGGCTCGTCCACCAGCAATATCCCCAGTGCAACATCATGGTCTGCACCACCT
>NZ_JAELUH010000093.1 GCF_016429215.1 Herbaspirillum sp. ASV7 | reverse complement strand
GCACCAGGTTGCCCGGCGCGAAGTCGCCGATGAAGTCGCCCACGAAGAACTTCCCGGTCGAGGCGGTGATGACGTGGACCTCGTACTCGGGGTGGAAATGCCATTTGGCGACGGTGTGCGGGTAGTCATGCACCCAGGCCCTGAACGATTCGTCCTGGCGGGTATGGACCAGCTCCAGATCCGGACTCATGTCTTGTCTCCTTGCCGTGCGGGCCGTCGTCATGTCCCAGGCCGGTGTGGGCGCCCGGGGGCAGCGACAGGTTTTCTCCGCTTTGTACATCGAACACATGCAGGTCTTGCTGATCGAAGGCCAGGGTCAGCAGCGTGCCGGGTGGCGGCAGGCGGTTGGCGGGGACCAGCGCGGTCAGCGTCTCCTCGCCGCAGCGGGTGGTCAAGAGCGCATCGGCGCCGAGGATCTCGACCAGTTCCACGCTGGCCTGGCAGGCCAGGCTGTCGGCGCTGCCCGGGCCATCCTGCAGGCGGACGAAGTCCGGGCGCACCGCCAACTTTACCGCCATTCCTTGTTGCAGGCGCGAAAACCGTGTTCCCGAGAGGCGCCAGCGCTGTCCGGCGGCCACCACGACGACATCCTCGCCGTGCCGCTCCACCACCCCGGAGAGGAAGTTCATGGCCGGGGTACCGATGAAACCGGCCGCAAACAGCGTGCGCGGATAGCGGTACAGCTCGGCCGGGCTGCCGGCCTGGACGATGCGGCCCTCATGCATCAGGATCACGCGGTCGGCCAGGGTCATGGCTTCGAGCTGGTCGTGGGTGACATAGACGGTGGTGGTGCGCAGGCGCTGGTGCAGGCGCTTGATGTCGCCGCGCAATTGGGCGCGCAGCTTGGCGTCCAGGTTGGAGAGCGGCTCATCGAAGAGGAAGACCGAGGGCGTCTTGATGATGGCGCGGGCGATGGCGGCGCGCTGCTGCTGCCCGCCGGACATGGCGCGCGGCTTGCGCTCCAAGAGGGCATCGAGATTGAGCATGGCCGCCACCTCACGCACGCGTCTATCGATCTCCTGTGCCGGGCGCTTGAGCCGGCGCAGGCCGAAGGCGATGTTGTCGTACACCGTCATGTGCGGGTAGAGCGCATAGTTCTGGAACACCATGGCGACGTTGCGCTCGCGCGCCGGCAGGGCGTTGACCACCTTGCCACCGATGGAGAGCGTGCCGCCGGAGATGTCTTCCAGCCCGGCGATCATGCGCAGCATGGTCGATTTGCCGCAGCCGGAGGGCCCCAGCAGCACGACGAACTGGCCGTCGCCGATGTGCAGGTCCAGCGGATGCAGTACCGGCGCGCCGCCGGCATAGTGCTTGGTGAGGCCCTGGCAGTGGATGTCAGCCATGATCTTTGTCCATTTCGATCTGGATCTTGACGTCCTGGGGGCGCCCGCTGGCAGCTTCCTCGAAGGCACGGATGGCCTCCGAGAAGGGGAACTTGCGCGAGATGAAGGGCTTGACGTCGATCATCCCCGAGCTGATCAGCGCCAGCGCACGCGGGAAGATGTTGGCATAGCGGAACACCGATTCCAGCCGGACTTCCTTGGTCTGCATGGTGACCACATCCAGCGCCACCGGTGCCGGCGGCATGCCTACCAGCACCGCGCAGCCGCCCGGGCAGACCAGATCCAGCAGAGTCTGGTAGACGCCGGCATGTCCCGATGCCTCGAACACCACATCGGCACCCCAGCCGTCGGTCAATGTACGCACCACGTCGACGAGCGCGTGGCGGCTGACGTCCACGGTGGTGACGGCCGGGTTGCCGGCGAAGTGGCTGAGCTTTTCGGCCACCACGTCGGCCAGGATCACTCGCGCCGCACCACCGGCCAGGGCCGCCAGCGCGGTCATCGCGCCGATGGTGCCGGCACCGATCACCACGGCCGTGTCACCCGGCTTCATGCGCGCCTTGGTGGCGGCTTGCAGACCGATGGAAAGCGGCTCGACGATGGCGCCCTCGGCAAAGCTGACATTGTCGGGCAGGCGATAGGTGAAGGCGGCCGGATGGACCACGCTATCGGTCAGGCAGCCATGGATGGGCGGCGTGGCCCAGAAGCGTACCGCCGGGTCCAGGTTGTAGAGTCCGCGCAGCGTGGCTGGCGAGTCCAGGCGCGGGATGCCGGGCTCCATGCAGACGCGGTCGCCGACCTTGAGGTGGCTGACCTCGGCGCCTACTTCCACCACCGTGCCTGAGGCCTCATGGCCCAGTACCATGGGGGCCTCCACCTTGAAGGGGCCGATGCGGCCATGGGTGTAGTAGTGCAGGTCGCTGCCGCAGATGCCTACGGTGTGGATGCGGATTTTCACGTCGCGCGCACCGACCTGCTGCGGCAGGTCGATTTCGCGCAGGTTCAGTTGGCGCGTGGCTTCCAGTACGAGTGCTTGCATGCGGGGTCTCCTATTTTCCCTTGAGGATGGAATTGAGCAGGCGGCTTAATACGCCCACGAAGATCAGCGGCGGCAGGGCCAGCAGCACGGTGGAGGCATTGATCACGCCCCACGGCACCTCCTGGCCCAGCGAGGTAAACGCCGAGGCCACCACCGGCAGGGTGGCGCTGTTGGACGAGGTCAGCGCCAGGCCGATCATCAGTTCGTTCCAGACCAGCACGAAGCTGAAGATGATCCCGCCCAGGAGCGTGCCGGCGCAGTTGGGCAGGGCGATCTTCCAGAACACCGCATAGGGGCCGTAGCCGTCCAGGGTGGCGGCTTCCTCGATCTCGCGCGGCATGCGCTGGAATACCGGGATCGATAGCCAGGTGATGGTCGACAGCGTCGTCAGCAGGTAGGTCACCACCATCGAGAAGCGCGTGTCGTACAGCCCCAGGTCGACCCAGATCGCAATCAGCGGGATGGCCACCGCCACCGGCGGCAGGAAGCGCAGTGACAGCAGGAAAAACTGGATGTCGCGCTTGCCCCGCACGTGGTAGCGGGCAATCACATAGGCCGCCGGCACGCCCATCAGGGTGCCGAGCAGCACGGCGCTGCCGACGATGACGGCGCTGTTGGTCAGGCCCACCAAGACCTCGGGGCTGCCGATGACCTGGCGGTAGTTCTCCAGTGTCGGCGTGAAGATGAAGCGCGGCGTCGGGGTGACGATGTCCAGCAGGGTCTTCAGTGAATTGAGCAGCGCCCACAGCAGCGGGAACACCGCCACCAGCACCAGCAGCAGGCCCACGCCCCAGACGGCGCCGCGTGCGATCAGTCTTCCCATCGGCTTACCCTTTTCCAGATCAGCGTGAAAATCAGCGTGGTGGCCACCATCATCAGCACCGCCATGGTGGAGGCATAGGACACCTTGCCCGACAGCCCGATGCCCTGTGCGTAGGCGTACATGTCCAGCGTTTCGGTGGCCACGCCGGGGCCGCCCTTGGTCATCACGTAGATCAGGTCGAAGGAGCGCAGCGACTCCACCATCTTGATGAAGACCAGGCTGACGATGGGCGCCTTGAGCATCGGCAGGGCGATGTAGGCATACACCTGCCAGGTGCGGGCATAGTCCAGGCGGGCGGCTTCGAGCGGTTCGGGCGGCAGCGTCTCCAGCAGTTTCAGGACGATCACGGCGAAGAACAGGCCCCACTGCCAGATATCGACCAGTGCCACCGCATAGAGCGCCAGCACCGGGTCCGACAGGAAGGCCGTATCCTGGATGCCGACCAGTCCCAGCAGCCAGCCCAGGATGCCGGTCAGCGGTGAATACATGAACTTCCAGATGAAGGCGGCCGACACGCGCGGCAGCAGCACCGGCGTGATCAGCAGCACGCACATGGCATGGCGCCACTTGCCATGGACGTGTTCGAAGAGATAGATGGCAATGAGCACGCCCACGGCCACGGCGCCCACCACGGTGACCACTTCCCAGATGGCCGAGACTTCGATGGCGTTGAGAAAGCGCCGGTCACCCAGCAGGCGCTCGACATTGCGCAGCCACACGTAGTCGCTGTCGGGATAGCGCAGCACGCGGTTCTTCAGCGCCAGGTTGATTGCCGCTACCGTGGGCACCAGTCCCAGCACCAGCATCACCAGCAGTGACGGGCCCAGGAACAGGTAGGGCAGCGTGGTTTTTCCACGATTGAACATGCAGGACTCCGCAAGCTGCCGCGGCCCAAGGATAAGGCCACGGCAGCGACTTCTTCTAAAGGACGCGTAGCGTCGGCGCCACGCCAGTGCGTTCCGATTCCTTGGCTACCGTTCGTCCTGGGTAGGCCCGCAGGGCCGTATCGAAGGCGCGCGGTGTCTGCGCCAGTCGTGCAAGTTCAGCAAAGAACCGCCGACAAGTGCAGGTGCGCCTTCGATACGCGGCCATGCCGCTACTCAGTCCGAACGGTGCTCGGGGGGATCGAGGTTTGGCTTGCCGCTACTTGCGCGCATGCTCCATGGCATCCTGAGCGTATTGCGCGGCATCGTTCAGGGCGCGCGGGATATCCTTCTGCGTGCCGGTGAAGACCTCTTCCAGCGCCACGCCCAGGTTGTCACCGATGTCCGGCCATTGCGGGCTAGGCCAGATGGTCAGCTTGGAGACCGGGGTGGTGTCCTTCAGGCCGGCCAGGATCTGCGGCTTGACGTTCTTCTGGAAGTAGTCGCTCTGGATGGTGCTGCTGCGGTTGTAGTCGCTGAAGACCTTCTCGCGCAGGCGCGCCTGTTCCTGCTCCTTGCCGGTGGCAAAGGCGATGAACTTGCCGGCCGCCTGGCGGGTGCATTCATCCTTGGCGCCCACGGCCGAGATGGCCAGGCCGTGGCCGTAGGCGGCCGAGGGCAGGGGCGAGGGCGGGCGTGCATAGCCGACCTTGTCGGCCACGCTGGACTTGGCCGGGTCTTCCATCCAGTCGGCAAAGGGCGTGGACTCGATCATGAAGGCCACCTTGCCGGAGCGGAAGGCTTCCAGCGCATTGCTCCAGTCATAGGTGGCCGCGCCCGGGGGGGCGTACTTGAAGAGGTCCGCATACAGTTGCGTGGCCTTCACCGCTGCCGGCGAATTGAAGGCCGGTTGCTGCTTGGCGTCGATCCAGCTGCCGCCGGCGGCCAGCATGAACGGCGCCCAGCGCCAGACGTTCATGCCCGAGCCGCGCTGGCCGCGTGCCACCCAGCCGTAGACCGAGGGCGGCGAATGCAGCTTCTTGATGTCGGCCACCAGCTCGTCCAGCGTGCGCGGCACCGGCAGGCCGGCCTTCTCCAGCAGGTCGCGACGATAGAAGAGGAAGTCGGAACCGCCGATCAGCGGCGCGAAGTAGGCCACGTCCTTGTAGCTGGCCACAGCCCGGCGGCCGGGCAGGAAGTCGTCGTAGTCGGCCTCCTTGGGGAAGTATTTCAGCAGCGGCAGGATCCAGCCCGCCGAGGCGAACTCGGCCACGTTGGCCTCGTCGACGTAGTAGACCTGGTAGGAGCCGGCATTGGTGGAGGCATCCAGGCGCGACTTGGCGCGGCGGTCGTTCTCGCCGAAATAGCTGATATCGATGCGGGTGCCGGTGCGTTTCTGGTAGTCGGCCAGCGACTTTTCCATCACGGTCAGGCCCAGGCTTTTCTGGGCCAGCACCTTCAGCACCGGGACATTGCAGGACTGCGACCAAGCGGAAAGCGGCAGGGCAGCACCAACGAGGGCGCACGCGGCGCCAAAGCAAAACCTGTTCACGATTGTCTCCTGTTGTTTTTTATATCGATCACGTGTCAGCCTGCCCTCCGCCATTTGCCGGGGGAGGGGCGGCAGGGCAGGCCAACACAGTCAGATGTACGGCAGGAAGAAGAGTACGAGTCGACAGGCTGTCACTCCACGCCAAAAGCGTGGATGCGGCTGATACTTTTTGCTCCGGTTTTATGCCGGGCGGCGGATTTTGTATTGCCGGGGCTCAGGATTGCCTGGCATCAGCCATCACCAGTCATCGTCGGCATGGCCGGCAGCGTCACAGTGGCCACCAGTCCGCTGCCTTCGGCGGGCACATCCAGCACGATGCTGCCCTGCGAAGCCTGCACGATCTCGCGCACGATGGCCAGGCCCAGGCCGGAGCCGGGCTGGTCCGGGGCGGCATTGCGGTAGAAGCGCTCGAACACGCGCTCGCGCACCTCGGCCGGGATGCCGGGGCCATTGTCGCTAACGCTGACGATGACCTGGTCACGCTGCTTCGCCAGCGCCACCGTGACCTTGCCGCCTTCGGGCGTGTAGCGCAGGGCATTGTCGATGAGGTTCATCAGCATGCCGGCTAGCTGCGCCTCGTTGCCATTGACCACGGCGTCGGCCAGCGTGGTTTCCAGGCCCAGGTCGATGCCTTTCTTCAGGGCCAGGCCGGCCAGCTCTTCCAGCACCGTGGCGGCCACCGCCACCAGATCCACCGGCCCGCGCGGGAAGGCGCTGCTATTGGAGGCCTCGGCCTGCGACAGCAGCAGCAGCTTGTTGGTCAGGTCGGTCATGCTGCGGCTGCCTTCCTGCAGCGCCGCCAGCACCTGCGCCAGCCGGGCCGGGTCGTCGATCTGGCGGGCGAACTGGATCTGCGAATCGATCACCGCCAGGGGCGTGCGCAACTGGTGCGCGGCATCGGCCACGAAGCGCTTCTGCACCGTCACCTGGGCGTTCAAGCGCTGTATGTACTGGTTGATGGCTTCCACGATGGGACGCAGCTCCACCTGCAGGGCACCGGCGCGCAGGGGCGTGAGCGAGTTGGGGTCGCGTGCGGCCAGCTCATCCTTGACCGCCAGGATGGGGCGCAACTCCATGGTCAGTCCCAGCACCACCAGGCTGATGGCCAGCAGCAGCAGGACGATCTGGCGCCGCAGCGAGGCGTGCCAGATCTCGTCGATCATCTGCTGGCGCCCCTGCATGGTCTGGCCCACCGAGACGGCCACCATGCGCAGCGTGCCTTCGTCATAGAGAGCACGGATATAGCTGACCACGCGCAGCGGCCGGCCATCGAAATCGGTGGTGGTATAGACCGGCTGCAGCGCCGAGAAGTCCGGCTCGGCGGGGAAATCGGGCCGGCCGGCCAAGAGGGTGTCATCGTCCAACAGCACCTGGTAGTACACCGCATCCTGGGCTGGCGAGGCGAACAGCTCCAGTGCTGCCGGCGGCACCGACACCACCGGCGCGCCATCGGACCAGCCGACCTGACCGGCGATCATGCGCGCCGACGCCAGCAGGGCGCGGTCCTGGATCAGGGTGGCACTGGAGATGGCATTGTCGTGGGCGTCGCTGGTGGACAAGCCCACATAGACCGCCATGGGGATCAGCAGCCACCACAACAGCCGCAGGCGCAGGCTGTCAATCATCTTTCTGTTTCAACAGGTAGCCCAGGCCGCGCAGGGTCATGATGGCCGCGCTGGAGGATTCCAGCTTCTTGCGCAGGCGCGAGATGTAGATCTCGATGGCGTCGGCGCTGGGTTCCTCGGAGAGGCTGAAGACGCCCTTCATCAGCGCCGTCTTGGACACCGTCTTGCCTTGCCTGAGCATGAGCACTTCCAGCACGTCATGTTCGCGCGCCGGCAAGGCCAGGGTGGTGCCGGCCACGGCGAACTGGCGCGTGTTGCTGTCATAGACCAGGTCGCCGCAGTGGATCTCGGCGGCCTTGTCGGGGGTCTGGCGGCGCACCAGGACCTTGATGCGGGCCACCAGCTCGCGTATCTCGAAGGGTTTGACCAGGTAGTCGTCGGCGCCCGCCCCCAGGCATTCGACCTTCTCGTCGATGGAGCCGCTGGCCGTCAGGATCATGACCGGCACGCCGTTGTGGCGCTCGCGCAGCCGGCGCAGCACGTGCTTGCCGCCCAGCTTGGGCAGCATCAGGTCCAGCAGCACGACGTCGTAGTTCTCGTCGCGCAGGACCTGATCGGCGATCTCGCCATCGGCGGCGATATCGACCTTGAACTTGTGTTCCTTGAGGATCTGCTCCAGCCAGTGGGCGAGCTGGGGATTGTCTTCGATCAGGAGCAATTTCATGCGGTTTTACTCGGTGTTTTTGTTGCGCTGCAAATAAAAAAGCCGTTTTTTGGAAAGCTGGATGAAGGTTTCGGCTTCTTAGAATAGGCCCGCAAATTCATAAAAAGTGAAGATGGCGACAGACCATCCCACCCAAAATCAGGAGACAATCATAATGCGTCACGCCGTTCGTGTGTTCCCCGCGTCCCGTTCCATCAGTGCCACCCGCGCCTTTCCCCTCGTCCGCGCGCTGTGCGCCACCGCCGTCGCCGCCTGCGCGCTGGGCCTGGCCGCGCCCTCGGCCCATGCGGCCGACAAGATCATCATCATGGTCGGTGGCATCAACAAGCTCATCTACCTGCCACCCAAGCTGGCCGAGAACCTGGGTTATTTCAAGGAAGAGGGCCTGGACGTGGAGCTGCAGTCGCAGCCGGCCGGGGTGGATGCCGAGAATGAATTGCTGGCCGGCGCCGTGCAGGCGGTGGTCGGCTACTACGATCACTCCATCGACCTGCAGAGCAAGGGCAAGGAAGTGACCTCGATCACCCAGCTGCTGCTGGTGCCGGGCGGCATGGAGATGGTGCGAGCCGACCTGGCCGACAGCGTGCGCAGCATGGCCGACCTCAAGGGCAAGACCCTGGGCGTGACCGGCCTGGGTTCGTCCTCCAGCTTCCTGGCCCAGTACCTGGCCAGCCGATCCGGCCTGAAGAGCTCCGACTACTCCATGCTGCCGGTCGGTGCCGGCAACACCCTGATCGCCGCCATGAAGCAAAAGCGCGTCGACGTGGCCTGGACCACCGAGCCGACCACCTCCATCCTGCTGGCCTCGGGCGCGGCCAAGGTGCTGGTGGACATGAGCAGCGTCGAGGGCACCCGTGCCGCGCTGGGGGGCCTGTATCCGGCCTCCAGCGTCTATGTGCACCGCTCCTGGATGAACAGCCACAAGGCCGAGTCGCAAAAGCTGGCGCGCGCCTTCGTCAAGACCCTGAAGTACATCCAGACCCATTCGGCCGAGGATATCGCCGACAAGATGCCCAAGGACTACTACGGTGGCAACAAGGCCATCTATGTGCAGGCGCTGAAGGCCTCGCTGGCCATGTATTCGCCCGATGGCAAGATGCCCGCCGGCGGCCCCGAGCAGGTATTGAAGGTGATGGCCGGTTTCAATCCCAACATCAAGGGCAAGAATATCGACCTCTCCAAGACCTATACCAACGAGTTCGTGGACCAGGTCAAGTAATCCGGCAAGCCGGGTTCCGGCAGGCGGGGACGAACCATCATAGAATCCCCATCCCCGCCAGCATGGCATTACGGCATCCACCGACAGGAGTCTGAATTGAACAAGCGCATTTCCCTCACCCTGCTTTCGCTGGCCGTGGCCGGCACCCTGCTGGGCAGCCTGCCGGCGCAGGCCGCACCGGCGCGCATTACCATCATGGTCGGCGGCATCAACAAGATGGTGTACCTGCCGGCCAAGCTGGCCGAGCAACTGGGCTACTTCAAGGAAGAGGGCCTGGACGTGGAGCTGCAGTCGCAGCCGGCCGGGGTCGATGCCGAGAACGAGTTGCTGGCCGGTGCCGTGCAGGCGGTGGTGGGTTTCTATGATCACGCCATCGATCTGCAGACCAAGGGCAAGGAAATCACCGCCATCACCATCCTGGGCCAGGTGCCGGGCGAGGTGGAACTGGTCTCGACCAAGTCTGCCTCGCACTTCCAGAGCATGGCCGACGCCCGTGGCAAGACCCTGGGCGTGACCGGGCTGGGTTCCTCGACGAACTTCCTGACCCAATACCTGGCCTCGCGTCATGGCATCAGCTCCAAGCAGTTCACGGTGCTGCCGGTGGGGGCGGACAACACCTTCATCGCGGCCATGAAGCAGGGCCGCATCGATGCCGGCATGACCACCGAACCGACCGCCTCGGTCATGCTCAAGAGTGGCGACGCCCAGGTGCTGGTGGACATGCGCACCGTGGAAGGCACGGTCAAGGCCCTCGGTGGCCTGTATCCGGCCTCCAGCGTCTATGTGCAGCGCAGCTGGCTCAACGGCCACAAGGATGAGGCCCAGAAGCTGGCGCGTGCCTTCGTGAAAACCCTGAAGTTCATCAACACCCATAGCGCCGAGCAGATTGCCGAGAAGATGCCCAAGGACTACTACGGCAACAACAAGCCGCTGTACATCCAGGCCCTGAACAATTCCCTGCCCATGTATTCGCAGGACGGCAAGATGCCCAAGGGAGGACCGGAAACCGTGCTGGCCGTGCTGTCGGGATTCAATCCCAACGTCAAGGGCAAGCATGTGGACCTGTCCAAGACCTATACCGACGAATTCGTCAACCAGGTGAAATAAATCCGTCGGGCCGCCACCGGCCCCGACGCTCCAGTATCGAAACACGCCATGATGCGGCCCGTCGCGTCAGGGCATCACTCAGCCCAGGAAAGAGCAAGACGATGAATGCGATCAACCAGCAAGCCTTTGCGCCTGCCTCCAGCACCGCTACCACCGCCACTACCGCGACGACTGGCCAGCCCACGCCGGCCATCGAGCTGCGCAATGTCACCTGCCGCTTCATCACCGCCGATGGCAAAGCCACGGTGGCGCTGCGCGATTTTTCCATGAGCGTGGCGCGTGGCGAATTCGTCGCCGTGGTGGGCCCCACCGGTTGCGGCAAGTCCACCACGCTGTCGCTGATCACCGGTCTGCTCAAGCCGACCATGGGTGAGGTGCGTGTGATGGGGCAGCCGGTCAACGGCATCGATCCGCGCATCGGCTTCGTGTTCCAGAACGACGCCGTCTTCCCCTGGCGCAGCGTGCGCGAGAACGTCGCCGCCGGCCCCATGTTCCGTGGCAAGCCCAAGGCCCAGGCGCACGAGCTGGCCGATGAATGGATCCGCCGCGTGGGCCTGGACAAGTTCGGCGACCACTACCCGCACCAGCTCTCCGGCGGCATGCGCAAGCGCGTGGCGCTGGCGCAGACTTTCATCAACAGCCCCGAGATCCTGCTGATGGACGAACCCTTCTCGGCCCTGGACATGCAGACCCGCACCCTGATGCAGGACGAGCTGCTGCAACTGTGGTCGGCCCATTCGGGCTCGGTGGTGTTCGTCACCCACGACCTGGAAGAAGCCATCGCCCTGGCCGACAAGGTCTATGTGCTGACCGCCCGCCCGGCCACCCTGAAGAGCGTCTATCCGATCGACCTGCCGCGTCCGCGCGTGATGGAAGAGGTGCGCTACGAGCAGCGCTTCATCGACATCTCGCGCAAGATCTGGAGCGATCTGCGCGAAGAGGTGCATATCGCCTGAGCCTGATGGCCGGCCGGAGAACCTTCGATACGCCGATACGCCGATACGTCGCTATGCGGCTACTCTGGTCGAACGGTTCGCCAGTGCATCGAGAATCCCCATTCGCTCTGAGTAGCCGCGTAGCGGCGTATCGAAGAGCGCGCACAGCACTGAAAATCAATTTCTGAAAACAGGTGAGCAACATGACACAAGCACAAGCAAGCCAGAACGCGGCCCTGATGGACATCGCCGCCGTGGAAGCCGAGGCCCAGCGTAAGATCCGCGCGCGCCGTAACCTGGTGATCGGCCTGCGCATCGCCATCCTGGTGGTGGTGCTGGGCGGCTGGGAACTCTTCGCCCGCATCGGCTGGATCGATCCCTTCTTCTTCTCGCAACCGACTCTGATCGTGGCGCAGATCTATGAATGGATGGTCGAGGGTACCTCCCAGGGTTCGCTGTGGACCCAGGTGCTGGTGACGCTGGAAGAGACCGTGCTGGGCTTCCTGATCGGCTCGGTGGCCGGCGTCATCGCCGGCATCGTCCTGGGCCGCAACAAGCTGCTCTCGGATGTCTTCAGCCTCTACATCCAGATCGCCAACTCGATCCCGCGCGTGGTGCTGGGTTCCATCTTCGTGATCGCCTTCGGCCTGGGCATGGCTTCCAAGGTGGCGCTGGCGGTGGTGATGGTGTTCTTCGTGGTGTTTGCCAATGCCTTCCAGGGCGTGCGCGAGGCTGACCGCTACATGATCGCCAATGCCCAGATCCTGGGCGCGTCGCGCCGCCAGGTGACCACGGCCGTGGTGATTCCCTCGGCGCTGTCGTGGATCCTGGCCAGCCTTCACGTGAGCTTCGGCTTCGCCTTGGTGGGCGCGGTGGTGGGTGAGTTCCTGGGCTCCAAGCAGGGCATCGGTCTGCTGATCTCGACCGCCCAGGGCGCCTTCAATGCCAGTGGCGTGTTCGCGGCCATGATCGTGCTGGCGGTGGTGGCGCTGGCGGCCGACTGGTTGCTGCATGCCCTGGAGCGTCGCCTGTTGAAGTGGCGTCCGCAGGCCTTCTGATGCGGTCACGACAAAAGGTCTAGAATATTGCTCTTGCGGGGACACGGTAACGTGTCCCCGCCGTGTTTCTGGCTGCCCGTTTTCACGTACCTCACGTACTCCAACAAGCCCAACCGCCATGTCCGCCGACGAGTCGCAACGCCTGACCGATCCTGCCGTGTCCTCTTCCACCACCACCAGCGGCCACTCGCAGCGCGCCTTGCTGTGGATCGTGGCCTCGGGTTTCTTCATGCAGACGCTGGACACCACCATCGTCAACACCGCCTTGCCCGCCATGGCGCGCAGCCTCAACCAGCCGGTGCTGGACATGCACCCGGTGGTGGTGGCCTATACCCTGACAATGGCCTCGCTCACGCCGGCCTCGGGCTGGCTGGCCGACCGCTTCGGCACGCGCAGGATGTATTTCTCGGCGATCCTGCTGTTCGTGCTAGGTTCCATCTTCTGTGCCACTGCGGCCACACTGCCGCAGTTGCTGCTGGCGCGGGTGCTGCAAGGGCTGGGCGGGTCGATGCTGTTGCCGGTGGGCCGCCTGGCGGTACTGCGCGCGGTGCCGGGGGCGCATTACATCGCCGCGCTGGCCTCGATCTCGATTGCCGGGCAATTGGGTCCGGTGGTGGGTCCGGTGCTGGGGGGATGGCTGGTGGAGAGCCTGTCGTGGCACTGGATCTTCCTCATCAATGTCCCCATCGGGGTGCTAGGCATGGGTGCGGTGCTGCGTTATCTGGCCGATGACAGCCTGGCGGACGCGCCGCGTTTCGACCTGCTGGGCTGTGGCCTGTTGTCGGCGTGCATGGTGGCCTTTTCGCTGGCGCTGGATGTGCCGGTGGAGAACGACCGCGCTGCCTGGAGCGCCGGCCTGTTCGCGCTGGCCGCATTGACGGTGTGGCTGTACTGGCTGCATGCGCGTGCCCATCCGCGCCCGCTGTTTCGCCTGGGCCTGTTTGGCGAACCCAATTTCAGCATCGGCCTGGCGGGCAACCTGGTGTGCCGCATCGGCTCCTCGGCCGTGCCTTTCCTGTTGCCCTTGCTGCTGCAGGTGCGGCTGGGTTATTCACCGCTGCATGCGGGCCTGGTGCTGCTGCCGGCGGCCATTGCCGGCACCATCGCCAAGCCGTGGATCGCGCCGCTGGTCAAGCGCTATGGCTATGACCGCTTCCTGCATGTCAATACGGTGCTGGTGGGTGGGGCCATCGTCTCGTTCGCCCTGATCACGCCGCAATGGCCACTTACGCTGGCGATCGTGCAATTGTCGGTGTTCGGGGCCTGCAACTCGATGCAGTTCGCAGCCATGAACAGCGTCACCCTCAAGGGCTTGCACAAGGATGATGCCGGCAGCGGCAACAGTCTCTTCTCGATGGTGCAGATGCTGGCCATCGGCCTGGGCGTGACCATTGGCGGCACCCTGGTCAATGTCTTCAAGGCGCCCACCGGCGCGGCCACCAATGCCAGCTTCCAGATCACCTTCGTGATCGTGGGCGGCATCACCCTGGTCTCGGCCTGGGTGTTCCGCAGGATGGATCCGCGTTACTTCCGCTAAATGAGATAAATGATTTACGGGATGGGGCGATCAGGTATCGCTCCACTGCCGCAGCAGGTTGTGATAGCAGCCCACCAGCGTGCGTCGCGCCAGGGCGTCGGCATCGGTCTGGTTCAGGCGCTGGATGGCGTTATCCATGTCGAACAGCATCTGGCGCTGGCCATCGTCGCGCACCAGGCTTTGCACCCAGAAGAAGCAGCCGACCCGCACGCCGCGCGTGACCGGCGTGACGGTGTGCAGGCTAGTGGCGGGATAGAGCACCATGTCCCCGGCGGCGAGCTTGACGCTGTGCATGCCGTAGGTATCTTCGATCTGCAGTTCACCACCATCGTAGTCGGCGGGATCGGCCAGGAACAGCGTGGCCGAGACATCGGTGCGCAGCTTGCGCCCGTTGTGCGGATGGATGCGCACGCTGCCATCCACATGGGCGCCAAAGGTCATGCCCTCGCCATAGCGGTTGAACATGGGCGGGTAGATGACATTGGGCAGGGCGGCACTGATGAAGCGCGGATGACGTTCCAGCGCGCTGACGATGATGTGCTGGCATTGCTGTGCCACCTCCGAACGCTCATCGATCTGCTGGTTGAACTTCACCGGCGCGCCCTGGTAACCGGCGGTCACGCGGCCATCCACCCAGGCCTCGCCCGCCCCGTCGAGCAGGCGGCGTACCGCCTGCAACTGTTGATCGTCCAGCAGCTTGGGGAGGGTGATGAGCATGGGTGGTTTCCTGTGAGGCGTATTACATGCGATAGGTCAGCGACAGCATCGCCGTGCGGCCCGAACCCGGGACCGAACGACCGCCATCGGACTGGATCAGCGCATCGTAATACATCTTGTCGGTCAGGTTGAACAGGTTCAGGCGGATGTCGTAGGCCTTGGTGGTATAGGCCACCATCGCATCGTAGCGGGTATAGCCGCCGACCTGCACGGTGTTGGTCGGGTTGGAGTAGCGCTGCGACATGTAGGTGGCGCCGCCGCCGACCTGCCAGTGCGGGGCCACGTCATAGGTGGTCCAGGTGGTCAGGGTGTGCTTGGGCGTGTTCACCGGGATCTTGCCCACCGAAGTGTCGGCCACGGCACCGCCGATGACCTGGGCATCCAGGTAGGTGTAGTTGGCGGCGACCTGCCAGTCGCGCGTGATGCGGCCGGTGGCGCCGGCGCGGGCACCGTTGACGCGCACCGTCCCTGCCAGTTCGTAGACGCCGGTGGCTACCAGGCTGCGGGCGTTTTCCTTGGTGATCTGGAAGGCGGCGGCGCTCAGGGCCAGGCCATCGGCCAGGTCCCACTTGCCGCCGACTTCATAGGAGCGGTTCTTTTCCGGGTCCAGGTTCTGCTGGCCGGTGGTGCCGGTCAACTGTTCCAGCGAGGGGTTGAACGAGGTGCCATACGAGACATAGTAGGCCTGCGCCGCAGTGGGCTGCCAGATCGCGCCCGAGCGCACGCTCAGGAAATTGACGGTCTGGTTGGCATAGGCCAGCGTGGTCGAACCGGCGGTGTTGCCGGCATTGATCGAGTTGCTGATGCTGGCGATGTAGCGGTCATAGCGCAGGCCGCCGACCAGCTTGAACTGCGGCACCAGCTCGATGGTATCGCCCACGTAGGCGGCGATGGTGTTGGCGCTGCCGCCGGCATGGTTGCCGGCAGTCTCGGCCACGCTGCTGCCAGCGGCGCTGTAGCTGGGGTTGACCACGCTGACGCAATCCATGTAGCCAGTGGTGGCGCCTGCGGCATTGAGAGAGCGGCCGTTGCAGCTGCCATTGCGGTAGTAGTTCTGGTTGTCGTAGCCGTCATGGCCTACTTCCACACCGACCAGGGCATCGTGCTTGACGCTGCCGGTGGCGAACTTGGCCGCCAGTTCGGTCTGGTTGAAGATGGAGTAGTCGCGGATATCGCGGTCATGGCTCTGGCCGCGCACATAGAGGCTGGACAGGGGCAGGCTGCTGGCCGCGTTGGTGAGCGCCGTGAAGCCGCTGCCGGAGACCGTGCCGATGGTATTGGGCGCGGTTTCCACGGCATCGGTGTGCACGTAGTTGAACTGGGTCTGGCTGCGCAGGGTCACGTCGGGCGCGATCTTGTGCTTGATGCCGGCGTTGAAGGAAGCCACGTCCTGGTTGGTGCGATCGCTGTTCAAGCCATAGGCGGTGTTGCGGTCGACATTGACGGGGTGGCCGTTCAGCGGCGGCAGGCCGTAGTCGGGCTGGTCGTGGTTGTGCTGCAGCAGGGCCGACAGGGTGATCTCGGTGGAAGTGCCGATGCCCCAGACGTAGGAGCCGGCCAGGCCGAAGTCCTGCACGTCGGTCTGGTTGCGGGTGGTGGCCGCGCCGTTCTGGGCCATGGCTTCGATGCGCAGGGCCGAGGTGTCCGACAGCGGATGGTTGTAGTCGGCCGTGGTACGCACCAGGCCATTGGTGGTGACCGAGGCCGAGACTTCGGTGGCCGCCTTCAGGTTGGCTTTCTTGCTGACCTGGTTGATGATGCCGCCGGTCGAACCACGGCCGAAGAGCATCGAGGACGGGCCCATCAGCACTTCCACCTCATCGATGGCGAAGGTGTCGCGGTAGTACTGGCCGCGATCGCGGAAGCCGTCCAGGTAGATGTCGGTACGCGCCGAGAAGCCGTTCAAGTTGATGTTGTTGCCGATCTGGCCGCCTTCGGCGCCGCCCAGCGTGATGCCGGACACATTGCGCAGCGCATCGGC
>NZ_JAELUH010000092.1 GCF_016429215.1 Herbaspirillum sp. ASV7 | reverse complement strand
GGGTAGAGCTGCGTCCCATCGGCGCGCACCCCGTGGCGCACGGCGGCGGCGAACTGGGTCTCGCTGTAGTTGCCGATGCCATGTTCCTTGTCGGGCGTGATGTTGGTGGAATAGATGGTGCCGTGGCCGCTGTCGATGGCCAGGCCGCCCGAGAAGGATGGCTTGCCTGCCGCGCTGTGGCAGGCCATGCAATCGCCGGCGCGCGCCAGGTACTGGCCGCGCGCCACCAGCTCCTGGTCGGCCGCGTGGGCGCTGGCCAGGGCGCCCAGCGACAAGGCCAGGGACGCAAAAAGGGATGTCAGTTTTTTCATGTCGTCGCGCCTCATGCCTGGACCAGCGGGCCGGGGTTTTTCAGGTACTGCGTCTTGATCGCCTGGGCCGCCATCAGGGTGATGGCGCCGATGGTGGCGGTGGGATTGGCCTGGAAGTTCTGCGGGAAGGCATTGCCACCGGGAACGAAGACGTTGTGCACATCCCAGGACTGCAGGTACTTGTTCAGGGCCGAGTCACGCGGCGAATCCCCCATGATGGCGCCGCCCACGTTGTGGGTGGAGACGTACTTGGTGATGTCCCAGTGCGAGTCCAGTGCCAGGAAGCCCTCGGAGAGGTGATCGGGGTTCAACTCCTTGGAGATCTTCAGCACGATGTCGCGCAGGTAGCGTTGCAGCTTGAGCTCGTTCTGGCGCCAGTCGAAGGTCATGCGCAAGAGCGGCTGACCCCAGGGATCGCGGTAGTTGGGATCTAGGTCCAGGAAGTGGCCGCGATAGGACATGCAGGTGGTGGTGATGCTGATCTTCATGGAATGGTCGTACCAGTCGATCATGCCTTCCTTCCAGCCTTTTCCCCAGCTTGGCGTGCCCGGCGGCAGTGCCGTACCGATCGGTGCGCCCGAGGCTTGCGAGCTGTGGATCTTGGCGCCGCCGATGAAGCCCAGCTTGATGCCATCGTCGAAGTTGCCCGGCGAGATGTCGTTGAACATCTCACCGGTGGCCCCTGCCGTGGCGAAGGAATTGAAATGCTTGTCCTTGAAGAACAGCGTCGCCCCGCCATTGGAGAGGAAGGCGTAGTTGCGCCCGATCACGCCAGTCTCGGTGATGGGGTCGTAGGGCTTGCCGATGCCCGAGAGCAGCATCAGGCGCACGTTGGCGAACTGGAAGCTGGAGAGGATCACGATCTTGGCCGGCTGGAACACTTCCTTCTTGTTCTCGTCGATGTAGGTCACGCCGCGCGCGGTCTTCTTGTCCGCATGCAGGTCCACGCGGATGACGTTGGCGTTGACCTTGTAGTCGAAGTTGGGCATGCGCTTGACCACGTCCAGGATGGTGGTCTGCGGCGAGGCCTTGGAATAGTTCAGGCAGGGATACTTGCTGCAGAAGCCGCAGTAGTTGCAGGGTGCGATCTGGGCGCCATACGGATTGGTCCAGGCCGTGGAGACGTTGGCCGACGGGTTGGGGAAGGGGTGGTAACCCAGCTTGCGCGCCACGTCGGCGAACAGGCTGCTGTTGTAGGTGTCATGCAGCGGCGGCAGCGGATAGGGGTTCGAGCGCGGGCCCTCGAAGGGGTCGCCACCCGGCTGGATCTGGCCGCGCAGGTTGCCGGTGTTGCCCGAGAGGCCGCAGACCTTGTCGAAGAAGTCGTAGTGCGGCTCGATCTCGTTCCAGGTAAAGGGGAAATCCTTGATGCGCATCTCCGGGTCGAGATTGCTGTGGCGGTAGGCCTGGTCGGCGTAGGTCTTGAGCTTGAGGTCGGTGGGGGTGGCGCGGATGAGCACGGCGGTCCAGTGCAGGCCCGAGCCACCCACGCCGGTACCGGGCGCGAAGGCGCCCCACTTGCGCGTGGGCAGCGCCTGTTGCGCGGTGTTGTAGCGCACCGTCAGGGCGGCATCGCGCGGGGTGGCGAAGACCTTGTTGCGGGTGGCGTAGCCGTACTGGTCGGCCGGCTTGGGATAGGCGAAGTCCTCGGGCGGACGGTCCGGGCCGCGCTCCAGGGCGCGTACCTTCAGGCCGGCCTGGGCCAGTTCGATGGCCATGATGGAGCCGGCCCAGCCGAGGCCGACGATGACGACGTCGACGTCGTCGTTGGTGATGTTAGGCATGGAGATTCAATCGGTAAGAGGTTGCAGGCGTGAACGTGGTCGGGCTGCGCATCAGGCGCGCTTGCCCGACAGGCTCACGGGACCCAGCGGATACTTGACGTTGTGCTGGTCGACCCATTCGGTATAGGCCGCGCGCGCGCCGGGGAAGCCGATGGCGACCCAGGCCTTCATGTCCTTGTTGCCGCCGTACATGGGATCGGCCAGGTAGCCGTTCTTGGTATCGCCCAGCAACTGGCCGAAGAACTGCGACGGCTTCATCGAGGTCTCGCCCAGCGCGGCGAAATCGACGCCGTTCTTTTGCAGCGCGGTCAAGAGCGCATCCTTGTCCTTGGCTTCCAGCTGCTCGAAGGGCTTGCCGTGCTGTTGCTGGCTGACTTGCTGGCTCAGCTTGATGCCGATGCGGTAGACGTCCTGCGGCGCATAGGGGATCTGGAAGCCCAGCGTGGAAGGCGCGTCCGGCTGGTGCGGGCCCTGCAGGTAGATATCGCTGCCCAGGCCGGTGTGCAACTGCTGGTCGATGAAGACCGGCACATTGGTTTCCAGCGCGCCGGGGCCGCGCCCTTCGGCGGGGATCAGGCGATCACAGGCGGCCAGGATGAAGAGCCATTGCGCATCATCGAAGAACACCGGCTTGTAGTGTTGCAGCTCGATGCCTTCCAGGCCATCGGCCCGGGCTGGCTTGAGCAAGGGAATCGCGACGATGGGAACGGCCGCTGCGGTGGCCGCCAGGACGGCGCGGCGCGAAGGACTGAACTTGTTGGTCATGGTGGAGGCAGTGTGGTGGGGTGGAAAACAAGTTGCGCAACGCGCCGGGGCACGCACGCAAGGGCGAGATCGCGGCGCTCAGCGTGGTCCGTTACCGACGTGTTGCTTCCTGCATCGAGGGTGTCGTCTCGACGTGCAGGCAACCAGGTCGTGGGGGCAGGTGTGGGGCGTCGGCAAGGACGCCGTGGTCTGGGTAATGGACTGGGTAATGGATATGGAGTTAGCCATGTGCCGGAATCTCAGAGTGGATCAACTCGTCTCCGGTCTAGCATCCAGCCTGCGGGGCTGGCATTTCTTGTTCCCGCGATCTTGCCATCCCGACAAGGACGGAGCGGGCGCCACTTGGTGGGCGATGCCGGATTGTAACACCTCTACATGTCCGATGTCCTAGGACTACTGTTCCGGGCAGTCTCGGCAGTGTGGATCTTCGGCTACACTGCTGCCATCGTCTTTTTCTTCACTGCTCTCTGATACCGAACACCATGCAGATTCGCGACGCCGACCTGGCCGACATCCCCGGCATTACCCCGATCTACAACGATGCCGTGGTCAATACCACGGCCATCTGGAACGACACCCAGGTGGATGACAAGAACCGCCAGGACTGGTACGCCGCCCGGCGCCAGAGTGGCTATCCGGTGCTGGTCGCGGTCGAGGACGGGAAGGTGCTGGGCTATGCCAGCTTCGGCGACTGGCGTGCCTTCGACGGTTATCGCCATACGGTCGAACATTCGGTCTATGTCCACAAGGATCATCGCGGCCAGGGCCTGGGCGTGGCCCTGATGGAAGCCCTCATCGCGCGCGCTCGCGCGCTGGGCAAGCATGTCATGGTGGCCGGCATCGACGCCAGCAATGCCGGCTCGATCGCCTTGCATGAAAAGCTCGGCTTCATCCAGGTGGGCCACCTGCCGCAGGTCGGCACCAAGTTCGGCAAGTGGCTGGACCTGGCCTTCCTGCAGCTGACGCTGGATGCGCGTACCGATCCGGATCGCATCGGCGCCTGATGCAAGCCTTCATGCCATGAAAAGGGCCGCCCGCAGGCGGCCCTTGCTGTCATTGCACACGGCCTAGCCGTTATGCTTCTCGGGCTCGTGGTGGCCCTCTTCCTTCTTGTCTTCGTGCTTCGCTTCGGGTTTGCCTTCCCGTGGCTCCTGGCGCTTTTCTGCATTCTTCTCGACCTCGTGTACCTGGGCAGCGTGGGCTTGCGGCTTCTCCACTTCAGGCTTGCGGGCCGGCGCTGCCTGCTGCTCGTGGGCGGGATTGCCTTGCGGCCGCGCTTCCGGTCGCTCCACATGCTGCACCGGTTTTTCAGCGGGACGGGGCGCCGCATTTTCCTTGTGCTCGGCCGCTGCCTGCTGCGGCTTCACCATGGCCGCCTTCATCTCCGGCGCGTGGGCCGCCGGTGCGGGCGCGGCCTTTTCTTCCATCATCTTGCGGCGGTTCGCCTCGGCCTGTTGGGCCTGTTGCGCTTGCTGTGCCTGCTCGGCCCGCGCCGCCTGCTCGCGCTGATGCTCCTGGGCCTGGAGGGCCGCTTCCTGCTGTGCACGCTCGTGAGGTGCAGCCATCGCTTGTGCCTGCACATGCGGATTGGGCGCTGCCCCCGGCCGTGTGTCGCTGGCGGTGAAGTGCGGCATGCTCATCGGCGTGGCTGCCGGCTGTGCATGGGGGGCGGCTTCCTGGCGGTTCTCGATCCGGGTCTGGGCGTTGTTGATGTTGTTGACGTTATTGACGTTGGTGGTATTGCGGACGTTGCTGGTGCTGTTGTTGAAGTTATTGGTGTTGTTGGTGATGCGCGTGTTGTTCACGGTCACGTTGTTGGTGACGCGGTTGATCACCGTGGTGGAATGCGACACATAGGTCGTGTTCTTGTACACCACGGCCGGCCGCTGCCAGTCGGCTGCAGGGCGGTCACGCTCGACCGGCCCACCCCAGTGCATGCCCCAGTCATGCCAGCCCCAGTCGCCATGATGGCTGATGGCCTCGCCCACGAAGATGCCCACGCCGAAGGACAGCGCGCCCACCACGATCTCGTTGCCCACCGGGCTGGGCGGACGATAGGCATAACCTGGATAGACCGGTACCGGCCCGCCATAGACCACGGCCGGATCGTAGCGGGGCACATAGACCGTATCAGGCTGGGCCGATTCGATGACGATGGTCTGCGGTGGCGGCGGCACCACCGGCGTGCCGGCATAGACCTCCGGCGCACCGGGTGCGTTGACATACTGCGCCGGTTCGGCCGCACGTGCCACGCTGGCCACGCGCAGCTGGCCGGAGCTCTTGAGGTTGCCGGCCTGCTGGGCGCGCTGGCGCAGCGCCTGGATGGCGTTCATCACGTCATTGGGATCGTTGACGAAGGCGTCGCCCAGTTCGCGCGTCCAGTCCGGATTGGAGGCCATCTGCGAGAGCACCGCAGGGAATTGCGTCAACGACTTCACGCTGACATCCCAGGGCTCCTTCTCTTCGGCGGCCTGCAGCACATCGCCCTTCAAGGCCGGGTTCTGGCCCAGCCACTGGTTGGCCGCGCTGATCTGGTCGGGATAGGTGGCCCCGGCCAGCACCTGCGCCACCAGCTTGTCGGGGAACAGCGCGATGGGCGCGACCATCTGCGAGAGCTGGTCCGCCGTCGGTGGCGTGTAGGCCGGCGTGGTGGGTGTCGCTGGCGCACCGGCGGCGGCCGTGGGGGGCGGTACATTGTCGGCCTTGTTGCAGCCGGAGAGAGCGAGCAGCACCGCCACGAAGGTGGCGGACAAGGCGATGGCGTGATGGCGGTTCTTTGTCATGATGTTGTCCTTGGCCCGGCAGGAAGAGGAGGGGATGGCCTGCCCGATAGCATCGAAACGGCACATCCGCCGGTAGCGTTGACGTGCAATTGTGAGCCGATGTATCGGATGTAACAGCGCCACGCCAAAGGTATTGGCAGCAAAGAAACAGCCGGGCTGATTGTCCTTCTTCGAACGTGAAGGAGCGCAAAGGTTCTGGCCCCGCCAGCGTCTTTCTACTGACAAAACGCTGACGGGGCGGGCGTTCCAGGCCGGTATGGAAGTCCGGTGAGGACCGGCGATATTGCTAGCTGGTACGGGTCACCTTGTTGAGATGGCGTGGCTGGTCGGCATCCATGCCGCGCGCCACCGACAGCTGCGCCGCCATCACATAGAAGGCCTGGATGGCGACGATGGGATCGAGATCGGGCGTGGCTGCCACCGGCAGGGTCAGGTCACGTTGCGGCACGTCCTCGGGGGCGGCCAGCAATACTCTGGCGCCACGCTGGCGCATCTCCTCGGCCAGCGCCAGCATGCCGGCCTGGCTGGGGCCACGGGTAGCAAACATGAGCAGCGGATATCCCTCCTCGATCAGCGCCATCGGCCCATGCTTGATCTCGGCGCCGCTGAAGGCCTCGGCCTGGATGGCACAGGTTTCCTTGCATTTCAATGCGGCTTCCAGCGCCAGGGCAAAGCCGGTGCCGCGACCCACCACCATGAGGCGGTTGGCTGGTGCCAGCGTCTCTACCGCGAGGCCCCAGTCACACTCGGCTGCGCTGCGCAAGGCATCGGGCAATTGCGCGATGGCGCCCAGGAAACCGGCATCGTCCTGCCAGTGCCCGGTCAGCAGGGAGCCGGCCACCAGGCTGGCGATGAAGCTCTTGGTGGCGGCCACGCTGGACTCGATGCCGGCATGCAGCGGGATGCTCCACTCGGCCGCCTCGGCCAGGGGCGAATCCTCATGATTGACCAGGGCCACCGTGCGCGCGCCACCGGCGCGGAAATAACGGATCGGTTCCACCACATCGGGGCTCTGCCCCGACTGCGAGATGGCGATGGCCAGTGCATCGCGCACGATCAGCGGAGCCTGGTTCAGCGTCACCAGCGACATCGGTAGCGAGGCCACGATGCGTCCCAGGCGCGCCATCACCAGATAGGCGCAATAGGCCGCCGCATGGTCCGAACTGCCGCGTGCCACCGTGACCACATTGGTCGGCGGCGCCGCGCGTAGCTGGCGACCCAGCTCGGCATAGCGCGCCTGGTCGCGGGTCAGTTGCACGGCCACGTAGTCGGCGGCCGAACGGGCTTCCTTAAGCATCAGCGAGGTCAATCTCTTCTCCTTCCACATAAACGGCCTGGATGGCGAACTGGCGGTCCACCACCACGATATCGGCATGGCAGCCGCCGGCCAGGCGACCGCGATCGGCCAGGCCCAGGTAATCGGCGGCATAGGTCGAGGTGCGCAGCGCCGCCTCGGACACCTCCATGCCCAGCGAGACCAGGTTGCGCAGCGCCTGGTCCATGGTCAGGATGCTGCCGGCCAGGGTGCCGTCATCCAGGCGCACGCCGCCGGCGCACTTGTGTACCACCTGGCGGCCCAGCGCATAGTCGCCATCGGGCATGCCGGCGGCGGCCGTCGAGTCGGTCACGCAGAACAGGCGCGGAATGGCACGCAGTGCCGCGCGGATGGCACCGGGGTGGACGTGCAGCAGGTCCGGGATCAGCTCCGCATAGTTCGCATGCGCCAGCGCCGCCCCCACCATGCCGGGCTCGCGATGATGGAAACCGCTCATCGCATTGAACAGGTGCGTGAAGCCCGAAGCACCATGCGCCAGCGCGGCCACGCCATCGTCATAGCTGCCGGCGGTATGGCCGATCTGCACCTTCAGTCCACGATTGGCCAGCTTGCAGACCAGCTTGAGATGGCCATCCACTTCCGGGGCGATGGTGATGAGCCTGAGCGGGGCCAGGCTGTGGAGATGATCGACCTGTTCCAGCGAGGCCTCGATGGCGAAGTCGGGTTGCGCGCCCAGCTTGCCGGGATTGATGTAAGGCCCTTCCAGATGCACCCCCAGCACACGCGCGTGACCGGCGCGACGTGCGGCGCAGACGGGGCCGATGGCCTTGAGCGCCCGTTCCAGCTCATCCAGTGGCGCGGTCATGGTGGTGGCCAGCAGGCTGGTGGTGCCGTGGCGCACATGCAGGCGACTGAGGACATCGACGGCATCGCCGCCTTCCATCACGTCGCGCCCGCCACCGCCATGCACATGCAGGTCGATGAAGCCGGGCAGGATGTAGTGGCCCTCGTCGATGACGCGTGGTTCGCGACGCAGCGCCTGGCCTTCGACGGAGCGGATGCGCTCATCGAAGACGATGTCGCCATGGACCCAGCCTTGCGGCGTGAGGACATTGCCTCGCAGGGTGTGGAGCGTGCTCATGCGGGATTCTCCTGGTTGCTGGTCATGGTCATGGCCTGCCGCGCCAGCAGCAGGGCGCCATCGGCGGCATCGGCGCGGGCCGGGACGATGCGCTGACGCAGATCTTCGTCGAGATAGGGCTGCAGCGCCAGTGCCAGGCCACCGCACAGCGCCAGCGGCAGCCGCCGCAGCGGATCGAGTGCGGCCACCATCAGGCTGATCTCGGCAGCGGCTGCGTGCAGGATGGCGGTGGCGGCAGGGTCCTGGCCGGCATGTTCCACCACCGGTCGGGCGGCGCGGGCAAAGGCGGCCTGGTCGGCCTGGGCCAGCCAGTCCAGCAGGACGGCGCGTTCGTCGCGGCCTTGATTCTCCGGTAAGGGTGGCAATTCGCTGGCGCAGAGGGCCAGCATGGCCTCGGCCAGCGCACCGCGCGCAGCGCGACCATCGAGGGCATGCTGGGCGTGGTGCAGGGCGCGCAAGCCGATCCAGGCGCCGCTGCCATCGTCGCCGCTGGGAAAGCCCCAGCCATCGACCACGCGCTGACGGCCATCGATGTCCAGCGCAATACCGATGGTGCCGGTGCCCACCGCGACGATGGCACCGGGTTCACCGCCATGCGCTCCCAGCAGGGTCGCCACGCCGTCGTTGACGATCTGCAGGGCACCGAAGTGCGGCGCCTGCGACTGGAAATCGTTCGCCCACTG
The DNA here is from genome assembly GCF_016429215.1 of Herbaspirillum sp. ASV7. Lineage (GTDB taxonomy): Bacteria > Pseudomonadota > Gammaproteobacteria > Burkholderiales > Burkholderiaceae_D > Herbaspirillum. Next base: position 9,349 of record NZ_JAELUH010000092.1, on the reverse strand, counting down.
CACCACGTTCTGGCCGGCGATGCCGATGCCCACCGCCAGTGCGGCAGGGGGCGGCACGCTCATGCCGGCATGGGCAAAGGCTTGCGCGATGGTGTCGTCGATGGCGCGCCAGGCGCGCGGGGCGCCATTGCGCAGCGCCGAACCCGGGCCGCTGGCCTGCGCCAGGATGCTGCCATCCACACGCGCCAGCCGCACCAGGGTCTTGGTGCCGCCACCGTCCACGCCGATCAGGTAGGCGATGTCTGTCATGGTTCAGGCCGCCTGGCGTCGCGCCGATTGCAGGTTGCCGGGCGTGCGCCGGCGCAGCGCCAGGCCATCGGCATCAAACACGTGGAAGGCATGGCTGTCCGCCGACAGCGTCAGCGGCTGGCCGATCTCCACGCTGCGATTGCCGTCGCCGCGCACCACGATGTCCTGGCCGCCCTGTAGCGTCAGGTAGAGGAAGTTGGCCTCGCCCAGATGCTCGACCAGGTTGACCACGCCTTGCAGCACCTGGCCCTCGCCCCCGCCGTCACCCTCGCGGATCTGCTCGGCGCGCAGCCCCAGCGTGACCGCATCGCCCACCTGCGTGCCGCCGGCATCGACATCGGCCAAGAGGCGCCGCCCGCCGCCAATCTCCACCTGCACGCCGCTGCCATCGACACGCGTGACCACGCCCTTCATGAAGTTCATCTTCGGCGAACCGATGAAGCCGGCCACGAACAGGTTCTGCGGTTGCTGGTACAGCTCCAGGGGACTGCCAGCCTGCTGGATGCGGCCTTCGTGCATCACCACGATCTTGTCGCCCAGGGTCATGGCCTCGACCTGATCGTGCGTGACATAGACGATGGTGGCGGCCAGTTGCCGGTGCAGCTTGGCGATCTCCAGCCGGGTTTGCACGCGCAGGGCGGCATCGAGGTTGGAGAGCGGTTCGTCGAAGAGGAACAGGCGCGGCTTGCGCACGATGGCACGGCCGATGGCCACGCGCTGGCGCTGGCCGCCGGAGAGTTCGCGCGGCAGCCGCTGCAGCAGGTGGTCGATCTTGAGGATGGCGGCGGCGTGGCGGATGCGCTCGTCGATCTCGCTCTTGCTGCTGCCGGCCACCTTCAGGCCGAAGGCCATGTTCTTGTACACGTTCATGTGCGGATACAGCGCGTAGCTCTGGAACACCATGGCGATGCCGCGCTCGGCCGGTGGCAGGTGATTGACTACCTGGCCGCCGATACTGAGCTGGCCGCCGCTGATCTCTTCCAGCCCGCACAGCATGCGCAGCAGGGTCGACTTGCCGCAGCCCGAGGGGCCCACCAGCACGCAGAATTCGCCGTCGCGGATATCCAGGTTCAGGCCGGCCAGCACGTCGGAGCGGCCGTCGTAGGATTTGCGCAGATTGTCTATGCTTACATGTGCCATATCGATTCCTGAGTGTTATTTGACGGCGCCGGAGGTGAGGCCACGGATGAGCTGGCGCGAGAAGGCCATGTACAGCAGCAGCACCGGAATCACCGCCATGGACAGCGCGGCGAGCACCGAATTCCAGTCGGTGGCGTATTGCCCGATGAATTGCTGCACGCCCAGCGTGACGGTGCGGGTGTCTTCACCGGGCGCCAGGATGAGCGGGAACCACAGATCGTTCCAGGCCGGGATCATGGTGAACACCGCCACCGTGGCAATGGCCGGCCGCAGCAGCGGCAGGATCACGCGGAAGAAGATGGTGATCTCGCCCACGCCATCGCAGCGCGCCGCATCCTTCAATTCGCCCGGGATCTGGCGCATGAACTCGGAGAGGATCATCACCGCCAGCGGCAGCCCCTGGGCGGTGTAGACCAGTATCAACGCGGTGCGCGTATTGATCAGGTCCAGCGCCACCACCAGCTGCAGGATCGACACCGTGCCCAGACGGATCGGGATCATGATGCCGATGGCGACGAAGAAGTTGATGAGGCGGTTGCCCGGGAAGCGATATTCCGACAACGCCCAGGCCGCCATCGCGCCAAACAGCACGATCAGCACCAGCGCGCCCACGGTCACCACCAGGCTGTTGCCGAAGTAGAGCAGGAAGTGGGTACCCGAGAGCACCTTCTGGAAGCCCGAGAAGGTCAGCGTTTCGGCCGTGGGCAGGGCCATCGGCCCTTCGAAGATGGCGTTGCGGGTCTTGAGCGAATTGATCAGGATCAGCGCGATGGGGAATAGCGCGATCACCGCATACAGGCATAGCACTGCATGCACCCACAGGTGGCCGGCGTGGCCGAAGCTGCGCTGCACCAGGGTAGGCGCGGCCGGCGCGCGGGCGGTGGCGGAAACGGTCATGGCGGGGTCCTTGGAATCAGAGCGCATAGCGGGTCAGGCGTCGCTGCACCAGGACGAAGTAGGCACCCACACCGCCCAGGATCACCAGGAACATCAGCGTGGCCACGGCCGCGCCCATGGTGGGGCTGCCGATCTGCGCCTGGTAGCCGAAGAAGGTGCGATAGAAATAGGTGCCCAGCAGGTCCGATGCATAGTTGGGACCGGCCAGCGCGCCCTTGACCGAATAGATCAGGTCGAAGGCATTGAAGTTGGCCACGAAGGTGAGGATGGTCACCAGGCCCAGGGTCGGATAGATCAGCGGCAGCTTGATCTGCCAGAAGATGCGCATGGCGCTGGCGCCTTCGGCGTGGGCGGCTTCCAGCACTTCCTCGGGCACCGCCAGCAGGGCCGCATAGATCAACATCATGGGGATGCCCACGTACTGCCACACCGAGATCAGTGACAGTGTCAGCAAGGCGGTGGATTCCTGCCCCAGCCAGGGGCCGAACCAGTCGGCCAGGCCGACCAGGCCCATGAGTTTTTCACCCACGCCCCACAGCGGCGAGAGGATCAGTTGCCAGATGAAGCCGATGATCACCACCGACAGCAGGGTCGGCAGGAAGATCAGCGTGCGATAGGTGCGTGCCCCGCGCAGGCCCTTGAGGCTGAACAGCGTGGCCAGCAGCAGGCCGATCGGGTTTTGCAGGGCCATGTGGATGCAGAAGAACTTGACGTTGTTCCACATCGCATTCCAGAAGGCGGCCGACCAGTCGGGGTCGAACAGGATGGTGCGGTAGTTGTCCAGGCCCACGAAGCTGCGTACACCTGCATCGTTGGCGGTGTAGAAGCCCAGGCGCAGGGTGTCGGCCAGGGGCAGGGCGCTGAAGAGCGCATAGATGATCAGGGCAGGCGCAAGCAGGATCGCCAGTTGCCAGGCGCGGATTTTTTTCACGAGGTCTCCTGAGGGGAGCGGACGTCTTGCTGCGTCCTTGGCTCCATTGTGCGGTGTTGCTTTATAAGGTCATCACTACCTACGTTGGCATCCACCCGCCCGTTCGGACTGAGTAGCGGCAATGCCGCGTATCGAAGCCTGTCCTGAGCTCGCCGAAGGGGCGCACCGTCCTAGCGTCTTCGATACGGCCCGTTCGGGCCTACTCAGTCCGAACGGGAGGGGATGGCCACTTTCGTACGAAGCTTTTTCGTGACGCTTGCCTACGTCCGTCAAGCAGCATCACTGCTGCGGCTTGTACCACTTGGCGAAACCGGCCTGGATCTTGGCGGCGGCATCCTTGGGGGCCAGCTTGCCGTTGAGGACCTGGGCGTTGACGTTCCACATCTCGTTTTCCATGCTGGGCGTGCCGCGATTGAGGATCTGCGAATTGACGCGGATGGTGGAGGCGCAGTTCTTGCGCCAGCCCATCATCTGCTTGGCAATCGGATCCTTCACCGAGATCAGGTGGTTCGACAGCGAGAAGAAGCCCGTGACCTTGTTGGTATAGAGATCGGCGAACTCCTGCGAACCCAGCCAGGCCAGGAACTTGTAGGCGTCATCCTTGTTCTTGGACTTCTTGTTGATGCCCATGCCGATATCGTTGTGGTCCGAGATATAGCAGGCGTCGCCGGCCTTGGGTACCGGTGGCGGGAAGGCGGCGAAGTCCAGCTTGCCGTTGAAGTAGGCGATATCCCAGGAACCGGCCGGATAGACCGCGCCCTTGCCCAGCGCAAACATGTTCTGGCTGTCGCTGTAGGTCTGGGCCGAGGCACCCTTGGGCAGGTACTTGCCCAGCTTGGCTTCATAGTCCCAGGCGGCCACGAACTGCGGATCGGTGAACTTGGCCTTGCCGGCGATGAGCGCCTTGCGGCCTTCTTCACCCTTCCAGTAGTTAGGGCCGATGCCGGTGAAGAGCACCTGGTGCGATTCCCATTGTTCGGAGGTGCCCATCACCAGCGGCGTGTACTTCCCGGAGGCCTTCACGGTATCGAGCAGCTTGAAGAATTCCGCCTCGGTCTTGGGCGGCTCCAGGTTCAATTCCTTGAAGATCCTGGTGTTGTAGAAGAAGCCGTGGATCACCGAGGCCATGGGCATGCAGAAGGTGTCCTTGCCGTCATCGCTCTGCCAGGCGGCCTTGGCGGCGGGCGAGAAGTATTCCATGCCGGGCTTGCCATCGAGCTTTTCCAGGTGGCCCTTGTTGTAGAGCGACAGCGAGACGTCGAAGGGGCGGCAGGCCACCAGGTCACCGGCGGTGCCGCCGGCCATGCGCGCGGCCAGGCTGGAGTCGTATTCGGTGGGCGCGGTGGGGGAGAATTTCACGGTGATGCCGGGATTGCTCTTCTCGAAGGCCGGGATCAGCACCTCCTGCCACAGCGGCAGGTCGTCGACCCGCCAGCTTTCGATGGTCAGGTTGCCGGCCTGCGCGGCATGACTCGCCAGGCCGAACGTGAGGGCGCAAGCGGCCAGCAGGGCGCTGCGGTGGAGCAGGGGGAAACGTCCCGTTTTCTTGACGGTCTGCATCAAAGGTCTCCTTGGTTTTTGTTAGAGATGACTGCATTGGCGCTGGTAAGGACAGCTGGGCAACAGCAGAAAGGCAGTGAAGCGCCGTGACATTAGCACCGTGCCGGCATGTGATGCGAGCCTGCCGGGCGGGATCGTGCTGTACTCTCTAAGCCTTTGATTGAAAAGGAAAATATGCGACGACGGCAGGCTGGTGGGATTACATATCCTTACACGACATGCAACATGCCGGGCGGGTCGGCAAGGGGAAAGGGCAGGGATGGGGCGCAACATGGCGCCGAGGGTGGGGACAAGACAAGCTCAGGCAAGCTTACATTTCTTAACAAGAGATAAGGCGAGTTCATCATTTTCAAGACCGTCCGGCGGTTTTGCCGGACCTGCGGCAAATTGCGCATTGGCAGGCAGCCGGCTATAGTCTGTTCCGGTTTGGAGACAAGCATCATCATGATAAGAACGAAACGGCCCGCGAACGCACGCACCGGCCCGGCCCTCGCGCGGGTGGCCGTGGCGTGCCTGCGCGCGTTCCTGCCGCTGGTGATGCTCATGCCCATGGCTGCCGCGCAGGCGCAGTCGTCCGCTGCGGCCGGCTCCGGTGGTACGGCTGCTGCGGGCAATTCGCTGCAGGTACTGCACTGGTGGACCTCGGCCAGCGAGCGGCAGGCCATCAACGTGGTGGTGAACCAGCTGGCGCGCCAGGATATCCAGTGGCGCGACGTGGCCATCCCCGGTGGCGCCGGCATGGGCGCGGCCAAGGTCTTGAAGAGCATGGTGCTGGCCAATCGCGCGCCGGAGGTCACGCAGTTGAATGGCGTGGTCTTCGCCGAATGGGCCGACCTGGGCCTGCTGCTGGAGCTGGACAACGTGGCCGTGCCCGGCAACTGGGAAAAGCAGATGTTCCCCACCGTCTGGTCGCTCATCAACAATCATGGCCATGTGGTGGCCGCGCCGCTGGGCATCCACCGCATCAATTCGCTGCTCTACAATACCGCCGTCTTCAAGCGCTACAACCTGAGCCCGCCCAAGACCTGGGAAGAGTTCGACCAGATCGCCGAGAAGCTGAAGGGCAGCGGCATCGTCCCGCTGGCCCAGAGCGCCGAGGCCTGGCAGCTGGCCACGCTGTTCGAGAACCTGGTGCTGGCCGAGAGCGGGCCGGCCTATTACCGGCGCCTGTTCGTGGACATGAACCCGGCGGCCTTCCTGGATGCGCGCATGCTGCACATCCTCAAGCGCCTGCGCGGCCTGGCGGCGGCCATGCCGCAACCGGTGCGCGAGCGGCCCTGGACCGAGGTGGCGCGCAGCATGGTCAGCGGCGAAGCGGCCATGATGATCATGGGCGACTGGGCCCGTGGCGAACTCAATGCCTGGGGCATGGTGGTGGACCAGCAGTTCGGCTGTGCCCCGGCGCCCGGCACGGGCGATTACCACCTCTACAGTACCGACACCCTGGCCATGTTCGCCGGCAACTATGCGCACCAGGCCATGCAGGAAACGCTGGCGCAGATCATCATGTCGCCGGCGGTGCAGTCCGAATACAATAGGATCAAGGGGTCCATCCCGGTACTGCGCACGCCCGATCCGCACATGGACCGCTGTGCCCGCGACTCCTGGCGCACCTTCAGCAAGGGGCCGGCCTTCCAGGCCCCCAGCCTGGTGCACCGCATGGCTACCGACGACACCACCAAGGACGCCATCGTGGCCGAGGTGCAGCGCTTCTTCCTCGATCGCACCATCACCGAGGAACAGACGCAGAAACGATTTGCAGCGATCGCGCGCACCCTGTCGCGCAATCGCAATGACTAAGAATTTTGGAGATGGAGTAGTCCGCCATGACGCGCAAGATATTGATCGTCGACGATGACCAGAAGACCCGCACCCTGCTCAAGGCCTATCTGGAAAAGAACCAGTACGAGGTCCGTCTGGCCCATGACGGCGCGGCCTTCCTGGCCGAGTTCCAGCGCTTTGCCGATGAGCTCTCGCTGGTGATCCTGGATGTGATGCTGCCCGACACCGACGGCTTTGCCCTGTGCAAGGCGGTGCGGCGCAAGTCCAATGTGCCGGTCATCATGCTCACCGCCAGCTCCGACGAGACCGATCGCGTGGTCGGCCTGGAGCTGGGCGCCGACGACTACATCGCCAAGCCCTACAGCCCGCGCGAGCTGCTGGCGCGCATCAAGGCCATCCACCGCCGCATCGGCATCGACAGCAGTGCCGCGCCGCGTTACTACCGCTTCTCCGGCTTTACCCTGGATACGGTGGAGCGCACCCTCACCGACAGCGCCGGCGCCATCGTGGCGCTGACCGGCATGGACTACCAGCTGCTGAAGTATTTCGTCGAGCATCCCGGCGACGTGCTGGACCGCAGCCTGCTCTGCGAGGAAACCCGTGGCCGCGACGCCGGTCCGCTGGACCGCTCGCTGGACGTGCAGATCAGCAAGCTGCGCCTGCGCCTGAACGATGGCGGACGCCAGCCCCACCTGATCAAGACCGTGCGCGGCGCCGGCTATGTCTTCTCGGCCGACGTCAGTGCCGCAGCCGCCTGAGACGGGCGCACCGGTAGCACCGGTAGCGCCACTGGCGACCGCCGCCCGGCCCGGCCTGCGGCGCCGGCTGGCGCTGCTGCTGGACTGGATGCTGCCGGATTCGCTGCTGGGCCGCCTGTCGGTGGTGATGATCCTGGGCGTGCTGGTGACCCAGCTGGTGGGCGGGCTGATCTGGGCCGTGCAGTTGCGCAGCAAGTCCGAAGCCGAGACCCGCGTGGCCGCCCAGCATCTGGCCCATAGCGCGGCGGCGGCGATCCGCTACTTCATGACGCTGCCACCCAACTACCGGCCGCTGATGATCCAGCAGTTGCGCGAGATGGGCGGCACCCGCTTCTTCATCAACGCCAATGGCGGCGCGGTGCCGGTCAAGTCCATCGGCGACAGCCGCCTGGCCGGCATCGCCATCGAGGTGGCCGCGCAGACCCTGCAGGAAGACCTGCCCTTCCTGCCCGAGGCGCGCCTGGCCTTTGCCTGGCCCGACGGCCTGCAGGTCTCCACCGATGGCCTGACGGTGGGCGACCTGCCCGACAACTGGGTGCAGCACATCCTCTTGACCAAGCCCAATTCGGCGCCGGTGCTGGTGATCCAGATGCAGGTGGAGAGCGGGCGCTGGATCTACCTGGCTGCGCTCATGCCCAACCCCTATTTCCTGGAGAGCGACAACCCGCTGTGGCTGGACCGGCTGCTGCTGCAGGGCCTGTCGCTGGCGGCCATCCTGTTGCTGACCATCCTGGTGGTGCGCTGGACCACGCGCCCGCTGGCCGCCCTGGCCGACGCCGCCGAAGCCTTCGGCAAGGGCGAGACCGTGCCCAGCCTGCCCGAGACCGGCAGCCGCGAATACGTCAAGACCGCGCGCGCCTTCTCCGGCATGCGCGAGCGCATCAAGCGTTACCTGGAAGACCGCGAGCGCCTGTTCGTCTCAATCTCGCATGACTTGCGCACACCGATCACGCGCTTGAAATTACGCACCGAACTGATGGACGACGATGCCATGCGCACCGAGTTCCATGACGACCTCGACGAGCTGGACATGATGGTCAAGGGCGCGCTGCAATCGGTCAAGGACAGCGACATCCACGAGAACCGCACCGAAGTGCGGCTCGATGCACTGGTGCTGCGCATGATCCGTGACGCCCGCCTGGCCGGCCACGAGATCGCCTTCACGCCCTGCGGCATCAATGTCATGGCCAAGCCGCTGGCCTTGAAGCGCGCCATCGGCAACCTCTTCGACAATGCCCTGTACTACGGCCAGAAGGTGGAGATCAGCATCCGTCCCTCGCCCGGTGCCCAGGGCGACCTGGTCGAGATCGAGATCCGCGACCACGGCCCCGGCGTGCCCGAGGACGCCATGGGCACGCTGTTCCAGCCCTATGTGCGGCTGGAGCACGGCCGCGCCCAGAACAGCGGCGGCATGGGCCTGGGCCTGGGCATCTCGCGCAATATCGTGCAGGCCCATGGCGGCGAGCTGCTGCTGCGCAATCATCCCGAGGGTGGCCTGATTGCCACCATCATCCTGCCGGCGCGCTAGGTGCGTGGTGCGGGGGATCCATCTCTCGGACAGATAAATCGCATCGGAATAATCCATTTAAAAAATGGCCGGCAGCGGCGTAGACTTTGGCGCGTACCATCCCCTCGTTTTGCATCCGTTAGCACCCCTTAGCACCTGATAGCACCCAGTCCAACAAGGAGACCCATGAGCTATATCGCCGACCCCTCCCGTTACGACGGCAAGATGCCGTATCGCCGCACCGGCCGCAGCGGCTTGCTGCTGCCGGCCATTTCGCTGGGCCTGTGGCAGAACTTCGGCGGCGTCGATAATTTCGAAACCGGTCGCGCCGTCTTGCGCCGCGCCTTCGATCGCGGCGTCACCCACTTCGACCTGGCCAACAACTACGGTCCGCCGGCCGGTTCGGCCGAGGAGAACTTCGGCCGCTGGATGGCCAAGGACTTCGCGCCCTATCGCGATGAGCTGGTCATCTCCAGCAAGGCCGGCTGGCAGATGTGGCCCGGTCCCTACGGCGGCCCCAGTGGC
>NZ_JAELUH010000091.1 GCF_016429215.1 Herbaspirillum sp. ASV7 | reverse complement strand
GGCCTGACGCGGCAGCGACGCTGCGATCTGGCGCATCTGGTAATCGAAGATCTGGTTGGCCTCGCCGCGCGCCTGGAAGTACAGCGCCACACCGGCCAGCAGGATGATGGAGAACAGCCCCAGGCCCAGCCACAGCAGCAGCTTGTTACGGACCGAATTCATGCCGGTACCAGGTAGCCCACGCCGCGCACGTTCTTGATGAAGTCGCTGCCGACCTTCTTGCGCAGGGCGTGGATGTGGACTTCGACGGCATTGCTTTCGATGCTGTCATCCCAGCCATAGAGTTTTTCTTCCAGCTGGGCACGCGAGAGCACCACCCCGGGCCGGTCCATGAAGGCGTGCAACAGCGCGAATTCACGCGCCGACAGGTTGACCGGCTTGCCGCCCACGGTCACCTCGTGGGTGGCAGGATTCAACACCACCTCGCGCACCTGCACCAGACTTTCGGCGCGGCCAGCCTGGCGGCGCGACAGGGCGCGCATGCGCGCCGACAATTCTTCCAGGTCGAAAGGCTTGATGAGATAGTCGTCCGCCCCCGCATCGAGCCCGGCCACGCGGTCGGCCACGGCGTCGCGCGCCGTGGTGATCAGGACCGGAATGCTGTTGCCGCGCTCGCGCAACGTACGCAGCACCGCCAGCCCATCCTTGTGCGGCAGGCCCAGGTCCAGCAGCAGCATGGCGTAGTCCTCGGTGCGCAGCGCCACGTCGGCCGACTTGCCGTCCTGTACCCAGTCGATGGCGAAACCGTCCTGGCGCAAACCCTTGCGCACCGCTTCGCCAACCATGGGATCATCTTCCACCAGCAATACGCGCATCTCGTTGGGTCCTTCTCAGAGTATCTTCGCCAGCAGGAAGACCACCACCGAGATCAGGATGGTCGAGGCGAACGGCAGGGAATAGATGCGGCCGAACAGGCGGAAGCGCAAGTCGCCCGGCAAGCGGCCGATGCCCAGCTTCTCCAGCCAGGGCAACAGCGTGGAAAAGACGATCACGGCCAGGAAGATGACGACGATCCAGCGTATCACGCGATGCTCCTCATAGCCTGTGGGTACGGTCGTGGCGCAACATGCGCTGCGGCCACTCGACATTCTTGCCGATGGCCAGCACCTTGAACAGCTCGCCCATCTCGGCCGGCGAAATCAGCTTCTGCATGCCATTGGCCAGCGGCAGGTAACGCAGGCTGTCCTCGGGCGAAGTGCGCAGGAGCAGTTCGCCGATGCCGGCGTTGAGCAGGAAGGCGCCCTGGCTGGTATAGGCCAGCACCTCGGCGCCCTCTTCCACGGCGGCCACCGCCATGGCGGTGAAATCGACGTGGGCGGTCAGGTCCTGCAAGCCCGGCCAGTAGAACGGATCGGTGTGGGCGTGATGGCGGTAGTGGCACATCAGCGTACCCTGGTCGCGATCCGGCAAATAGTATTCTGCTGCCGGGAATCCGTAGTCCGGAAGAATCACCGCCGCGCCCGACCCGGCGGCCACCATGCGCGCCAGCGTGCGCATGAAGGCAATCGCCACCGGTGCCAGTTCGGTCAGGTAGCCTTGCGGCAGGGTATCGGCGTCGGGGATCTGCGCCACCGGCAGGTCGGCCACGGCGCGCTCCTCGAACTGCAGGCGGCCATTGGCGTCGCACACCACGCCGCGCTCCAGCCAGCCATCAGCGCCCTTGACGGCCAGCCGCACCGGCATGGCGTCCAGCACCTCGTTGCCCACCACTACGCCGGAGAAACGCTGCGGCAGGGTATCGAGCCACTCGACCCGGTCACCGAAGGCGGCCAGCGTCTCCTGTTGCCTGGCGCGCAACTGGGCAGAAATTTCCACGATGAAATATCGATCCGGCAACTGGTCGCGTGACTGCAATTCGGTGAGGATGTCGCGCGCCAGCTTGCCGGTACCGGCGCCGAACTCCAGCAGGACGTTGTCCACCGCCGGGCTGGCGGCGATCACCTCGGCGGCCAGGTGGGCCAGCGTGGCGCCGAACAGGGGCGAAATTTCCGGGGCGGTTGTAAAATCCCCATCTTTGCCCAGTTTGGCCGAACCGCCGCTGTAGTAGCCCACTTGCGGGGCATACAGGGCCAGTTCCATGTAACGTTCGAAAGAGATCCAGCCGCCGGCGGCAGCGATCTCGCCGGCAATCAGTTGCTGGAGGGTATGTGACGCCAGCTGTGCGTCGGCGCCTGGTTCGGGTAGTTGCAGTTGCATGGGCCGTATTGTATTGGAAACCAAGGACATGGCATCTCCCTCTTCTGCAGGCGTCGCGCTGGTCACCGGCGCGGCCCGCCGTATCGGTCGTCACATCGCCCTGGCCCTGGCCCAGGCCGGCTGGGACGTGGCCGTCCACTATCACCGCTCCCGCGAGGAGGCCGACACCCTGGTGCGCGAGATCGAGGCCCTGGGCCGGCGCGCCCTGGCGGTCAGCTGCGAGCTGGGTGACGAGGCCCAGGTGCGCGGCCTGCTGGCCCAGGCGGCGCCGCTGGGGCGGGTTTCCTGCGTGGTCAACAATGCCTCGCTGTTCGATTTCGATGACGCTGCCAGCTTCGGCAACGAGCGCCTGCTGCGCCACATGAGCGCCAATGTCGGCGCGCCGGTGCTGCTGGCGCAGGCCCTGTTCGAGGCCACGCCACAGGGCGAGCAGTCGGTCGTGATCAACCTGCTGGACCAGAAACTGTACAATCCCAATCCCGACTTCCTGTCCTACACCCTGTCCAAGGCGGCACTGCACAGCGCCACCACGCTGCTGGCGCAGGCCCTGGCCCCGCGCGTGCGGGTGGTGGGCGTGGCGCCGGGACTGACCATGGTGTCGGGCGACCAGACCGAGGAACAGTTCGGAAAGGCGCACCAGGTCACGCCGCTGGGCCGTGGCAGCACGCCCGAAGACATTGCCGCCGCCGTCTGCTACGTGGCTACGGCGCGTGCCGTGACAGGCACTACCCTGCTGGTCGATGGCGGCCAGCATTTGCTTCCCCTTTCGCGCGACGTCATGTTCGTGGCGAAATAACCTTTACTGATCCGATCATGCTCTTCCTGTCCCATCCTTCCCTGCAAGATTGCCGTCGCCTGTTCCTGCGCAACTACGAGGTGTTCATCAACATCGGCGTGCACGAGTTCGAAAAGAAGGGTGAGCAGCGCATCCTCATCAACGTCGACCTCTACGTGCCCCTGGCCGAGACCACGCCCCACGCCGACCATCTGGACGAAGTGGTGGACTACGACTTCATCCGCTCCACCATCGCTGCGCGCATGGCACGTGGCCACATCCACCTGCAGGAAACCCTGTGCGATGACGTCATGACGGCCATGCTGGCCCATCCCAAGGTGCGCGCGGTACGCGTGTCGACCGAGAAGCCGGATGTCTATCCGGATTGCGAATCGGTGGGGGTGGAGACGTTCCGTATCAAGCCGGCCGGGTGATCGCCAACAACGTGGCCCATCGCCCTGCCCTCGGGCAGGGCGACCTGAACCCCGCTTCATGCGGGGTTTTGTGTTTTTTCGAGGATCAAATGCGATTGCGACATCAACGGCGCTACCAAGGTGGTAGCATTCACGGGCAACAACCGGGTGGTGTTCAACATCAAAGGCAACGACTATCGCCTGGTCGTGGCGGTGCGCTATGACAAGGAATTGATCTACGTCCGCTTCGTCGGCACCCATCGCCAGTACGACACCATCGACGTGGAAACGATCTGAAGGGAAACCGCATGCAACTCAAACTGATCCGCAGCCGCAAGGACTACCGTGCCGCGCTGGCAGAAGCAGAGCGTCTGTGGGACGCACCGGCCAGGTCGCCACAAGCCGATCAGCTGGACGTGCTGAGCCTGCTGATCGCACACTACGAACGCGCGCAATTCGCCATTGCCGCCCCCGACCCCATTGATTTCCTGCTGCATGTGATGGAGGCACGCGGGCTCTCGCGCAAGGATCTGGAGCCCTACCTCGGGCCGCGCGGGCGCGTATCGGACATTCTCAATCGCGTGCGCCCGCTGACCCTGGAGATGATCCGCAAGCTCAGCGCCGGGATCAACCTCCCGGCCGATCTGCTGATCCAGTCCTATCCGCTCAGGTCGCCGGCCGACGAATTGCTCAGCGCCTGAACGCGTCCGGCCCTGGCGGGCGGATTTACATGCCCATGTACCGCCCCGCCCGATGATTCAGGGCAATGATGAGATTGGCCGTCACCGCCCCCAGGATGGAGGCCAGCAGGATCTTGGGCGTCACCACAAAGAGCGAGCACAGCACGATCACCACGTCCACGCCCATCTGCAGCTTGCCGGCACGCAAACCGTAACGGTCCTGCAGGAACAGCGTCACCACATTGATGCCGCCCAGGCTGGCACCATGGCGGAACAGCACCACGAAGCCCACGCCCATGAGCAGGCCACCCAGGATGGCACAGTAGAAGACATCGAGCTTGCCGTAGCTGATGAAGTGCGGATGCATCAGCGAAAAGCCCGACACCAGCGCCACCGCGCAAAAGGTCTTGCCGGTGAAGCGCAAACCCATGCGGCGGAAAGCAAAGTAATAGAACGGGATATTGATGGTGAAGAACACCACGCCAAACGGCAGCCCCGTGAGGTAGTGCGCCAGGAAGGCCAGGCCGGCGGTGCTGCCGGTGAGCAAGCCCACATGGGTGTACATGTTCACGCCCAGCGAGACAAAGAGGGTGCCGGCCATCAGGGCCAGCACATCCTCATAGCCCTTGTGGCGCAGGTCGGCCGTGGCGACCACGACCTTGCTTGCCACTTCAGCCACGCAACACCTCGGCCATGGTCTCGGCCACCCGTGCGACGTTGCCATCATTCAGGCCTGCCACGCAGATGCGGCCGGTGCCCACGGCGTAGACGCCGAACTCGTTGCGCAGGCGATCCACCTGGGCCGAGGTCAGGCCGGTGTAACCGAACATGCCGTTCTGGCGCAGCAGGAAGGAGAAGTCCTGGTCGGGCACGGCGCTCTTCAGTTGCGAGGCCAGCTTCTCGCGCATGTCGCGCACGCGCATGCGCATCTCCTCGACTTCAGCACGCCATTGCGTGGCCAGCTTGTCATCGCCCAGCACATGTGCCACCAGCAGCGCGCCGTTGCGGGCCGGGCTGGAGTAGTTGCGACGCACGGTCAGCTTCAGCTGGCCCAGCACGTTGGCGGCCTGGCCGGCTTGCGGGCAGAACACCGACAGCGCACCGATGCGTTCGCTGTAGAGCGAGAAGATCTTGGAGAAGGAGTTGGAGAGGAAGAAGGGAATCTGGCGACGCACCGACTCGCGCACCGGCCAGATGTCGGCATCCAGGCTCTCGGCGAAGCCCTGGTAGGCCAGGTCGAAGAAGGGCAGCAGGCCGCGCTTCTCGATCACGTCGACGATCTGCTCCCACTGCGCACGGGTCGGGTCGACACCGGTCGGGTTGTGGCAGCACGGGTGCAGCAATACCACCGCGCCCTTGGGCAGCGAATCGATCTTGGCCAGCATGCCTTCGAAGTCCAGGCCCTTGGTCTTGGCGTCGTAATAGGGATAACGCTCGGTCTTGAAGCCGGCGCCTTCGAAGATGCCGATGTGGTTGTCCCAGGTCGGATCCGGCAGCCAGATGGTCGGTTGCGGGAAGAAACGGGCGATCAGGTCCGCGCCCACCTTCAGCGCGCCCGAACCACCCAGGGTCTGGACGATGGCCAGGTGATCGTCGGAGGGCAGGTCGGCGCCGAAGAGCAGCTTGGCCACCGCCTTGCGATAGGCGCCATGGCCTTCCATGGGCAGGTAGACGTAAGGCGCGCCGGCCTCGGCCACGGCAGCCGACGCGGTACGCACCGAGGGCAGCACCGGCACGGCGCCACGGCCATCGGTATAGATGCCGATGCTCAGGTTGACCTTGTTGGCGCGCTCATCGCGCTGGAACTGTTCCATCAGGCTCAGGATGGGGTCGCCTGCATAGGGCGGGAGATGCGAAAACATGAGGACCTCGTCGATTGGAGTAAAGCGGTTGCCGCGAATACAATTCAGCGGCCAGACCGCCATGTTAGCGCGGCACGGGAAAAAATTCCCATGCCACATGCGCCTTACAGGTATTTTTTCAGCCGGAAGTGGTAGATCGCCACGCACACCAGGCTGATGGCCGCACAGGCCATCAGATAAAAGCTGGGCGAGACCGGGTTGCCGGTCTTGCCCACCAGCCAGGTCACCATGAAGGGCGTGAAGCCGCCGAAGACGGTGGCGCCCAGGCTGTAGCTGATGCCCATGCCGCGCACCCGGGTGGCCGGCGGGAAGATCGACGACAGCACCACCCCCAGCGAACCGAAGTAGACCGCCTTGAGGATGCCGGCCCAGATCATGATGGCCATCATCACCCACACACTGGGCGAGGCGATGACCCAGACGAAGGAATAATAGATGGTCGCCAGCGTCAGCACGGTGGAGACCACCATGATGCGGGTGCGGCCATAACGGTCGGCCAGCATGCCCATGAAGGGCGCGCCCACCATCAGGATGGCGCCGGTCACGGCAGCAGCGGCAAAGGCGGTCGATTGCGGCAGGTGCAATTGCTTGATGGCGAAGGTCGGCATGTACAGCAGCATCAGGTAGGTCGCGGCCGTGGAGACCGACAGGATGCCCATGGCCACCAGCACGCGACTGACCTGCAGTCCCCAGGAAGCCTCGTCCACACCGATGGCCTGCGCCTTCTTCGCCATCGGCACTTCATCGATATGACGGCGGATGTACAAGCCCACCGGCGCGATCAGCAAGCCGAAGGCGAACGGCAGGCGCCAGCCCCAGGAGGCGATCTGCTCGGGCGTGAGCCACAGGTTGAGCAGGAAGCCGGCCAGCGCAGCCATCAGGGCGGCCGCGCCCTGGCTGGAAAATTGCCAGCTGGCCATGAAGGCGCGACGCTTGGAGCCGGTCTCGGTCAGCAAGGCCGTGGCCGAGCCGAACTCGCCACCGGCCGACAAGGCCAGCAGGATACGCGCCACCAGGATGCCGATGGGCGCGGCCACGCCGATGGAGGCATAGGTGGGGATCACGGTACAGATCAGGGTGCCGGCCACCGTCATCGACAGCGAAACCAGCAGCGCCGGCTTGCGCCCCACCTTGTCGCCATACCATCCCAGCAGGATCGCCCCCAGCGGGCGGAACAGGTAGGACAGGCCGAAGGTGGCGAAGGTCACCAGCAGGGACACCGTGTCATCCCCGGTCGGGAAGAACAGTTTGGAAATGGTCACGGCAAAGAAGCCGTAAGCCACGAAGTCGAACCACTCCAGCGCATTGCCGATGGAGGAAGCGATGATCAGCCGGCGCGTGCGGGCAGCCGACATGGGGGCCGCTTCGCTATGGATGGCGGGGGAAACTTCCTGTGCTGCCGATGGAGACGCTGCGTTCATGTTGTTGTTCCTGTTGGAAGGTGTGGCATGCGCGCCAGGAATGCGATCCTGACAAGATTAACGCCGGTCCGGCACCCTTGCCGGACCGGGCTGTACTAGACTGCCGCCCGCTGATCGGCCACCTGCCTGCCCTGGCGACCGATGTCCCATAGCAAGCCGGCCATGAGCTGCAAACCCTCGCGTGCCACCGGGCCGAGCAGATGTTCGTCCGGCGCATGCTGCGAGCAGGAGGGATAGGAATGCGGCACCCACAGGGTCGGCAGGTCCAGCGCTTCCGAGAAGCAGTGATTGGGGATGGTGCCGCCCAGGTTGGGCAGGATGGTCACGGGCTTGCCGACGGTCTCCTGCATCGAGGCCGTGGCCAGCCCGACCCAGGCATCGTCCGGGTCCAGCCGGGTGGCCGGGGCTTGCGCCTGGATCTCGATCTGGACGTCGGCAAAACCGTGCTCATCCAAATGCCGGCGCAGGCTGGGCTGCACCTGGTCCCACACGGTGCCCACCACGAAGCGCAGCTGGAACACCGCCTGTGCCCGTGCCGGAATGGCACCGACCGGGCGTTGTGCGTTGCCGGCCTCGAAGGCGATCAACTCCAGCGTATTCCACGCGAACAGGCGCTCGCCGGCGCTCAGGCCCGGCTCGCCCCAGTTGGCATCGAGCACGGGATCGCCCGGGTCGCTGCCCACGGCGAAGTCGCGCACCAGTGCCCGCACGCGCTCGCTGACCTGGCGCGGCCGCAGGCCCGGCACGCGGATCACGCCACGCGCATCCACCAGCGAGGCCGCCGCATTGGCCAGCACCGTGGCGGGATTGCGCAATACGCCACCCCAGTTGCCGGCGTGATGGGCGCCATTGCCAGTGTCCAGCACCAGCTTGAACTGCAGCGCCCCGCGCGAACCGAGGAACAGCGTCGGGCTGGACGCCGCCAGGCGCGGGCCGTCCGAGGCCAGGAACAGGTCGGCCGCCAGATAGTCGGCCTGCTCGCGGCAGGCTTCGTAGAGGCCGGGCGAGCCGACTTCCTCGCCCATCTCGAAAATGATTTTCACGTTGCAGCCCAGCTTGCCATCGGCGGCCTGGATGGCTGCCGCCAGGGCGCCCAGGTTGATGCTGTGCTGGCCCTTGTTGTCGGCTGCGCCACGTCCATACCAGCGCTCACCATCCTGCTCCAGCACCCAGGGCGAACGCTGTTGCTGCCAGCGCCCTTCCTGGCCGTTGACCACGTCGCCATGGCCATACATGAGCACGGTGACGGCCTGCTCGGACTCGATGCGACGCGCCAGCAGCAGCGGCGGCGCACCGGCGATGGGGTTTTCCACCTGACGGGTCTCGAAGCCCAGCGCGGCCAGGGCCGGGGCGATCTCTTCCTGGAGGTAGCGCGCCAGTTCGGGAGCACGGTCGGCGTTCTGGCTTTCGGTCGGCATGGCGATGCGCCGCTGCAGGTCCTGCAGGAAACGGCCAGAATCGAAGTAATCGGCGGCCAGGCCGATGGCGGTGCTGCGGGTCATGAAAGGGCTCCTTGGATCTCGGTTGGAATCCATTCTAGGAGCCGGATACATTTCCAACAATGTCAATTTTTAAAACGATTTATTCTATTTTCGGCAAACCATTTTATGATGTGCGCCAGGCGCATCCAGCCCAATAATCGTGCACATTTGCTGGAAATTCTGCATATTTCTTCTTTATTGTATTGCCCCGCACCATCCTGGCCTTGACCTGATTTGCAATCAAGCACGATCATGATTGCCTAAAACAGAAATTATTTCCTCTCTTCTCCCGGATCGTCCCATGCAAAGTACCTCACTGCGTTATTTCTACCAGGTCGGCCGCACCGGCTCCTTGACGGCGGCAGCCGAACGCTTGCATGTGGCGGTCTCGGCGGTGAGCCGGCAGATCGCCAAGATGGAAGAGGAAACCGGTGTGCCGCTGTTCGAGCGGCGTGCACGCGGCATGATGCTGACGCCAGCCGGCGAGGTGCTCATGGCCTTCGCCCGGCGCAACCTGCTGGAGGTCGAGCAGGTGCTGGCTGAGGTCAAGGGCCTGCATGCGGTCGGCCAGAGCGTGGTCACACTGGCCTGTTCGGAAGGCTTCGCCTGGGACCTGCTGCCGAACGTGATGGCGCAGTTCCGGGAGCAGTATCCGGGCATGCAGTTCAAGCTCAATGTGGTGGGCGCGGCCAAGGCCTCGCAGATGGTCATCGATGGCGAGGCCGATATCTCCGTCACCTACAGCCTGGGGCCGGTGGAAGGACTGGCCATCGCCTACCGTGAGTCGGGACCGATCTTCGCCCTCATGAAGCAGGACCACCCGCTGGCCACGCGCAAGCTGCTGTCCCTGAACGACCTCTCGCCCTACCCGCTGGCGCTGCCCGAGGAAGGCTCCACGGTGCGCCAGCTCTTCGACATCGCCTGCGGCATGCGCGGGCTGCTGTTCGCGCCGGTGTTTACCAGTCATTCACTGGGCGCGGTGTACCGCTTTACCGCCCGCTCGCCCGATACGGTGGCGCTGGGCGGTTTCCTGACGGTACAGGAGCGCGCCGAGGAAGATGGCATGGCCCTGGTGGCCATGGCCGAGAGCGAACTACACCAACGCACCCTGCAGGTACAGACCATGGCCGGGCGCAAGCTACCGCCGGCGGTGGCGGCCTTCGTCGATTTCCTGATCACGGCGATCCGCCAGGTGCGTACCCGGCACGAGCTCGGGGGCGGGCTGTGAGGCCATTGTGCGACGCCCGCTGCCTTCAACAGCCGCGAAAGTGGCAGGAAAATGGCACGGAAATGGCACAAAACGGCGCTGCATGAGAAAATGCCGGTCCTCCGTCCGCACGTCGCCCGATGACCAATCCATTGATTGGTGGAAACATTGCACGTCCGGCAGCAACAGCATCGCGATGTCCTGACGTCGCACCCTACCGATTGAAGGAATCGCTCCATGAACGACATTGCGGCAGCAGTGCAACTGTCCGACCTCGCCGGCCTTGACGCGCAGGACCAGCAAGACCCGTCCAGCCAGCCCGGTCATCCCGAAGTGACCGCGCGCGGCTCGCGTCGCTTCGAGCTGCTGGAAAAGAACATCCGCCGCCTGACCGGCCGCGCCATTGCCGACTTCGACATGATCAAGGATGGCGACGTCATCATGGCCTGCATGTCCGGCGGTGCCGACAGCTACACCATGCTCGACACCCTGCGCTACCTGCAGACGGTGGCCCCGGTGAAGTTCCAGATCATCGCCGTCAACCTGGACCAGAAGCAGCCGGGCTTCCCCGAGCACGTGCTGCCGCAGTACTTCGAACGCATCGGCATCCCCTACCGCATCGTCGAGGAAGACACCTACAGCATCGTCAAGGACAAGATCGCCCCCGGCAAGACCACCTGCTCGCTGTGCTCGCGCCTGCGTCGCGGTATCCTGTACCGGGTCGCCAAGGAAATGGGGGTGACCAAGATCGCCCTGGGCCACCACCGCGACGATATCCTGCACACCTTCATGCTCAACATGTTCTACGGTGGCAAGATCAAGACCATGCCGCCCAAGCTGATCGCCGACGATGGCGAGAACGTGGTGATCCGCCCGCTGGCCTATGTGCGTGAGGCCGATATCAAGAAGTATGCGGCGGCCATGGAATTCCCCATCATTCCCTGCAACCTGTGCGGCTCGCAACCCAACCTGCAGCGCCAGGCCATGCGCGAGATGTTGAACGAGTGGGAAAAGCACCACCCGCTGTGGATCAAGAGCATGTTCACGGCCATGGCAAACATCACGCCCTCTCACATGCTGGACCGCTCGCTGTTCGACTTCGCCCAGTTCAAGCCTGGCCAGGGCAAGGAAGCCAGCGGCGATACCCTGTTTGACCGTGACGACAAGCTCGACCAATCGCAATCGGTCATCAACCTGCTCTGACCCGGTGCGGGGCGGAGAAGCTCAGTCTTAGACTGGCGAGACACCCCGTTTCACCCGTCCCCGCCGAAAGCCGCTCTCGGGGCGGCTTTCGCCTTCGTGGCAAGCCTCTGCGTCTCGTCTCAAAAGTAAATATTTGTTGTCATACGGCTATAGTCCCGGATTGGACGACAAATACCCTCCTCTTCGTCGCTTGAAGGCAAAAACACGCGTGTTCTAATCTGTTCATCGCAGTCCGATGCCGCGAGGCATCACTGCCCGGGGACAAACAACTATCACCATGCAGTCGTGGCTTCGCAGGGAAACGTGATCCCGACACGGAAAATACAGGGAGGCTGACGGCGTCACCGACGCCCGCCATCCGCGTGAAACATCGACTTCACGCCTCTGCACCCGAACGACTCTCAGCAATACGTGTAAGAGGCTGCCTGATGGCTAACTTTTGGCGCGACAAGCGCGTTTTCATCACCGGTCATACCGGCTTCAAGGGGAGCTGGCTGACGTTGTGGCTGCACATGATGGGAGCCAAGGTCAGCGGTTATTCCCTGCCCGCGCCCACCAATCCCAGCCTGTTCCACCTGGCGCGCCTGCACAATTGCGTGCAGACCACCACCGGCGACGTGCGCGATCCCAAGCACCTGGCCGAGACCGTGGCGGCCGTCCAGCCCGATGTGGTGTTCCACCTGGCCGCACAGCCGCTGGTGCGCGACTCCTACCAGACCCCGGTGGACACCTATGCCACCAATGTGATGGGCACCGTGCACCTGCTGGAGGCCGTGCGCAACACGCCCAGCGTGCGTTCGGTGGTGGTGGTCACCAGTGACAAGTGTTATGAAAATCGCGAATGGCTGTGGGGCTACCGCGAGGACGACCCCATGGGCGGCCATGACCCCTACAGCAGCAGCAAGGGCGCAGCCGAACTGGTGACCTCGGCCTATCGACGTTCCTTCTTCGCCAGCAATCCCGACAACCAGACCGGCATCGCCAGCGTGCGCGCCGGCAACGTCATCGGTGGCGGCGACTTCGCACCGGATCGCCTGATCCCCGATTTCATCCGCGCCTGGGAGCGCGACGAACCGGTCAGCATCCGCAACCCCCATGCCGTGCGCCCCTGGCAGTTCGTGCTGGAACCGCTGTCGGGCTACCTGCAGATCGGCCGCCTGCTCCATGAGCAGGGTGGCAAGTATGCCGAGGGCTGGAATTTCGGGCCGGCCGATACCGACCTGCAGACCGTGAGCCAGCTGTGCGCCACCTTCAACCACTCGCTGCAGAAGAACGATGTGACGCCGCTGGAGGTGCAGCTGCAACCGCAGGCCAATGCACCGCATGAGGCGGCCTTGTTGCGGCTGGATATCTCCAAGGCGCGCCAGCGCCTGGACTGGATCCCCAAGATGGAACTCTATACGGCCCTGGAACTGACGGCCCAATGGTATGCCGGCTACTTCAACAACGAAGACCTGCGCACCCTCTCCGAGAACCAGATCGCCTTCTACCAGAACCTGAGCTGACGTCCACAGGCTCCGGATCCCCCCACACGCATGCCGGCTGAGAGACCGGCATGCTTTGTGTGGATCAGTAACCCAGCTTGCGGATCTCGGCCATGGTCTGGGTACGCAGGATCAGGCGCTCGAACTGCTCCGACCATTCGCTGGTGAGGTTCTTGAGCAGCAGGCTCTTGCCGGCGCGCGTGACGCGTCGACGCACCTCGTCGTTATAGATCGCCATGCGCAGGTTCGACGCCAGCAGATCGATGTTGCCCACCGGATGCATCATGGCGTTGACACCGCTCTTCAAACCGATATGGCGATAGGTGTCCAGGTCCGACAGGCAGACCGGCACTTCCAGCTCGAAGGCTTCCCAGATCGTCAGCGGTTGCGACTCGCTGGAGCTGGCCAGCACATAGGCATCGGCCGAGGCCAGGTAACGCAGCGTTTCTTCGTTGGGCAACTCGCCCAGGAAGCGGTAGCGCTCCGGCAATGCCTCGGAGAGCTTGCGTGCGCTCTCGCCCAGCTGCAGGTACTTGCCGATGAACACGCATTCGATGTCGTTGCGCTCGGCCGTGTCCATGAGGTTGACGGCCATGATGGTGTCTTCCATGCGCTTGCGCGGCTCGATGGTGCCGATGCAGACGATGCGTTTCTTGTCCTTGGGCTTGGGCGTGAGGTCTTGCTGGCGATAGATGGCGTCGTTCCAGAACGGCAGCACATGCACCATCGCCGGGCTGTCGAACAGGAAGCTGCCATAGACGAGGCGCTGGAACTCGGTCTGGAACACGATATGGGTGGCGCTCTTGAAGCCCTGCGCCATCTGCGGATAGCGCAGCACCAGATCACGGCCGATCTCGGCCTCATGGATCCACCAGATCACCGGACACTTCGGCGCCAGCTCCCCCACCAGCGAACCGGACAGGATGCAGTTGGAGACGATCACATCCGGATTGCCGGCCAGGTCCTTGACGATGGGGATGCCCAGCGCCTGGAACTGCTTCCTGACCTCGCCCTCGCCATCGATGCGCGGCATCACCGATACCTCGTGGTTCTGTACCAGGCGCTCGGCCAGTCGCAACATCGCCGTGCTGGCGCCGGTGGTGTAGAACTCGTCGTTCAACAGAAGAATCTTCATGCAGTTTCCAAGAGGGTCCGGCAAAGGCCGGACCAGTTGTCATGAGGAAGGCTTGTAGGTCATCCGCGCTGCGCAATCATGATTTCCTGACAGCAACGCAAATGACGGAGAGCCGCAGAGTGCCATGGTAATGGCCGCACCGCCGCACAAAGCGCGGAGCACATGCGCAAATTCCCTTCAGCTTTGTTTTTCGGCAAATCGCCGCCCGGCCGGGCGGGGCCTGCATGCTAGACTTTGCCTTTTAAGCAAGTCCACCCATCCATTTCCGTACGTTCATCCGCCAGTCCAACTCTCACGCCAAGTCATGAACATCGTCATCCTCGCCGCCGGCATGGGCAAACGCATGCAATCTTCCCTTCCCAAGGTCTTGCACCCGCTGGCCGGAAAATCGCTCCTGGGTCATGTCATCGACACCGCCCGCGCGCTCTCGCCCAGCCAGTTGTGCGTGATCTACGGTCATGGCGGCGATGCCGTACCCAATGCCTTTGCCGACCAGGGCCTGGCCTTTGCCAAGCAGGAGCCGCAACTGGGCACCGGCCACGCCGTGATGCAGGCGCTGCCGCACCTGCAGGATGGCGCATCTACGCTGGTGCTCTACGGTGACGTCCCCCTGACCACCACCGCCTCGCTGCAACGCCTGCTGGACGCGGCTGGCCAGGACAAGCTGGGCGTGCTGACGGTGACGCTGGCCGATCCGACCGGCTATGGCCGCATCGTGCGCGAAGGCGGCAAGATCGTCGCCATCGTCGAGCAGAAGGATACCAACGAAGCCCAGCGCACCATCAAGGAAGTCAACACCGGCATCATCGCCGCACCCACCGCGCTGTTGCGCAAGTGGCTGGCCCATCTCTCCAACGACAACGCCCAGGGCGAGTACTACCTCACCGACGTGATCGCCGCCGCCGTGGCCGATGGCGTGGAAGTGGTCTCGGCCCAACCCGATGACGTGGCCGAGACCCTGGGCGTGAACAGCAAGGTGCAGCTGGCCGAACTGGAACGCGTGCACCAGCGCAATATCGCCCGCAAGCTGCTTGAGGCCGGCGTGACCCTGGCCGACCCGGCACGCATCGATGTGCGCGGTACGCTGGAATGCGGACGCGACGTCAGCATCGACGTCAACTGCGTCTTCGAAGGCTGCGTCACCATCGGTGAAGGCGCCAGCATCGGACCCAACTGCGTGATCCGCGACGCCAGCATCGCCGCTGGCGCCAACATCAAGGCCTACACCCACATCGAGGAAGCCGTGGTCGGCGCCGCTGCCCAGGTCGGTCCCTATGCACGACTGCGCCCGGGTACCGAACTGGCCCAGGAAGTCCACATCGGCAATTTCGTCGAGGTCAAGAACAGCGTCATCGGCGTGGGCAGCAAGGCCAACCACCTGGCCTATGTGGGCGATGCGGACGTGGGCAGCAAGGTCAATATCGGCGCCGGCACCATCACCTGCAACTACGACGGCGCCAACAAGTTCCGCACCATCATCGAGGACGAGGCCTTCATCGGCAGCGACAGCCAGCTGGTCGCGCCGGTGCGCGTCGGCAAGGGTGCCACGCTGGGCGCCGGCACCACGCTGACCAAGGATGCACCGGCGGGCCAGTTGACCATCTCGCGCGCCCGGCAGCTGACACTGGCGGAATGGCAGCGTCCGGTCAAGGTCAAGAAGTAAGTCGCTAGCAGCCAGCCACTCGCCAGGCGGGATCAAGCCCGGCTGGCGAGTGGCGAGGGGAGTGACTGCTGCCCGCAGGGCTCAATAACCGAGCTTGCGGATTTCTCCGCCGGTGTGGGCGCGCGCGATGATGCTCTCGAATTCATCGGCCCAGTCCTTGCTCAAGGTCTGCAACAGCAAGCTCTTGGCGGCATGGGTGATCCTGCGGCGCAAGTCCTCGCTGGTCAGCAGCGTCTGCAGGTTGGCGCTGAGCAAGGCCGTCTCGCCCACCGGATGCATCATCACGTTCTTGCCGTGATGCAGGCCGATATGGCCATAGGTCGCCAGGTCCGACAGGCAGACCGGCACCTCCAGCTCGAAGGCTTCCCAGATCGTCAACGGTTGCGACTCGCTGTAGCTGGCCAGCACATAGGCATCGGCCGAAGCCAGGTAACGCAGCACCTCCTCGTTGGGCAACTCGCCCAGGAACTGGTAGCGCGCCGGCATCGCGTCGGCCAGCCTGCGCGCCTCATCCCCCAACTGCAGATACTTGCCGATGAAGACGCACTCGACCTGCTCGCGCAACGCAGGCGCCATGGCCTCCACGGCAAAGAGGGCATCTTCCATGCGCTTGCGCGGCTCGATGGTGCCGATGCAGACGATGCGTTTCTTCGCCTTGGGCTTGGGCTGCAGGTCTTCCTGCCGATAGATCGCATCGTTCCAGAAAGGCAGCACATGCTGCATGGCCGGGCTATCGTAGAGGAAGCTCTGGTAGACCAGCTGCTGGTAGGCGGTCTGGAAGACGATATGCGCCGCCTGCCGGAATCCCGGCGCCAGCTCGGGGAAGCGCAAGATCAGGTCACGCCCGACCTCGGCCTCGTGGATCCACCACACCACCGGCACCTTCGCCCCGGCCTCGGCCACATGGATGCCGGCCATCAGGGTATTGGCCACCACCACATCGACACTGGAAACATTCTGGACGATCGGAATGCCCAACGCCTCGAAGCGGTTGCGGATCTCGCCCGGGCCGTCGCGCCGCGGCATGAGCAGCACCTCGTGCCGCTGGACCAGGCGCTCGGCCAGGCGCAGCATGGCGATGCTGGCGCCGGTGGTATAGAACTCGTCGTTCAACAATAGTATTTTCATGGACTCGCGCCACGCGCGGCACCGCTTCCCTGCTGGCTGACCGTCGTGGCCCTTGCCTGCACCTTGCGTCCGGGAAGAACCAGATGCCACCGCATGTCATTGATGGATGGCCACAGCATAGACAATGCAGGTCATCGTAAAGAGGCGAGCAGCGAGACAATTGCCCCCGACTTCCTTACTTTGTAAAAGGTGGTTCAGTCCTCCAGGGAACTGACCGGTACCGCCGTCTCGAACTTGCTGCGATGGATGGAAAAATAGCTGCGCACATTGCGCACGTTGCGCTGCGAAGCGAACAGCCGATGCGCCAGCGCGTGATAGGCCGGCATGTCGCGCACCAACACCATCAGGACAAAGTCCGGCCCCGGCGAGACGCGATAGCACTGCTGCACCGCCGGCTCATTGGCCACGACGGCTTCGAAGGCCAGCTGCTCCTCCTCACCCTGCCGATCGAGGGTGATCTCGACGATGGCCGTAAGGGTCGCGGCGAGCTGGTCGGGGTCCAGCAAGGCCACCTGACGCGCGATCACCCCGCCCTCTGCCAGACGCTTGACCCGGCGCAGGCAGGTCGGCGGCGATGCGTGCACCTGCGCGGCCAGCTCCTGGTTGGTCTGGCTGGCATCGGCCTGCAAGGCCATGAGGATGCGGCGGTCGAGGTCGTCCAGTTCCAGCTTCATGATGGCGGGCAATGTTATGTGATGTTTCGCGAGATTATTTTGATATATAAATTCATTTTATATATCTTATTTTACTAATATTTCAGTCACGTATTTTGAGGCAATAATAATTCATTCATATCAATTTTTAGAAATCATATTTCATAAGCACTCGCCTAATATGAGCGCACATCAACTCATGCGAGGTATTCCATGTGCGGCATCGTCGGCGCGGTAGCGCAACAGAACGTCACTCCCATCCTGCTCGAAGGTCTGAAGCGACTTGAATATCGCGGCTACGACTCCTGCGGCGTGGCACTGCACGTGGATGGCAAGTTGCAGCGTTCGCGCAGCACCTCGCGCGTGGCCGACCTGCAGCAGCAGGTGGCGCAGAGCGGCCTGTCCGGTTTCACCGGCATTGCTCACACCCGCTGGGCCACGCACGGCGCACCGGCCACCCACAATGCCCACCCGCACTTCTCGCGCGAGCGCATCGCCCTGGTCCACAACGGCATCATCGAGAACCACGACGAACTGCGTGCCGAGCTGCAGGCAGCCGGCTATGTCTTCGAGAGCCAGACCGACACCGAAGTCATCGCCCACCTGGTCGACCACATGTATGACGGCGACCTCTTCCACACCGTGCAGCAAGCGGTGCGTCGCCTCACGGGCGCGTACGCCATCGCCGTCTTCTGCGCCGACGAACCGCACCGCGTGATCGCCGCGCGTCAGGGTTCGCCGCTGATCGTGGGCGTCGGTGAGGGCCAGAACTTCGTCGCCTCCGACGCCATGGCACTGGCCGGCACCACCGACCAGATCATCTATCTGGAAGAAGGCGACGTAGTCGACCTGCAACTGCAGAAGGTGTGGATCGTCGATGCCCAGGGCAAGCCCGCCGTGCGCGAAGTGCGCACAGTGCAGGCC
>NZ_JAELUH010000090.1 GCF_016429215.1 Herbaspirillum sp. ASV7 | reverse complement strand
TCGCAGGACTTTGCCTTCGGTGTCATCGGCCACGCCACTGGCGCGGCCCGGGGCGAAGATGCCCTGCGCCAGGCCATTGCCGAGACCGATGCCGACAACCTGGCCTTCGTCGTGGTCAATGGCATCAAGTCCGCCTCCGAGGGCTGCGACGATGCGCTCTACAACCAGCGCCACGAACTCCTGGCGCAAGCCCAGAATGGTGTGTTCATGTCCCTGGCCGGCAGCGACTGGATCACCTGCCGCGACCGCGAGCAACGCTCCGACGCCATCGAACGGCTGGCGCGCATGCGCGATATCTTCTACTCCGGCGAGTTTTCGCTGGGCGCGAGCCGCTTGCCGCTGCTGCGCCAGTCGCTCACCCCGAAGTTCCGCAGCTATGCCGAGAACACCCGCTGGGAAGTCGGCAACGTGCTCTTCGCCACCGTGAACCTGCCGGCCGGCAACAACCATTTCCTGCTCGATGGGGGGCGCAACAATGAATTCGAGGACAGGCTCATCGCCAACCGCAACTGGCTGCAGCACCTGTTCGCCTTCGCGGCCCTGAAGAAGAGCGCGGCCATCGTCTTCTTCTGCGACGGCAACCCGTTCGGGCCACCACCCAAGCGATCCTTCTTCCGCACCCAGCGCGACGGCTTTGCCGAAACCCGGCGCCTGTTCTCGGAACTGGCCGGCAAGTTCCCCGGCCGGGTACTGGTGGTGCATGGCCAGGCCGCCAAGCCCAAGGCGGCTTCGCACATTCTATGGACCGGCAACCTGGGCAATGTGGGTGTGGGCGAGCGCTGGCTCAAGGTCGTGGTGGATGACCACCTGCCGCAATTGTTCGCGGTGGCCGATGCGGACGGCGAGCGGCGCTGAGCACACATCCCGGCCGCTGCAAAGCAAAACGCCCGCAGAGTGATCTGCGGGCGTTTTGTCATCTGCGTCGGCAAGACGCGGATCAATGCGGATCAATGCGGATCAGCGTGGATCAGTTCAGCGGCTGGCTGCGGAAGTGATCGCCGGCTTCGCCTTCATCTTCATCTTCATCGTGATGATGGTGATGGCCGTGGGCGCCGTGCACGTGGCCGTGGGCGACTTCTTCTTCCGAGGCAGCACGCACTTCGGTCACCGACAGTTCGAAGCGCAGGGCGATACCGGCCAGGGGATGGTTGCCATCCAGAACGGCCTTGCCGTCAGCCACTTCGGTGACGGTGAAGATGACCGATTCCTCGCCGTCATCGTCGGGCGAACCCTCGAACTGCATGCCCACTTCCAGCGGCTGCGGCAGGCGCTCGACCGGCTCGATCTTGACCAGCTCGGAATCGTATTCGCCGAAGGCATCTTCGGGCTCGACCTGGATGGTGGTCTGGTAGCCGGCTTCCTTGCCGTCCAGCGCTTCCTCGATCTTGGGCAGGGTGTTCTGATAGCCGCCGTGCAGGTACACCATCGGCTCGCTGCTTTGCTCGATGAGGTTGTTTTGCGCGTCCGACAGTTTGTAGTTCACGGAAACAACCGTGTTCTTTGCGATCTTCATCGTAAGGGGTCCTTTGTATCGATAGATGGTGCGGGAGCGACAGGCCTGCTGCGCCAGTGGCGCGCCGATGCCGGCCACCCGGGTGGGGCACAAGAACCTTCCCCTTGCCATTCCCGCAGGGCAAGGACTCTTTTTAGAGGGTTTCTCGACTGCGACATTATACCTGCATCAATACCTGCATCAAACTTGGACGCAGTCGCACTCTTGCATCGCCGGCGGCACGCCTATAATGGCGGGCATGAACAAACTCGACCTGCTCGGCGGTCTCACGCCCGCCCAATTCCTGCGTGATTACTGGCACAAGAAACCCCTGCTCATCCGTGGCGCCATCCCTGGCTTCCAGGCGCCCCTGCCGCGCCAGGAACTGTTCGATCTGGCCCGCCGCGACGACGTCGAATCGCGCCTGATCACCCACCGCGAAGGTGGCTGGGACATGCAACACGGGCCCATCAGCAAGTTGCCCAGCCTCAAGCAGAAGGCCTGGACCCTGCTGGTACAAGGCGTCAACCTGCATCATCCCGAAGCCGATGCGCTGCTGCGCCAGTTCCGCTTCGTGCCTGACGCGCGCCTGGACGACCTGATGATCAGCTACGCCACCGATGGTGGCGGCGTCGGCCCGCACTTCGATTCCTATGACGTATTCCTGCTGCAAGCCCATGGCCAGCGCCGCTGGCGCATCAGCGCCCAGGAAGACCTGAGCCTGCAGGAAGGCCTGCCGCTGAAGATCCTCAGCCACTTCCAGGCCGAGGAAGAATACATCCTGGAACCCGGCGACATGCTCTACCTGCCCCCGCACTACGCCCATGACGGCGTGGCCGTGGGCGAATGCATGACCTATTCGATCGGGTTCCGCGCGCCAGCCTTCCAGGAACTGGGCGAGTCCTTCCTCGAATTCATGATGGACACCATCGACCTGCCCGGTCGCTATGCCGATCCTGATCTGAAGACCAGCGCCAAACCCGCCGAATTGCAGCTCGACATGATCAAGCGCGTACGCGACGAGCTCAACAAGATCCGCTTCACCGACGACGACATCACCATCTTCCTCGGACAGCATCTGTCAGAGCCCAAGCCCAGCGTGTTCTTCGAAACACCAGCCCAGGAACTCTCGTTTGCTCGCTTTTTCCAGGGGGCCAAGAAACGGGGCCTGGTGCTGCATCGCAAGACGCGCATGCTGTACCGCGGCTCGCACGTGTTCATCAATGGCGAATCGTTCCAGGTGGGTCGCCAGGACAAGGCCATCCTGGCCCGTCTGGCCGACCAGCGCACACTGGATAAAACCGACTTCGACCTGGCCTCGGAAGACCTGCTGGAAGCCCTCCATCAGTGGCATGAAAGTGGCTGGCTCGAATTTATTTGAGAACACCTCGAATTTAATGAAGAAGCTTCTCGAAAGCACTTTAAAAAAGTCCGGAAACCTGCATGAACACAGGCCTTTCGGACCTATTGACTTAATTGTAAGAACTTACAAATGCTTACGAAAAAGTTCGATTGCGGTGTGATTTCGGAAAAAAATAGCTATAATGATGGGCTGGAAAGTTTTCGTTGTCCGGTGATGTTTCGGC
This sequence comes from Herbaspirillum sp. ASV7, assembly GCF_016429215.1. Lineage (GTDB taxonomy): Bacteria > Pseudomonadota > Gammaproteobacteria > Burkholderiales > Burkholderiaceae_D > Herbaspirillum. The sequence continues at coordinate 15,660 of NZ_JAELUH010000090.1, read as the reverse complement.
AGCAAAAAAGAAGCAAGAACCGAAGCCCGACCGTGAGGTCTAGCCAACGGCGGAAGCCTCCTGTAGAGCGATAATTACCGGTAATTATTCATCGCACAATTTTTAATACTGAAGGAATATTCATGAAAAAGACTCTGTTGATCGCTTCGTTGTTGGCTATCGCCCTGGCTGCTTGCGGCAAGAAGGAAGAACCGGCTGCTGCTCCGGCACCTGCTGCTGAAGCTCCTGCTGCTGCTCCCGCTGCTGACGCAAAGCCGGCTGACGCCGCTGCTGCTCCTGCTGCTGACGCCGCCAAGCCGGCTGACGCCGCTGCTCCGGCTGCTGACGCTGCCAAGCCTGCTGACGCTGCCGCTCCGGCTGCTGACGCTGCCAAGCCGGCTGAAGCCGCACCGGCCAAGTAATCTTCGGATTATTTTCAAAAAACCGGTCTTCGGACCGGTTTTTTTTCGTCGGCGATTTTCGATCCAGGCCATCCTGCCACTGACGTTCTGCTGACACCCCCGCCAAGGCCTTGAATCGGGCCGCCACAGCCTCGACATACGGGTGCCAGTACCCTACCCCTGACAATGGACTGACACGCCGCTACACGCCGGCATGATTCGGCATCATCAAGCAGGCGACTCCCGCAAAACAATCTGGAAAAAGAGAAACGAAAAGAGAAACAAATTGTTTCTGACGCAGCGCATCCAAGGCTGACAGAGTGCTGACCAGCTCGCTTTTTCTTTACACGTCCAGCCAGCTGAAGCCCTCGGCCTGGCAGGCAATGCCGATTCCTTCAAAGTCCACGCCGAGGACGCTTTCGAGCGCCGCGCGGGCCAGTTCAGGCGTATTGTTCTGCTGGCTGAGATGGGCAGCGACCACACGCTTGAGGCGACTGCGGTCGAGCATCCCCAGGATCTCGGCACTGGCGTCGTTGGCCAGGTGGCCGTAATCACCACCGATGCGACGCTTGAGGAAGGCCGGATAAGGGGAACGCTCCAGCATCTCGCGATCGTGATTGCACTCCAGCAGCAAGGCGTCGCATGCGCCCAATGCCTGCACCAGATGCGCCGTGGGCTGGCCGGCATCGGTCAGCACCCCCAGGCGACGATCACCATCGGCGGCCACATACTGGATGGGCTCGCGGGCATCGTGGGGAACGGTGTAGGGGGAGAGTTCGAGATCGCCAATGGCGAGCTTCTGGCCATCGGCGCAGAAACGGACATCCACATCGGCAGCCTGGTCGGCCACCGCCTGCCAGGTACCATAACTGAGCCAGACCGGGATGCGGTAGCGCCGCGCAAACTTGAAGACGCCACTGACGTGGTCAGAATGCTCGTGGGTGACCACGATAGCCGACACATCGGAGGGATCCAGCCCCAGGCGCAGCATGCGCTTTTCTGCTTCGCGCAAAGTAAAGCCGCAGTCCAGCATCACGGTGGTCCCCGAGGAGGGACGCTGTGCGCCGGCTGCGGCCGAGATCAGCAGCGCGTTGCCTTCGCTGCCGCTACCGAGGCTCGCGAACTTCATCTGAGCCCCGGTACTTTCTTACTTCAGTTGATCGTTGAGCAAGCCGAGGATCTTGTCGGAGATACCGCTGGTATCTGCGCCGCCCTCGCCGTTCTGCACCACGATGTTGCTGCTGTCGCTACCGGCACCCTTGACCACGATGCGGTACTTGGTCGCCTTCTTGTCCTTGTCCTTGGAGCTGAAGATACGCGAGAAGAAGCCATCGTCCTTCTTGTCCTTGGCATCCTGGTTCTGGTCGACGTAGCGCACGAAGTAGATGCCCTGGTTGCGGTCGCGGTCTTCCACGGTGAAGCCCACGCGGTCCAGTGCCAGGCCGACACGACGCCATGCGCGGTCGAAGCCTTCATCCACTTGCACGCTGGTGCCGGCAGCGGTCTTCTGCAGGCGCGAACGGGCCTGCAGCGACGGCGCATTGGCCACGGCCGCCTTGGCCTTGGTCTCTTCTGCACCCAGGCGCACCATCAGGCGCGACAGGAATTCGGCTTCCAGGCCCGGATCGGACGGACGCGCGGTCCACACCGAGGTTTCCTTGGCCGAGCCGGTCAGCACTTCCTCGGCGCCGCGATGGCTGATGAAGATCTCGGTGGTGCCGTTGGGGCCGCGTTCCAGGCGGGTGCGGAACTTGTCACGCTCGCCGGTCGAGTAGAGGGAGTCGAAGACCTTGCCCAGGGTGTTGCGGATGAAGTCCTGGGGAATCTTGGCGCGGTTCTCGGCCCAGTCGGTTTCCATCACGCCAGTGTCGGGCGACTCGATGTTGATCAGGAAACCGCTATCCTGCCAGAAGTCCTTGATCTGCGGCCACAGCGCCTCGGGCGTCTGCTTGACCACCAGCCAGCGCTGCGAACCATCGCGCTCGATGCGGATCTCGTCGCCCTTGGTCGAGGGTGCGACGGCGGTCAGGTCGGTGGTCGGCTTGGTCTGCTGCTCCAGCTGGTAGCCCGAGGCGGTAGCCACGCCCTTGTTGGCTTCAGGGATGGCGTAGCGGTTGTCACGCTGCAGCTGGGTCAGGTCGGGCGGCACTTCCAGGCGCGGGCCACGGGCCTTTTCCGCGCTCTTGTAATCGATACGGTCGCCTTCGAGCATGTTGCCGATGGACGAGCATCCTGCCAGGCCGGCCAGCGCCATTGCGACGACGATGCTGCGTTGGGTAAGAGTGTACGCGGAGCGGACTGCCGGACGAACGTTCTTGCTATTAGTCATATCGTTACTGTTGAAAGCGGGATCGAATTTCAGGAGACCTGCGCCAAGCTGGCCAAGTCCGTTATTTTAATACACCCGACTCGCGCAAGGCCGCGCGCACGGTGTCGTGGTAGGCCGCCCCCAGCGGCGCCAGCGGCAGGCGCATGCCCGACGGGATCAGACCCATTTCCTGCATGGCCCACTTCAGCGGTACCGGATTGGGTTCGACGAAGAGCTTGTTGTGCAGCGGCAGCAGCTTGTTGTTCAGTTCGACGGCACGGGCGATGTTGCCGCTCATGGCGGCCACGCACAGTTCGTGCATGTCGCGCGGGGCGACGTTGGCGGTGACCGAGATGTTGCCGGCGCCGCCGTACAGCATCAGGGCGATGGCGGTGGCGTCGTCACCCGAATAGACGGCGAAGCCCTTGGGCGCCAGGCGGATCAGGTCGGTACCACGGGCGATGTTGCCGGTGGCGTCCTTGACGCCGACGATGCCCTTGACCTGTGCCAGGCGCAGGATGGTCTCGTTGCTCATGTCGGCGACCGTACGGCCGGGCACGTTGTACAGGATCACCGGCAGATCCACCGCTTCGGCGATGGTCTTGAAGTGCAGGTACATGCCTTCCTGGGTCGGACGGTTGTAGTACGGCACCACCTGCAGCGACGCGTCGGCGCCGATCTTCTTGGCGAACTCGGTCAGTTCGATCGCCTCGGCGGTGGAGTTGCCACCGGTACCGGCGATGATGGGGATGCGCTTGGCCGTGTGCTCGACTGCGACCTTGATCAGTTCGCAGTGTTCTTCCATCGAGACGGTGGGCGATTCGCCGGTGGTACCGACGATGACGATGCTGTCGGTTCCCTCGGCGATATGCCAGTCGATCAGCTTGCGCAGGCCGTCGAAGTCGAGGCTGCCGTCCGGATGCATGGGAGTGACGATTGCAACAATGCTACCCTTGATCATGGTGTGCGTGCTTTAGGTGATGGTTCAAGATAAAGGAAGGATTGTAGCGGATACCTGCCTCAACCGGTCAATTTGCCGCGTATACAGATGAAAGCGGCAGTAAAAAAACGGGACCAGGGCGGCGCCGTCCGGCATGCCGCCCTCCCCGCATCGCGTCAATACCCCAGCCCCATGGCTTCGCGCACGTCGCGCATGGTCTCCTGGGCCAGTTTGCGGGCCTTTTCGCAGCCATCGGCGACGATGGCGCGGACCAGCGAGGGATCGTCCAGGTAAGGCTGGGCCCGTTCCAGCATGGGTTGCTGTTCTTGCAAGATGGCATCGATCACCGGTTGCTTGCACTCCAGGCAACCAATGCCGGCCGAGCGGCAGCCCTTGGCGGCCCACTCTTTCACCTCCGGCGTCGAATACACCTGGTGGAATTGCCAGACCGGGCATTTATCCGGGTCTCCCGCATCGCTGCGGCGTACGCGCTGCGGATCGGTGGGCATGGTCTTGATCTTCTTGGTGACCGTTTCCTTGTCTTCGCGCAGGGCGATGGCGTTGCCATAGCTCTTGGACATCTTGGCGCCATCCAGCCCGGGCAGGCGGGACGCTTCGGTCAGCATGGCCTGCGGCTCGGTCAGGATCAGCTTGCGGCTGCCTTCCAGGTAGCCGAACAGGCGTTCGCGGTCGATCATCGACAGGTTCTGGGCATCGTCGAGCATGGCCTTGGCCTGCTCCAGGGCTTCTTCGTCGCCCTTTTCCTGGAATTGCGTGCGCAGCTCCAGGTACAGCTTGGCGCGCTTGCTGCCCAGCTTCTTGGTGGCGGCCAGGGCCTTTTCCTCGAAGCCCTTTTCCTTGCCGTAGAGGTGGTTAAAGCGGCGCGCGATCTCGCGCATGATCTCGATGTGCGGCACCTGGTCTTCGCCCACCGGTACCTGGCTGGCGCGGTAGATCAGCACGTCGGCCGCCTGCAGGAGCGGATAGCCGAGGAAGCCGTAGGTGGCCAGGTCGCGGTCGGAGAGCTTTTCCTGCTGGTCCTTGTAGGTGGGCACGCGTTCCAGCCAGCCCAGCGGCGTGGCCATGGACAGGAGCAGGTGCAGTTCCGCATGCTCGGGCACGCGCGACTGGATGAACAGGGTCGATTGCGAGGGATCGACGCCCGCCGCCAGCCAGTCGATCACCATTTCCCAGGTGCTGGTCTCGATGACCGAGGGGTCGTCGTAGTGGGTCGTCAGGGCATGCCAGTCGGCCACGAAGAAGAGGCAAGGCAATTCGGATTGCAGCTTGACCCAGTTCTTCAGGGCCCCGTGGTAGTGGCCCAGGTGCAGCGCGCCCGTGGGGCGCATGCCGGAGACGACGCGGTCAGGATACATGGCGGTAGGCTTTTCTTGTGGAGGGTCGGGATGTCACCGTGCGATCTTTCTTCAGCGGAACAGCAAGGTGATCGGGAAGGTAATCAGTTGCAGCAGCTCACTGGCGAGATACATCACCGGCGCCATCCACCAGGTATAGATCACCTTGAGCAGCACCAGCGCCATGACGATGAAAAAGCCGTAGGGCTCGATCTGCGCAAATTTATACGCATATTTGTGCGGCAACAAGCTGACGAGAATACGGCCGCCGTCCAGTGGCGGGATCGGGAACAGGTTGAAGGCGAACATGACAAGATTGGTCAGCACGCCCGCCTTGGCCATGAGTATGAAGAATTCCTCTTGGACCCGACCCAGGGCCAGGGCATAGATCACCAGCGTCCACAGCAGGGCCATGATGAAATTGGCCGCCGGTCCGGCCAGCGACACCCAGGCCATGTCGCGCTTGGGCTTGCGCAATTGGCCGAAATTGATCGGCACCGGCTTGGCATAGCCGAACAGGAAGGCACCGCCCGTGGCGAAGTAAAGCAGGACGGGGATGAGCAGGGTACCGAAGGGATCGATGTGCTTGATGGGGTTCAGGCTCATGCGCCCCATCGAATAGGCGGTATTGTCACCGAAGAACTTGGCTGCATAGGCATGAGCGGCCTCGTGCAGGGTGATGGCGAAGAGCACGGGCAGCGCGTAGACCGCGACAGTCTGGATGAGATCGTTCATGGGCGGGGATTTTATCAGAGGAGCAACACAGCGCCCGGAAATCGCGGGGTTCCTGGGCGTGGCGGCGAAGATTGGTGCAGTCAGGCAGCCTGCAAACCGAAGATGCTTGCATCCCCCCTGCCCTGGCGCACCAGTACCGGTTCGTCATCATCGGTCAGGTCGATGACGGTGGTCGGCTCCAGGCTGCAGGCGCCACTGTCGATGACCAGCTCGATCTGCTTTTCGAGGTGGTTGCGGATGTCGTCGGCATTGGTCAGGGGCAATTCTTCTTCCGGAAGGATCAGCGTGGTACCCAGCAGCGGCTGGCCCAGTTCTTCCAGCAGCATGTGGGCGATGCGATTTTCCGGCACGCGCAGGCCGATGGTCTTGCGCGAGGGATGCGAGAGGCGTCGCGGCACTTCCTTGGTGGCTTCCAGGATGAAGGTGTAGGCACCGGGCGTGGCGGCCTTGAGCAGGCGGTACTGACGGTTGTCGACCTTGGCGTACTGGGCGATCTCGGAGAGGTCGCGGCACAGCAGGGTCAGGTGGTGCTTGTCGTCCACGCCGCGGATGCGGCGCACGCGTTCCACCGCATCCTTGTTATCGAGCTGGCATACCAGGGCATAACAGGAGTCGGTGGGCAAGGCCACCAGGCCGCCCTTGTGGATGATCTGCGCGGCTTGCTTGATCAGGCGCAGTTGCGGGTTGTCGGGGTGAATCTCGAAAAACTGGCTCATGATGCGGTTTCCAATTCCGTTTCCAATTCCAATTCGTAAAAAGCACAACGGCGGTGTCGCCACCGCCGTTGTCGCTGCCCGCCGGGCCTAGCGCTGGCCGCGCAGGGCGGCGATGCGCTGCTCCAGCGGCGGGTGCGTCGAGAACAGCTCCATGAAGCCGGGCTTGTCGCTGATGCCCAGCGCCGCCATGCCTTGCGGCAGGCTTTCCGGCGTAAAACCACCCAGCCGCGCCAGCGCATTGATCATCGGCTGCGGGCCACCGAGCAGGCGGGCCGAACCGGCGTCGGCGCGGAACTCGCGATGCCGCGAGAACCAGGCCACGATCATCGAGGCACCGATGCCGAAGACGATCTGGCAGACCAGCACGGTCACGGTATAACCAATGCCCGGGCCGGAATCATCGCTGTTGCGGCGCAGGGCCGAATCGACGAAGAAGCCCACCACCCGCGAGAGGAACACCACGAAGGTATTCACCACGCCCTGGATCAGCGTCATGGTAACCATGTCGCCATTGGCGATGTGCGCCACCTCGTGGCCCAGCACGGCCTCCACTTCATCCTGGGTCATGCCCTGCAAGAGGCCGGTGGAGACCGCCACCAGCGCCGAATCCCTGAATGCACCGGTGGCAAAGGCGTTCGGATCGCCTTCATACACGGCCACCTCGGGCATGCCGATGCCGGCGCGCTGGGCCAGCTTGCCGACGGTCTGCAACAGCCAGGCCTCGGTACCGTTCATGGGCGTGTCGATCACGCGCGCGCCGGTGGACCACTTGGCCATGCTCTTGCTCATCAGCAAGGAGATGATCGATCCGGTGAAGCCGACCACCAGCGAGAACACCAGCAGCATCGGCAGGTTCAGGCCGGAGCGGGTCAGGAAGCGGTCTACGCCCAACAGCGACAAGATGACGCTCATCACGACCAGCACGGCAATATTGGTCGCGATAAACAGCAAGATGCGTTTCATGGGGAAAACTCCTATCGGGAAAGTGGTTATTAGATAGGAATCCTGTCCCGGAAATCAAGGGTGGGCAACCGTCTGCGGTGTGCCGCCCTCTTGTTCTTTGATTTAAAGACCCCAGTCATGCCAGACCGGCTTGACCCCGGTCGGCAGCGGCGGCAGCGCACCCAGGTCGACGCGGGACTCCCCCGGCCCGTGGAAGTCCGAGCCCATCGAGGCCAGGAAGCCGTAGCGGCGCGCCACCTGGGCGTATTCCTGGTACTGCTCCGGGGTGTGGCTGCCGGTATTGACCTCGATGGCCGCGCCACCGAGTTGCTTGAATTCGTCGAACAGGGCGTCGAACTGGGTCTGGGTGTACTTGTAGCGCCCCGGATGGGCAATCACCGCCACCCCGCCGGCGCCACGGATCCACTGCACCGCTTCGGCCAGCGTGGCCCAACGGTGCGGCACATAGCCCGGCTTGCCCTCGGTCAGGTATTTGGCGAAGACTTCCTTGGTGTCGCAGCAATGACCGCACTCGACCATGTAGCGGGCGAAGTGAGTACGCGAGATCAGGTCGGGATTGCCCACATGCTTCAACGCGCCCTCGTAGGCGCCGCAGATGCCGGACTTTTCCAGCTCGTCGGCGATCTCGCGGGCGCGGCGCTCACGGCCGTTGCGGGTGGCCTCCAGGCCGTCGACCAGGACGCCATTGCGCTCATCGATGCGCAGGCCGACGATGTGGACCGTATGGCCAGCCCAGGTCACCGAGATCTCGACCCCGCCCACATGCACCATCCCCAATGCACGCGCGGCCTCACGCGCCCGCGCCACACCGCCCACTTCGTCGTGATCGGTCAGGGCCCAGACACCCACGCCGTTGGCCTTGGCGCGCGCGGCCACCTGCTCGGGCGGCAAGAGGCCGTCGGAGACATTGGAGTGGCAATGCAGATCGAACTTGAGTTCAGACATAGACGATGACAATGCGCGATGACTCGGGCCGGTCGCTTGTGGCTGCCGCCGATCAGGGGATGCAGGATGGTTGTGAATGCTTCTATTTTACGCTGTTCGCCCCCACCCCGCACGATGCACCGGACTTCAGGCCGGCACCTGCAGGAAGGTCTCGATCAGGCCGGCCAGCTGCTCGGGCTGGTCGTGGTGCAACATGTGGCCGGCGTCATCGATCATCTCCACCTGGATGCGGGGGATGCAGGCGATGCGGCGGTCGATTTCCTCGCGCTTGAGGGTGGCCGGACCGAAGAAGCGCCAGATATCGCTATGGGTGGCCTCGATCCACAGCACCGGCGCGGTGATGCGACTCCAGCACGCCATCATCTCGTCGACCCGGTACAGGAGGGGACTGACCTGCTTGTGCGCCGGATCGCCCAGGATCTGCCACAGGCCGCTCTCGTCCTGCTGCGACCAGTGTTGCGCCAGGAAGGCGGCGCGCTCATCGGACAGGCGCGCATTGTTCTTCTGCAGCCGGGCGGCGACCTCGTCCACGCTGTCGTAACCGCGCATGAGCGGCCGGTTCTTGACCTCGTCCAGCCATTGCACGTAGCGTCCCGGGGCCTGCTCGGCCTTGGCCGGCGGCAGTCCCAGCCCTTCCAGGTTGACCAGGCGGCGGATGCGCTGTGGCCGCAATCCGGCGTACAGGGTCACGACATTGCCGCCCATGCTGTGGCCCAGCAGGTTGATAGCCTCATCACCGGCATAGTGGTCGAGGATGGCGTCGAGGTCGGCCAGGTAGTCAGGGAACCAGTAGGAATCGCCATGACCGCGCTGGCTCTGGCCAAAGCCGCGCCAGTCGGGCGCGATCACGTGCCACTCCTGCTGGAGTGCGTCCACCATGAACTGGAAGGAGGCCGACATGTCCATCCAGCCGTGCAGCATGAACAGCTTGGGTGCGGCCGGATCGCCCCAGTGGCGGATGTGGTAACGCAGGCCGCGCACCGGCAGGAATTCGGATCGGGATGGCTTGATGGCGATGTTCTGGCGCATGTCGTTTTCTGTGCTCTCTCTGGCTTGTGTTGCGGTCTGACTGCCCAGGGTGGATGCGGCAGCGATCAAGCAGCAGAGTATAGACAAAAGAGAACGATCGTGCGCGAAGCCTCTCCATCGGGGCCGGCATCAAGGCAGGAAGCGCCCCAGATCGAAGGTCGAGGCATGGCCGATCTGGGCATAGTTCTGCTCCAGCCATTCGGAGGCGCGCTCGCGCCCCTGCTGGAACAGGCTGCCGATGAAACTGGCCTGGGTATTGAGCTTGGAGAGATTGGTCAACTGCTCCATGAGCTCGTTGGCGTCGATCATGTGGACATTGAGCTGGCGCAGCCGACGCTCCAGCGAACCGAAGGCCAGCGTGGAATTCTCGGCCTCGCGCTTGGCCAGGGCCAGCGCACTCAACTCGGTGAAGAAGGCCGAGCTGAAGCTGATCTCCGAAAGCCGCTGGCCGATGTCATGACTGGTGGTGGGCGTGCCGGCACGCCGGCTGGGATGCAGCAGCACCACCATCACGTCGCGCGCGGAACAGGCATGCAGGAGCGGGAAGATCGGTGGATTGGCCGTCAGCCCGCCATCCCAGTAGGCTTCGCCATCGATCTCGATGGGCCGGTGCAGCGAGGGCAGGCAGGCCGAGGCCAGCAGCACTTCCACCGACAGGTCGGCATTGCGGAAGATCTTCAGCGTGCCGGTGCTGACCTGGGTGGCGGCGATGAAGAGCTTGAGCTCGCGCTGACGGCGCAGGCGCTCGAAATCGACCTGCTCCAGGAGGATGTCACGCAGGGGGTTGATGTCCAGCGGATTCAATTGCGTCGGCGAAAAGAAGCGCGTCATCGCCAGCAGGGCCTGCATGCCCGGCATGGGCGTCGGGTTGGTGATGACGGCGGGCGCCGCATCGGTGTTGATGTAGTCCAGCGGGGCGCCGGTGGACAGGCTGGTCCAGAAGCGCTCCAGCGCGGCACGGGCACCGTCGCGCCCATCCTGTATGTAGCCCTGCGCCATCACGGCGGCATTCATGGCCCCGGCCGAGGCGCCGCTGATGCCTTCCAGTCCCAGGCGACCATCTTCCAGCAGGCGGTCCAGCACACCCCAGGTGAAGGCGCCGTGCGAACCACCGCCCTGCAGGGCGAGACTGACAATCTTGTTGGTTGACATGATGTCCTTTTCCGCGATGCGATCGGCACGGCCGGATGGCCCGCGCGACTTGTCATGCTTGCGTCACCACATAAGCTTATGCTGCACTGCACTATCATGGTATAACAGGAGCACGGCTTGATAAAGTGGCTGCTTGTCGGCAAGCCCGCATCAGCGCCCGGCTATTGTAGCGATGTAACGATGTAAAGACGTAACGACGAACACTGCAGAGGACACATGAAATCGATTTGCGTATATTGCGGCTCTTCTCCCGGCGCTTCTCCGGCCTATGCCGAGGCCGCGCGCCAGCTGGCGCAGGAAATGGTGAAGAACAACATCGCCCTGGTCTATGGCGGTGGCAACGTCGGCCTCATGGGCATCATCGCCAGCGAGGTCATGCGACTGGGTGGCGAAGCCACCGGCGTCATCCCCAAGGCCCTGCTGGACAAGGAACTGGGCCACAACGGCCTGACCCGCCTGCACATCGTCAAGGACATGCATGAACGCAAGGCCATGATGGCCGAGCTCTCCGATGGCTTCGTGGCCATGCCCGGTGGCATGGGCACGCTGGAAGAACTGTTCGAGGTGCTGACCTGGGCCCAGCTGGGCTTCCACTACAAACCCATCAGCCTGTACAACGTGGAAGGCTTCTACAACAACCTGATCGCCTTCGTCGATCACCTGGTGTCGCAACGCTTCGTCAGCAGCGACCAGTCGGGACTGATGATGCACGAAGCCGATCCGGTGCGCCTGATCGAGCGCTTCAAGAGCTTCCAGCCCACCTACAAGACCAAATGGGCCGACCGCGAGGCGGTGGCCAACCTGGTGCCCTGAACCGGCACTTTCACCGGTGCAAATGTGACAACGCCCGTCCCTCATACGAGGTGACGGGCGTTGTCATTTCAGCGGGAGCAAGCCGGCTCAGGCATCCAGTGCCTGGCGGAAGTCGGCCACCAGGTCATCGGTATCTTCCAGCCCCACCGAGACGCGGATGAGCGACTCGGCAATGCCCATGCTGGCGCGGCGCTCGGCGCCCATCTCATAGAAGATGGTATGCGCCACCGGGATCACCAGCGTGCGGGTGTCACCCAGGTTGCTGGCCGGGATCGCCAGCTGCATGCGGTTGAGATAGTCGAAGCAGTCGATGCCGTCCTTGAGTTCGAAGGAAAGCAGGCTGCCGAAGGAGCGGAACAATTCCTTGGACAGCGCATGCTGCGGATGCGATTCCAGCCCCGGGTAATGCACGGCCGCCACGCGTTCATCGGCTTCCAGCATCTGCGCCACGGCCAGGGCGTTCTTGCATTCGCGTTCCTGGCGCAAGGCCATGGTCTCGGCACCGACGGCGATGTGATGCGCCGCTTCCGGTCCCAGCGAGGCACCGAAGTCGCGCAGCGCCTTGGCGCGGATCTGCGCCATGCCCCACTGCGGGGCCGGGTTCTTCTTGTAGTTGTCGGCGATGTGCGGGTAGCGGGTCCAGTCGTATTCACCGGTATCAGTCAGCGCGCCACCGAGCGCATTGCCGTGGCCGCCGATGGACTTGGTCAGCGAATTGACCACCAGGCCGGCGCCGACCGTCTTGGGGCGGAACAGGTAGGGCGAGGTCATGGTGTTGTCCACCACGTAGAGGATGCCACGCTCGCGGCACAGCTCGCCGATGCGCTTCAGGTCCGCCACCTGGGTGCGCGGATTGGCAATGGTCTCGACGAACACCAGTCGGGTATTGGGGGTGATGGCCGCTTCGACGTTCTTCACATCGGTGGCATCCACCATCGACACCTTGGCGCCCTGCGCGCCCACCGTCATCCACAGGCTATTGGTATTGCCGAACAGGAAGGCCGAGGACACCACATGGTCGCCCTCGCGCAGCAGGCCCTGGACGATGGCGCCGATGGCGGCCATGCCGGTGGCGAAGCAGATGGTGGACTTGCCGTCTTCCATCTTGGTGATCTTGTCTTCCAGCGCCGACACGGTCGGGTTGCCCTGGCGTCCGTAGCGATAGCCCGGCTGCTTACCCTGGAAGACTTCGGCCAGCTGGCGCGCATCTTCATAGCCGAAGGTGACCGAGGTGTGGATGGGCTTGTGCAGCGAGCCATGTTCGATGCCCTTCTGGCGGTCGCTGTGGAGGATGGTGGTGGTAAAGCCGTAGGTCTTTTTATCGTTCATCGCGTCATCGGAAATACAGGGTGAGCGGCACAGGCAAGCGCGGGGCCAAAGGCAAAATGATAAGCCAGTTTCCCATCGGCTGCGCATGAAAGAAAAACGCCGGCGCCGCAGAAGCGGCCACCGGCGTGCTGTTCAAGCCTCTGGGACAGCGCGGATCAATCCACGCGGGCCAGGTTCAGGTTCAGCTGCGAACGCACTGCATCTTCCAGCGCCGGCTTGGGATTCTTGCGGGCGTATTCGATGCGGTCCAGGTATTCCTGGGTGATGTCGCCGGTGATGTAGTGGCCATCGAAGCAGGAAGCCTCGAAGTTGCGCAAGGCCGGGTTGGCGTCGGAGATGGCACGCTTCATCGCCTCCACGTCCTGGTAGACCAGGGCGTCGGCGGTGATCTCGCGGCACACTTCCTCTTCGCTGCGGCCGAAGGCAATCAGCTCGTCGCGGGTCGGCATGTCGATGCCGTAGACGTTGGGGAACTTCACCGGCGGCGCGGCCGAGGCGAAGATCACGTTCTTGGCACCGGACTCGCGCGCCATCTGCACGATCTCACGGCTGGTGGTGCCGCGCACGATGGAGTCATCCACCAGCAGCACGTTCTTGCCCTTGAACTCGCTGCCGATGGCATTGAGCTTCTGGCGCACCGACTTCTTGCGCAGCGCCTGGCCCGGCATGATGAAGGTACGACCGATGTAGCGGTTCTTGATGAAGCCTTCGCGGTACTCGATGCCCAGCTTCAGCGCCAGTTCCATGGCCGCCGGACGCGAGGAATCGGGGATCGGCATGACCACGTCGATCTCGCCGTGCTTGAACTGCTTGCGGATCTTCTCGGCCAGGAACTCGCCCATCTTCAGGCGGGTGCCGTAGACCGAGGCACCGTCGATGACGGAGTCCGGACGGGCCAGGTAGACGTATTCGAAGGCACAGGGGTTCAGCGAGGGGTTCTCGGCGCATTGCTGGTTGTACAGCTTGCCGTCGTTGTCGATGAAGATGGCTTCACCCGGGTTGACGTCGCGCAGGAAGCGGAAGCCCATGCCTTCCAGGGCCACCGATTCGCTGGCCATCATGTATTCGATGCCCTTGTCGCTTTCGTTGAAGCCCAGGCACATCGGACGGATGCCGTACGGATCGCGGAAGCCCAGCAGGCCGTAACCGGCAATCTGCGCCACCACGGCGTAGGAGCCGCGCACGCGCTTGTGCACCATGGCCACGGCCTTGAAGAGCGCGGCCGGGTCCAGCGAGTAGCCGGTGGTGGCTTGCTGGATTTCGTGGGCCAGCACGTTGAGCAGCACTTCGGTATCGGAATCGGTGTTGATGTGGCGGCGATCGTTCTTGAACATCTCGATCTTCAACTGTTCCGCATTGGTCAGGTTGCCGTTGTGCGCCAGGATGATGCCGAAGGGGGCATTGACGTAGAACGGTTGCGCCTCTTCTTCCGAGGAAGAGCTGCCCGCGGTCGGGTAACGCACCTGGCCGATGCCGGTGTTGCCGGGCAGCGAGCGCATGTTGCGGGTGCGGAACACGTCGCGCACCAGGCCATTGGCCTTGTGCATCGAGAAACCGTTGCTGTGGTTGGTTGCGATGCCCGCTGCATCCTGGCCGCGGTGCTGCAACAGCAGCAGCGCGTCATACAGCATCTGGTTGACGGGGCTATGAGAGACGATACCGACGATGCCACACATGGTGGACTCCTAACGAAAAACGAAAACGAAAATGAACACTACCGCCACCACCGCCAACCCACCCCGCCACGGGGCCTGGCATCAGACAGGGGTGGAAAAACTCACATGCTCGGCCAGCTGGCCCGGCAAATAAGGCAACACGGTCTCGGCCGCCTGTTCGACCCAGGGGCTGAACCTGGCTTCTTTCCAGAAGGACTGCTGCGGAATCGAGGTCGTCCCGCACAACAGCGCCACCGCTACTACCAGCAGGACGCCACGCGCCACGCCGAAGATGCTGCCCAGTCCACGATCGACCAGCGTCAAGCCGCTGGCCTTGATCAGCTCGCTCAAGGTCCTGGCCACCAGCGCCATCAACAGGCGCGTCGCGATGAACAGGGCGATGAAGGCCACGATGAGCCGCGTCAGCTCGCCCGGGATCATCTCCGGCAGCATCGTCGCCAGCGCCTCACCGTAGGTATTGGCCACGATCAGCGCCACCACCCACCCCGCCAGCGACAAGACCTCGCGTACCAGGCCGCGCAGGGTGCCGATAATCACGGAACATCCCAGGATCAGCAGCACCAGGTAGTCAAATATCGTCACGATGCCAACAATATGCGGCTATCTGCAGCCAAATTCAAGCAGGAACAACAGTAGCATTCAGGCCCAGCTTCTTGATTCGCCCGCCCATGCGCTCGGCTTCCTCGCGGCTGGCGAAGGGGCCGACGCGGATGCGCGTGCGCTCGCCGCCCTCGGTGGCGATCTTTTGGGTAAAGGAGTGAATGCCAGCAGCGCTGAGCTTGTTGCGTAATTCGTTGACCTTGTCCTGGGTCGCCAGGGCGGCCACCTGGATGACAAACTTGCCACCGGTGGCAGCTGGTTTCTTCTCGGCCGGCGCGGCGGTGGCCGCGGGCTTGCCTTCCAGGATCGCCAGGGCGCGCGCCGCGTCATCGTTGGCAGCCGGTGCGGTCGGGGTTGCAGCAGCCTTGGGCTTGGCGGCTTCCTTCTTCGGCTCTTCCTTGCGTTCGACGACGGCGGGTTTCTTTTCCTCGACCTTGGGCGCGGGCTTTTCGACCACCTTGGGCGGCGCGACGGCAGCCACTGGTGGTGCGGCCGGGGCAGCTGGCGCGGCAGTGGCAGGCTCAGGCGCAATACTGGCCGGTTCGACGATCTCTTCCTTCTGGTCCAGGGTCGAGGCGGCCGAGGCCTGCTTGGCGTCGGTCGCGGCCGGCTGGGCCACACCCGAGGCCGGCTGGTCCTTGGAAGGGATCTGGATGGCGATATCCTCGTTGAGCGGCTTGGGCTCGGAATCGAGGATCATCGGCAGCACGATCACCACC
>NZ_JAELUH010000008.1 GCF_016429215.1 Herbaspirillum sp. ASV7 | reverse complement strand
CCCCCCCCCCCCCCCCCCCCCCCCCCCCCCCCCCCCCCCCCCCCCCCCCCCTTTTAACGGAGTCTCGTGGGCTCGGAGATGTGTATAAGAGACAGGAACAATACTTTTACCTCTACCACAACAAGCCCGTCATCGACCGGCATCCCCAGCAGCATGGAGACGTCCGGTCCACCAGCAGCAACACCCGGATTCATCCCGTGGTTCGGCACATCCGGGGAGCTGCCCTATTGGCTCGATTTCTTCGGTGTTCCGCTGCCACCGGCCGAAGCGCATTCCGAGCGGGCCTTCTCCGCCGCCTGGCGGGCCGCCGTCCTGGCACAGGAAAGATATCGCGCCCTGGACAAGCCAGATCAGCTCTACTTGACCGACGGCATCATGAAACGCTACATCGCCGTCCTGACGGCCAACAATCTCTCCGAAGACAACCCGATGAGCCGCGAACTGCTACTGCACAACGAGCAGACCAGCGAGCAATACCACCAGCAGTACAAGCAAAGCGTGGACGCCGATCCCAGGCTGGTGGCCATCCTGGCCAAACTGGGGCTGAGGTAGCTGTCCCGACTGCAGACGCTGATCTTCGCAACGCTCACCGCCCAAGAGGACATCATGAAAAGCCTGTCGGCACTCCATGTTTGCTGTTCGCTCGCCCTATTCCTTCCCGTCGCCCATGCCGGGGTGACCAATCCCATCCTGGAAGCCCTCGCCGCCAGTGGCAACGCCCCTGCGGTGATGACAGATGAGGAACTGCACCACGCCAGGG
The DNA here is from genome assembly GCF_016429215.1 of Herbaspirillum sp. ASV7. Classification (GTDB taxonomy): domain Bacteria; phylum Pseudomonadota; class Gammaproteobacteria; order Burkholderiales; family Burkholderiaceae_D; genus Herbaspirillum. The sequence goes on along the minus strand of NZ_JAELUH010000008.1, from coordinate 108,755 downwards.
GCACGGCGCTCCAGCAGATCTACAACATGCCAGCACCCAGCGTCCTGGTGGGCGTGAAGGAACATCACGTGACCTACCTGAAGTTTGGCAGCACGGCCGACTACAGGTCCTATCGCTATGTCGGATTCAGCTACGACCCACGCGCCTCGTACCTGATCTCCAATGGAACAGTGATGGAACGCGGTGTCGGGGATACCTGGAGAGCGGACTTATATAGCTCCGCCTATTCCTGGAATTTCAGCAATTCGCAGGTCATCGAACATCACCTGCAAGCGTTCACGCCAAGCGGAAACCCGCTGCCATACGGTTATCGGGCGACGAACTGGAACCGCCCGGCCAGCCGCTTCTCCTGGTAGGGCCGCAGCACGAATCTGGCCGAAATCGGCCAGCAACGACTACCGCATCAACCTCGATCCGCCCCAGCGGGGACGATCCCTCATCCATGGCATCTCTCATCCAAGGAGGTATGCATGAACACCATTCCCGCCGCCTCAGCACAGGCCCCGGAACCGGTCAGCAACACCGCAGGCACCGCGAGCAAACTCACGTTCCAGCTCAACATGGGTACCAGCACGACCGGCATACCCGGCCCCACGTCCAGCAGCGGCGCTGCAAGCAGTGAAGAAACCAGGGTGTCACTCTCCCATGCGGGGCGGGCCCGACAAGCGCTGGAGCAGCAAAGCCAGCCCGTGGCGCAAGCGCCCTTCAAGCCCTATGACGCTGCACCACCCTGGCTGAACGACTACGGCCTCATCCTTCCTGACGACGACAAGATGTTCACCGAGACTGGGGCCGAATTCTATCGCCGCAATCAGAAATACCTCTCCCTGAGTGACGATGAAAAGACCACCCTGCGCGAGGGATTCCGGCAGCACTATTTCAAGCTCCAGGAAGCCAACAACCTCTCCAGCGACAATCCCAGGAGCCACGAACTGCTGTTCGACAACCAGGCCAGCATCACGCAATACCGGCAACAGTTTGAAAAGAACATCTTCGACGACCCCAAACTGATGCCCATCCTGCTCAAGATGGGACGCAAGCCGCCACAAGACAATTGAGCCATGGGCATTTTCTTCACGAACATGATCTCACTCACGTCCCCTAGTCCAACCATGCGCTCCCCCAAGCATGCCTGTCTTGCCCTTTGCAAGCTCGCCAGCCTGACGCTGCCCGGCTTGCTCTGGGCGGCCTCGGCGCAGGCCGACACGCTCTACACCAAGGCCGGCGACATCATCTCCGGCCAGTTGCTTTCGCTGCAGGATGGGCTGTGCCTGTTCAAGACCCGCTATGGTGTGCCGATCAGCCTGCCAGCGCGGGAGCTGGCGGGCCTGGCTACCGAGGAGCGCTTTCGCATCACGCTGGCCAATGGCGATACCGTGTCCGGTCGCTTGCTGCGCGAGCCACCCGGCCGGACCCTGATCGACTCGGCCAGTGTCGGCCGGGCCGACATCGCCGCTGACAGCATCACGGCGATGACCCGTCTCTTTGAGGCGGTACACGCCGAAGGGCTACCCGAGGCCAAGCCGCCCGACACACAGATCGGCACCGACAGCAACAAGCAGGCGCCCGTGGATTTCCTGGCCGGATCCACGGTGCTGCTGGCACCGGGCAAGATGGAACTGGAATTCGGCCTGCAATACAAACAGTCCCGCAGCAGCCATTCGCTGATGAACGTGGGCTATTTTCAGATGTCGAGCCAGAATTCGACCCAGCTCGAGTGGTCGGCCACCTTGCGCGCCGGCCTGGCGCAGGATCTGGAGGCCTGGTTGTCGCTGCCGCTGACCCATACCGCCATCGAGCAGGTATCCAGCAACGAGTACGTGCGCGGTACCAGTCAGTGGGCGGCGGGCGATGTCAGCGCGGGTCTGCAATACCAGTGGCTGCAGGAAAGCGCAACGCGCCCCGCAGTGTCACTGTCGCTGACGCTGTCTGCGCCCACCGGCAAGAAACGCTATTACGCCCCCGAAGAGACCTGGATGGATCCCCTGAGCAATGGCAGCGGCCACTGGAGCATCGCCCCCGGACTGGCCTTCGTGCGCACCAGCGATCCGGCCATGCTGTTCGGTGGCCTCAACTATCGCTATACGCGGGAAAACCGTATCGATGGCTATCGCGTGCGGCCGGGTGCAGGCCTGAACGGCTACCTGGGACTGGGCTTCGCGCTCAATGAACGGCTCTCGGTAGGCTCGCGCTTGTCCTTTGCGCATTACCGTAACATGCGTGTCGACGGCCAGGAGGTCGCCGGCTCCGGCAAGGACCCGCTGGACCTGTCACTGTCGACGTCCTACCGCATCTTCGAGCACTGGACCATGACGCCGCAGGTCACCTTCGGCCTTAACGACGAAGCCGGTCCGGCCTACGTCAGCCTGCGCATGAGCCGGCGCTTCGAATGAGATTGCCTATGCGCGTGCTGGCCTGCCTGGTCCTGCTACCCTGGCCGCCACACCCGGCGCAAGCGGCGGGCCTGGGCGAGCTGAGCTCGATGCGGCAACGTCAGATGCAGCAGATCGAGCGACAGACGCTGGACTACTCCTGTGGTGCGGCGGCATTGGCGATCCTGCTGCGTCTCTATTTCGGCCAGGAGATCGAAGAACAGGACGTACTGGCCGATATCATCACCCGCCTGCCCAAGGATGAACTGGCCGATCGCATCAAGGAGGGATTTTCCATGCTCGACCTCAAGCGCAGCGTACAACGCCTGGGGTATACAGCCGAGGGGGCAATGCTCACGCCTGAGCAGGCCACGCTGCTGCAGGGGCCGGTCATCATCTTGCTGCATCGGGACGGCGTGAAACATTTCGTGGTGCTAAAGGGCGTGCGCGAAGGCCGCGCCTTGCTGGCCGATTCGGTACGGGGCCACGTACGCCTGCCCTGGCACGCATTGCGACAAGAGTGGCACGGTGAGACCCTGATCGTCGGCCGACCCCGATTCGGTCTGCCGATCGACCATCCGCTGCGCCTGCCCAGCAGCGATGGACTGGCGCCGGAACGCGAAACCATGCGCGCGCTGCGCCACCTGCCGCTCAACTGAGCTGCAAGGCCAGCAATTCCACCGGCAGGCTGCCCAGGATCTCGCCCACAGCGATGGTCCCGCCACGCTCGCCATCGGCCATCGCACATTCCTCCAAACTGCCCTGGCCGCTGGTGAGGACACTGCGCCACTGGCGCATTCCCTTGGTGCCGGCGTGTGACAGCGACGCCGGCAACGCGATGCGGGTATCGCCCCAGGCTTGTGCGGCCACCAGCGGCAAGGCGTCGTCGCGCGGACCGTCGAAGGACAGCAGATGCCCGGCCAGGCGGGTGCAGACCACCACCAGCACCTGGCCGCCCTCCTGCGCTTCTGGCGCATCGCCTGATGCGCCAGGCAGCACACGGGCGAAGGCCATCACGTGCCGCGCCAGCTTGCCGTGCGTGGCCAGGGCCACATAGGCGCCCGTGGCGAACACCTCGGCGTGCCGGCGCCGGTATTGCAGCACCGCGTGGATCAATTGCTGCTTGGCGCCTCCCTCCTGCCAATCGCGCAGGGATACCGGCCGCTGCATGGCCGCGTCGAGGCGGCGACGGTGCAAGGCGAAATCCACGGGGCGACGGTTGTCCGGGTCCACCATGCTGAAATCCCATCCCTCGCTGCCCTGGTAGAAATCCGGCACGCCCGGCGTGCACAGCTTGAGCATGGTCTGCGAGAGGCTGTTGATGGCCCCCAGCGGGGCCAACCGGCGTACGAATTGTTCCAGCTCGATCAGGAAGGGGTGGTGGCGCGGGTCCAGCCCCGGGTCGCACAGCAAGGCCCGCGCAAAGCGCTCGCATGCGGCTTCATAGGCCTCTTGCAGAGCTACCCAGTCGCTGCGGCGCTTGGCCTCGCGCAAGGCCTTGCGTTGCCAGGCGACGACGCGCTCGGCCAGTTCGTCCAGGGCCGCCAGGTCGTCGTCGCCCACGCGCAGGCCCTCGGGCCAGGCACCCACCAGCGTCTGGTACAGCAGGTATTCGTCGACGGCGTCGATGGCGCCCTGTTCGCCTGCCGTGGCCGCTACCACGGGGGCGTTCATCTGGTGCCAGTGGCGCAGTACCGTGGCCCACTCCTCGGCGATCTCCGAGAGCACGGCCAGGCGCATGCGGGCATCCTCGCCGCGCTTGTGGTCGTGGGTGCCGGTGGCCAGCAGGGTGTGCGGCGTCTCCCGGCCGCGCCGCGCCGCCAGCTGGTGGAATTGCGCCACCGGCAAGGCCAGCCGGTCCGGCTCCGCGCCGACCTCGTTGCGGGAGAGCAGGCGGCCATAGCGGTAGAAGGCGGTGTCTTCCATGGACTTGGCCGTCAGCGGCGGCGTCAGTTGCTGGAAGCGCGCCATGGCGCGCAGTTGCAGGCTGCGGCGCAGTTCTTCGCTGCTGTCGAGCAGCAGATCTCCACCCAGCCAGCCCTCCAGCACGTGCAGGGTCGCGTGATCGACCGGGCTCAAGCTGCTTGCGGCCAGGCTGACGGTGCGCGCCAGCAGTTCCCGGTCGGCGGCCGGCATGCCGCGCTCGCTGGCATAGGTGCGATAGACCGGGAAATGCACCAGCAGCTCGGCCACGCAGCGCCGAATCGACATCAGCGACAGGTCGCGCGTCTGCACGGCACTGCGGGCCAACGCATGCAGACAGGCGGTGAGCGCATTGAATTCGGCAGCAAAGTTGCGCAACAGGAAGCTGCGCCGCGCCTGCCTGACCATGCCCTCGACGTGATTGAGCTCGATCCCTGGATGGCTCGACGTGTCCGCCGCCGCCAGCTCGCCGACGATGTCGCGCCAGAGTTCATCGAGCACGGCCTCGCCTTCGCCGTCGTGCAGCACCGCCGCACACTGATCCATGAACTCGTAGCCGGTGGTCCCCTCCAGCGCCCAGGACGGGGGCAGTTGCTCTTCGCCGGCGAGGATCTTCTCGGCCACCAGGTAGGGCTCATGACCGGGGCGCAAGGCACGCAGGCGCTCGCGCAGGCGCAGACAATAGGCGGCGGGGTCGGTAAGTCCGTCGATATGATCCAGCCGCAGGCCATCGATGAGGCCCTGGGCATACAGACGAAAGATCTCCGCATGCATGGCTTCGAAGACTTCTTCGCACTCCACCCGCATGCCCACCAGTTCACTGACCTCGAAGAAGCGGCGCCAGTTGATCTCGTCGGCGGCATTGCGCCAGCAGCACAAACGGTAATGCTGGCGCTCCAGCAACTGGTGCAAGGCGCCGCGTCCCTGTGGCTGCGACACCGAAAAGGCGGCCAGTGCGGCATCGATATCGGCCAGGACGTCGGCCTCGCGGGCCAGTTCGCGCAGTTGCTCCCGGGCCTGTTGCGCCTGTCCATCCTCTGCGGCGCTCTCTGGGCGCAAGGCCTGGAAGGCCTGGATCACGCCGCGCAGGCGCTCGCTGCCGGCGGTCTCCAGCACCACGGCATGATCCGGCGGACTCAGTGGAAAGCGATGCCCGAAGTGCGCCACGTACAGCTCCCCCTGCTGCGCATCGAAGCGCAGGATCAGTTCTCCATCCTCCAGCGCCTGGGCATAGGCTTGCCCCAGGAAGGGCAACAGGACCTTGCCGGTCAGCGCGGTGTCCGGGCTGTGCCAGTCGATGTCGAACCAGCGCGCATGGCGGCTCCAGCGGCCCCAGCGCAACACGTCCTGCCACCAGAGATTGTGCTGCCCCACGGCCATGTGGTTGGGTACGATATCGACGATGAGGCCCATGTCATGCGCACGCAGGCGCTGGCACAGGTGGCGCAGGCCGGCTTCGCCGCCCAGTTCGGGGTTGATGCGTGTCGGATCGACCACGTCATAGCCATGCGTGGAACCCGGGCGCGCCGTCAGGATGGGCGAGACATAGAAGTGACTCACGCCGAGGCGGTCGTAGTAGTCCACCACCTCGGCGGCCTGTTCGAAGCGAAAACCGCCATGCAGTTGCAGCCGGGCCGTGGCACGCACCCGCAGGGAGGGCGGATGCTGCGACTGGCCAGGCAGCGGATCAGGGACGACGGACATCAACTCTCCTTGTGCATGCCGCCGCGCACGCGACGCAGCCGCTCCAGCCTGGCGCGGGCGGCATAGGATGCAAACAGTTGCGGGGTATCGACCGGCATGCGTCGACGCCAGTTGGGATGCGGCGCGGTCAGGCCCGGCAGGTTGGCTTGCTGGCCCAGGCCGAGCACGTCTTCGAGCGGTATCGCCACCAGCGCGGCGGGCGTGGCGGCGACGAACTCCAGTGCGGCATCGACGGCAATGGCGCTGGGGTCGACGGCTTGCGCTTCTTCCGTTGCGCTGTTTTCTTCGAGGGACGGTGCGGCTACGCGAGGGAGCGGCCCGCTGGCATAGTCCTGCTCCACCAGGCCCTGCCAGAGTTGCTCGCGGTCGCGCTCGCGCTGCGCCTGGGCCTGTTGCAGTCCCTGATCCAGCTGGCCCAGACGGTCACGCCAGGCCAGGTCGACGCCGCTCCACCAGCCAGCCACCGTGGGCAGGTCGTGGGTAGTGGTGACGGCAATGGCATGCGTGGGCCACGCCGACGGTGGCAAGAAGCCTTGTTGGTCGCGCTGGAACCACAGCACCCGGATTCCGGCCACGCCAGACTGCTCCAGTACATCGCCAAAGCCGGGTGGCACCGTACCGAGATCCTCGCCGATCACCACCGTCCGATGACGCCAGGATTCCAGCGCGATCAGGCGCAGCATGTCCTGCAGCGGGTAACGCACATACGCGCCCGACTCGGCCCCCGCCCCCTGCGGCAGCAGCCACAGGCGGTTCAGGCCCAGCACATGGTCGATGCGCACACCACCGCCCTGGGCAAAGCAGGCCCGCAGCATGGCCAGGTAGGCCTGGTAGCCGGTGCGCCGCAAGGCCAGTGGCGAAAATGCGCCCAGCCCCCAGTTCTGCCCTTGCGGCGCCAACCGGTCCGGCGGCGCGCCCACGGTGAGGCCGGCGGCGATCTCGCGCTGGTGGCTCCAGGCCTGGCTGCCGCCATTGTCGGCGCCCACGGCCAGGTCGGCGATGAGGCCGATGGCCATGCCCGCTTCACGGGCGCGCTGCTGGGCGCGGGCCAGCTGGCGCGCCGCCTGCCATTGCAGGAACAGGTGGAACTGCACCTCGGCCGCATGCTCCTGGGCAAAGGCACGCATTTCCGGCGTCTGCGGGTGCTGTCCTGCCGGCCCCCATAGGCGCCAGTCACAGGCATCGCCCTGGCCATGGGTGCTGCGCCAATGACTGTGCGCCTCGTAGAGCGCATGGGCATGCAGCGCCGCCCCACCCTCGGCCTGGAAAGCCGCAAATACCGCCTGTTGGGCCGCATCGCCTGCATTCTCGCTGCGGAACAGCGCATAGATGCGCCGCAACATGGCCAGCCGGTGGGCCCCAGCGCGCTCCCAGTCGATCAGGCTATCGCCTTGCAGCCGCTCATGGGCGGCGATCATCTCCGAACCCCCTTCGGCCAATACCTGGGCTTGCGCCGCTTCGCCCAGGATGGCGGCCGGGTCGACCAGCAAGGCGTTGAGAAAGAGCCGGCTGGAGGGCGAATAGGGACTGCTGCGTCCCGGATCGGCACTGAACATGGCGTGCACCGGCGACATGGCCAGCGCGCAGGCGCCCATGTCGGCGGCCATGCCGGCCAGCGTTTCCAGCGCCGTGAAGTGGCCGATGCCGCCATCGCCATAGACCTTGCGCGCCGGCTTGAGACTATCGCTGCGCAGGCCGTAGAGCTGTGCGGCCAGGGCCCAGCCACGTTCCTGCCCATGCTGCCGCAGGGCATCGGCCAGTGAATAGCAGCGTGCCGGGGCGATGGCCAGCGTAACAATATGCCCCGCCACCAGCAGGCGGTGATAGCCGATCACCTCGATGGGAGGCAGCATGGGCGGCTGGTTCAGGTCGGATGAAATCAGCAGGGTCAGGCGCGCGCCGTTCTCCAGTTCGACCCGACAGGATTGCCCATGCAGGCGGGACTGCGGCGGCAAGGGCAGCGCCTGGTGCTGCACGCCTGTGAGCAGAGGCGGCAGGTAGCCGATGGCGTCTTCGCGCTCCAGTTGCGCCAGGCTGGCGCGGCAGTCGTCGTCATTGGCGCAGGCCAGGCCGAACGCGCTGAGGATGGCGCGCACGGCATCGTCGTCGACCACTTGCGGCTGGTCGTAGGCATCGGTCCAGTGGACCGCGACGCCAGCCCGACGGGCCAGTCGATGCAGCACCTTGTCGGTCGCCGCTGCGGTGGTGCCGGCGGCAGCCGCTTGGTTGAGGATGGCCGCGCTCATGATGGGCGCTCCATCGTCACAGCCGGTTCGCGCAGGACCAGGATGGCGTGGCCGGGGAAGTGACCGTCAGCCAGGGCGTCCAGGGCACCGCCACTGTCGAAGAGGACATCGGCGCCGGCGGGTCGGACCAGTTGTTCAAGCGATTCGCGCAGGCCGTCCTCGGCCAGGTTGACGGTGATGTTGAGTCCGCTGCCGTCGGCCAGCCGCCAGCGCGCATGGACCGCCTTGGGCCCGATGGCACGGGCGCCCAGGGCGCGCACTTCGTGCAGGTACGGGGCGATGTGGCGCTTGCGCAGATGCAGCAGTTCAGCCACCCGGCGCAGGCAGGCGGCCGAACCCGGCGCCGGCCCCGGCTCGGGGATGGAAGAGACGAAGGTGGCAAAACTGTTCGGGTCAGGGATCTGCTCCAGCAAGGCCGGATCGGCAAACTGCGGGAAGCGCGCAAATTCACGGCGCCGCCCTTGCCTGACGGCTTGCGCCAGCTCCTCGTCGCGATGGCTGGTGAAGTAGAGGAAAGGCTGTACCGCGCAGAATTCCTCGCCCATGAACAGCATCGGTATCTGCGGCGCCAGCAGGATCAGCGCCTGTGCCGCATGCAAGGCCAGCGGATGGGCCAGCACCGTCAGGCGTTCTCCGAAGGCACGATTGCCGATCTGGTCATGGTTCTGCAGGAAGTTGACAAAGGCCGTGCTGGGCAGGCCGGCGCTAGGCTCGCCGCGTGCCTCGCCCGAATAGGGAGAAACCTCGCCCTGGTACACGAAACCCTCCTGCAGGCAACGCGCCAGCTTCTGCGCAGGGGCGTCGGCATAGGCGGCGTAGTAGCCGCTGTCTTCCCCGGTCAGCAGTACATGCAGGACGTGGTGGGCATCGTCATTCCATTGGGCGTCGAAGACATGGCTGGTGCGGGAATCGGCGACTTTTCCGTCGATGGCTGCGCCGTAGCCCAGCAGGTGTGCCGCATTGCCATCGTGCTCCAGCACCAGGTGGACATGGCGCTGCGGACCGATCTCGGCGCGGATGCGCTGGCCCAGCGCCGGCAACCAGGAGGGCTCGCTGATGGCGTGCACGGCATCCAGGCGCAGGCCGTCGACACGGTATTCCTGCAGCCAGTACAAGGCATTCTGGCTGAAGAACTCGGCCACTTCGGGGCGACGGAAATCGATGGTCGCGCCCCACAGGGTTTGGCTGTCATGCCGGAAGAAATCCGGCGCATAGCTGTGCAGGTAGTTGCCGTCCGGCCCGAAGTGGTTGTAGACCACATCCAGGAACACCATCATGCCCAAGCCGTGAGCGGTATCGACCAGGGCCTTGAGTTGTTCGGGCGTGCCGTAGCTGGCGTCGGGCGCAAAAGGCAACACGCCGTCGTAGCCCCAGTTGTGCGCCCCGGGGAATTCGGCCACCGGCATGAGCTCGATGGCGGTGATACCCAGTTCGGCCAGTTCCGGCAGGCGCTGGATGATGCCGGCAAAGCCGCCCATGGCGCCGGGATGCAATTCGTAGAGCACCGTCTCCTGCCAGGGCCGGCCGCGCCAGTTCGGATGACGCCAGGCGTAGGCCTGGGCATCGACCACCATGCTGGGGTCGAAGACATCGCCAGCCTGCCCGCGCGAGGCTGGGTCCGGGGCGACGACCTCGCCCTCGGCAACGGTCTGGAAGGCATAGCGGTATTGCGCGCCGACCTCGCAGTCCAGCTCGACCTCGAACCAGCCCCCGGCCTGCGGCCGCATGGGAATGCGATCGCGCCCGATGATATCCACGGCCGCCGCCGTGGCGCCCGGTGCCCACACCCGGAAGCGCACACGCCCTGGTGCGATCAGCTGCGCGCCAAAGGGCAGATCGTGGGAAAAATGTGTCGTCATGCTCGTTCTCCCCATTCGTTGCGTGTGATCCATTCATTGGCCGCGAGCGGGTAGATCGCCGAGGACAGGTGCAAGGGCCGGTTGGCGAACACTTGCAGGCTGTGCGCCGCTACCTCGACCGTGGCACTGCCCTCGACGGTGATCTTGCTGTCGCCCTGTTCGGGCATGCCGGTGGGCTGGCTGCTGTCGAGCAGCAGGCAGTATTGGCCCTGGCTGCGCGGGAACTGGAAGTGGATCGGGGCATCGCCGGCATTGACGAAGATCAGCAGCAGGTCCGGCGTGGACTGCGCCAGCTCACCGGGCGTATCGGCGTTGGCGGTGTCATGCAGACGCGAGCTGAGTTGCTTGTGCGGCTCCTGCCGCTTGCCCGCCAGCTGCAGGGTGATCGCCCGCGCCACCGGATTGCGCCAGTCCTCGCTGGATACCGGATGGGCCGCTTCATCGAACCAGGCCACATCCTGCAAGCCCTCGGCCACCTGCTGCTGCCCATGCAGGAAGTACGTCGCCCGCAAGACCTCGAAGTCGCGCCGTATCGCTGTCACCCGCCCGACGAAGGCAGTCAGATCCTGCCCCGCCTGGCTGCGGGCCTGCTCCCAGTCCACCCACGAGATCGCGTTGTCCTGGCAATAGGCATTGTTGTTGCCACCCTGGCTGCGGTGGAATTCGTCGCCAGCCAGCAGCATCGGCGTGCCTTGCGCCAGCAGGGTCGAGGCCAGCATCGAGCGTTGCACGCAGGCGCGCGTATGTTCGATGGCCGCATCCTCGGTGGGCCCTTCGCAGCCCCAGTTGTAGCTGGCGTTATCGTTGTGGCCGTCGTTGCCGTTCTCACCGTTGGCCTCATTGTGCTTGCCGTTGTAGCTGACCAGGTCGCGCAGCGTGAAACCATCGTGGGAGGCGATGAAATTGACGCTGGCCCATGGCTTGCGGCGATGGTGCTCGAACAGCTCGGCCGAGCCCAGCATCCGTTGGGCAAAGCCGCCGCGCATGTTTTCGTCGCCCTTCCAGAACTTGCGCAGGTCGTCGCGGAACTTGTCGTTCCATTCGGCGAACCGGGCCGGATGATTGCCCAGCTGGTAACCGCCGGGGCCGATGTCCCAGGGTTCGGAGATCAGTTTCAGGCGCGACAGCACCGGGTCCTGCAACAGTGCATCGAAGAAGCCCGAGCCCGGATCGAAACCGTGCGGCTCACGCCCCAGCGTGCTGCCGAGATCAAAACGGAAGCCGTCGATATGGAAGGATTGTGCCCAGTACCGCAGCGAGTCCAGCACCATCTGCAGCACGCGCGGGTGCGACAGGTTCAGCGTATTGCCGCAGCCGGTGTCGTTGATGTGGTAGCGCTCCTGCCCTGGCATGAGGCGGAAATAGCTGGCATTGTCCAGCCCCCGGAAAGACAGTGTGGGGCCCAGTTCGCTGCCGCAGCTGCTGTGGTTGTAGACCACGTCGAGGATGACTTCGATGCCGGCGCTGTGCAGGCGGCGCACCGCCATGCGCATCTCGTTGGGGTCGCCCATGGAGAGATAGCCCGGCTCAGGCGCGAAATAGCCCAGCGTGCTGTAGCCCCAGTAATTGTGCAGACCGCGCTCGACCAGGAAACTGTCCTGCAGGAAGGCATGCACCGGCATCAACTCCAGGGTAGTCACCCCAAGCCGCAGCAGATGGTCGATGAACACCGGATCGGCCAGCGCGGCGAAGGTGCCGCGCTCATGCGGCAGCAGGTCCTCGCGCAGGCGGGAGATGCCTTTTACATGGGCTTCGTAGATGACGGTCTTGTTCCACGGCACCTGCGGCAGGCGGTCGTGATCCCAGACGAAGGCATCCTCGGTCACCATGGCCTTGGGCATGGCGGCGGCGCTGTCGCGGCGGTCGAAGGAGAGATCGGCGCGCGAGGAATGCAGGCGATAGCCATACAGTGCATCGGTCCAGCGCACCTGGCCCACCAGGCGCTTGGCGTAGGGGTCCAGCAGCAGCTTGTTGGGATTGAAGCGATGGCCCTTGTTGGGCTCGTAGGGGCCATGCGCGCGCAAGCCGTAGACCAGGCCGGGGGCGGCGCCGGGCAGGTAGCCGTGCCAGACTTCATCGGTGCATTCGGGCAGCGGGATGCGCTTGAGCTCGCGCTTGCCGGAAGGATCGAAAAGGCAAAGATCGATGCCGGTCGCATGGGCCGAAAACACGGCGAAATTGACACCCAGGCCATCGGAACTGGCGCCCAGCGGATACGGCAGGCCTGGCAGCAGGCGCTCGGGGAAGGCGGTGCTCATCTCAGGCCTCCCGACGCAGGACCAGTGTGGACAGGGGCGGCAGGCTCAGTTCGATGGAGGCCGGATGGCCGTGCCAGGCAATGTCCTGCACCTCGACCCGGCCCATGTTGCCCAGGTTGCTGCCGCCGTAGACGGCGGCATCGGTATTGAGTACCTCGCGCCAGACGCCCGGCTGGCCGGGAGCGATGGCCGGCACGCCGATGCGATAGCCGGTCCGCGGCACCGGTGTGAGGTTGACCACCACCAGCACCGGCGGCCCCTCGTCGGCGTAACGGAAATAGGCCAGCACGCTATTGACGCTGTCATCGCCCACCGCCCAGGAGAAGCCGTCGGCGCGGCAATCGCGCTGGTGCAGCGCGGGTTCGGTGCGGTAGAGCTGGTTCAGGTCACCCACCAGCTGGCGCAGCTGGCGATGGCCGCTGCCGTGCTCGCCCTGCTCTTCCAGCAGATGCCAATGGGGTGACTGGTCGTGATCGAACTCGTCAGGCTGGCCAAATTCGCTGCCCATGAACAGCAGCTTCTTGCCCGGATGGGTCCACATGAAACCGTAATAGGCGCGCACATTGGCAAAGCGCCGCCACTGGTCGCCCGGCATCTTGTTGAGCACGGCGCGCTTGCCGTGGACTACTTCATCGTGCGATATCGGCAGGATGAAGTTTTCCGAGAATCCATATAAAAGACCGAATGTCATGTCATGGTGGTGGTAGCGCCGGAACAGCGGATCGTGCTGCATGTAGCGCAGGGTGTCGTTCATCCAGCCCATGTTCCATTTGTAGTTGAAACCCAGGCCGTGGTGACCATCCTCGTCCTTGATGCTGGAGGTCACGCCGGGCCAGGAGGTGGATTCCTCGGCGATCATCAATACCCCGGGGCAGCGCTGTGCCACCACCGTATTGAGTTCGCGCAGGAAGGCCACGGCTTCCAGATTCTCGCGTCCGCCATGGATATTGGGCAGCCACTCGCCGGACTTGCGGCTGTAGTCACGGTAGAGCATGGAAGCCACCGCATCCACGCGCAGGCCATCGACGTGGAAATGCTCCAGCCATTCGAGGGCGCTGGCGATGAGAAAACCCCGCACCTCGTGGCGGCCGAGATTGAAGATCAGCGTGTTCCAGTCCTGATGGACTCCTTCTCTGGGGTCGGCATGCTCGTACAGCGCCGTGCCATCAAACTGGGCCAGGCCATGCTGGTCGCTCGGAAAATGCGCTGGCACCCAGTCCAGCAGCACACCGATGCCAGCCTGGTGGCAGCGATCAACGAAGGCGGCAAAGCGCTCCGGCTTGCCGAAGCGGGCGCTGGGTGCGAACAGGCTGATGGGCTGGTAGCCCCAGGAACCACCGAAGGGATGTTCCATCACCGGCATGAGCTCGATGTGGGTGAAGCCCATCGCCACCACATAGGGGATCAGTTGCTCGGCCAGCTCGTCCCAGGTGAGGTTGCGGTGGGCCTGCTCCGGTACCCGGCGCCAGGAGGCAGGGTGGACCTCGTAGATGGAGATCGGTGCGGCTGGCGACTGGTACTGCGCGCGCTGTGCCATCCATTGCTGGTCTTGCCAGACATAGGGACGCGCATCGGCTACCACCGAGGCGGTGGCCGGCGGGGCTTCGGTGGCGCGCGCTACCGGGTCGGCCTTCAATGGCAGCAGCGTGCCGTCGCGGGCGAGGATTTCGTACTTGTAGACGTCACCGGGACCGATGCGGGGGATGAAGATCTCCCACACCCCCGGCTCATGGCGCAGGCGCATGACGTGGCGACGGCCATCCCACTGGTTGAAGTCGCCCACCACCGAGACCCGCGCGGCGTTCGGCGCCCACACCGCAAAGCGGGTGCCTGGTACGTCATCGATCTCCATGGGGCGCGCCCCCAGGCAGTCGGCCAGCTGGCGATGGCGACCTTCCTGCAGCAGATGCAGATCCAGCTCGCCCAGCAACAGGCCGAAGGCATAGGGGTCCTCGGTCTGCTGCACGCTGCGGCTGCCATCGGGAATGCGCCAGTCCACCTCCAGCACGTAGGGAACCTGATACCGACGCTGTTCCAGCCCGCTCACCGGGCCGCAGAAGAAGCCGCTGGGGGTGTCGCCCAACAGCACTTGCGGCAACTGTCCGAGCAATGCGCCGCTGTGGCGGCAGCGCACCCGCACGGCATCGGCGCCTGGGTGGAAGCTACGCACCGTGGCCGTACCACCGGCTTGCGGCACATAGCGTGGACCGAGCAGGTCGAAGGCTTGCGCCAGACGGCCGGCCAGCAGTGCTTGCAGCAGCCCCTGCTCCTCGCGGGAGAGCGCATGCAAGGACATGGTGGGAGGCTCGCCGCAAAAAGCGGCCGCCATGGAAGCAGCCGCGCCGGCCTCGGATGACGACAACGTTGCCTCCCTGGGTTCAGCTTCGCTATAGGTCGTGACAGACAGACCGGACATGCACACTCCTGTTGTTGTTATCGCAGTTGATCAAAACATTGCTGCAGCGGGCACACCAGGCAGGGCTCAGGCCGCCACTCCGGCTGGTGTCCCCACCACATTGGCCAGCGCGGCGGCGATGGCGGCGGCCGGCTTGGCCAGGCGCTCGTGCTGCACCTGGGCGTGGGCGGCGGGCCGTTCCACCGGCTGCGGACGCGGTACGAACCAGGGCCGTACCGCCATGTCGGCGACCTCGGCGTAGGCCTCGATGTAGGCGCGGGTCGGTCCGGCCCAGTCGCAGTCCACCGCCATGGCATTGCGCTGCATGGCTTGCCAGCGTTCGCTGTCGCCATACAGAGCGAAGGCGCGCGCGACGGCTTGCTGCATGTCGTCGACGGTGTCGCCGTCGAAGAGCACGCCGGTGGCGCGCTGCGGGTCGAGGTCGGCATCGCAGACGGTATCGACCAGTCCCCCCACGCGCGAGCCGATGGGAATGGCGCCGTAGCGCATGGCATACAGGGGCGTGAGGCCAAAGGGCTCGAAGCGGGTCGGATGCAGCAGCATGTCGCTGCCGGCATGCAGGGCATGGGCGCGGCGCTCGTCATAGCCGATATGCACGGCGATGCGACCGGGGTAGCGTTGCGCCAGCGCCTGGAAATCCTTTTCATACTCATGGTCGCCGCAGCCCAGCACCACCACCTGCAGGCGCGCATGGCGGGCGATGATCCCGGGCAGCGACTGGATCACCACGTCGGCCATCTTCTGGTGCGAGATGCGGCTACCCAGTCCCATCACGGGCGCGAAGGGATCGACCGGCAAGCCGAACAGCTTTTGCAGGTCGCGCTTGCAGGCCGACTTGCCCTTCATGTTGCCGATGCTGAAGTTGCGGGCGATGAGCGCATCATCGGCCGGGTTCCACAAGGCTGCATCGATGGCATTGGGAATGGCGCGCAGGTCCAGCTTGCGGAAGGACAGGATGCCATCCATGCCGCAGCCGAAACGCGGCGTCATGATCTCGTGGGCATAGTTGCGGCTGACGGTGGAGACGCAATCGGAGAAGCGGATGCCAGCCTTCAGGAAGGACAGCTTGCCCCAGTACTCCACCCCATCGCCGGTGAGCAGATGCTGGGGAATGCCGACCTGCTCGGCCGAGGACAGGGCGAAATTGCCCTGGAAGGCCAGGTTATGGATGGTCAGCATGGTGCCGATGTGGTCCAGCCCGCGCAGCTTGAGCAGGCAAGGGATGAGGCCGGCATGCCAGTCGTTGGCATGTACCACATGCGGCACCGGCAGGCTGGTTTCACCAGCGCAGATGGCCACGGCCGCGTGCGAGAGGTCGGCAAAGCAGACCGCGTTGTCGGCGAACTCGGTGCCATCGGTATCGAGATAGGGATTGGCACCACGCTGGCGGAAACGTGCGGTATCCAGCAGCAGCACTGGCACGTCGGTACCAGGGATGGTACCGCGCAGCAGTCGGCCGGCGCCGCCGGGCAAGCCATTCCTGAGCCCGATCTGCACGGTGTCACCGAGCTTGCGCACGGCTTCCGGATAGGCGGGCATGAGGATGCTGGCATCGATGCCGGCATGGCGCAGCGATACGGCCAATGCGGTAATCACATCGGCCAGGCCGCCGGTCTTGACGAGCGGCACGGCCTCGGAGCTGACTAACAGAACTCGAGCTTGCAAGATGGACCCCTAGATTGTGAAAGCACCTGACTGCGAAGGAAGGCGTCCTTGGCTCGTCACGTCGACTGGCGCCCGCAGGCAATACTGCCCAGTGTGGCCCGGGCCTGGCTACCAATCGATGAGGCAGGCATGTCCTGATTGTTCTTGTTGTGGAATGGACCGTATGTTGAACGCCGATGATTGACGTTATACGGGCAGGGTTGTGTCGCCACTATCGGACAGCGGCCCGAGATCGCGTAGGATGAATCCTACTGTTGCAATGCGGCGAAAAGCAGACTGGAAGCAGACTGCAAGCGACTCTCCGAGCGGGTGGCATTGCCGTCATTCCTACACCAAAATCAGCCAGCGGCCACCTGTTGCAGTGCAACCAGAGCAGTTACCCTGCCCTCATCTACCGGTCCGCTTGCCCAGCGTGGCAGACGGGCCGATCCGGCATCGTCATCCCTTGGAGATCATCATGTCGCAACTCAAGCCTCATCCCAACGCCGCTCTCGGCGCCCCCGTCACGGCCCAGCCTGAGCAAGTCGCCGGCGCCCCGGACCAGGATCTGCAGCACGTCAACGAAGACGTCGCAGCCGCGCGTCACCTCACCGCCATCCGCATCCGTGGTCAATTGGCGCAACCGGATGGGGAGGATGTGCCGGGCTGAGCCCAGGCAGATCCCGCCTCCTCGCGGCCAGGCACCGCTGGCCTGAATTCAGCGCAAGCCCAGCCGTCGGGCCAGCCGGTTGAGGTTGGCCCGATCCAGCCCCAGTTCGCGGGCGGTGGCGGCGAGGTTGCCGCCATGGCGCTGCAGGCTTTGATCCACCAGCTTGCGTTCATAGGCTTGCACCTGCTCGCGCAAGCTCAGCGCTTGCGCCTGCCCGCCCTCCTCCGGCACTGCCGCAGCGGACCGTGCCGCAGCTTCGGCTGCGTGCAACTCCAGCGCAGCCGCGTCCAGTGTCAGGATGCTGGGCCGCGTCTTGTGCCCCGCCAGGGCTCGCAAGGCGCTACGTCCCACCAGGTGTTCCAGCTCACGGATATTGCCGGGCCACGGATAGTCGAGCAGCGCGCGCTGCGCATCGGCCGACAGGCGCAGGCTCGACAGGCCCAGCCGTGCGCGGTTCTCCTCCAGGAAATATCCGGCCAGCAGCAATACATCACGACCACGCTCCCGCAATGGCGGCACCCGGATGGGGAACACCGACAAGCGGTGGTAGAAATCGGCCCGGAAATGACCCCGCTTGACCTCCTCGGGCAGGTCACGATTGGTGGCGACGATGAGGCGCACGTCGACGCGATGTTCGCGGTCAGATCCGACCCGTTGCAATTGTCCGCTCTGCAGTACGCGCAAGAGCTTGGCCTGCACGGCCAGGGGCAGCTCACCCACCTCGTCGAGGAACAGGGTGCCGCCATCGGCCATCTCGAACTTGCCGCGCCGATCCGCCACCGCGCCCGAGAAGGCCCCCCGCACGTGGCCGAACAATTCACTCTCTACCAGCGTATCGGGCAAGGCCGCGCAATTGAGGCTGACCATGGGCTTGTGTGCACGCGGCGAGGCCGCATGCAGGGCGTGCGCGACCAGCTCCTTGCCGGTGCCGGTCTCGCCGGTCACCAGCACGGTCATGTCGCTGGGAGCGGCCATGCGGATCTCTGCCAACAACTGGCGTTGCGCCGCGCTCTGGCCGATCAGCTCGCGCTTGCCCTGGTGCTCTTCCAGCCCCTGGCGGTAGAGCTCGGCCCGCTGGCGCGCCTGTTCACCGGCTTGTGCCAGGTCGCTGATGCGCCCGGCCACATTGACGGTGGCTGCAGCCAGCGCGGCGAAGGCTTGCAGCGAGGCCATGTCCACGCCGTCAAAACGCCCACGCCCCAGGGCATCGAGGGTCAGCAGCCCCCAGGGCCGGCCATTGACCGCCAGCGCACACCCCATGCAGTCATGCACTTCCAGCTGGCCGGAATGGAGGTCGTTGAGACCATCGACGAGGCCATCGTAAGGATCCGGCAGCGGCGAGTCAGCGGCAAAGCGGATCGGCTGGGCATTGGCAAGCAGGATGCCGAAGCGCGGATGGTCCGCTACACGGAAGCGCCGGCCCAGCGTGTCACCGGCCAGCCCGTCGATGGCCAGCGGCACCAGGATCTCGCCGTCCAGGCGCAGCAAGGCCGCCGCGTCGCAAGGAAAGAGCGCCCGCATGGTGTGCAGCAGGCGCCGGTAACGCTCGCGGTCATCGATCTCGCGGGAGAGGTCGGCCACCAGCGGCAGCAAGGCATCGAGCAGGGCTTTCGAGGTCATTTTGACTACTTATTTCAAACGATGGGTCATTATGACACGAGTCAGCATGACTCCATCCGAACGCAAGTCATTGATTCATAAGGCTCGCTCGCATGGCACGACTCTTGTAATGGTAGTGGGTAGACCGGGCAACCGGCACATCCACTCCACCATTACTGAAAGCTGAAAGGCCTAGCATGCTTACCGATGCCCAACTTGCCATCGTCAAATCCACCGTTCCCCTGCTGGAGTCGGGCGGCGAAGCGTTGACCACGCATTTCTACCAGCTGCTCATGCGCGATTATCCGCAGGTACGACCGCTATTCAATCGCGCCCACCAGGCCAGCGGCGACCAGCCGCGCGCACTGGCCAATGGCGTGCTGATGTATGCCCGCCATATCGACCGCCTGGAAGCACTGGGCCCGCTGGCGGCACAGATCATCAACAAGCACGTGGCGGTGCAGGTCCTGCCGGAACACTATCCGATGGTGGGCGACTGCCTGCTGCGCGCCATCCGCGAAGTGCTGGGCGCCGAGATCGCTACCGATGCCGTCATCGACGCCTGGGCTGCGGCCTATGGGCAACTGGCCGACATGCTCATCGGTGCCGAGCGCCAGCAATATGACGCCCTGGCCCAGGCCCCCGGTGGCTGGCGCGGTGCGCGCCGTTTCGTGGTCACGCGCAAGCAGGCCGAGAGCGATGAAATCACCTCCTTCTACTTCGCCCCGCAGGATGGCGGCGCGCTGCTGGACTTCGCCCCGGGCCAGTACATCGGCCTGCGCATGGTGGTCGATGGCGAGGAACAGCGCCGCCAGTATTCGCTGTCGGCCTTGCTGCGCCAGCCGGGACAGGCGCCGCAGTACCGCATCAGCGTCAAGCGCGAAGCAGAGGGCAAGGTATCGCGCCAGTTGCATGACCACATCCAGGTCGGCGCGGTGGTCGAACTGTTCCCGCCGGCGGGCGAATTCACCCTCAGCGAGGGGAGCAAGCCGCTGGTGCTCATCAGCGGCGGCGTCGGCATCACCCCGATGATGACCATGCTGGCGGCGGCGTTGCCCAGCGGCCGTCCGGTACACTTCATCCACGCGGCGCGCCATGGTGGCGTGCATGCCTTCCGCCAGCAGGTGGAAGAACTGGCCGCGCACAATCCGCAGCTGCAGGTCCACTTCTGCTACGAGCAACCGCGTGCGGGGGATCCGGCACCGCAAGCCACCGGCTTCATCGATCGCCAGCAGCTGCAGCAGTGGCTGCCCAAGAGCAGCGACGTGGACGCCTACTTCGTCGGCCCCAAGCCCTTCATGAAGGCCATCAAGCGCTATCTCGGCGAACTCGGCGTACCGGCCGCACAAAGCCGCTATGAGTTCTTCGGCCCGGCCGCGGCATTGGAGTGATCCGGGCAGCATCTTCGTCATCACAAGGCAATCAGGAATCGCAATGAATCTAGACAAGTACCGCCGCGAACACGCGGACATCCTCGATCACGTGCAACAACTCAAGGCGCTGTCCGCGCAGGGCATCGCCGCGCAGGCGGCGGCCATCGCCCGCGTGGTCATCGCCATGAGCTCGGTGATCAAGCTGCACCTGTCGGTGGAGGATCGTTTCCTCTATCCGGTGCTGCAACAGGCCGATGCAACGCTGGCCAGCAAGGCGCGCCAGTACCAGGAAGAGATGACCAGCATCTCCAGCGAATACGGCCAGTTCTCGCGCCGGTGGAACGATGCCCAGCGCATTGCCGAGCAACCCGAGCATTTCCGCACCGAGGCCAATCGGGTCCTGAAGATGCTGTTCGAGCGCATCGTGCGTGAAAACCGCGAGTTCTATCCGATGGTCGAAGCAGCCTGACCCACGGGGCAGCGAAGCCTGGCTTCGCTGCCCTGCAACAGTTTTTTGTCATCCTTCACAAAGGATTAACAAAAGTGCTTGATTCAATTGGATTAAATTGACCTCCAACAACTTTCGGCGCTGCAGCAAATGCTACTCTGCGTTTAAGCTGTACTCCCCCTCTTCCGCCGAAAGACTCTCATGAGCGAAAAACTGGGCGCCGAGCGCCATACTCCCGATGAGCTGACCCAGGAGCTGGAAGCCCTGGACATGGAAATCGTGCGTCATGCGGTGATCTGCCAGGTCCGCCTGTTCGATCCCGGTGTGATCGACAACGTACTGAGCAACAATACCGTGGTCTGCGGCGAGGATCATCCCACCGCCTTCCAGAGCCTGCGTGGCTTGCTCTACCTGCATTTCGAACTGCACCGGCAATTGGCCGAGACCTACGGTCAGGCCGATGCCAGCGAGATCATCGAGCGTGTGCGCCAGCACCTGTTGCCGCGCATCGGCGAACAGCTCGATTCGCTGTTCAACCGCCATCGTCCGGGCGGCTGATCACGCCACCAGGCGCTCGCCCAGGCTGGCCCCGGCAGCAAAATCATCCAGGTTGTCGATGGTGGTCTGCATGATCTGGCCGATGGCTTCCTCGGTGAAGAAGGCCTGGTGACCGGTGACGATCACGTTGGGAAAGGACACCAGGCGCTGGATCACGTCGTCGGTGATGATGGTCGAGGACAGGTCCTGGAAGAACAGGCTGGCCTCCTGCTCATAGACATCGATGGCCAGGCCGCGCAGGCGACCGCTCTTGAGCGCGGCAATCGCAGCCTCGGTATCGACCAGGCCGCCACGGCTGGTATTGACCAGGATGCAACCGGGCTTGGCGCTGGCCAGCGTCTGCGCATTGACGATATAGCGCGTGTCGTCGGTCAGCGGGCAATGCAGCGAGATCACGTCGCTGGCGGCGAACAGCTCGGCATGGCTCACGTAACGGCCACCCACTGCCTCGAAATCGGGATTGCGATGCACGTCACTGCCCACGATCTCGCAGCCGAAACCGGCCATGATGCGGGCAAAGAGCGTACCGATCTTGCCGGTGCCGATCACGCCCACGGTCTTGCCATGCAGATCGAACCCCATCAGGCCATCGAGCTCGAAGTTGCCTTCGCGGGTGCGCATGCTGGCACGGGCGATCTTGCGGTTGACCGCCTGCAGCAGGCCCACGGCAAACTCGGCCACCGAGTAGGGAGAATAATCGGCCACCCGTGCCACCGTGAGGCCCAGGCGTCGTGCCGCCTGGATGTCGATGTGGTTGAAGCCGGTCGAACGCGTGGTCACGAAACGCACGCCCAGGGCGCTTAAGCGTTCCAGCACCGGCGCGCCGAGATCGTCGTTGACGAAGGCAGCCACGGCCTCGCAGCCGGCGGCCAGCTGGGCGGTATTGGCATCCAGCCGGTCCTGCAGGAACATCAGTTCATGGGCGCCGCGCGCATTGGCGCGTGCCAGCAAGGTCTGGTCGTAGCGACGGGCACTGAAGACGGCAGTTTTCATGGAGTCCTTTCAATCGTAGCGAAGCAATCAAGATGCGGAAGCATCGATGCGGCATTGCACCATGATTGTCCCGGATGCACATTGACGCAACGCAGCTGGCGGCGCCGCTGCGGTTTTTTAGGGCGTTTTTCCTTCTGAAGCTTTCATCCAGCTATCGAAAAAACCGAAATCTGCATCACTCCCCCCTCCGACCCGTCCACATGCCGGAATTCGGGGATAGAATCGGCGGCGCAATAGCTGTCCAACAAAAAAGATCCTGACACAACCTGCCTGACTGGCCGGACGAGACAGGCGCAAGACCGGAATCAACACGGTCCGCCCACACCATAAATGAGGCACATATCATGAGTACATCCACTTCTTCGCAATCGAAGTTTTCCACCGTGCTGCGCGTGACCAGCGGCAACTTCATGGAAATGTTCGATTTCTTCCTGTTCGGTTTCTACGCGACCCATATCTCGAAGGCCTTCTTCCCCAGCGGTAACGAGTTTGCCTCGCTGATGCTGACCTTCATGACCTTCGGCGCCGGCTTCCTGATGCGTCCGCTGGGCGCCATCATCCTGGGCGCCTACGTCGACCGCGTCGGTCGCCGCCAAGGCCTGATCGTGACCCTGGCGCTGATGGCGCTGGGCACCATGCTGATCGCCTTCGTGCCCTCCTACGCCACCATCGGTGCACTGGCGCCGATGCTGGTGCTGATCGGCCGCCTCCTGCAAGGCTTCTCGGCCGGCGTGGAACTGGGTGGCGTATCGGTCTACCTGGCCGAAATGGCGACCCCGGGCAACAAGGGTTTTTACGTGAGCTGGCAGTCGGGCAGCCAGCAGGTGGCCATCATCGTCGCGGCGGCCATCGGCTACGTGCTCTCGACCACGCTGACACCCGCACAGGTGGGCGACTGGGGCTGGCGCGTGCCCTTCTTCATCGGCTGCCTGATCGTGCCGGTGCTGTTCATGATCCGTCGCTCGCTGCAAGAGACTGAAGAGTTCATGCGTCGCAAGCATCGTCCGAGCACCGGCCAGATCTTCCGCTCGATGATCGAGAACTGGAAGCTGGTGATCGCCGGCATGATGCTGGTGTCCATGACTACCGTATCGTTCTACCTGATCACGGTCTACACCCCGACCTTCGGCAAGAGCGTGCTCAAGCTGTCCACCGAAGCCAGCCTGATCGTGACGCTGTGCGTGGGCCTGTCCAACTTCATCTGGCTGCCCATCATGGGTGCGCTGTCGGACCGTATCGGCCGTCGCCCCATCCTGGTGGCATTCACCGTGCTGACCATCCTGACCGCCTACCCGGCCGTGAACTGGCTGGTGCATGATGCCAGCTTCTCCAAGATGCTGATCGTGGAACTGTGGCTGTCCTTCCTGTACGCCAGCTACAACGGCGCCATGGTGGTCGCGCTGACCGAAGTGATGCCGGCCGACGTGCGTACTGCCGGTTTCTCGCTGGCCTACAGCCTGGCCACCGCAGTCTTCGGCGGCTTCACCCCGGCCATTGCCACCGGCCTGATCGAGTACACCCACGACAAGGCGGCGCCGGGCATCTGGATGAGCGCAGCGGCCGTGTGCGGCCTGATCGCTACGCTGATCCTGTATCGCAACAAGGCGGCGCACCAGGCGGCCGCTGCCTGATACGGCGACTTACCTGCACTAGCTATTGGACGGGCCGCGCAAGCGGCCCTTTTTTATTGGCGACACTGCCCCCCTGCGCATCATGCCGTTCTGATTTCTTCCAGCAGGTCTGGATGCCGGTCCAGCAAGCGCAACAGTTTGACCAGCGCCAGCGGTGGCTTGGTCTTGCCATTCTCGTAGCGGGAAAAGGCATTGACTCCGCCACCGAACAATTCGGCCGCTTGCCGCTGATCCAGGTCGAGCTTGCGGCGCACCCGGGCGATGTAGTCGGGATCCACATAGGCAGCATTCACCTGGCGCTGGAAACGCCCGATCAGCTCGCTGTAGCGATCGCCATGCTCCCGGTTGAGCAGGACTTCGCCGCATGCTGGGCAGAAATCACCCGTGACCGCATCGATGGTCGTGACCTGCCCTTTGTAGGTATAAGACAGGTCACGCGTGTCACGAACCAATCCGGGGGCACCACAGCTTGGACATTGCATTTCATAGCTCCTTGAAGGACACGACGAGCAACTCGTCGATGACCGTCAGTTTCAGATAGACCATCCGGCCACTGGCCAGCCGGGCGCGATAGACGTCCTGCCACAGGCGGTGATCGGCATGCGTGGTCATGCTTTTGTAGAAGTCACGCGGTGCCAGCCTGAGGATGACCTGGCACATCCCGTCCAGGTCATCAATGCCCAGCTCACGCGCTCCCTGGTAGGCAGTCATGGTAGCCCTGACCCGGCCAGCCTGGATCAACGCCCTGACGACGCCGAGCCGACAGTGCGGCGTTGCTTTTTCCATTGCGATTGTAACCTAAGAGGTTTTTAAACCTAAAAGGTTAAACATCAAGACCTGCAATGGCAAACTGGCAAGGCCAAGATCAAGGCTCGCATAAAAATTTCTTCAAGTCTTATATAAGAGTTGAAGCTTTTCCGCCCGCTTAGGAGTAAACTACCGCTGTTTTTTGCTGCGGCCTCCAGGCACCAATACGCCGGGATGTCGCCACCGGAGACGAATTTCCGCGCAGCAAGCCGACAAGGAGATGGGTGTTAGCCAGGCCGTCAGAGCATGGTCAGCCCATCCGGCACCGCGCGGATCGCACCAACGCATATCAACACACCAACGCAAGGACATCATCGTGACTACTGGCAACCCGACCATCATCTATACGCTGACCGACGAGGCACCCTATCTGGCGACCCACTCGCTCTTGCCCATCGTCAAGAAGTTCACCGCCCCGGCTGGCATCGACGTCGTCGAAAGCGATATCTCGGTGGCCGCGCGTATCCTGGCGGAATTCCCCGAGTTCCTCACCGATGAGCAGAAAGTCCCCGACAACCTGGCCGCGCTGGGCGCCCTGACCCAGAGCCCGGACGCCAACATCATCAAGCTGCCCAACATCAGCGCCTCCATCCTGCAGCTGCAAGCGGCCATCCGCGAACTGCAGGCGCGTGGCTACAAGCTGCCCGACTACCCGGAAAACCCCAGCACCGAAGAAGAAAAGGCCCTGCAGAAGCGCTACGCCAAGGTCACCGGCAGCGCCGTGAACCCGGTCCTGCGTGAAGGCAACTCCGACCGCCGCGCGCCCAACGCCGTGAAGAACTACGCCCGCAAGCACCCGCACTCGATGGCCAAGTGGTCCATGGCCTCGCGTACCCACGTGGCACACATGCACGGCGGCGACTTCTACGCCGGCGAAAAGAGCCTGACCCTGGACAAGGCCGTCGACGTCAAGATGGACCTGGTCACCAAGTCCGGTGAAACCATCGTCCTGAAGTCCAAGGTCTCGCTGCAGGCCGGTGAAATCATCGACAGCATGTTCATGAGCAAGAAGGCCCTGTGCGCCTACTACGAAGAACAGATGCAGGATGCCTACGACACCGACCTGCTGCTGTCGGTACACGTCAAGGCGACCATGATGAAGGTCTCGCACCCCATCGTCTTCGGCCATGCCGTGCGTACCTACTACAAGGACACCTTCACCAAGCACGCTGCCCTGTTCGCCGAGATCGGCGTGAACCCGAACAACGGCATGTCCGGCGTCTACGAAAAGATCAACACCCTGCCCGAAGCCAAGAAGGCTGAAGTGCTGGCCGACCTGAAGGCCGACGAAGCCAAGCGTCCGCGTCTGGCCATGGTGGACTCCGCCAAGGGCATCACCAACCTGCACGCGCCCAACGACGTGATCGTCGACGCCTCCATGCCGGCCATGATCCGCGCGGGCGGCAAGATGTGGAACGCCGCCGGCAAGACCGAAGACACCAAGGCCCTGCTGCCGGAATCGACCTTCGCCCGTATCTACCAGGAGATGATCAACTTCTGCAAGACCAACGGCGCCTTCGACCCGACCACCATGGGTACCGTCCCCAACGTCGGCCTGATGGCCCAGAAGGCCGAGGAATACGGTTCGCACGACAAGACCTTCGAAATCGCCCAGGCCGGCGTGGCCCGCATCGTCACCCTGGATGGACAGGTGTTGCTGGAGCAGAACGTCGAAGAAGGCGACATCTGGCGCATGTGCCAGGTCAAGGACGCGGCAGTGCGTGACTGGGTCAAGCTGGCCGTCACCCGCGCGCGCCTGTCGGGCATGCCGGCCGTGTTCTGGCTGGACCCGTACCGTCCGCACGAAGCCGAGCTGATCAAGAAGGTCAACACCTACCTGAAGGATCACGACCTCACCGGCGCCGACATCCAGATCATGTCGCAAGTGCGCGCCATGCGTTACACCCTGGAACGCGTCATCCGTGGCCTGGACACCATCTCGGTGACCGGCAACATCCTGCGCGACTACCTGACCGACCTGTTCCCCATCATGGAACTGGGTACCTCGGCCAAGATGCTGTCGATCGTCCCGCTGATGGCCGGTGGCGGCATGTTCGAAACCGGTGCCGGCGGCTCGGCTCCCAAGCACGTGCAACAGCTGGTCGGTGAAAACCACCTGCGCTGGGATTCGCTGGGCGAGTTCCTGGCCCTGGCCGTGTCGATCGAAGAAGTGGGCATCAAGAACAACAATGCCCGCGCCAAGATCCTGGCCAAGACCCTGGATGCCGCTACCGGCAAGCTGCTGGACAACAACAAGTCGCCTTCGCCCAAGACCGGTGAGCTGGACAACCGTGGCAGCCACTTCTACCTGGCCATGTACTGGGCCCAGGAACTGGCCGCGCAGAAGGACGACGCCGATCTGGCCAAGCAGTTCGCCCCCCTGGCCAAGGCACTGACCGACAACGAGCAGAAGATCGTCGAAGAGCTCAATGCGGTGCAGGGCAAGGAAGTCGACATCGGTGGCTACTACCTGCCGGACCGCGAAAAGACCTTCGCCGTGATGCGCCCGAGCGCCACGCTGAACAAGGCGCTGGAAGCCATCTGAACAGCCGTGACGCCGTAGCGGCCTGAGCCACACCGGGCCGCCGCAGCAACAGCAAAGGGCCGCGAACGCAAGTTCGCGGCCCTTTGTTCTATTGACGAGGCGTTGAGACCGTTCGCCCAGGTGACTACCGTTCGGACTGAGTAGCCGCACGTGTGCGGCGTATCGAAGAGTCACCGTCCGTGCATCGTCGATACGCGGCAAGCCGCTACTCAGTCCGAACGGTTCTCAGGGCATGCTCCCATGATCACGTGCCGGCCTGATTTCAGGCGCCATCGAGCAGGAAATTGCGGCGCACATCCAGCTCCGCCCCCTCCCCGGCCGTCTCATCCTTCAGCGCCACACCCGACAGCCCACGCTGGTGCGCCTGCGCCATCAGGTAATGCAGCTTGTAGGCGGCCTCGGGATAGGGCAAGCCTTCGGGGCGCACATTGGAGATGCAGTTGCGGCTGGCGTCGCTCAGGCCACGTGCGGGCATCCAGGTCAGGTACAGGCCCATGCTGTCGGGCGAACTCAGGCCCGGACGCTCGCCGATCAGGATCACCACCAGCCGTGCACCGAGCAGTTCACCGATCTCATCGGCCACGGCGACCCGCCCCTGCTGCACGATCACCGGCGGCGCCACCGACCAGCCTTCGGGAGCGATACGCCGCTTCACCTCGGCCAGGAAGGGCGCGGCATTGCGCACGATAGCCAGCGCCGACAAGCCATCGGCAATCACGAAGGCGACGTCATAGCGGCGTTCGGCCATGCTGCCAAAACGGTCAAGCAATTGCTGGCGCGAACTTTCGCACAAGCGACGCCCCAGGTCCGGCCGTTGCAGGTAGACCTGCCGGTCACTTGCCGCGCTATGCACATCGAGTACTTCCTCGGCGTCACAGACATCCTGTTCCTGCAGGGCCGTGCGCAGGGCCGGCACGTCCAGCGGCAGGTGTACCGCATCGCGCGCCTGGGCATGGGCCAGCTGGAAAGCCAGTTGCGGTTGCGTCGGCAGGCTCACGCCACTACGACCCAGCGCGATGCGCGCGGCGGTAAAGCGGCGCAATGCCTCCCAGGGATTGGCCGTGACCGGTTCGGCACCGGGGCTGCGGTTTTCGGCACCTTGGCCGTTGAAATCCTTGTCGTCCATGGTCAATGCAAGCGCAGCAAGGTATCGCGAAAACCGGGTGGCATGTCCGCATGCAAGCGGAAGGCCGTCTCCTCGCCACTGCGGTTGAAGATCTGCATCCGGTGCAGCCAGTCCTCGAACTCCGGCGCCGGGCGCGAGCCCAGCACACGACGCGCATACAGCGCATCGTGGAAGGAGGTGGTCTGGTAGTTCAACATGATGTCGTCCGAACCGGGAATGCCCATGACGAAGGTACAGCCGGCCACGCCCAGCAGGGTCAGCAGCACGTCCATGTCGTTCTGGTCGGCCTCGGCATGGTTGGTGTAGCAGACGTCGCAGCCCATGGGCAGGCCCAGCAGCTTGGCGCAGAAATGGTCTTCCAGCCCGGCGCGGATGATCTGCTTGCCATCATAGAGATACTCGGGGCCGATGAAGCCGACCACCGTGTTGACCAACAGCGGCTTGAATGCCCGCGCCACCGCATAGGCGCGCGCCTCGCAGGTCTGCTGGTCGATACCGTGATGAGCATTGGCCGATAGCGCGCTGCCCTGCCCGGTCTCGAAATACATGACGTCCTCGCCCACGGTGCCGCGCTTCAGGGATAGTGCCGCTTCGCGCGCTTCACCGAGGATGGACAGATCGATGCCGAAGCCACGGTTGGCGGCCTCGGTCCCGGCAATGGACTGGAACACCAGGTCCACCGGCGCACCGCGTTCGATGGCGGCGATCGTGTTGGTGACATGGGTCAGCACACAGGATTGCGTGGGAATCTCATAGCGCGCGATCACATCGGCCATCATGCCCACCAGCTTGACCACCTGCGGCACATTGTCGGTGGCGGGGTTGATGCCGATGACGGCGTCGCCGTTGCCATACATCAGGCCATCGAGCATGCTGGCGGCGATGCCGCTGGCGTCGTCGGTCGGGTGGTTGGGCTGCAGGCGGGTCGAAAGCCGCCCGGGCAGACCGATGGTATTGCGAAAGGCGGTGACCACGCGGCACTTCTTGCCCACCAGGATCAGGTCCTGGTTGCGCATGATCTTGGAGACGGCTGCGGCCATCTCGGGCGTGATCCCCGGCGCCACCGCCGCCAGCACGGCGCTGTCGGTGTCGTCGGCCAGCAGCCAGTTGCGGAAATCCCCCACCGTCAGATGGGCAATGGGCGCAAAGGCGGCGCGATCATGGCTGTCGATAATGAGCCGGGTGATCTCGTCGTCTTCATACGGTACCAGCGCGTCTTCCAGGAAGACCTTCAGCGGCAATGCCGCCAGCGCCATCTGGGCCACCGCCCGCTCCTCGGCGCTGGCTGCGGCCACGCCGGCCAGCAGGTCGCCCGAACGGGCCGGGCTGGCCTTGGCCATCAGGTCGCCAAGATCGCGGAAGACGTAGGTGGTGCTGCCCACGCTATGCCGGAATCGGTGTTCGGCCATGCTCTTGCTCCTTCTTCTGCGAGACCGGGGCCATACCCGGCCCCGGCGTTGCCCATCAGCTGGTCAGCAGCTGCGGCGTGGTCTTGCCGTACTTGATGCTGGTTTCCACCGGCAGCCAGTTGCCGGTCGATTCCTGCCGTCCCTGCAACAGGAAGCGCGGCTTGGCGGCACTGATCTGGTCGGCTGCCAGCTTGGACAGTTCGCCGATCTTGCCATTCTTCATGCGATTGACGATGAGGCCGTATTGCGTCTCCGGGAAGTCCCTCAGCATATCGTAATCGCCATCGCTGTCGCCTGCCACGAAGAGCGGACCATAGCCCTTCTGCGCCACCAGCACCTGCTTGATGGCCACCGTCTTGCCCGGCCCCCAGGTCAGCGGCCAGTCCTTCAGGTAGGCGTTGCGCAGGCGATCGCCGTTGCGCTCCAGGCGCAGGCCGATGACATTCTCGCGGGCCACGTCATAGCCATACTTGGGCTGGGTGGCGAAGACGGCCACCACGTCCTCCAGCGAGGCGGTACAGACATAGACGTCGATGCCATTGCGCCGCAGGCTGTCCATCAGGGTCGCCACCTCGGTGCACAGGCGGATGCCATGGAAGTGCGACACACTCACCACGCCGGCGCGGCCGGGCCGTTCGGCCGGACTGGTGTACTTGACCTTGGTCAGCGATGCGCCCAGTGCGGCGTCATTGGAGGCCTCGGCCAGCGCACTCACCTCGGCCACGCTCATGTTGGCGAAGAAATAGATCACCCAGGGATAGCCGACGTTGACGCCATGGGTATCGTTGACGGCTTCGTAGAGGTAGTAGAGCTTGGCCCGGAAGTCCTGGAACTCCACGCTGCGGGTCACCTCGTCGAGCGACTGGCTGCCGGCCAGGCCCTTGTAGCTGGCGTGCAGGTAGGCGTAGTCGGCATCGAGGTCGGCGCAGATCGCATCGAGATCGACGACGTTGCCGGCGGCGTTCTTGAAGTCCTTGCTGAACGGGCCCGGCGGCACGTTCTGGCGGATGATGGCGGCGAACTCGGACGGACTGAGCTTGAAGGACAGCGTATTGATCTGGTACATCAGCAGCGCTTCTTCGCAGTCATTCATGATGCTGGTGTTGTCCCAGTCGAACACCGCATAGGGACGCTTGCCGGACTGGTAGCCCGGCGCCAGCCGGCCATGCTCGGCAATCATCTGCGCCACCAGTTCATGGTTGCGCATGGCCCACTTGGCGCGGTCCAGCGCGACCTCGGCGCGGGCGGCGGCCTGCCCCGGGGTGGCGATGGTCGCCAGCGCACCGCCGGCGGCCGTGGCCAGCAGGCTGCCCAGGAAGCCACGGCGCTTGAGTACGGGGACCTCAGCTGCGGTCGTCGGTTGGTGTTGGTTGTTCATGATGCCCCTCGTTCTGTCAATGGAGTGGAGTAAGTGGTTCTGCAGTGTGTTCAGAATTCGGCCACCGGTGCGGTGCCTTCGGCTCGGTGTCGACGGGTCGCCAGGAACCAGGCGTAACCCAGGACCAGCAAGGCCACGAAGATGCCGAAGATCAGCGGGTTGTAGTAGATCATCGTGCCCATGCAGACCAGTGCGCCGAACAGGGCGAAGGCCGGGAAGTACGGATACAGCGGCGCCCGGAACGGCCGCTCCAGGCGGGCCTCGCTGCGGCGCAGACGGAACAGCGCCAGCATCGACAGGATGTACATCAGGATCGCGCCGAACACCGACATGGTGACGATGTTGGCCGTGAGCGTCTGGCCGCCGATGGTGATGAGCTCATCGCTGTAGATGGCGGCAATACCCACCACACCGCCGGCCAGGATGGCGCGATGCGGAGTCTTGAAACGCGGATGCACGCGGGCGAAATAGGTCGGCAGGTAGCCTTCCCGGGCCAGCGCGAAGATCTGGCGCGAGTAGCCCAGGATGATGCCGTGGAAGGAGGCCACCAGTCCGAACAGCCCCAGCCACACCAGCATATGCAACCAGTTGCTGTTGCCGCCGACGATGAGCTTCATGGCCTGCGGCAGCGGATCGTTGATGTTGGCCAGCTTGGTCCAGTCGCCGGCGCCACCGGCAAAGAGCATCACGCCGATGGCCAGCACCACCAGGGTCAGGATGCCGGTGATGTAGGCGATGGGAATGGAGCGGCGGGGATCCTTGGCCTCCTCGGCGGCCATGGCCACGCCTTCGATGGCCAGGAAGAACCAGATCGCGAACGGAATCGCCGCAAACATCCCCGGCACCGCCGCCAGGCTGAAGCCATCGCTGCCCGACCAGCCGCCCTTGGTGAAGTTGGCCAGCGAGAAGCCCGGTGCCACCACGCCCATGAAGACCAGCAATTCGAAGATCGCCAGCAGCGTCACGAAGAGCTCGAAGGTAGCCGCGATCTGCACGCCCACGATGTTGAGCGTCATGAAGACCAGGTAGGCCCCCAGCGCGGCCAGCTTGGGATCAAGCGCGGGAAACTGCACATTGAGATAGGCCCCGATGGCCAGCGCAATGGCCGGCGGCGCGAAGACGAACTCGATCAAGGTCGCCGCCCCGGCCAGGTAACCACCCACCGGCCCGAAGGCACGCTTGCTGTAGGCAAACGGGCCGCCAGCGTGGGGGATGGAGGTGGTCAATTCGGTGAAGCTGAAGATGAAGGTGGCATACATGGCCGCGATGAACAGCGCCGTCACCGTGAAGCCCAGCGTGCCGGCGCTGGCCCAGCCATAGCTCCAGCCGAAATACTCTCCAGAGATCACCAGACCGACCGCGATGGCCCAGAGCTGGAGGGTGGACAGGACCGGCTTGAGGGTATGCCCCTGCCCTGATGAGCTTGCATCCATAGGTCTCTCCTGTTGGCGCGAAGATGGCGGTCATGGGTCGACCGCACTGTTGTAGGAAAACGTACCGTCTGGTGGGCATGGCGTTTGCTTGTTTCGCACAACACCATGCCAACGCGCCAAAATATAACAACCGCGAACATGGAAACGTTATCGAAATTCGGCAAACCTGCAGGGCCGGCCTGGCCCCGCAGATAGCCGGGCAAGCCAGGGAGCCTCCACATGTCGCATCTGCAACTGTCCCAGACTGACACAGCCGGCACGCACACCAAGCGGGCATTGCGCACCGTGGTCGCGCGCGACGTCGACGAGCACGCCCACAATCTCACCGACTGGGAGCAACGCTACGACCAGATCGCCAGCGGCAGCTTCGAGGGCGTGCTGCAGGAATGGCAGAGCCAGGGCGTGCAGATCTTCAGCGAGGCCAATAGCTGTGCCATCCGCCAGTCCTGCCAGGTGTGGCCGGATGCCTACTGGTTCGGCATCGAGGCGCGCGCCACCGGCATGCGCATCAATGGTCGGCCGGTGGGCGAGGATATGGTGATGACGCGCCCCGGCGCCTGCGAGTTTGAACTGGTCACACCCGACCAGCACCAGATCTACGGCATCGTGGTACAGCGCGACGCGCTGCAGGCCAGTGCCGCTCGCCTCGGTTGCGCACCCGACTGGAGCCGGCTGGGCCAGGCCGAGATGCTCAAGGTTGGCCATGCCGGACTGGAAGAATGTCGCCGCCATATCGCCACCCTGCTGGCCCTGGCCGCCCAGTCCGATGGCCCGGGCACCCATGCGGCGCTGCAACTGGGTCAGGAGGCAGTGCTGGTGTCGTTGCTGGCGTTGCTGGACGATGGCCAGATCGAAGCCGAAGCCGGCACCAGCTTCCTGCGTCGGCGGCGCATCGTCAACGATGCCCGCGAGTTCGCCATGGCCCAGCAGGAGCGCCCTGTCACCGTGCCCATGCTGTGCGAGGCCGTGCATGTGAGCCGTCGCACGCTGCAATACTGCTTCGAGGATGTGCTGGGCATGAGCCCCATGACCTACCTGCGCTCGCTGCGCCTGAACGGTGTGCGCCGGGCGCTATGCCAGGGTGACGGCAGCCAGGCCGTCGGCAGCATCGGCGATATCGCGGCTGCCTGGGGCTTCACCAACTTCAGCCAGTTCTCGTGCGACTACAAGAAACTGTTCGGCCAGACCCCCTCGGCCATGCTGCAGGCGCGCACACGGCATTGAGCAGGATTGCGGTGGGCAGCGCTCGCTTCGGCACTCGCTTTGGCACTCGTTTCGGCGCTATATTGCTGGCGTATGCATGTGCATGCTGACCTACACCTGACTATATGGCACGTCTATCCGCCCTGCTCTTGAGCGCCGGCCTCTCCTTGCTGATGATGAGTATTGCGCCAGCCCAGGCCGCATCCCCGGCGCACCGTCAGGCCTTGTCCATTGGCGCCGCCACACCTTACACCATGGCCGTCTATGCCAATGCCGACCTGGGCCAGTTGCCCAGCCAAGTGCAGCGGGCGGTCATCATCGTGCATGGCGTCAAGCGCAATGCCGTGGATTACTTCGCCATCGGCCAGCACCTGCTGGCCATGGCCCACCTGACTCCGGCCAATACGCTGCTGCTCGCCCCCAACTTCATGGCGCACAAGGACCTGGGGCTCTTGCCGGACATGCCGATCTGGGGGGGGCGATGCCTGGATGCAGGGCGAAGCGTCGATCCAGGGGGTGACAGGCATCACCAGCTTCCAGGCGCTGGATGACCTGCTGCGCTGGCTGGCCGCGCCCGGCCGCTTTCCGGACCTGCACGAGATCGTGCTGATCGGCCATTCGGCCGGCGCCCAGCTGATGCAACGCTACGCCTTGCTCAATGGCATCACCGAAGGCTTGCAGCAGGCCGGGATCCACCTGCGTTACGTCATCTCCAGCCCATCCTCCTATCTCTACCTGAGCCCGGAACGCCCACAGGGTGAGGACTTTGCGCGCCCCGCCGACCTGTCCTGCCCGCACTATGATGACTATCGCTATGGACTCGGCCAGCCACCCGCCTACCTGGCGCAACAGCATCTCGACGGGCGCCAGCTGTTTGCCCGCTATGCCGCACGCGACGTGCGCTACCTGGTCGGCCAGCGTGACGTGGATCCGCAGCACCGCTTCCTCGACAGGTCCTGCGGCGCGGCCTTGCAGGGAGCGACGCGCATGGCACGGCAACTGGCTTACCTGCGCTACGAACAATTCCTGGCGCGGCAATGGCAACTGCCGGCCAGCCACCTGCAGCAGGTGATTCCGGATGCGGCCCATGGCGCGCCCAGGCTATACCGGTCGCCGCTGGCACTGGGGCTGGTCTTCCCCTGGCTGGGCGCACCCGGAGCCGGCCAGCGTTAAAGCACTGGCAGCGATGCGGGAGAGACGGCACAATGCCGGCTGCCTTCCCTGATCACGAGAGCCCGCCATGACGGCCAGCCAAGACGAGATTTTCTCCCTGGAAAAATTCGAGTACCTCTGCTATTCGCGCCAGCAGGAGCCGGCCGCGCGTGAGCTGGTACGGCTGCTGGTGCTCATCGACCGCCAATACGGCCAGCTGTCCGACCAGTTTTCGCTCTCGGTCTCGCCGGCCGTGCCGGCCACGGAGCTGGAGCAGCACATCCTGACCCGTCTCACGGCGGCGGTCTCGGCGCTGTTCTCGGACCCCAGCTTCCATGTCAGTCCCGATGGCTTCGGCCAGTTGATCAATTTCCAGCGCTGGCTGGCCGCCCTGTTCGGCGCCAGCCATTTCATCAACGCCGACCATATCCTGCGCTCGCTCAAGCTGGGCGGGCCACAGAACGAGGTATTCGAGGTCAGGCCGCTGGACCTGGTGAAGTTCTGCCTGCTCTATTCGCCCGAATCGGAACTGCCGCTGGACGTGGAAATGCTGTGGGCGCAGAACAAGCCGCTGGCTGCGGCGCTGTTCCTGGCGCTGATGTCGCCGCGCTTCCTGGGCACGCCGGCGGCCCATTCCAAACGCGAAGCCCTGCTCGGCTGGCTGCCGCAGCGCCTGCTGGAACTGGAGTCGCTGGATGGCTTGCCGGTGGCGGTGCTGCATGATGTCTACATGCATTGCAGCTACGCCGACCTGCCGCAACGCCACCGCATCAAGGGCGCAATCAACACGCTCATCGACAAGAAGCTGCGCCAGGAAGGATTGCTCGACCTGCACCATGAGGGCGATGGCCGCGTCAACGGCAAGCCGGTCATGCTGGTGCTGCTGGAGTGGTTCTCCGGTGGACACTCCATCTATCGCACGCATTCCAAGACCCTGGAGGCGGCGCGCCGCCATTACCATGTCGTCGCCGTCGGCTATGAAGCCAATACCGACGCGCTGGGACGTGCGGTCTTCGATGAGTTCGTGGACCTGGGCAAGCCCGCCGACCTGCTGGGCTGCCTGCGGCAATTGCGCGAGCTGGCGCAAGAGCGCCGTCCCCAGGTGTTCTACATGCCCAGTGTGGGGATGTTCCCCATCACCATGTTCGCGGCCAATCTGCGCGTGGCGCCGCTGCAAGTGGCCGCGCTGGGCCATCCGGCCACAACCTGCTCGGCGCGCATCGACTACATCAGCGTGGAAGAGGACTTCGTGGGCGACCCGGCCTGCTTTACCGAGCAGCTGCTGCGCCTGCCCGCCGATGGTCAGCCCTACCGTCCTTCGGCCATTCCCTTCGAGGTCCCCAGGGTCCAGCGCGTTGAGCAGCCGTATGTGAACGTGGCCATTGCCGCCACCACCATGAAGCTCAATCCGCGCTTCCTGATGGCTTGCCAGAAGATCGTGGAACTGGCCGCCCGGCCACCCGGCGGCCAGCCGGGCAAGCAGGTGCGGCTGCACTTCCTGGTGGGACAGGCGCAAGGCCTGCTGTATCCGCAACTGCAACGGCTGATCCTGCGCTACATACCCAGCGCGCAGGTCTATGCGCACCAGCCTTACCAGCAATACCTGACGATCTTCAACCAGTGCGACATGTTCCTCTCGCCGCTCCCCTTCGGCAATACCAATGGCATCATCGATGCCTTCACGGTGGGTTTGCCGGGGGTGTGCAAGACCGGGCCGGAGGTGTTCGAGCATATCGACGAGGGGCTGTTCCGCCGCGTCGGCCTGCCCGACTGGACCATCGCCGCCACGCTGGACGCGTACATCCTGGCGGCCGTGCGCATGGCCACCGACTATGCGGCGCGCGCGGCGCTGTATGCCCATCTGGCTGATCCGCAGTATCTGCAACGACTCTTCGAGGGCCGCCCGGAATCCCTGGGCGATGCGCTCATCGCGCTGCAAGGCCAGGCCTAGCGGGTGGGTGCGGCCTGCTCAGCCGGCAAGGGGGCCAGCGCTGGCAGGCCCAGGCCGGAGCGCAGGCGCTGACAGATGGCATTGGGTTGGCCGTCGGCATCCCAGGCAGAGAATTCACGGCAGGTGCTGGGACGTCTGGAATAGATGCTGCAGGCGATACCCGGCCGGCCCAGTTCACCTTCCAGGGCGATACAGCGGCCATGTCCAGTTTCAGTGCCTTTCATGCAGGCGATGGTGTCATTGACCTTGCTGGTCAGCTCCACCGGCACGACGCCGCCGGAGCCGTCACTGAGTTCTCCGCAATAGAAGGAGACGCGGAAGATGGCGCAGCAAGCGCCACACGCAGTACAAGGATTCCCGGGGGAATCGGGCATGTCGGCGAAGAGCCGGTCTTCGTCGACGATCCATTTGACGGCGATGTTTTCAGGCATAAATCCAGGCGAGGCAATGCAAAGACGCCATGATACGACACCGGCGGCCGCAGCCGCACGGAGTCATGGTGCCATGCTGGATCAGCTGCCCTTGCGGTCCTTGAAGGCCGGCACGAACATCTCGTTCCAGACGGCCGGCTTGGTCTTGATGGTGCCGGCTTTGCCCATGAAGAGCACGTATTGCATGATGTCCACGGGCGTCGTCGAGAACTCGGTGCCGGGGTCGGCCAGCATCTGCTCCACTTCATCCTGGGGCAGCTTCAGCTTCGATACGCGCAGGAAGATCTCGGCGGCACCCTTGCGGTTCTTGGCGATGTAGGTGTTGGCCTCTTCCTGGGCGGCCATGAAGGCCTGGGTCAGCTTGGGGTTCTTGTCGGTGAAGGACTTCAGGGCGAAGACCACGTCGATGGTGATATGGCCCAGCACATCGGTCGAGTTCAGCACGCGGGTCACGCCGGGAGCCTTGGCTTCCTGGTAGGAGAACGGCGGCGAGGTGAAGTGCGCGGTGATCTCGGTCTTGCCCGACACCAGCGAGGCCATGGCTTCAGGGTGCGACAGGCTCACCGTCAGCGGATCGAGCTTGGCGTAGTTCTCGATGCCGAAGGTCTTGGCCGCGGCCATCTGCAACAGCACGGCCGACAGCGAGGTCTTGATGCCGGGGATGGCGATCTTGTCCTTGGGAGTGAAGTCCTTCAGCGACTTGACGTTGGGGTTATTGGTGTTGAGCCACAAGGGCGAAGTCGACAGCGCGCCCAGGCCGACCACTTCCGAGCGCGGAATGCCGTGGGCCTTGGACCATAGCGTCACGAAGCCCGGCGCACCGGTGCCGGCGATATCGAGATTGCCGGCCAGCATGGCATCGTTGATGACGTTGCCGCCATCGAGCAGCACCCACTTGGTCTTGACATCGCCCAGGCCCATCGCCTTGGCATGTTTCTCAAGCAGGCCCTGGTCGCGGATGACCATCAGCGGCAGGTACAGCAGGCCGTAACCGTGCGAGATGCGCACCTCAGGCGCCTCGGCGCGGGCCGCACCGGCGGCGGTGGACAGCGCCAGGGTGGCGGCGATCATCATGCTGGAAAAAGTACGTCGTTTCATGTTTGTCTCCTGTAAGGCTTTAGTTTATCGGTCTGGATGCGGTCAGTCTTGGTCAGTGCTGCATGCCCCAGCGACGGATGGTGCGCTTCTCGATCTGGGCGAAGATCAGGTTCTCGACCACCAGGCCGATGATGATCACGAAGAACAGCCCCGAGAACACATTGGACGTTTCCAGCTGGTTGCGGTTTTCGAAGATGTACCAGCCCAGGCCACCGGCGCCAGACGAGACGCCGAAGACCAGTTCAGCCGCGATCAGCGTGCGCCAGGCAAAGGCCCAACCCACCTTCAGGCCCGTGAGGATGCTGGGGAAGGCCGCCGGGATCAGGATGGACTTCACCAACGAGAAACGGCGCAGGCCATAGTTCTGGCCCACCATGCGCAGGGTGTTGGACACCGCGCGGAAACCGCCGTGGGTGTTCAGGGCCACCGCCCACAACACCGAGTGCACCAGCACGAAGATGATGCTGCCGGTGCCCAGGCCGAACCAGATCAGGGCTAGCGGCAAGAGCGCAATGGCCGGCAACGGGTTGAACATCGAGGTCAGGGTTTCCAGCAGGTCGTTGCCGATGCGCGAGCTGATGGCCACCGTGGTCAGCAGGCCCGCCAGCAGGATGCCCAGGCCATAGCCCACCAGCAGCGTCTGCATCGATACCGCGGCACGCTGCAGCAGCACCCCGCTGCCGATGCCCGAGAAGAAGGCCTGCACCGTCTCGCTGAAGCTGGGGAAGAGCAGCGCATTGTCCAGCCAGCGGCCATAGACTTCCCAGATCACCGCCAAGACCAGCAGGATCACGGTCTTGCGCAGCCAGCCCATGCGATAGAGCGATTCAAAGGCCGACAGTGGACGCTGGACTTCGGCGGTGGCATTGGGATTGGGTTCCACCACGATCTCGGGGCGGACGAAGGGCAGATTATTGTTGTGCATGATCGGTGTCTCCGGGCAGCCTCAGTGGTGGGCGAACAGCATGTCGTTGATACGGGTTTCCAGCTCGGCCTGGGCGGCCGTCCCCAGCTGGCTGGGCGGGATGCTGTTGAGCTCGGCGCGCACCTGGCCCGGATGCGGGGTCAGCAGCAGGATGCGGGTGCCCACGCGGATGGCTTCCTCGATGGAGTGGGTCACGAAGAGCACGGTGAATTGCGTGTCATCCCACAGGCGCAGCAATTCATCCTGCATCTTGCGGCGGGTCAGCGCGTCCAGCGCGGCGAAGGGTTCATCCATCAGCAGCACGTCGGGCTCCATGGCCATGCCGCGCGCAATGGAGACACGCTGCTTCATGCCGCCGGAGAGCATGTGCGGATAGCTGTCGATGAACTTGGCCAGACCCACCTTCTCGATGTAATACTCGGCACGCTCGGCGGCGGCGCGGCCCTGCAGGCGACCACTGGCGTGCAGCGCGAACTCGACGTTCTGGCGCACCGTCTTCCAGGGCAGCAACTGGTCGAACTCCTGGAACACCATCATGCGGTCGGGACCTGGCTCGTGCACTTCCCGGCCCTTTAAGCGGATCGCGCCCGAGGTCGGTTGCAGGTAGCCGCCGATGGCCTTGAGCAAGGTGGATTTGCCGCAGCCCGATGGGCCCAGCAAGATATAGCGGTCGCCCGGATGGACGTTGAAACTGACTTGCTGGGTGGCCGTGACCAGGGAATCGCTGGTCTTGTACTGCAGGGTGACGCGATCGATCTCCAGCAGCGGGCGAGATGGATCGACGACGGATGCGCCATGGGCGTGATCGCTCATGCAAGTCTCCAAATGATTTATAGGAATTTTTGATATTGAAGCGGATGCTAGGCCCCGAAGCTGTAACGAACCTGACTAATCGCTGACGCATCGCGCCGCCACCCACGATCAGGCATACAATGCAGCCCTGCCCAAGCAGCGCCCACAGCTGCGGCATCGCAACAATACTGGAGATCCCCATGCGCATCCTGCTGGTCGAAGACACTGCCGACGTGGCCGAGGCCATCATTTCCCATCTTGCCCGCATCGGCCATACGGTCGAATGGGAGAGCAACGGCGCCCAGGCCAGCCAGCGCCTGGGCGACTCCTACGACCTGCTGATCCTGGATGTGATGCTGCCGCAGCAGGATGGATTCTCGCTGCTGGAGCAATTGCGCGGGCGCGGCCAGCACACGCCGGTACTCATGCTCACCGCCTGTGCCGAGATCGAGGAACGCGTGCGGGCACTGGACCTGGGGGCCGATGACTACCTAGTCAAGCCCTTCGACTTCCGCGAGCTGGATGCCCGCATCCGCGTGCTGCTGCGCCGCAGCGGCGGCGAATCGACCAACCAGATCCAGTGTGCCAACCTGCGCATCGACCGCAAGAGCCGCACCGCCACCCTCGACGGCGCGCCCATCGAACTGACCCGGCGCGAAGTGACGCTGCTGGAGATCATCGCCGCCCGGCCGGGCCGTATCTTCAACAAGGACGAATTGATGGACCGTCTCTTCACCGTCGACGACACCCCCAATGCCAACACGGTGGAGCAATACGTGGCACGGCTGCGCAAGAAACTCGCGGGGGCCGCCTTCGAGATCCGTACCCTGCGCGGGCTGGGTTACCAGCTGGTGCTGCAGGCGCCGGTCACGGCCGACACCAGCGGCGACGCCCTGCACTGATGCACAGCCGCGCGCAAGACGTCGTTGCCGGACGCTCGCTCTATACCCGGCTGGTGATCCGCGTGGGCGCGGTACTGCTGGTATCGGCCGCCGCCCTGCTGATCGCCATCTGGATCTCCACCCAGTTCGCCGCGCGCCAGGCTTACGACCGCATCCTCACAGGCAGCGCCCTGCAGATTGCCGAGAACACCTGGTACGACCGTGGCGAGGTCAATGTGGATGTACCGCTGGCCGCACTGTCGATGCTGGGTACGGGCGACCACGCCATTTATGCCGTGTTCGATCCGCAGGGCCGGGTCATCGCCGGGGATGGCGAATTCCGCCCCGAGATCCCCTGGGACGCGCTGGAACAGGGCCCGCTGCTGCGGGATGGGGAATATCTGGGCACGCCGGTGCGCATGGCCATCATCGGCCGTCGCATGCCGGTGGCCGGCCCCCATCCCTGGGCCGTGATCGTGCTGGCGCAAACCAATAATGCCCGCATGTCCTTCGCCCAGAGCCTGGGCAGCAAGGCCTTGCTGGTGATCGTGGCCATGAGCGTGCTCACGCTGGTGGCGGCCATGTTCACGCTCTACCAGGCGCTGGCGCCGTTGAAGCGTATCGAGGCTGCCATCCGCGAGCGCGACCTCAACGATCTCTCGCCGCTGGTGTTGACGGTGCCTGCCGAAACCCACGCGCTGGTGTCGGCCATCAATGCCTTCATGCAGAGACTGGCCGTGCATCGCGCCACGATGCGGCGGGTCATCGGCGATGCCGCCCACCAGTTGCGCACCCCTGTGACCGCCCTGGTGGCGCAGATGGAATTGCTGGAGGGCGTGAGCAGCGAAGAGCAGCGTCGGCGCCATCTCGACCAGTTGCGCGAACGTACCCGTCAATTAGGCGCGCTGGTCAACCAGCTGATCAACCACGCCATGGTCCAGCACCGCAACGACAGTCGTCTGCAGGAACGCGTCGACCTGGGCCAGCTGGTGCGGGTCAGGATGGCCGAGGTGCTGTCCCATCGGGAACGCATGCCGGCCGAGCTGTCGCTGGACCTGCCGCCGCTGCCCTGCCTGATCCAGGGGGATGCCATCAGCCTGGGTGAGGCCATCAAGAACATCCTCGACAATGCCCTGCAATACGGTGCCGTGGGCTTGCTGCAGGTACGGCTGGACAGCGATGGCGAGACCCATCAGCTGCATTTCATCGACGATGGTCCCGGCATAGCCGCCTCGGACTGGGAGCGGCTGCGCAAGCCCTTCTCACCCCGCAGCGGCGAGCGCAAGGGCGCCAGCCTGGGGCTGTCCATCGTCGAGGAGGTCATGCGTGCGCATGGCGGCGAGATGCGCTTTGCCTATCTGCCCGACGGGCATTTCTCGGTCACGCTGGTGTTTCCTGCCTGGCAGCCGGACTCAGGACAAGCCGGCTGAAGCCAGGCGCGGCAAGGGGCTGCGACGCTCTTACTTCCACTCCAGGATCGCACTGCGACGGTCCAGCCAATGCACCTTCACACCAGCCGGCGCAACCTTGCGACCGGCACAGGCACTGGCGGCCAGCGCAAAGGGCGCATCGTAGTAGCGCCCGCTGGCCGAGGAACGCAAGGGCGTCTGCGGTGCATTACGGGCGATCCAGTCCGCCGCGTTGGTGCGCAGGAAGATCATGCAGGCCCCACCCGTGGTCTCGGCCACCTGGCAGCTGCAGCTGTTGCCGGAGGTGGTGATGGGCTCGCTCAAGGGTGCATTACGGTTCAGGCTGTCGGGCACCGGCACCGGGACCGGCACACCCGGCTGGTGCGTGCCATAGTGGCCACCGAGGTCGCGGGTGGTGACCTGGGCGGACGCCTGCAGGCTGATTATGGCAAGCAACAGGACGAGGATACGGGATGCGATCATGATGCGGCTCCAGGCAGGCGGTGATGGTTCAGGCCCGCGCGCGCAGGCGCCACAGGCTGGTGGTTTCCTTGCTGCGGGCGGCGAACAGCGGATCCTCGCGATCGGCGGCCTTGCCGTGACGCGGCTTGATATCGTGGCGCGCCACTACCTCCAGCCCGGCGGCGGCGATGGCATCGGCCAGCATGCCGGGGGCACGCAAACCCAGGTGCTCGGCAAAGTCGGACATGATGAGCCAGCCCTCGCCTTGCGGCTCCAGATGCTGCGCCAGGCCGTTGAGGAAGCCCAGCAGCATGCGGCTGTCCGGGTCATAGACCGCATGCTCGATGGGCGAGCTCGGGCGCGCCGGCAGCCAGGGCGGATTGCACACGATCAGGGGCGCGCGTCCGGGCGGGAACAGGTCGGCCTGCTGCAGCTCGACCTGCCCCAGCACGCCCAGCGCCAGCAGGTTCTCGCGGGCGCAGTCCAGGGCGCGGGCGTCCATGTCTGTTGCGACCACCTTGCGCACGCCACGTCGCGCCAGCACAGCCGAGAGCACACCGGTACCCACCCCGATATCGAAGGCCAGCGTAGTCGACGGCAGCGGCGCTTGCGCCACCAGGTCGACGTACTCGCCGCGTACCGGCGAGAACACGCCGTAGTAAGGATGGATACGACCGCCCAGCGCGCCGATCTCCACCCCCTTCTTGCGCCATTCATGCGCACCGATCAGGCCCTGCAGCTCGCGCAGCGAGACCACAAAGGCGGTACCGGCCAGGGCCGGGCCATAAGCTGCCTGGCAGGCGGCCTGTACATCGGGAGCACGTCGCAGCGGGATGCTGAAGCCCGCCTCCAGCGGGATCAGCAGCATGCCCAGGATGCGTGCGCGCTGGGCCTGCATCTGGCGGTGATGATGGAAAGCCTGGGCCGGGGTGTCGGCGGCGGGCTTGCCGCGGCTCTTGGCCTGGGCACGCTCGCGTGCCTTGTCAACGCGGCGACCCAGCGCCTGCAGCAGCTGCCGCGCATTCTGGAAGTCACCGCGCCAGAGCAGGCCGGTTCCTTCGCAGGCCAGCTTGTAGGCGGTATCGGCGGGGATCTGGTCGTCCGCCTCCTGCACCCGCTTGGGCGGCGCATTGCCCGCTTCGGAATGCCAGCGCAGGCGTTGTTCGGTCGCGCCGGAGTGCCAGGCGAGATAGGCGGTGGAATCGTCTTGTAAGGTCATGAATCAGGGGCAACGGGGGCGGCGCAGGAGGCGCCGCACACAAACAGCCGCCAGTGTAACAAAGCATGCGCCGACCCCGTGCCGGGATCAGCGCCGGAACTTCCATCGGGACCAGGCACCCAAACAGCAGAATTTGACGCCGGGCAAAACCCGGCGGCTTTTTTCGCCGGTCAGAGGTCAATGCGCCTATGATGGAACCG
The DNA here is from genome assembly GCF_016429215.1 of Herbaspirillum sp. ASV7. GTDB lineage: Bacteria > Pseudomonadota > Gammaproteobacteria > Burkholderiales > Burkholderiaceae_D > Herbaspirillum. The sequence continues at coordinate 64,640 of NZ_JAELUH010000008.1, read as the reverse complement.
GTCAATCACCGAAGGAGAATCCATGAGCGAGCAAATGCAAACCCCAGGCTTCGATCACCAGCGCCTGCTGGACATGGTCGGCCAGTTCGAGGCGGAACTGCAGAAACTGCCCGCCGGCAGCAACGAAGCCGACCAGCTGCGCGAGGACATTGCCCGACTGCGGCAACATCTCAGTGCTCCCCAGCCGCATGCCGGTCAGGTCAACGACACCTGGCAATCCCTGCGCCGCGCAGCCGACAGCCTGGAAAACCAGGTGCTGAAGGATAGCCCCTACATCACCGAGATCGGGCGCATCATCGGCTTGCTATAAGACCAGCCTGATCACGAGGGCCGGTTGACCCGGTCAATGAAAAACCGCCTGCCGCATCCCTTGCGCCAGGCGGTTTTTCTTCGTGTGCTGCCAGGACCAATGATCAATGCACTGCCCGCGCCATCCATTTTTGGCGAAGCAAGCGCATAAAAGGTCTTTGAATATTCTGATATAACAGAATATTTTCCATCTTCCAGATAAAGTTGATCTTAACTTCGTGTTAATTCTATTTTGGTAGAATCTTGATTGTATTGATATCCGATCTGTCCTAATATTCTTCCATAGCAGAATTCGGAGGACATATGGCCAAGCCGGAGTACTTTGGCAGGATCAAGGAAGTCGCGGGCTTTGGCGCCGCCATCCGTGCAGCGCGCAAAGCCGCCGGGATGCGGGTGGTCGACGCCTGCGCACTGGCGGGCGTCTCGATACAGACCCTCACCGATATCGAGGCGGGCAAGCCGAGTGTGAGCATTGGCAAAATGATGGATGTGGCTGACTGCCTGGGCGTGTCGTTTTTCTCCGTATCGGCGGAGGATAGACATGCAGTTGAAAAAGAGCTCTCCAGATTGCTCCCGACCGCTTCGCAATGACCATGTTCATCAAAGCCTGGATGGGGAATTCCCTGGTCGGAGAGCTTGGGCATCACGCCGATGAGAACCTCTTTTCATTCCACTACCAGCCACCGTGGACTGACGTGGGTTATGCGTTGTCTCCCACCCTGCCCTTGGCGCGCCCCCCGGAAGTCAGCAACGAACGCCACAGCGCCGATGTACGCAACTTCTTCCAGAACCTGCTCCCGGAAGGCAAGGCGCTTGATGATGCTGCATCGGCCTATCGCGTTTCGAAGTCAAACCTGGCGGGGCTGCTCCATGCGCTCGGACGCGAATCTGCAGGGGCATTGGTATTTACCTCGGAAACCGCAAGCCCGAACGATCACGACGACAGGAAGCCGCGCCCCCTGTCGGCTGAAGAATTGTCGGAACGGATCAAGGCACGACCAGCGCATCCCTTCACCGTGTGGGATGGGCGGGTCCGGCTATCCATTGCGGGTTACCAGGATAAATTGGCGGTGCTTCAATGCGGGGACGAATGGTTTCTTCCGGAGACGATGCGGCACTCGTCCACCCACATCCTGAAACCGGAACCGGTCAACAGACGGCTGGCAGGGATGACCACCAATGAGCTGATGTGCATGCTGCTGGCCAGGTCCGTCGGCGTCAAGGCTGCCAGCGTGAGGCTTGTGCATGTGCCCGAACCGGTACTGGTCGTCGAGCGATTCGATCGCGACATTGCGGACGGCCTTGATGCGGCATCGAGCGCCGATAGACTGGTGGTGCGGCGCCGGCAATGTATCGATGGTTGCCAGGCACTGGGGCTTCCCGTCGATTTCAAGTATGAACAACCTTACGGCGATGGCGAGGACGTCAAGGCCATACGGGATGGTGCATCGCTTCAACGCTTCTTCCAATTGCTCGACAACCGGGACCTGATGCGCTCGACCGGTCCGGCAAAGCTGGAATTCCTGCGCTGGCTCATCTTCCAGGTGCTCATCGGGAACACCGACGCCCACGCCAAGAACCTGAGCTTCTTCAGCGATGCCAATCGCCTGGCCTTGGCACCCGCCTATGACATGGTGTGCGGCTTGGCGCTCATCGACGCGAATGTCGCCGACCATCTGGCCATGGCGGTCGGGGACAATTTTGATCCACGCAGCCTGCGTGCCTACGACTGGGCGCTGATGGCGCACGAGTGTCGCATCGCCCCCCGATTGGTCAGCAGCGTACTGGCCGAGCTGGCGAACCAATGCCTGAAGCAGCTGCCAGCTGTGTGCGATGCGGTACTGGCCCAGGATGGCGACAAACGCATGATGGAGCTCGTATCAGGTGTCGTGCAGTCCCAATGCGAGGCTGCCCTGGCCTGCGCGGGGGAAGTCATGACCGTTGATCGCGATCACTTCTAGCCGACCGCCCCACGCATTTCCCTGGATGGCTCGCCGGATCAATGCGCCGGCAAGGGAATCCACTCGGTCTCCCCTGGGATATCGGGGAAGATCGCCTTGTCGCGCTTGTTCCAGGCCTCCTTGGCGGCCTCGATCTTCTCGCGCGAGGTGGCCACGAAGTTCCACCACACGAAGCGCGGACCATCCAGCGGCGCGCCGCCAAGCAGCATGAAGACCGTTTCGCCCACCGCCTTGAGCTGCACCGTGACACCCGGCTCCAGGATGGCCAGAGTACCGGCCTCCAGGGGCTCACCGTCCAGGCTCACCTCCCCCTTGACGACATAGACGGCGCGCTCCTGCGTCTCGGCCCCGATCTCCAGCTCGGCGCCCTCGCGGGTGCTACCGGCGACATACAGCGTCGGGCTGGCAGTGACCACCGGAGAGGTCACCCCGAAGGCCGAGCCGGCCAGCAGGTGCAGCCTGGCGCCGCCGACCTCGGTCTCGGGCATGTCTTCGCTGGCATAGTGGCGGAACAGCGGATCGCCATCCTCCTGCGCCGCCGGCAGTGCCACCCACATCTGCAGGCCGTGCACCGGCACCTTCTGTTCGCGGATATCGTCGGGGATGCGCTCCGAATGGACGATGCCGCGCCCGGCGGCCATCCAGTTCACGGCGCCCGGGGTGATGCGCTGGACCACGCCCAGGCTGTCGCGATGCATCATGGCGCCCGAGAACAGGTAGGTCACGGTCGCCAGACCGATGTGCGGGTGCGGACGGACGTCGCCTTCGGTGGTGCCGGCGTCGAATTCCACCGGTCCCATGTGATCGAAGAAGACGAAGGGGCCCACGGTACGGGCCGCAGCGGCCGGCAGCAGGCGACGTACCGGGAAACCGATGTCGCGGGTCAGGCCGTGGATCTTGTGACGGATATTGCTCATGTTGTTCTCCTGGTGGGGGATGGGCGCCTTGGCGCCCGCCTGCATCATAGGGATTTTCAGCGAGGGATCAGAAGCGGCCGGCGCGGAAATCGTCGATGGCTTCTTCGACCTGTTCGCGGGTATTCATCACGAACGGGCCCCATTGCGCGATCGGCTCGTTCAAGGGCTTGCCGGCGATCAACAGGAAGCGGCTACCCTGCTCGGCCCTGACCGTGACACCGGCTGCCCCCTCCACATTGCTCAGCACCGCCATGCGGCCGGCATCGGCGGCACGGGTCTCGCTACCCGGGGCACCGACGGCCAGCCGTCCTTCATACACGTACAGGAAGGCATTGTGCGTGGCCGGGATCGGCAACTCCAGCGTGACGCCGGCTTCCAGCGCCAGATCCAGGTAGAGCGGCTCGGTGGTCTCGCGGCGGATGGCACCGTCGGTCCCGAAGGCGCTACCGGCCAGCACGCGTACCTTCACGCCCGGTTGCGGCGAGGTCTCGGGAATGCCGGCCGAGGGGATGTCCTGGTAACCGGGCGTGGTCATCTTGTCGCGACCGGCCAGGTTGACCCAGAGCTGGAAGCCGCTCATCAGGCCATTTTCCTGTTCCGGCAGTTCCGAGTGCACCAGGCCACGGCCGGCGGTCATCCATTGCATGCCGCCCGGCTCCAGCAGGCCTTCGTTGCCGGCGTTGTCGCGATGGCGCATGCGGCCGGCCAGCATGTAGGTCACGGTCTCGAAACCACGGTGCGGATGGTCGGGGAAACCGGCCAGGTAATTGCTGGGCTCGTCCGAATGGAAGGCATCGAGCATCAGGAACGGATCCAGGCGGCGTTGCAGGTCATGGGTCAATACGCGGGTGAGGCTGACGCCGGCGCCATCCTGGGTGGGGATGCCGTTGACCAGGCGTTCGATCTGGCGGGTGTAGGGGGTGCTCATGCTGCTCTCCTTGTGATGGGCCGGCGCCGGGTAGGCGCGGGCCACTCATTGAACTGTCGTTGTGCTGCAGCTGGATCAGTGGGCTTGTTCAGGCTGGGCGTCGGGCTCGATGGAGGACACCAGCAGCAAGGCACCGATCAAGGCCACGTTCTTCAGGAAATGAATCATCTGGCCCTGCGCGGCGGCACCTTCCAGGGTCCAGAAATGGTGGGCCGAGAGCGTCGCGCCAACCGTGAACAGGGCAATCACCAACGACACCGGACGCACGCCACGCCCGGTCATCAGCAGCAGGCCGCCACCGACCTCCACCAGGATCGTGACCAGCACGGCCAGGGTGGGCAGCGGCAAGCCGAGACTGCCGAAGTAGCCGACGGTACCGGCGAAGCCGACGATCTTGAAGATGCCTGAAATGACGAACAGCGACGCCAGCAGGACGCGGCCGATGCGATAGGTAGTGAAATTGGTGATCATGGTAAGCCTCTCAGTGTGTCAGTGTGGGATGTTGTGTTGGTTTGATTGCGACTGCCCGGTGATGCGCCGGCCTTCTGCGTTGCCCTTTCGGCGTTTCGCTGCAGCCAGTGACGACAGAATAGGCAAAATCGACCCAACAACAAACTGATTATCTTTTTATAATCATTATCGAATAATTAGATATAGTTATCCCTTCTCCTCTTGCCCACGCCCTTGTCATGAATATCGAACGCCTCTCCCTGGACCAATTGCGGGTCTTCGTCCAGGTCGCCGATAGCGGCAGCTTCCTGGCGGCGGCCCGCAAGCTGGCGCGCGCGCAATCAGCCGTCAGCTACGCCATCGCCTCGCTGGAAGACCAGTTGGGAGTACTGCTGTTCGACCGCAGCGGCTACCGGCCGCAGCTTACCGAGCCGGGCGTGGCCTTACTGGCCGACGCCCGCCAGGTACTCGATCATGTGGATTCGCTGCAGGTGCGGGCCAGCTCCTATGCGCGGGGCCAGGAACTGGAGGTGGCGCTGGCGGTGGATGTGTTCTTCCCCAGCGATTGCCTGGTGGACCTGCTGCAACGCTTTCGCGATGCCTTCCCTGCCGTGACGGTGCGCCTGGAGGTGGAAGCATTGGGCGCGGTAGCCGAGCGTGTGCTGGATGGGCGGGCGATGCTGGGCATCCTGGGCACCCTGCCGACCACGCCCCCCAACCTGCTGCGCATCACCCTGCCCAGCGTGCGGCTGCTGGCGGTGGTGGCGCCGCATCATCCGCTGGCCGCTATCAAGGGCAGGATCTCGGAAAAACTCCTGCAGCAGCAGACCCAGCTGGTCTTGAGCGACCGCAGCGAGCTGACCGCACGCCAGGATTTCTCGGTGCACTCGCGCCTGACCTGGCGCATGAGCGATCTCGGCACCAAGCATGCCTTGCTGCGCGCCGGTATGGGCTGGGGCAACATGCCGCTGCACGTGGTCAAGGATGACCTGGCAGCGGGACGCCTGGTCAGCATCAGCACCATCCATCATCCGCCCCAGGGCGCCGAACTGCCCATCCAGTGCGTCTACAAGCCGGACCATCGAGCCGGACCGGCACTGTCGTGGTGGCTGGATTCGCTGGCCGCACTCAAGGCCCTGGAGCCGGGCGCTTAGGGATCAGCTCCACTGTCAGGAGAAGCATTACAAGCTATTCACGATAATATGTAATTATAGGAAATAAGCGATATCAAGAAAATATCGGAATATTCTTGTATTGTGTATTTATCGTCCTTGACCTATATTTATACGAAGAATGGCCAGCCTTGCGCCACCTGTCCGGCACTGCCTCCTGGAGTCCCCATGCCCCATGATTTCCCCATCAGCATCTCTGCCCAGATCAAGGAACACCTGCGCGCCCTGCGCAAGCAGCAGCACCTGACCCAGGCGCAACTGGGCCAGCTCATCGGCGTGAGCCAGGCCCGCATTGCCGAGATTGAGGCCAATCCGGGCGCCGTCAGCGTGGAGCAGATGCTGTTGTTGTTCTCCACGCTGGGGGCCTCGCTGCACCTGCATCTGGACCCACTGCCCGGCCACCCGGCGCAACAGGTCGCCGAACAGGTGGCCCCGCCCTACACGGCCGGCAAAGCCGTTCCGCGCAAACGGGGTTCCTGGTAATGCGGCAACTCGACACCTGGATGAATGGCGAGCTGGTCGGCACCTGGAGCATGGATCGGCAGCTGCACCGTTTCCGCTATGCCCCGGACTGGTCGGCTTCGCCGCATTTCCGACCGCTCTCGCTATCGATGCCGCTGACCGCCTCGGGCGAGTTGCGCGGTGACATGGTGCGCAACTACTTCGACAATCTGCTGCCGGACAACCAGGCCATCCGCGAACGTCTCTTCACCCGCTATCGGCTGGCCTCGACCGAGGTGTTCGACCTGCTGGAGGCCCTGGGCCGCGATTGCGTCGGCGCGGTGCAGCTGCTGCCGCCCGGACAAGCGCCACAGGGCTGGCAGAGCATCCACTATGAAGCCCTGGATGAGGAACGTGTCGCGCGCCTGCTGCAGGAACTCCCTTCAGCCAACCCGCCCACCGTGCAGCAGGAAGACATGCTGCGCATCTCCATTGCCGGCGCCCAGGAAAAGACCGCCCTGCTGCGCCATCGCGGCAAATGGTGCCGTCCCCTGGGCGCCACCCCCACCACGCACATCATCAAGCTGCCGCTGGGCCTGATCGGCGGCGTGATGCAACGGGTCGATGCGGGAGATTCGGTACACAACGAATGGCTGTGCTCGCGCATCCTGGCCGAGCTGGGTTTGCCGGTGGCGCCGGCCAGCGTGGAGCGCTTCGGCCGGCATACCGTGCTGGCGGTGGAACGCTTCGATCGCCAGCGCATGCGGGGCGGCTGGATCGCTCGTCTGCCGCAGGAGGATTTCTGCCAGGCCTTCGGACTGCCGCCCTCACGCAAATACGAGAGCCAGGGTGGCCCCGGGCTGGAGCAATGCCTGGGCCTGCTCAATGCCAGCAGCCAGGCCGCAGACAAGAGCTTCTTCCTGCTGGCGCAACTGGCTTTCTTCCTGCTGGCGGCCACCGATGGCCATGCCAAGAATTTCTCGCTGCACCTGCACGCCGGAGGCCGCTACGAGATGACGCCGCTGTACGACGTGCTGTCCATGTGGCCCTACTTCGGCCGTGGTCCCAACCAGTTCAACCTGCGTCATGCCGGCCCGGCGATGGTCATGCGTTCACGCAACCAGCATCGGCATTTCCATACGATAGAAGCGCGTCACTGGCATCAGCTGGCACAGCGTCACGGCGGCGAGGCGACCTGGCAAGCCATGCTGGGCCTGGTGCAGGCCGCCGATGGCGCGCTCTCAAGGGTCGAGGCGAGCCTGCCGGCGGACTTCCCGGTGCGTACCTGGGAACGCATCGCCCAGGGCGTGCGCAGTCACGCAGAGCGGTTCCTGCGCGGCTGTTCCTGACGAGAGCCGCTACAGTGCCGCAAAGCGCTCCCGGTATTGCCCCGGGCTCACCCCCAACTGGCGCAGGAAGACTCGTCTAAGGTTCTGCTCCTCGCCATAGCCCGATTGGCTGGCGATGCGCTTGAGCGGCAGGGAAGTCTCCTCCAGCGCCCGGCGCGCCGCTTCCAGGCGCATCAGCTCCACCGTGCGTGCCGGCGTGCGACCGGTCTCGGCCACATAGCTGCGGGCAAAGCTGCGCGGGCTCATGTGGACCTGGCGTGCCAGATTGTCCACGCGCAGGTCGGCATCGAGGTGGGCGGCCATCCAGGCGTGCAGTTCGGCGAAGCGGCCCGTGCCCATCGATTGCGCCGCCAGCGGCGTACTGAACTGAGATTGCCCGCCCGGGCGCTTGATGAACATCACCAGTTGCCGCGCGGTGGCGATGGCGCTGGGATGGCCCAGGTCCTGTTCCACCAGGGCCAGCGCCAGGTCGATACCGGCGGTCACGCCGGCGGAGGTCCAGACGCGCCCCTGACGGATGTAGATCGGGTCGGCATCGACCTCCAAGGCTGGATAGCGCCGTTGCAGCTGCTGTGCCGAGGACCAGTGCGTGGTCACCCGCAAGCCGTCCAGCACGCCCGCCTCGGCCAGGTGGAAGGCGCCGGTGCAGACCGAGCAGATGCGCCCGGCCAGCGGTGCCACGCGCCGGATCCACGCTACCAGCGCGGTATCGAGCTCGAATTGCTCGCCATTGCTGCCGCCTGGGGAGATCAGGGTATGCAGCCCCTTGCCGTCTTCCAGCAAGCTATCGATTTCGGCCAGCGACTGCGTTGCCACCGGCAGCCCGGCACTGGTGACGATGGCGCCGCCACCGGCCGACGCCACGTAAAGACGATAGACCTCCCGCCCCAGCAGGCGGTTGGTGGTGGCCAGTACCTGCAAGGGGGCGGACAGGTCGAGCAGGTTCATGCCGTCATAGGCCAGCAGGACCACGCGATGGGCAGGAGGATGGGATGTCATGCCAGCCATACGATGAAAGTCAGGGATGAAAACACGGTCGCAGGATCTTAGCGCAGGCCGCTGGCCAGCGTGGCAGCGGCGCTGCGCTGCGCCCGCATCCAGCGCGCCGTGGCCAACGCCGAGAGCAGCAGGATCGGCAGGATGGCCAGGTTCAGGCTTTGCCAGCCAAAGCGCGCCAGCAAGGGCCCGGCGCCCAGGGTCGCCAGAGCGGTAGCGCCATAGCGCATCAGTTCGGACAAGCCCTGGGTCTTGGCGCGTTCAGCTGGGGTATAGGACTGCGCCAGCAAGGTGGTGCCGCCCACGAACATGAAATTCCACCCCACTCCCAGCAGCAGCAAGGCCACATAGAAGGCCGGCAGGCTGGTGGAACTCATGGCGGTGAAGGCGCAACCCAGATTCATCAGCAGGCCGGCCAGCAGCACCGTGCCCAGTCCGAAACGCTGGATCAGCCGGCCGGCGAAGAAGGACGGCGCATACATGCCCATGAGGTGCCACTGGATGATGGCGGCGCCATCGTCGATGCCATGGTGGCAGGCCACGGCCGCCAGCGGCGCGGCGGTCATGATGAACATCATCACCATCGATCCGGCCACGTTATTGGCCACCGACGCCATGAAGACCGGCGTGCGCACGATCTGCGCCAGCGGCCTGGCCGGCGCAGGTGCCTGGGCCTGAGCCACCACCGTCACGGCCTGGTCACGGTAGAACAGCAGCAAGGTCAGCACCGACAGCAAGCCCATGAGAGCCACCACCAGATAGGCGCCCGCAAACAGCGCCGCCGGGAACCAGTCCTTGCTCCACGACGCCAGCGCCGGACCGACCAGGGCGGCGATCACCCCGCCGGCCAGGACGGTGGAAATGGCCCGCCCCTTGGCTTCTTCAGCGACGGCATCGGCCGCAGCCAAACGGTAGTACTGGGCAAAGGCCTGGAATACTCCCACCAGTGCCGTCCCCAGGCAAAAGGTCCAGAACTGCGCGTGGAATACCGACCAGACCGATACCAGCCCGCCCACACAGCAGCTGGCCGCCCCCAGCACAAAGGACCAGCGCCGCCCCAGGCGCTGGATCAGGAAGGCGGCAAACCAGGTCACCACGGCGCCGGCCACCGTGATGAGTGCAAAGGGCAAGGTTGCCAGCGCCTTGTCGGGTGCCAGTTGCCAGCCGGTCAGGGCGGTCAGCGTCAGGTCGATCGAGATGGCGCACGTGAACAAGCCCTGGCAGACCGCCAGGACAGTGGCATTGCGGGTGTCGCTGGAAACGGGGCGATCAGGCGGATTCATCGGGCGGACTCCTGGCAGTCAATGACAAGGAAATAAGGGAAAATGAAGGAAACTTGAGCAAAAATTGTCGGATCGCCGCCAAATGGCGTCAATGACACAAAACCTTCAATTCCTGCCAGGCAGGCCTCCGGCCAAGCCGGCAATCCAGTCAGATCAAGGGGGATATTTCCATGCTGATGCAGGCCAATGAATCCGCCGTCCTGGTCGTCGATCTCCAGCAGAAGCTGTTGCCGGCGATCCATGAGGGCCCATCCATCCTCTCCCATGCGGTGCGCATGGCCACCATCGCCGGCCTGCTCGGGGTACCGGTGATCGGCACCGAACAAGTGCCCGACAAGCTCGGCCCCAACCATCCCGATATTTCCCGCCTGTGTGACAAGGTCCTGCCCAAGCGCCATTTCGATGCTTGTGCCGAAGGCTTGCTGCCGGCCCTGCCCACACCGGTGCGGCAGATCATCGTCACCGGTTGCGAAGCACACATCTGCGTGCTGCAGACGGCACTGTCACTACTGCAGGCGGGCTACCGGGTACTGCCGCTGCTGGAGGGCTGTGGCTCGCGCCGGCCAGCCGACCGGGACGCCGCCTTCGAGCGCCTGCGCGCGGCAGGCGCTACGCTGGTCACGCTGGAAATGGTGGCCTACGAATGGATGCGCGAGAGCAGCCATCCACAATTCCGCAATGTCCTGCAACTTATCAAATAGATAAAGTAAATCTCATGAGATGAGATAATTCCGACGTAACCGAAAAGTACTTTCCGCATTGAAGCGATGAAAGTTTGACTCGCGCAGTAAGTCGGTACGTTTCAGAGCGGGGAACTGTGGTAAAACATCATCAAAAAAACATAGTGATGACGCCAAGCCAAGTGCAGCAGACGCCGCCACAACAAAGAGGAATTCGAAACACTTATGTCCAGCCTACCCGCTCCGTCGCCCACGCGCGCTCCACCGCCCCTGACGCTGCATGCCTTGCGTGCCAGCTGTTCGTCCTGCAGCATGCACCAGCTGTGCCTGCCGATGGGGCTGGACCAGGGCGATATGCAACGTCTGGAGCAGGTCATCAACCGCCGCCGCAAGGTCAAGCGCGATGAACCGCTATACCGCTTCAATGACAAGTTCGAGATGCTCTACGCCATCCGCCTGGGGCATTTCAAGACCTTCCAGCACAATTCCAATGGTGGCCAGCAGATCACCGGTTTCCAGATGGCCGGCGAGCTGTTGGGCATGGACGCCATCGGCGGCGGCCAGCACCTGTGCGAAGCCGTGGCACTGGAAGACAGCGAAGTCTGCGAGATCCCCTTTGCCAGCCTGGAAGACCTGTTCCGCGACATGCCCGCGCTGCTGCGCCAGTTCCACCGCATGATGAGCCTGGAAATCTCGCGCGAGCAACGCGTCATGCTGACCCTGGGCAGCATGACGGCCCAGCAGAAGATGGCGGCTTTCCTGCTGAACCTATCCTCGCGCTATGCCAGCCGGGGCTATTCATCGACCCGCTTCCAGTTGCGCATGACCCGCGAGGAAATCGGCAACTACCTCGGCCTGGCCGTGGAGAGCGTCAGTCGCCTGATCACCAACTTCAAGAAAACCGGCGTGATCGACGTCAATCACCGCGACGTCGAACTGCGCGACCTGCCCGCCCTGCGCGCCGTCGCCCTGGGTGAAGACCCCTGCAGCTGAGCTTGCGGCCTGTCCCCTGCGTCCCTGCCCCGCGCACCGGGGCGCAGGCGGTAGAATGGCCCGATGAACGCATCCAAGCAGCCCGCCCCCGCTCTCCTGACACGTTTCCTGCGCGCCCGCCTGGCGCCTGACCATCCACTGGGCCTGCCCCTGACCACGGGTCTGTTGGCGCTCACGGCCTGTACCCTGCTCTTTGCGCTGGTCAGCTATGAAGTCCACACCCATGGCGCAGTCACGCGCCTGGACCAGAGCCTGGCCGACTGGTTCAATCGGCATGCCTTCCCGCCGCTCACGCAAATCCTGCTCGGCTACACCCACTTGCACGGCACCATCGGCGTCCTGGTCATGGGAGCACTGCTGTTGCGCCACATGCTGCGGGCGCGGCAATGGCCCTGGGTCATTGACCTGCTGCTGGTATTGCCGGGCGGCATGCTGCTCAATGTCGCGCTCAAGCACGTCTTTGCGCGCCTGCGGCCCCATTTCGACGATCCCATCCTGGTACTGCACAGCTACAGTTTCCCCAGCGGTCATACGATAGGGGCGACCTTGCTCTATGCCACGCTGGCAGCCTATCTGCTGAACCTGCCGGGCCGCTCGCCCGTGCGTGGCGGCAAACGCATCGCCATCATCGTTGGGGCAGTGCTGCTGGTGGTGCTGACAGGGTTTAGCCGCATCTACCTCGGCGCACACTTCTTCAGCGATGTGGTGGGCGCGGCGCTGCTGGGCATGGCCTGGTTTGCGCTATGGACGACGGTGGTTTTCACGCTGCAGCGGCACTATTGTGTAAGAGTGCACTCCAACTGACTTTGCCACGACCTTCGCTGCGGATGCCAGACCCGACACCTACCCACTATCACGCACCAGCGACCGCCCCTGCCCAGGCCGCCACCGTCCTGCACCGCCCCGACGTGGTGGCCACCATCAACGCCCGCGCCGGTGGCGGCCATGCCCAGGCGCTGGCTGCCCATATCACCGAGCAGTTTGCCCGCCATGGCCTGCATGCCAGCGTCCACCTGGCCCAGCGCGGCGAGGACATGCTGGCCGTGGCACGCCAGGCCGTAGCCGATCAGGTGCCGGTGGTGGTGGTCGGTGGTGGCGATGGCAGCATCAATGCGGTGGCCTCGACCCTGCTGGCAGCGCCCCACTGTTGCAGCGCCCTGGGTGTGCTGCCGCTGGGGACCCTCAACCATTTCGCCAAGGATCTCAACATCCCGCTGGAGCTGGACGCGGCCATCGCCAACATCGCCAGGGGACGCCGGCTGCGGGTCGACAGTGGCGAAGTCAACGGCCAGTCCTTCATCAACAATTCCAGCCTGGGTCTGTATCCCGATATCGTGCGCGAACGCGAAAAGCAGCAAGCCCGCCTGGGACGCGGCAAGTGGCTGGCCTTCGCCTGGGCCGCACTGGGGGCCTTACGACGCTATCCCTTCCTGCGCGTGCGTTTGCACATCGATGGCCAGCCGCACTGGCGACGCACGCCCTTCGTCTTCATCGGCAACAACCACTACCTGATGCGCGGCCTCGATATCGGCAAGCGCTCCACCCTCACCGAAGGACAGCTCAGCCTGTACGTGTGCCACCACACCGGCCGCTGGGGTTTGCTGCGTCTGGCGCTGCACGCCCTGTTCGGACGCCTGGAGCAGGCCCATGACTTCGACGTATTGAGTGCCACCGAGATCCATATCGAGACCCACCGCAAGCGCCTGCGCGTGGCCACCGATGGCGAGGTACTGATCATGCAGACGCCGTTGCACTACCGCATCCGCCCGGCCTCGCTGGAAGTGATCGTGCCGCACGAGGCCGCCTCCGCCCCCGGGCGTGACAGCGCCGACAAGCTGTGGGGGGACGACTGATGCGTACCCTCATCCATCTCTCCGACCTGCACTTCGGCCGCACCGATGCGGCCATCATCGAGCCGCTGATCGCCCAGGTCCATGAACTCAAGCCGGACCTGGTGGTCGTCTCCGGCGACCTGACCCAGCGTGCGCGCGCCAGCCAGTTCCGCCAGGCGCGCCAGTTTCTGGACGCCCTGCCGCAACCGCAACTGGTGGTACCGGGCAACCACGACGTGCCGCTGTTCAACATCGCGGCCCGCTTGATGCGACCGCTACGCAAGTACCGTCGCTACATCACCGAGGAGCTGCAGCCGGTCCATCTGGACGAAGAGATCGCCGTGGTCGGCATCAACACGGCGCGGGCGCTGACCATCAAGGATGGCCGCGTCAATGACCGCCAGATCGAAATGGCCCGGCGCCAGTTGGCCGCCGTCGGCGATCACCTGGTCAAGATCATCGTCACGCATCACCCCTTCGACCTGCCGCCAGGGCCGCAGCACCACGGCCTGGTCGGCCAAGCCCTGCCGGCCATGCGGGCCTTCGCGCTGTGCGGCGCCGACCTGCTGCTGGCCGGGCATGTGCACACCAGTTCGGCCGTCAGCAGCGCGGGGCGCTACCGCATTGCCGACTATTCCGCCCTGGTGGTGCAGGCCGGCACCGCCACCTCCACACGCGGACGCGGTGAAACCAATTCCTTCAACGTGCTACAGGTGGAGGCGCAGCAGATCGCGGTGCACCGGCTGGGCTGGGTGGAGGCCGAGCAATCCTTTGCGCTGGCCGGTTCCCAGACCTTCGTGCAGCGGGGCAGCGAATGGTTCGAGCAGCAGGGAGATGGCCAGCTTATCGGCTAGCCAGTTTCCAGCGCAGCACGTCCACCAGCAGGAACAGCAGCAGGCTGGCCCCCATCAGGGGCAGGTTCCAGCCCAGCAGGATCGCCAGCAGCACCAGGCTGGCGCGCGACACCGGCGACAAGCCCAGGAAAGCCCCGGTCAGAGGCGCCAGGCCAGACCCGGCAGCGGGACGCCGGCGCCACCACATCACATAGCCCAGCACGATCAGGCCCGTGAGCGCGATGCCGAAAGCGGCCATCAAGATCTGGTTGGCCACGCCGAAGAGCACACCCATGTGGGCATCCACACCCCAGCGGATCAGTTTGGCGATGAGCGGGAAGCTGGCAAAGTCCGCACGACTGGTGATGCGCATGCGGTCGGCATCGATGGCCACCGTATCGACCTGGGTGGGCCAGGAGCGGTCCACTTCGCGCACCGTCCAGGCCTGGTTGGCCGCGCGCGGCGGGCGGATCTCGATCTCGCTGGCATTGATGCCACCAGCGCGGGCGATGGATTGCACCAGGTCGAAGCGGGCCGCATCGCCAGCGGCTGGCATCGGCATGCTCATGCCGTGGGCGGCCATGTGCTCGGCGTGTTCGCCCATGTCGATGGCCGGCGTGCCCGGCTGCAGCTGGGTCGACACCGAGGGCGTGATCCAGCCCAGCTGGGTACGCACCTGGCTCACCCGCTCGCCGGCCCAGCGTGACCAGGTCAGGCCGGTGGCCGAAAAGAACACCAGGCCAAGCACGATCCACAAGCCCACCAGGGCATGCAGACGCCGCGCCGTCATTGGTCGACGTACCGCCACGCCGGCGCTGCGATTGCGCGCGCGCCACCACAACCACACTCCACCCAGCGCCGCCAGCCACAGCCAGGATGCGGCCAGCTCGCTGTAGTTGCGGCCCAGCTCGCCCAGCATCAGGTTGCGGTGCAGGTAATCCAGCGTGGTGCGCAAGGGCAGCACACCGCTGGTGCCATAGACGATCAGGTCACCCTTGATCTGCAGGCTGACCGGATCGACGAAGATGGCCCGGCTCTCGGAGTCGCCCAGGCCCTTCTGGCTGAACATGACGCGGGTATTCCAGCCATCGGCCTTGGCCGGACGCACCGCAAACAGGCGTGCCTGCGACCCCAGGAAGGCTTGCGCCGCAGCCACCTGCGCGGCCAGCGGCTGGGCCGGTCCCCGCGAGCTGTTGTACAACTGGCTGGCATAGACCCGGGATTCGATCTGGGGCGTGAGTACGTACAGGGTGCCGGTCAGCGCCGCCACCAGGATGAACGGGCCGACAAAGAGGCCAATGTAGAAATGCAGTCGCAGCAACAGCGCCTGCCAAGCCGACACGCTCTGGCGTCGGGCGATGGCCTGGCCATCCCGTGCGGGCTGGAAGGATTGGGTGGTCATGGGGAAAAAAGCCCGCGCACCGCTGGCACGCGGGTTGACTGACTGGAATGGCGCATTGTAGGCGGCGTCCCGGCCGCTGCGAATGTGGCAATTTGTCGCACCATGCAAAAGAGCCGCAGGAAACACCGTGCGGCTCTGGCGGGCTCAAGCCGGTAGGCACGCCGTCAAGGGCGCGCCACGCGGGGCTTACAGGGGATTTTCGTCGATCCAGTCGCCCGAAAAATCGAGGATGTAGGCAATGGCCTCATCTTCGGTATCGAATTCATTGGTCGGCGCCTTGCGCTGATAGCGCAGCTTGCCGCTGCCATCCTTGCCTTCGTGAATCGCGAAGCAAGCCATGACTTTTCCGCTGTCGAGTTTCTTGAGCTCCGGGATGACGACGTTTCCCCTGTACGGGAAGAATTGGGACATGAATAAAACCTCCTTGTTGCGAGGCGCAATGCTAGCACAAGCGCGGCCAGCCTACCCGGACGCCCGGTTTTCCCTGGTCACCCATATTTGCAACTTTGTTGCATTTGTGAGATATTCGCAACTTAGTTGCACTTACGTGACCTCCTGCCGTGGTCGAGACTCCTCTGTTTTCCTCGACCAGGGCGCACAACCCCATCCCGCAAATCATGACCAATGCCCAACGCCAGCCGGCTGACCGCCGGCTTCCTGTCACCGTGCTGTCCGGCTTTCTCGGTGCCGGCAAGACCACCCTGCTCAACCACATCCTCAACAACCGCGAGGGACGCCGCGTGGCCGTCATCGTCAATGACATGTCGGAGGTCAACATCGACGCCGCGCTGGTGCGCGAGGGTGGCGCCGACCTCTCCCGCACCGACGAGAAGCTGGTGGAGATGAGCAATGGCTGCATCTGCTGCACCCTGCGCGAAGACTTGCTGCTGGAGGTGCGCAAGCTGGCGCGCGAACGCCGCTTCGACCAGCTGGTGATCGAATCGACCGGTATTTCCGAGCCGCTGCCGGTGGCCGAGACCTTTACCTTTACCGATGAGGATGGCGCCAGCCTGTCCGACATCGCGCGCCTGGACACCATGGTGACGGTGGTCGATGCCTTCAATTTCCTCAAGGACTACAGCTCCCAGGACAGCCTGGGCGAGCGCGGCGAATCGATGGGCGAGGACGACCAGCGCACCGTGGTGGACCTGCTGGTCGAGCAGATCGAGTTCTGCGACGTGATCGTGTTGAACAAGCTGGACCTGGTGACCCAGGACGAACAACAACGCCTGCGCGCCATCCTGCGCAAGCTCAACCCGCGTGCGCGCATCGTCGACGCAGAGTTCGGCAAGGTGGCACTGGAGCAGGTCCTCAAGACCGGACTGTTCGATTTCGAACAAGCCAGCCAGGCCCCCGGCTGGCTGCAGGAACTGCGTGGCCAGCACGTGCCGGAGACAGAGCAGTACGGCATCACCAGCTTCGCCTGGCGCGCCCGCCGGCCCCTGCATCCGCAGCGCTTCTTCGCGCTGGTCAACAGCGAGTGGCCGGGCGTGGTGCGTTCCAAGGGATTCTTCTGGCTGGCCTCGCGCCCCACCCAGGCAGGTTCGTGGTCGCAAGCCGGGCCGGTCTGCCGCCATGGGCTGGCCGGCAAATGGTGGGCAGCGGTTGCGCGCGAACAATGGCCGCAGGATCAGGAAACGATCGATTTCATCCTCCAGCAATGGGATGACAACGTCGGCGATGCCCGCCAGGAACTGGTCCTCATCGGTATCGACATGGACCAGCAAGCCCTGCGAGCCAAGCTGGACGCCTGCCTGCTCAGCGACGCCGAGATGGCGCAAGGGCCGCTGGGCTGGGCCTGCATGCCCGATCCGTTCCCGCTGTGGGGCCAGGCATGAAGCCGGGCCTGCCCGACGTGGCACGCGAGCAAGCTGCCGACATCGCCTTGCCGCTGGACTGGGTCGGCATGCGCGGCATCGCCCTGCCCTTGCGCCTGGAAGGCGGCGCGACGCTCGCCGCCCAGGCCGAGCTTGCCGTGGACCTGCCCGATCCGCAGGCCAAGGGCATCCACATGTCGCGCCTGTACTTGCTGCTGGAAGAGCTTTCGGCGCGCTCCCCCGCCACCCCGGTCGC
Organism: Herbaspirillum sp. ASV7; assembly: GCF_016429215.1. Taxonomy (GTDB): domain Bacteria; phylum Pseudomonadota; class Gammaproteobacteria; order Burkholderiales; family Burkholderiaceae_D; genus Herbaspirillum. The sequence continues at coordinate 47,021 of NZ_JAELUH010000008.1, read as the reverse complement.
ACTGCGCAACTTGCTGCGCCAGATGCGCGAAAGCCATGCCGATTGTGGCTCGCGCGCTGCTGCCCTGCGACTGGACTTCGACCTGCTGCAGCAGCGCCCCGCCCTGGTCACGCCTGGCCTGCAAGGATGGAAGAGCTACCCGGTCACGCTAGCGGCCGAACTGCATGAGGCCATCACCCGCATCACCCTGCGGGTGAGCATTGCCTATTCCTCCACCTGCCCCTGCTCGGCCGCGCTCTCGCGCCAGGCCTTGCAGGACGCCTTCGCCGCCGATTTCGCGGCGCCATCGGAAATAGACCGCGCCGAGGTCCTGGACTGGCTGTCGCGACGCGCCAGCCTGGCCACGCCGCACAGCCAGCGCAGTCATGCCGAGATCAGCATCGCCCTGCCCGAGGCCAGCGATCATTTGCCGCTACCGGCCCTGATCGACAGCGCCGAAACAGCGCTGGGCACGCCCGTGCAGACGGCCGTCAAACGCGCCGACGAGCAAGCCTTTGCTTTGCGCAATGGCGCCAACCTGATGTATGTGGAAGACGCCGCCCGCCGGCTGCGCCAGGCCATCGAAGCGGACTTCGGCGCCTGCGCGGTGCGGGTCAGCCATGTCGAGAGCCTGCATGCCCACGATGCCGTGGCCGCCACCGCCAGTCCCGGCTGGCAGGACCAGGTACGCTGATCCCGTCTGATCCCATCTGCACAAGCCGCCCAGCAGTTGGCACGCCACGGCAAAGCGGGGTATTGTGCAAGCCTGTCCTGCGTAAATGATTTCCATGATGTCCAACGACTTTCCCACGACCCTGCAACGTCACCAATATGCCGCCTTCGAGCCCGGCCCGCGCCTGCTGGTGCTGGGCGCGGTGCATGGCAACGAGACCTGCGGTACGCAAGCCATCGCCCAGCTGCAACGCGAACTCGATAGTGGCGCGCTGCGCCTGCGACGCGGTCTGCTGACCCTGGTGCCGGTCACCAATCCGCTGGCCTATCGCAAGCAGCAGCGCCAGGGCGAGCGCAACCTGAACCGCAACATGCGCGTCAATGCGGCGCCGGCCAATTTCGAAGACCACATCTGCAATGTGCTCTGCCCCTGGATTGATGAACACGAGGTGCTGCTGGACCTGCACTCCTTCCACACCGGCGGTGTGCCCTTCGCCATGCTGGGGCCGGAAGACAACCAGGGCGAGGTCGAGCCCTTCGCCCATGCCGCCGCCGAGGCGCGCATGGTGGCGCACCTGGGCTGCAAGCGGGTGGTCGAAGGCTGGATGAGCGCCTATGTGCGCGGAGTGGAACGACGCCGCCAGCAAGGGCGTGCCGTCTCGCCGGACCTGCTGGACCGGCAATACGGCGTAGGAACCACCGAGTATGCGCGAGGACGCGGCCTGTACGGCGTGACGCTGGAATGCGGCCAGCACGATGATCCGCGCGCGCCACAGGTGGCCTATCACGCCATCCGCCAGACCCTGGCCCTGCTGGGGATGATCGATGCACCGCTGGCGCCGCCGGTGGAAGGTATCGAGATCATCCGCTTGGTCGACGTGATCGACATGGACCACGCCGCCGACAGTTTCACCCGCGAATGGGCCAGCTTCGATCGCGTGCGGCAGGGCGAGGTCATCGGGCACCGTCATGGTGGCGCGCCAGTCACCGCCCCCGGCGATGGCTACATCGTCTTCCCCAACCCGCGCGCCTTGCCGGGCAATGAGTGGTTCTACTTCGGCGTGGACAGCGAGCGCCGGCTATGAAGCCGATGGATCAGGCGCAATCGAGCGCATAGAAGCGCGTATCGACCACCATCACCGGGAAGGCCGGCGGCAGCTCGGTCTTCTCGATGAGCCGGAAACCATTCTTTTCATAGAAGCGATGTGCGGCCAGGAACTTGGCCGTGGTACCCAGGTAGATCTGGCGCACGCCCTGCTGGCGCGCCCAGGCGATGGCGCCTTCCAGCAGGCGCGCAGCGGTACCGTACTCACGGCCACGATGGCTGGCGGCCACGAACATCTTGCGCAGCGCCACCTGGTCGTTACCGATGTCGAGCAGCGAAATCGTCCCCACCACCCTACCCTCGTCCAGCGCGACCCAGAAATTGCCCCGCCCCTTCTGGTAGAAACCAGCGATGTCCTGCAGGTCGGGCTGGCCTTCCAGGGTGATGGGAATCCCGAATTCCTGTTGCTGGATGGGGAGGATGACGTCGATGACGCCGGCTGCGTGCTCGGGGGAATAGGCTTGGATCTGGATCATGACTAACAGTCGAAAATGTTGAAAATGAGGTGGTGCTATATATTTCGGAGGCTCGAAAACACTCGGTTTGGTTTGAGTTGGACACTCAAGCCGGAGCGGATCGAACAGCGCGGCGGCTAACTGGACAGAGCGAAGCGTCAAAAGACCGTTATTGGCCGGAAGCAGTCATGGGCTCTCTACCAGTCCAAAAATCTGCTTATCTCTGTTCGCTCTCTAAACAGATATCTGGCCCCAGCAAATCCTTCGAAAATTCGCTGGTGCACGCTGAAGGAGCTCGATCCAGTACGCAGCCTGTAGGTTTTAGCCCAGTCAAGCAAGTCGGAGAATGACTGTTCGCTTGCATTGCCACGCCGGCCTCTTTGTTGAATGTTTTTTATACATTCCCCTTCGTCAGGACACAGCCATATCAACGCCGTGGCATTCGCCGCAATCTCGCTGACAAGCCAGCCATAAATACCTTCAATGACCCACTGATCTTGCGACGCCGCTGACTTGGCCAAGGATATCGCTTCGCTTCTCTCCCGGGCTTCGTTGTACCCGGTTCCCAGCCAATGAAGTGAATCGAGGTCAATGTGAGGGCTACCGTATTTCTCGGCTAGTCGATCAGCCAGCCAGCTTTTTCCGGCGCCCGAGTTTCCAATGATCAAGGTACGGAGAAAATCCATGCGCCGGCCTCTTGGGGGAGTTATTGGTTTGGAATGCATAGATACGTGGTTTGAGCCAGTTACCGTCATTTCAGATTGCCCGATGCCCAGTTCGGCAAACCGGATATCTCCACGTTGCCGAACCGACTGACCACCTTCGCCGAAACACGCGTACTGGCTTATTTCAGCTCGTTGCCAGGCGTAAGTTCCCAACAGCGCGGACTGTGCGCAAAGCCGATATGGCCGTAGTAATCGGCCGCATCGGGGGCCGCCAGCAGGCGCAGGCGGCAACGTGGGCCGAGGCGGCTGCGGGCGGCACGGATCAGTTCCTTGCCGATGCCCCGGCGCTGATACTGCTCATCCACGGCCAGCTCCGACATATAGCAGGCATAGACGAAATCGGTGACGCAACGGGCCACGCCAATGAGCAGTTCACCATCCCAGGCGGTGGCGATCAGATTGGCATGCTCGACCATGGCTTGCATGCAGTCGCGGTCTTCCAGCGGGCGGCGCGGGCCCAGTGAGGTGCGGGAGAGGATGTCGATGAATTGATCGGCAGTCAGGCGCAGGTCGGTACGGTAGACGATGGGCATGCGGGGCTCGCGGACAGTCGTAAGGACGAAGCCGCCCACGTTAACACAAAACACCGCGAGGCATGTAGTGCTGCAGAGCCGGGGGCCGGCCCCGGCCGGCTCAATCCGGTCGCGCGTAGACCTTGTGCGACACCGGCCTGCCGCCGGCATCTACCCGCACCAGCACCATCTCGCCCGAGGCCAGGCTCTCTCCGGTCCAGCGGGCGATGTTCACATCGTGCGTCACCAGGATCAACGCCCGGCTACCCTTGCCGGGCAAGGCGCTACGCAGGTACTGTTCCAGCCGGCGGTTGGCCGTTTCCGCCTGGACCGGGTCGTTGAAGAATGAGGCCAGTGCGTCTTGTGCCTGGGGTTCGCCGAAGCCCAGCAAGGCGGCCGTCTCCCTGGTGCGGCACCAGGGGCTGCTGGCGACCACGGCACGGCTCACGCCCTGCTGGCGCAACCAGTTGCCGATCTTGCGTGCCTGTTCGCGGCCTTCTTCGTTGAGGTTGCGCTGGGTGCTGCAGTCGCCGAGAACGAAACCGGCCGGGTCACCGATGCCGGGGGCACGTGCATGCCGCATGATCAGTACCTGGTCGCCCTGGGCGAGTTGGTCCGACAGCTCGGAGGCCCTCGCCGCCAGGGACAGCGAAGACAGGATCAGCAGGGAAAGGCAGAAGGCGGCAAGACGCGATAACATGGCGGACCTCGACGGGATCGGATGCATCCAACCAATCGGATGGATCAGGATGATCAAGCTCACCAGTCTAGCCCAATGACAGCGCACCACGCCTGCCCCGACGCCACGTTTGCCGCGTCAAAAACAGGTCATGGTGCAGAAAACCTCAGCCGGTGTGCAGATAACGTCGAACCAGCTTCAGGCAGTTGCTCAGGCGTTCTTCCATTGCGGCGCGCGTTTTTCGAGGAAGGCATTGACGCCCTCCTTCTGGTCCTGGGTATCGAAGAGATCGACGAACAGCTCGCGCTCGGTCTGCAGGATGGTGCCCAGCGGATTGTGGCGGGCGCCCTGGATCAGCTGCTTGCTGGCCGCTACCGACGAGGGGCTCTGTTTTTCCGCCTGCAGGGCCAGCGCCAGCGCACGTTCACGCGCCTGGCCCTTGGGCACGACTTCTTCCACCAGGCCGATGCGCAAGGCGGTCTCGGCATTGACGCGCTCGCCGCACAGGATCATGCGCTTGGCCCAGCCTTCGCCCACCAGCCAGGGCAGGTTCTGGGTACCACCGGCGCAGGGCAAGAGGCCCACGGCGGCTTCCGGCAAGGCCATCTGCGCCTGTTCCTCGGCGATGCGGATGTCGCAGGCCAGGGCGCATTCCAGTCCGCCGCCCATGGCATAGCCATTGATGGCGGCAATGGAAACGCCACGGAAACCCGAGAGCGTCTCGAAGGCTTCGCCAAAGCGGCGTGCCATGTCACGCGCACGGGCCTTGTCGCCATCGGCAAACAGTTTCAGGTCGGCGCCGGCCGAGAAAAACTTCTCGCCCTCGCCGGTGACCACCAGCGTGTAGATGTCGCGGTCGGCGTTGAGGTCCTTGACCAGGCGCGTCAGGTCCACCAGCGCCTCGCGCGTCCAGGTGTTGGCCGGCGGGTTGGACAGCGTCAGCAGTGCGGTGTGTCCGTGTTTTTCCAGCTTGAGGTTGGTATAGGTAGCCATGCTTTTCCTTCGGTTCAAGAATGTTCAGCGGATGTCGTCCAGGTTGTCGCGGCCCAGCAGACTGCGCGCGATGATGACGCGCATGATCTCGTTGGTACCTTCCAGGATCTGGTGTACGCGCACGTCGCGGAAATAGCGTTCCAGCGGGTATTCGCGGATGTAGCCATAGCCGCCATGCAATTGCAGTGCCTCGTTGCAGATGCGGAAACCCAGGTCGGTCGCCAGGCGCTTGGCCATGGCGCAATAGGTCGTGGCATCGGGCGCGCCGGCGTCCAGCCGGGTGGCGGCCAGGCGCACCATCTGGCGGGCCGCGACCAGTTCGGTCTGCATGTCGGCCAGCTTGAATTGCAGCGCCTGGAAGTCGGCAATCGGCCGTCCGAACTGCTTGCGCTCCTTCATGTAGGCATGCGCCGCGTCCAGCGCCGCCTGGGCCGCGCCGACCGAGCAGGTGGCGATGTTGATGCGTCCGCCGTCCAGGCCCTTCATGGCGAAGACGAAGCCCTGCCCTTCCTCACCCAGGCGATGGTCGGCCGGCACCCTGACGTTGTCGAAGCTGATGGTGCGGGTGGGCTGGCTGTTCCAGCCCATCTTGCTTTCCTTCTTGCCGTAGCTGACACCGGGCGCATTGCCCGGCACCGCGATGGCCGACACGCCACGCGCGCCCTCGCCGCCGGTGCGCGCCATCACCACCAGGAGATCGGTACTGCCCGCGCCCGAGATGAAGGCCTTGGAACCGTTGATCACGTAATGGCCATCGACCAGGCGGGCCGTGGTCTTCAGCGATGCCGCATCGGAACCGGCGCCCGGTTCGGTGAGGCAGTAGGAGCCCAGCTTGCGGCCGCTGGCCAGCTGTTCGCACCAGTCGGCCTTGAGCGACGACTGGCCCCAGCTGGCAACCATCCAGCTGACCATGTTGTGGATGGTGATGTAGGCCGCCGTGGAGGGACAGGCGCGTGCCAGTTCCTCGAAGACCACGGTAGCGTCCAGCCGCGAGAGTCCCAGGCCGCCTTCGGCTTCGGGCGTATAGAGGCCGCAGAAACCGAGTTCGCCGGCCTGGGCGATGACGTCCAACGGAAAATGCGCCTCCTCGTCCCACTTGGCCGCGAAGGGGGCCATCGCGCCGACGGCAAAGTCGCGCGCGCTTTGCTGGAAGGCCACCTGGTCTTCGTTGAGGTCGAAATCCACGCTTGTCTCCTGTTCGTTGTCTTTGTTTTGCCGAGCGGGTGCTGGGTATCCCGCCAGTGGTCTGTAGCTTAATGGAAATCGCGCCGGGCAGTTGTCACCGGCGCGACATTGCGGGCAACGCCGGTACCGGTCAAGCCGCTACCAACGCGGGCTTGCCGGCCTGGTCGAAGTCCGCCAGCAGCTTGGCCTGGCGCTCGCGCATGGCCTGCACTGCCTGCAGCTTGACGTGGCCGTAGCCGCGCACCTGTTCCGGCAACTGCGCCAGTTCGATGGCCGCCGCCAGGTTGGCGGCCGTCAGTCGCGGCAGCAGGCCCAGCACCAGTTGGCGATATTCGACCACCAGGGCGCGCTCCATGCGGCGCTCCTCGGTGCGGCCGAACAGGTCCAGGGCACCGCCACGCAGGCCCTTCATGCGCGCCAGCAGCTTGAAGGCGCCCATCATCCAGCTGCCATAGCGGGCCTTGACCAGGTGGCCCTGGCCATCCTTGCGGGAAAAGATCGGCGGCGCCAGGTTGAAGCTGAGGCTGAAATCGCCCTCGAACTGCTGCGCCAGCTCCTTCTGGAACTGGCCATTGGTATAGAGGCGGGCCACCTCGTATTCATCCTTGTAAGCCATCAGCTTGGACAGGTTGCGCGCCACCGCCATGGTCAGCTTTTCGCTGCCCAGTGGCGCTTCCGCAGCGCGCACGGCTTCTACCACTTCGGCAAACTGGCCGGCATAGCGGGCATCCTGGTAGTCGGTCAGGAAGGCTACGCGACGCTTGATCAACTGGTCCAGCGACTGCGGCAGGTGCACGACCACCGGCTGGGCCGGCACGGCAATGCGCTCCACCTTCAGCAGGTCGACGGCGGCACGGCGGCCCCAGCGGAAGGCGGTCTTGTTGGCTTCCACGGCCACGCCATTGAGTTCGATGGCACGCAAGAGCGAGGCCTCGGTCAGGGGCAATTCACCGCGCTGCCAGGCATAGCCGAGCATGAACAGGTTGGTCGCGATGGAGTCGCCCATGAGCGCCGTGGCCAGGCGGGTGGCGTCGATGAAATCGGCCTGCTGGCCGACCGATTCGACGATCAGGGCCTTGACCTCCTCGAAGGGGAGTTGCCAGTCCGGGTTCTTGGCGAACTGGCCGGGCGGCTGCTGGTGCAGGTTGACCACGGCGCGGGTGCGGCCCGGGCGCATCTTGGAGATGGCATCGAAAGCGCCGGCGGTGAGCATGTCGCAGCCCAGCACCAGATCGGCTTCGCCGGTGGCAATGCGCTGGGCACGGATGGCGCCACGGCGGGCGGCGATGCGTACGTGCGAGGTCACCGACCCATTCTTTTGCGACATGCCGGTCATGTCCAGCACCGAGGCGCCCTTGCCTTCCAGGTGCGCGGCCATACCCATCAGGGCACCGATGGTGATGACGCCGGTACCGCCGATGCCGTTGATGAGGATGTTGAACGGCGTCTCGCAGGACGGCAGCAGCGGTTGCGGCAGCGCGCCGAAATCATCGACTGCGTCCTTCTTCGTTAGACCGGTGCGCGATTTCTTGAGCTTGCCGCCGGTCACCGTCACGAAGCTGGGGCAGAAACCCTTGACGCAGGAATAGTCCTTGTTGCAGGAGGACTGATCGATGACGCGCTTGCGACCGAACTCGGTTTCCAGCGGCAGCAAGGAGGTGCAATTGGATTGCACGCCGCAGTCGCCGCAGCCTTCGCAGACGGCGGAGTTGATGAAGAGACGCTGGTTGGGGTCGGGGAACTCGCTTTTCTTGCGGCGGCGGCGCTTCTCGGCGGCGCAGGTCTGGTCATAGATGATGACGGTCACGCCGGGCAACTCGCGCAGCTCGCGCTGGACCGCATCCATCTCCTTGCGGTCATGCAGCGTCACGGCTGCCGGCAGCGCGGAACGGTCGCTGTAGCGGCTGATGTCCTCGGACACCAGGGCGATGCGTTGCACGCCCTCGGCCGCCATCTGCTGGGCGATCATCGGCACCGACACCGTGCCATCGACGGGCTGGCCACCAGTCATGGCCACGGCATCGTTGTAGAGGATCTTGTAGGTCATGTTGACCCGTGCCGCCACTGCCGCGCGGATGGCCAGATAGCCGGAGTGGAAATAGGTGCCGTCGCCCAGGTTGGCAAACACGTGCGGCACCTGGGAGAACGGCGCCTGGCCGATCCAGGGCGCGCCCTCGCCGCCCATGTGGGTGGTCAGCTTGTTGAATTCGGGATAGATGGCCGTGGCCATGACGTGGCAGCCGATGCCGGCCAGCGCGAAGCTGCCCTCGGGCACCCGGGTCGAGGTATTGTGCGGACAGCCCGAGCAGTAGTAGGCCGGGCGCGGCGGCGTGTTGACGGCCTTGGTCAGCACGGCGTCCTTGGCATCCAGGAAGGCCAGGCGCGCCTTGATCAGGTCGCTGGTATGGAAGCGCGCGATACGCGCAGCGATCACCCGGGCGATCTGCGCCACCGAGAAATCGGCCTTGGAAGTCAGCAGCCACTCACCGCGCGGCGCCACCCATTCACCCTTCTCGTCGAACTTGCCGATCACGCGCGGACGCACGTCGTCGCGCCAGTTGTAGAGCTGCTCCTTCAACTGGTATTCGACCATCTGGCGTTTTTCTTCCACCACCAGGATCTCGTCGAGCCCCTGAGCGAATTCGCGCACGCCATCGGGTTCCAGCGGCCAGGGCATGGAGACCTTGAACAGACGCAGGCCCAGCTCGGCGGCGAAGGTTTCGTCGATGCCCAGTTCGGAGAGCGCTTCCAGCACATCCAGATAGGACTTGCCAGAGGCGATGATGCCCAGGCGCGCCTTGGGGCTGTCGATCATCACGCGGTTGAGCTTGTTGGCACGGGCATAGGCGAGCGCGGCATAGATCTTGTAGTCCTGCATCAGCGCTTCCTGCTTGCGCGCCTGCACGCCCAGCGTGTCGGTGGAGAGCCGCGCATTGAGGCCACCCTCGGGCATGACGAAGTCGGTCGGCAGCTTGATCTCGACGCGGAAGGGGTCGGCATCTACCGAGGCGCTCGATTCGACCGTATCGGCCAGCGCCTTGAAACCCACCACGCAACCGGAATAGCGCGACATGGCCCAGCCGTGCAGGCCCAGGTCCAGATATTCCTGGACGTTGCAGGGATAGAGCATCGGGATCATCGATGCCGAGAAGATGTGGTCGGACTGGTGCGGCAGCGTCGAGGAATAGGCGCCGTGGTCGTCACCGGCCACCAGCAAGACGCCACCATGGGCCGAGGTGCCGGCATGGTTCATGTGCTTCAGGACGTCGCCGCAGCGGTCCACGCCGGGGCCCTTGCCGTACCACATGGCATAGACGCCATCGTATTCGGACGGCCCGATCAGCTTGACCTGCTGGGTTCCCCAGACGGCGGTGGCGGCCATGTCCTCGTTCACGCCCGGCTGGAACTTCACGCCATGCGCGGCCAGGTGCGGCTGGGCATGCCACAGGGCTTCGTCCAGCCCGCCCAGCGGCGAGCCACGATAGCCCGAGATGAAACCGGCCGTATGCAGCCCGGCCTTGCGGTCGCGCAGTTGCTGCAGCATCGGCAGGCGCACCAGGGCCTGGATGCCGGAGAGGTAGATCGCGCCAGAGGTGGCGGTGTATTTGTCGTCCAGGCTGACCGGGGCCAGCGGGACATCCCCTGTCGGGGTGGCAACGACGGTGTGCACGCCGTCTGTTGCGGGGGTGCCGGATTCCCCTTGGGAAAGCGGCCTGTGAGCGCTCACTTGGGTCGCAGCCTGGGCGCAGTCACGGCCGCCTTCTACGGTAGGCGCCGACGCTGCGGCAGGCTCAGCTGCCGAACGGATTTCCATTGCTTGTCTCCAAAGTTTTGATTCAGATAGCGTCTGCCATTACTGCGCCGGGTACGGTGCATCACTGCCAGACACTTCGACCGTGGTAGCGGTCAACACAACAATCTCCGTCAGGAAAACTGCTGTGACTGAAGTCTATCCGCACGACGCCCGGAGACGGAAATACCGAATGGGGATAGGGGTATAAGGAAAAACGATAGCCCCGTCGCCCAGACGCCACATGCGCCACGACAACAATGCCAACAGGAATATTTTTCCAGCGCAATGGACGGCGGCGGGTTATGCTTGCGCGCGTGCCGTAGCGTGCCATGCCGGGCGGAAACGCCCAGCCCGCCTGGTTTCCACGCGGCAACCCATACAAACAGACTGCCCCCCCCTACACGCCATGACCAATACAATCCAAGAACTGATGGAACCCGACAGCGCGGTCTACAAGACCTTGCTGGAGTCCACCAAGGCCATTCCCTGGAAGATCGACTGGAGCACCATGCAGTTCGCCTACATCGGCCCGCAGATCGAGGAGTTGCTCGGCTGGACGCCGGAGAGCTGGAAGAGTGCCGAGGACTGGGCCATGCGCATCCACGCCGAGGATCGCGAGGCGGTGGTCAATTTCTGCATCGCCCAGTCCAAGGCCGGTGCCGACCACGAAGCCGACTACCGCGCCCTCACCCGCGATGGCGAGCACATCTGGATCCGTGACGTGGTGCATGTGGTGCGCAACGACGATGGCAGCCCCAATTCCCTGATCGGTTTCATGTTCGACATCACCGAACGCAAGAAGACCGAGGCGCGCCTGATCGAATTGCAGAAGGAACTGGAAGCCCTGTCCTATCGCGACGGCCTCACCAATGTGGCCAACCGCCGCATGTTCGACTCGGCCCTGGAGGTGGAATGGGCCAATGCGGTGAGCTCGCGCGCGCCGCTGTCGCTGATCATGCTCGACATCGATTACTTCAAGCAATACAACGACAAATACGGTCATATCCGTGGCGACGAATGCCTGAAGCAGGTGGCGCGCATCCTCAGCGAGACCGCCACCCGCAGTCGCGATTTCTTCGCCCGCTATGGCGGCGAGGAATTCGTGCTGATCCTGCCCGAGTGCGATGAAAAGGCCGCTCTGCAAGTGGCACAGCGCTGCCGCAACCTGATCCTCGAAGCGGCCATCCCGCATACCGGCTCGCAGGTGGCCGAGATCATCACCATCAGCCAGGGCGTGGCTACCATCGTGCCTTCGCCCATGGATCAACGCATCGAGTTCCTGGAACTGGCTGACCGTCGCCTGTACCGCGCCAAACAGCTGGGCCGCAACTGTATCGCCGTCGACGAATAAACTGTATCTGTCTCGCGCCAGGGCTGGCCGATAGAATCGTTTGCCCTGACCACCCTGCCGCGAGACCTTCATGCCCGCCACCTACGCCTTCCGCCTGCTCAATGTCTTCGCCGAATCGACCTTCGGCGGCAATCCCCTGTGCGTGTTCGACGACGCCCGTGGCCTGGACGACGCCACCATGCAGGCGCTGGCGCTGCAGTTCAATCTCTCGGAAACCACCTTCATCCTGCCCTCGACGGTGGCCGATGCGCGCGTGCGCATCTTCACCACCGGCTACGAGATGCCCTTTGCCGGCCATCCCACGCTGGGCACCGCACATGCCGTGCGCGAACTGCTGGGCCTGGACGATGCACTCACGCTGGAGTTCAAGGCCGGCGTGGTGCCGGTGACGGCCCAGGGCGATGTCTGGACCTTTACCGCCCCCTGCCCGGGCGGCGTCAAGACCGCGCCCTCACCGCTCTCGCGCGCGGATGCAGCGGCGCTGGTGGGCTTGCAGGCCGACGACCTGGCCACCGATCCGATCTGGGTCGATACCGGCGCCGACCAGTTCCTGATCCCGCTCAAGACAGCTGATGCGGTGCGCCGCGCCCAGCCCGACAGCGGCAGCCTGGAACGCTGGCCGGTCAGCAGCCTGGGCCGCAAGACGGCCTATGTCTTCGCCTTTGATGATGCGGCGCCTGGCCAGGTGCTGGCGCGTTACTTCTTCACCAAGCAGGGCGGCGGCGTGGCCGAGGATCCGGGCACCGGTTCGGCCTGCGCCAACCTGGGCGGCTGGCTGCTGGCCACTGGCCATGCCCTGCCGGCACGCTATGCGATCGACCAGGGCGCGGCGGTGGGCCGTCCTTCGCGCCTGCACCTGGCGGTATCGACGGACAAGGCCATCCAGGTCGGCGGACGCGTCATCGAGATCGGCCGTGGCAGCGTCACCATCGATCCGGTCGGGCGTACGCTGCTGGCCTGACACCAGAACCCACTGCCTGGCCGATCAGGTTAGCATTCCCCCCTCCTGCGTAAGCGGGAAAATCAGCTCATGCAGCCAGTCCATGAAGCCGGCCAGTCGCGCCGGCACATGGCGGCGGCTGGCGTAGAGGATATTGATGGGCATCGGTGCCGGACGATATTGCGGCAATACTTCCACCACCCGCCCGCCATCGAGCAGCTTGCGCTTGCGCGCTCCCACCAGCGGCAGCTGGATCAGCCCCAGTCCGGCCTGGCAGGCGGCATAGTAGGTTTCGGTGCTGTTGACGGTGACGCTGCCGGCCATGGGCAGCAGGTAGGTCTGCTTGCCGTCCGACCATTCCCACCCTGGCGAACGCCCGCCCAGGACCTGGCGATAGTGCACCAGCTTGTGATGCGCCAGGTCGTCCAGGGTGCGTGGTGTACCGTAGCGCTTCAGGTAGGCCGGGCTGGCGCAGTTGATCTGCACCAGATGACCGATGGGGCGCGCCACCAGCGAGGAATCATCCAGGGTCCCGGTGCGCAGCACGCAATCGAAGCCCTCGGCCACCAGGTCGACACGACGGTCGCTGGCCGACAGTTCCACCTCCAGTTGCGGATGCCGCTCCAGGAACGCCGGCAAGGCCGGCAAGACCACCTCGCGCGCCATGGCGCTGGACATGTCCACTCGCAGGCGGCCGCTCAGGGCCTGGCCGCCGGCATGGAACATGGCCCGCAAGGATTCGAAGTCATCCAGCAATTCCTTGCTGCGCCGATAGAAGGCCTCGCCGTCGGCGGTCAGCTGCACGCGCCGCGTGGTGCGCTGGAGCAGGCGCGTGCCCAGCATCTGTTCCAGTTGCTGGATGGCCAGCGAGACGCTGGCGTTGGGCAGGCCCAGCTGGCGTGCTGCGCCACTGAAACTGGCCAGTTCAGCCACACGCTGAAAGATCCTGAGGGTATCCAACTGGTTCATCTGCCGACCTCGATTATTATTGAATATTGAAAAGTCTAATATCAAACCAGAAATTTATTAAGAAAAACCTTCTCAATATACTGGGCTCCGTTGTCAAGCAAGATCCCACCCGATCCCCCATTCTTCACGGAGTCCGACATGAACCACAGCACCAGCACCTCCCCCCGTATCGCCCTGATCACCGGCGGCAGCCGCGGCCTGGGCAAGAATACCGCCCTGCACCTGGCGCGCGAGGGCGTAGGCATCATCCTCACCTACGTCGGCAACCGCGCCGCCGCCGAGGCCACCGTCGCCGAACTGCAAGCCCTGGGCAGCAAGGCCGTGGCCCTGCAACTGGACCTGGCCAACAGCGCCAGCTTCCCCGCCTTCGCCCAGGCCGTGCGCACCGCCCTGCAGGAACACTGGCAAAGCGAGCGCCTGACCTACCTGGTCAACAACGGCGGCATGGGCATGCACGCGACCATCGAGGAGACCACCGAGGCCGTTTTCGACGAGCTCTTCAACGTCCACCTCAAGGGCATGTTCTTCCTGACCCAGGCGCTGCTGCCGCTGCTGGCCGATGGCGGGCGCATCATCAACATCTCCAGCGGCCTGGCGCGCTTTTCCCTGCCTGGCTATGCCGCCTACGCTGCGATGAAGGGCGGCGTGGAAGTGATGACCCGCTACATGGCCAAGGAATTCGGCGCGCGTGGCATTTCGGTCAACACGGTGGCGCCGGGCGCCATCGAAACCGACTTCGGCGGCGGGCGCGTGCGCGACAACGCCCAGCTCAACGCCTTCGTGGCCAGTCAGACCGCGCTGGGGCGTGCTGGTCTGCCCGATGACATCGGCGCTGCCATCGCTTCGCTGCTGCGCCCGGACAATGGCTGGATCAATGCCCAGCGTGTCGAAGTCTCGGGTGGCATGTTCATCTGAGACATCCCCGCCCTGCTGGCCCCCTAGCCAGCGCCGCCGTCACCGTCGCCAGCCTGCGCCAAGGCCGGTGTCGGCGGCTTTGCACTTGTGCTTTCTTACGCTCTTTTGTTGCTTTTCCCTGCACCGATTGTCGACAACGCCTCCACAAACAAGCTGTTCCTTGTTGCAATTGAAAAGGACCGTGCATTGTGTTGCGCATTGGAATGTGCTCGGGTAACATCCCCCGACGTCGATCCGCCATCGGCCCAATGCCGCAGCCGCTTTCCGGCGCTGCCGGACGGGCCGGATGGTCATACCAGTTGGCAAACCGGGGATCAGACAATCAGATCGAGCGTAGCGCCACGGTGGCGCCATGCAAGGAGGCACGACGAGCACGAATCCAGGCAGCGAAATCCATCGCCCCGTTCACGCCGTGTCCATATGGTGGAGTACAAATAGGGGGCGGTATTTTCAGTCATTTCATTCGCAATCGCGCAGTCCGATGCTGTGCGGGCGTCACTTCAATGGTCATCGCACTGTTCGCCACCCCCGACAGTGTCGCTGCCGGCAGCGCCGGGCCAGACGGCCCCGACTGCTCCCGTACCTACACGCTGGCCCTGCATGACCACGGCCTGCTCTATTCCGCCGCAACCGACACCGGCATCGACAAGGATTTTGCCGATGAGCTGATCCGCCGCAGTGGCTGCAAGGTCAATGTCAGCCTGATGTCGCGTGCGCGCATCTGGCAACTGATCGAATCGGGTGCGCTGGACTTCAGCCTCTCCGGCATCACCAACCCCGAACGGGACAAGTTCGCCGCCTTCGCCTGGTACTTCAGCAACAAGTACTACCTGCTGGTGCGCAAGGATGCCGGCATCACCCGCCTGGCCGATGTCAACCGCAACGAACACTTCCAGCTGGGCGTGATCCGCAGCTTCCGCTATAGCGCCAATGCCAACCGCATGGTGGACCAGTTGAGCGCGGCCAATCGCGTCAGCCAGGCTGGTGGCCTGGAGCCACTCTACGATGCCCTGCTGCTCAATCGCATCCAGGGCATGATCATGGAACCCTTCGACTACCCGGTGGTAGAGGAAAAGCGTATCCGTGAAGTCACCAGCGTGATCAGCTTCGAGGACCCCTCCGTGCCGCACGGACTGATCATGTCCAGAAAGGCCTTGCCGCCCGCCGAACAGGAAAAATGGCGCGCGCTGGTCAACGCCATGCTGGCCGACGGCACCGTCCTGCGCATCTTCCAGAAGTACTTCAGTGCGGAACTGGCGGCCGCCATGGTCGAGTTCCAGAGCAAACCGTGAACTGGATACGCCTGATCCTGCTCCCCCTGCTGATCCTGGCTACCGGACTGGGCGTCACCTGGACCGCCTGGGACCACGAACGCGACGCCGCCAACAAGGAACTGCATTCGCAATTCGCCTCGGTGCTGCGCGAGACCGTCAGCCGCATCGAACAACGCATGGCTTCCTACGAGCAGATGCTGCATGGCGTGCAGGGCCTGGTCTCGGCCACGGGCAGCATCGATCGCGGCAACTTTCGCGACTATGTCAATGCGCTGAACCTGGACGCCAATTTCTCCGGCATCCAGGCCATCTCCATCGAGGAATGGATCCCTGCGGCTGCCATGCCGGCCCACCTGGCGCGCATGGCCCGCCAGGGCATCGAGGACTACCAGGTGCGCCCGGGCGGGGAGCGTGAGGCCTACGCGCCCACCATCCTGCGCGAGCCCTACGTGGGCCGCAACCGCCTGCCCTTCGGCTTCGACCAGTGGTCCGATCCGGTGCGTCGGGCGGCCATGGAAAAGGCACGCGACTCGGGCATCGCGACCGTCTCCGGCAAGGTCGACATGCCCAGCATCGACGGTCGCCAGTATCCTGCCTTCATGATGTACCTGCCGCTCTATGAGCGCGGCAAGCCCCAGGCGACCATCGCGCAGCGGCGTGCCAGCCTGATCGGCTGGGTGCATGCGATCTTCCGCATGAACGATGTCATCGCCAGCCTCTATGGCGAGAGCACCCGCAACATCGCCTTCGCACTCTACGATGGCGTCGAGGCCAAGCCCGAGGCGCTGATGTACCACTCCATCGGCGAAACCCCGCAGCTCCTGCCGGCACAACTGTCGGCCAATGAATACCTGGTGGTGGGCAACCACAACTGGACCTTGTCCATGCATACCACCGACGGCTTCACCGCCCAGTTCGGCCGCAATGCCGAACACCTCATCGCGGCCACCGGTATCGCCATGAGCGTGACACTGGCGCTGTTGGCCTGGCTGATGATGTCCAGCCGCGTGCGCGCCATGCGCCTGGCGCAGAAGATGACGGCCGAACTGCGCGCCAGCGAAGAGCAGTTCCGCGCCATCGCCGATTGCACCGTCAACTGGGAAGTCTGGTGGGGGCTGGATGGCAGCCCGCGCTGGATCAACCATGCCGTGCGCGACTACACCGGCTACTCGGTGGAGGAATGCCTGCAGATGAAGGACTTCATCGGCACCATCGTCCATCCTGACGACGAACGTCGCATCCGCGCCGAGCTGGCGCGCTGCATGGATGGACAAAAGCGCGAAGACGTCGAGTTCCGCTGCGTGCGCAAGGATGGCTCGGTGTTCTGGCTGGCCCTGTCCTCGGCCCCGATCACCGATTCGCATGGCGCCTTCACGGGTTTCCGCACCAGCAGCCGCGACATCACCGACCGCAAGCAGATCGAAGCCGAACTGCGCATCTCGGCCGTGGCCTTCGACTCGCGCGAGGGCATGCTCATCACCGACGCCAACAGCAAGATCCTGCGCGTGAACAAGGCCTTCACCGAAATCACCGGCTACAGCGCCGAAGAGATCGTCGGCAAGCACCCCAACCTGCTGCGCTCGGACCGCCACGGTCCGGCCTTCTTCCAGGAGATGCGCGAGAGCGTGCGCCGCTTCGGCAAGTGGCAGGGCGAGATCTGGGACCGCCGCAAGAATGGCGAAGTCTATCCCGAATGGCTGACCATTTCGGCGGTCAAGAACAAGGACGACCAGGTCACCCATTACGTCAGCACGCATCACGATATCAGCGACCGCAAGCTGGCCGAGGAGCGCATCCGCGAGCTGGCCTTCTTCGATGCCCTCACGCGCCTGCCCAACCGCACCCTGCTGCTGGACCGTCTCAAGCAAGCCATCGCCCTCTCGCTGCGCACCAAGACCTGCGCGGCCCTGCTGTTCATCGACCTGGATCACTTCAAGACCTTGAATGACACCGTCGGCCACGAGAAGGGCGACACCCTGCTCAAGCAGGTGGCCCAGCGGCTGGTGGCCAACGTGCGTGAGAACGATACCGTGGCCCGCGTCGGCGGCGATGAATTCGTGGTGGTGCTGGAAGGCCTGAACGAACACCAGCAGGAAGCCGCCACCCAGACCCGCGCCGTGGGCGAGAAGATCCTGGCCGCGCTGGGGGCGACCTACCAGCTCGACGATGTCGAATACCGCACCACCGCCAGTATCGGTGCCACCGTCTTCCTGGGCCGCGCGGCCTCGGTGGATGAGCTGATGAAGCAGGCCGACCTGGCCATGTACAAGGCCAAGGAGACCGGCCGCAATGCACTGCGCTTCTTCGACCCGGCCATGCAGACCGCGGTGCTGGAGCGCGCCGCGCTGGAAGCCGGCCTGCGCAAGGCCATCGATGGTGACCAGTTGCTGCTGCACTACCAGCCGCAGATCGTCGAAGGCGGCCGCGTGACCGGCGCCGAAGTCCTGGTGCGCTGGCAGCATCCGCAACGCGGCATGGTGCCGCCGGGTGACTTCATCCCCCTGGCCGAAGAAACCGGCCTGATCCTTTCGCTAGGCAACTGGGTGCTGGAAACCGCCTGCAAGCAGCTGGCCACCTGGGCCGGCCAGCCCAACAGCGAACATCTGAGCATCGCCGTGAACGTCAGCGCGCCGCAATTGCGCGAGCCCGATTTCGTGCAGACGGTACTCGATATCATCGAGCGCACCGGTGCCAATCCGCGCCGCCTCAAGCTGGAACTCACCGAGAGCCTGCTGGTGGAAAACGTCGAAGACATCATCCAGAAGATGTTCGCTCTCAAGGCGTATGGCGTGGAGTTCTCGCTGGACGATTTCGGCACCGGCTACTCTTCCCTCTCCTACCTCAAGCGGCTGCCGCTGAATCAGCTTAAAATCGACCAGTCTTTCGTGCGCGATGTCCTGGTCGACCCCAACGATGCCTCGATTGCCAAGACCATTGTCAACCTCGCCCAGAGCCTGGGCCTGGGTGTCATTGCCGAAGGCGTGGAGACCGATGCCCAGCGCAGCTTCCTGGCCGATGCCGGGTGCCATGCCTACCAGGGATACTTCTTCTGCCGTCCGGTCGCCATCGAGGCTTTCGAGAAGTTCGCGCAGGAATTCGATCCCCAATTTTCTGCCGCATAGGAATCCATCATGAGCAATGCACTGTCCGCCTTCGCCATCGATCAGAAATGGCCGGCGCAACACCCTGATCGTCTCCAGCTGTACTCGCTGCCCACGCCCAATGGCGTGAAGGTCTCGATCATGCTGGAAGAAACCGGCCTGCCCTACGAAGCCCACCTGGTCAGCTTCGAGACCAACGACCAGATGTCGCCGGAGTTCCTGTCGCTGAACCCGAACAACAAGATCCCGGCCATCATCGATCCCGATGGTCCCGGCGGCAAGCCGCTGCCGCTGTTCGAATCGGGCGCGATCCTGCTGTACCTGGCCGAGAAGACCGGCCAGTTCATCCCCAAGGATGCGGCCGAGCGTTATCAGGTGATCCAGTGGGTGATGTTCCAGATGGGGGGTGTGGGCCCGATGTTCGGCCAGTTGGGCTTCTTCCACCGCTTCGCCGGCAAGGAGTATGAGGACAAGCGCCCGCGTGACCGCTACGTCAATGAATCGCGTCGCCTGCTGGGCGTGATGGACAAGCGCCTGGCGCAGCATGCCTGGCTGGCTGGTGAGGCCTACTCTATCGCCGATATCGCCACCTTCCCCTGGATCCGCAACCTGGTCGGCTTCTATGAAGCGGGCGAGCTGGTCGGCTTCAAGGACTTCCCCCATGTCGCGCGTGCACTGGAAGCCTTCGTCGCGCGTCCGGCCGTGGTGCGCGGCCTGGCCATTCCGGCGCGCGGCTGATCCTGGCCGGCGCCAGGCGGTTTCATGTAAATCCGCTTTGCGCCGGCCTGCTCTGCGCGTTAACATCACGGCAATGTTCCACAACCGCATTGCCCGCATGCCTGCCATGACGAAACGCCCACGCCCGCGCCGCCTGGCGACTTCCCAGCTGCCCCTGTCGAACCTGTCGCACCTGTCGCATCTATTGCAGCGCTTGCTGCTGGCCGGCGCCTGCACACTGGCCCTGGCCACCGCCTTGCCGGCGCAGGCGGTGGACCTGTCGCTCAAGACGCTGCGCGTGGGCAAGCTCTCGCGCACCTATTTTTCCGAACGCAACGGCGTGGGCGAAGCCCAGCCATTGATCATCGCCCTGCATGCCAGCGGCTCCAGCGGTTCCATCATGGCGCGCGCCACCGGCCTGACCGAGATCGCCGAAGCGGCCGGCTACATGGTCGCCTATCCCAACGGCACCGGCCTGGCCATCGACGCCCGCACATGGAATTCAGGAGGCTGCTGCGGCTATGCCCAGATGCATCAGGTCGACGACGTGGCCTTCCTGCGGGCACTGGTCGACAAGCTGGTATCCGAGGGCCTGGCTGATCGCCAGCGGGTCTATCTGGTCGGCGTGTCCAACGGCGGCATGATGGCTTACCGCATGGCGGCCGAAGCACCCCAGTTGTTCAAGGCCATCGCCGTGGTCAGCGCCGTGCTTGACGTGCCGGCCGACACCGTCAAGGCCGGCCTGCCGGTACTGCACATCCATGGCAGCGACGACCCCTTCATCCCCTTCCTGGGTGGCATCGGCAAGCAGGAGGTATCGCAGCTGCCGCGCATCTCGGTGGCCAAGACCATCGAGGCCTGGGTCAAGGCCGATGGCGCCGACCCCAAGCCGGTCATCAACGATATCGCCGATACGGCAGGCGACGGCACCACCATCCGCCAGTACACCTACCATAGCGCCAGCGACGCGCAGGCCGTGGTGCTCTACGAAGTCAAGGGCGGCGGCCATGCCTGGCCGGGCGGCGCCGCCCCGATCATCAATGGCGGCAAGAGCTCACAGAACCTGGATGCCTCGCGCACCATCGTCAGCTTCTTCAATGCCCACGGTGGCGGCAGCAGCGAGCATGTCGAGGACGACAGCCTGCCGCCGGGTGCCACACCGATCAAGCCGGCACCGGCGGCCCCCGCAGACAGCCCCAAGCCGGCCGCACCCGCCACGACCCTGCCGGCGGCGCCACCGCGCAAGCCTTTCATAACGCGCTGAGACAACACACGCCACCGACATCAAAATGGCACTATCATAAGAACCAGCGTTCAATCCTCCTTGCCATCACAATGAAAAGATTCATTACCAGCGTCCTGATCGCCATCGTCCTGTACTTCCTGCTACCTTTCGTGACCAAGTTCATTCCCCACTATCGCCTGGCGGTGTACTGCATCACGGCAGGCATCGTCTCCTTCGCCATCTCGGCGCTGATGGACAAGACCTGAGCCCGGCACCGCATGAAAAAACGGCCGCAACGCTGAACGTTGCGGCCGTTTCTACTTGAACGCGGCAATGACGAGGGGGCGCTGGATCAGCACTCGCCGCGACGCTCATGGCCGGGCGGACAATCACGGCCGCGACCACGGCCATGGTCGTGATCGTCCCGGTCGTCGCGATCGTCGTCATGACGCTCATGACCACGCGGCGGCGGTCCGTCGCGCCAGCCGCCACGGTCCAGCTCCCAGCCACGCGGGCCTTCGCGCCAGACCGGCTGGGCATACACATAGCCGGGGCGCTCGCGCAGCCAGTGGCCCTCACGCCAGAAATGACGGTGACCGTCCCAGTCCCAGAATCCCGGGATCCAGACATAGCCGTGACGCGGCGGCGGCAATACCTCGGCGCGCGGCGGTGGCGGTGCACCGATATTGATATTGACCGACACCTGCGCCTGCGCAACAGGAACCAGGGCGGACGCCGCAGACACGGCGATGAGGGTGGCGAGTATTATTTTTTTCATGACAACGAATCCATCAGGGTGATAACAGCTTTCAGACCTCAGCCGGCCCGATGCGGTTCCACAGGGAGACGGGAACCACGATACACGTGCCGGCGAGGCTGCCAACGATAACATCGCTGGCCCGATCTTGCAGAACGGAGCGTCTTGCCTCACCCTCCTTTGGCGCTCTTGAACATGGCCTTGATGCCGCGAATGGCCTGGCGGATCCGGGACTCGTTTTCGATCAGGGCAAAGCGTACGTACTCATCACCGTACTCGCCGAAACCGATCCCTGGCGAGACGCAGACCTTGGCCTGTTCCAGCAGGATGCGCGAGAACTCCAGCGAACCGAACTGGCGATACGGCTCCGGGATCCTGGCCCAGATATACATGGACGCCTTGGGCACATCGACCATCCATCCCGCCTCGTGCAAGCCCTTGACCAGCACGTTGCGGCGCCGCTCGTAGTTGGCGCGGATCTCTTCCACGCAGGACTGCTCGCCCTCCAGCGCCGCAATCGCCGCCACCTGCACGGGAGTGAAGCTGCCGTAATCGTGATAGCTCTTGATGCGTGCCAGCGCCGCCACCAACCGGGCATTGCCGACCATGAAGCCGATCCGCCAGCCGGCCATGTTGTAGCTCTTGGAGAGCGTGAAGAACTCCACCGCGACCTCGCGCGCACCGGGCACCTGCATGATGGAGGGCGCTTTCCAGCCATCGAAGGTGATGTCGGCGTAGGCCAGGTCATGCACCACCAGGATCTGGTGCTCGCGCGCCAGCTTGACCACGCGCTCGAAGAATTCCAGCTCCACGCATTGCGCGGTCGGATTGGAGGGGAAGCCCAGGATCATCATCTTGGGCTTGGGATAGCTCTCGCGCACCGCGCGTTCCAGCTCGTCGAAGAAGTCCACGCCCGGGCTCATGCGCACCGAGCGGATATTGGCGCCGGCGATGACCGCGCCGTAGATATGGATGGGATAGCTGGGATTGGGTACCAGCACGGTATCGCCCTTGTCCAGCGTGGCCAGCATCAGGTGCGCCAGGCCTTCCTTGGAGCCGATGGTGACGATGGCTTCGCTGTCGGGATCGAAGTCCACCTCGTAGCGGCTGCGATACCAATGCGCGATGGCGCGGCGCAGGCGCGGGATGCCCTTGGAAGACGAATAGCCGTGCGTGTCGGGGCGCTGCGCCACCTCCACCAGCTTCTCCACGATATGCGGTGGCGTGGGGCCGTCGGGATTGCCCATGGACATGTCGATGATGTCCTCGCCACGGCGACGCGCGGCCATCTTCAGCTCGGCCGTGATGTTGAAGACGTAGGGTGGCAGGCGTTCGATGCGCGGGAAGCTGACCGGGAAGGCCTCGGCGGATGCGACAGGGGAGGAAGCGGAGGAAGAGGAATCGTCAAGCGTGCGCGAGGAATCGCGCGAATCTGCGGATTGCGTCATGAGGGTCTTTCACGTAAGCGCCCGGAACCGTCCGAGCGACGTTGGAACGAATGTTCCGCGAAAGATTCTATGCGCGATCCTTCACCGACACAAGCCTTGATCAGTACGAATGAAAGTCCGTACGTACAGCCCCCCGAGTAGTCGGTGTCCATCTATCGCAAACCGTTCGGACTGAGTAGGCCCGTCAGGGCCGTATCGAAGGCGCTCCCGGGATTACCGAAGGAGCGCCTTCGATACGCGGCTATGCCGCTACTCAGGTCGAACGGTGAGCGTTGAGCGGTGGGCCGGCAAATCGGTGCCGCTCACTCGTACTTGCGCGCGTCCTCGATGACCTTGCCATCATTGGGCAGGCTGCCCGGCGCCACCAGCAGCACCTCGCCGCGCAACTTGGTGACGTCGCGCAGGCTGCCCGCCAGCGCCCCCACATCGATGCCCGGATTGGCCGGATCCCCCACTTCGCAATGCAGGGTCATGATGTCGTTGGCCATCTCGCCCGAGACCACCAGACGCGCGCGCAGCACGTCACCATGACGACGCACCACGTCAGCCACCTGGGAGGGATGGACGAACATGCCGCGTACCTTGGTGGTCTGGTCGGCCCGTCCCATCCAGCCCTTGATGCGGGTGTTGGTACGCCCACAGGGAGATACGCCCTGCACCACCGCCGACAGGTCACCGGTGCCGAAACGGATCAGCGGATAGTCGGCATTGAAAGAGGTCACCACCACCTCGCCGACCTCGCCCGGGGCGACCGGATCGCCGGTACCGGGACGCACGATCTCCAGGATCAGGGACTCGTCCAGCACCATGCCGGGATGCACCACCCCGTCGCTCATCGTCTCGTAGGCGATATTGCCGATATCGGCCGAGGCATACAGCTGCAACACCTGCGGCACGCCGTGGGCATGGAACCAGGCGCGCAGCGACGGCGGCAGCGCCTCGGCACTGACCAGCGCACGCTGCACGCTGCTGATATCGGCGCCCATCTCCAGTGCCTTCTCGATGATGATCTTCAGGAAGGACGGCGTACCCACATAGGCGTCCGGTTTCAAGGCCGCCATGGCATTGACCTGCAGTTCGGTCTGGCCGATGCCAGCCGGGATCACGCCACAGCCCAGGCGTGCCGCACCGCCCTCGACCATGAAGGCCGCCGGGGTGAAATGGTAGGCAAAGCAGTTCTGCAGCAGATGTCCGGGTTGCAGTCCAAGTGCCTTCATCGGGCTGGCGAAGCGCCACCAGTCGGCGCCATGGCCTTCGGGATCGAAGATCGGCCCCGGCGAGACGAACAGCCGGCGCAAGGACCGCATCGGTGTGGTATTGAGGCCGCCGAAGGGACTCTCGCGCGTCTGCAGGTCCTTCAGGTCGGACTTGCGCGTCACCGGCAGGCGTGCCAGGTCGCTGCGCGAACGGATCGCCTGCGCCTCCACGCCCTGCAGGATGCGCGCCCAGCCCGGTGCTGCCTGCGCACGTGCCACCAGTTGCGGCAGGGCCTGCATCAATTGGTCTTCGCGCTGGCCGGGATCACGCCGCTCCAGCGCATCGAGTTCTGCCAGTACCAGCCTGGGATCAGCCATGATGCCCTCCCCTCAAGCCAACCAGCGCTTGCGGCGCCGATAGAACTTCATGTCGCGGAAATTCTTGCGCCCGGCCCCCGAGACACCCAGGTAGAACTCCTTGACGTCCTCGTTATCGGAAAGCTCGCTGGCAGCACCTTCCATGACGACCCGGCCGTTTTCCAGGATGTAGCCGAAGTCGGCATAGCGCAGCGCCACCATGGTGTTCTGCTCGGCCAGCAGGAAGGACACCTTCTCCTTGCTGTTCAAGTCCTTGACGATCTCGAAGATCTCTTCGACGATCTGCGGCGCCAGCCCCATCGAGGGCTCGTCCAGCAGGATCATCGAGGGCTTGGCCATCATGGCGCGGCCAATCGCCGTCATCTGCTGTTCGCCACCCGAGGTATAGCCGGACTGCGACTTGCGCCGCACCTTCAGGCGCGGGAAATAGTCGTAGATCTTTTCCAGTTCCTGCTTCACCTCGGCGTTGCTGATGCCGCGCGTATAGGCGCCGGTGAGCAGGTTCTCTTCCACGGTCAGGTGGCCGAAGCAGTGCCGCCCTTCCATCACCTGGATCACGCCACGCTTGACCAGGTCGTTGGGCGTCATGCGGTCCACGCGCTCGCCGCGGAATTCGATGCTGCCCTTGGTCACGTCGCCGCGCTCGGCATGCAGCAGGTTGGAGATGGCCTTGAGCGTCGTACTCTTGCCGGCGCCATTGGCCCCCAGCAGCGCGACGATCTTGCCCTCGGGCACATCCAGCGAGACGCCCTTCAAGACCAGGATGACGTGGTCATAGATGACTTCGATATTGTTGATCGACAGCACCTTGCCCGTTGCCGCGTTGGACGCAGACGGCGCGGTGGTCGAAATGGGTGTGGCGTTCATGTGCATTCGCAATCCGAAAAAAGCGCCGGCAGCCGTGGGAGACGTGCAAGGCCACCGGCGCAAGCGCCTACTTCATGCAGGCAGGAGTGATGCCTTTCTCTTTTGCGTATTTGGCGGCGGAGGCCTTGAACAGCGGGTGGATCAGGTTCTTGTTACCCTCGATCCAGTCCGACACCAGCACCCACTTGCTGCCATCCCACTGCTGGATCCTGACCTTGCCCGAACCCTCGTGGTTCTCGCAGGAGGTCTTGATCTCCGGCAGCAGGCCGGTGGCACCCAGGGCCTTCAGACGGGCGTCCGTGATGTTGAGATTCTCCAGGCCCCAGCGCACCTGCTCACCGCTCATGACCTTGCCTTTGCCGAACTTGTCCTGGGCGGTGCGCACCGCTTCGACAGTGGCGATGGCCGCCGACACGCCACGGTTGTAGAGGATGGAGCCGAGCTTGTTCTTGTCCTGCATGTTGCCTTTGCCGGCAGCATAGACCACCTTGTCGATATCGGCGATCACCGGCACGTCCTTGCCGGCCACGTTCCAGGTGGCCGACAGGTAACCCTTGGCGGCTTCGCCGGCGGGGATGGTGTCTTCCTCGGAACCGGCCCACCAGGAACCGATGATCTTGTCACGCGCGAATCCCACCTTCTGCGCCGCCTTCAGCGCGGTCTGGTTCATCACGCCCCAGCCCCAGAAGATCACGTAGTCCGGGTTCTCCTGGCGGATGCGCAGCCACTGCGCGCCCTGCTCGTTGCCGGGGTGCGCCACCGGGATTTCCACCAGCTTGAACTTGCCGATGGACGACTCCGCCTGCAGTGCCACGATGGGCTCCTTGCCGTAAGCCGAATCGTGGTACAGGAAGACGATCTTCTTTCCCGCCAGCGAACCGCCGTTCTTGGTAGTGAGGTACTTGACGATGGCCGAGACCTGCATCTGGTAGGTCGTCACCAGCGGGAAGGCATACGGGAACACCGAACCATCCACCGCATCGGTGCGGCCATAGCCGATCATCAGCAGCGGCACCTTGTCCTCGGCGGTCTTGTCGATCAGGGCATAGGAGATGCCGGTGGCCATGGGGTTGATGGCCGTGCCATGGGTCACGGCATTCTTGTTCTTCATGCGTTCGTAGCACTCCACGCCCTTGGCGTTGTTGTACTCGGTCTCGCACTCTTCCCAGGACAGCTTGACGCCATTGACGCCGCCTTCCTTGAGATTGACGTAGTTCAGGTAATCGACATAGCCGCCATAGTAGGACTGGCCATTGGTGCCATAAGGCCCGACCCGGTAGCTGGGGATGGCGATGAACTGGTCGCCGGTCTGCGCCAGCGCCGGCACGGCCGCCGACAGCAGGCCGGCCGCGCAAGCGGTGGCCAGCAGCAGCTGCCTCAGATGCTTGATGCTTTTCATGGTCTCGTCTCCTTTATGTTGTCGTTGCCGACTTTTATCGGGTACCGGCATCCCGGCCCGTCCTGCCTTGAAATCGAAGATGCGTGGCTCAGTGCGGGAACGGCCACAGGCGCAGCTTTTCCTTGGCGATCTGCCACAGCCGGGCCAGCCCGTGCGGCTCCGCAATGAGGAAGAAAATGATCAGCGCGCCGAACACCATCAACTGGATATGCGACACCGTGGCGTTGGTGAACGGCAGGTGCAGCAACTCGGCCAGCGGTGGCAAGGCGTTGTCCAGGAAGATCGGCAGCAGCAGGATGAAGGCCGAGCCCAGGAAGGAACCCAGGATGCTGCCCACGCCACCGATGATGATCATGAAGAGGATGCGGAAGGACAGGTCCAGCGAGAAACCGTCCGGCTCCACCGAGCCCAGGTAGCAGAAGGCGTACAGCGCGCCGGCCACGCCGCAGTAGAAGGAGCTCACCGCAAAGGCCGTCAGCTTGGTGCGCATCAGCGGGATGCCGATCACCTCGGCGGCCACATCCATGTCGCGTACCGCCATCCAGGCGCGGCCGGTGGAAGAACGCACCAGGTTCTTGGCTACCAGGGCCAGCACGCTGACGATGGCCAGCACGAAGAGATACTTGCGCACCGGCGTGTCGATGGCCAGGCCGAAGAAATCGATCTTGGGCGTACTGATCACCCCGGACGAACTGTCATTGGAGAACCAGGAGAACTTGGTCAGCGCCCACACCACGAAGAACTGTGCGGCCAGCGTGGCCACGGCCAGGTAGAAGCCCTTGATGCGCAGCGATGGCAGCCCGAAGAGCACACCCACCAAGGCTGCACAGCCCCCCGAGAGCAGCAGCGTGGCCACGATGGGAATGCCCTCGACGCGCAGCTGGAAGTTGTAGGCCGCGTAGGCACCCACGGCCATGAAGGCGGCCGAGCCCAGCGAGAGCTGGCCGGCATAGCCGGTCAGCACGTTCAGGCCCAGTGCGGCCAGGGCAAACACCAGGAACGGCACCAGGATGGCCGAGAACCAGTATTCGTTGCCCAGCAGCGGCACGCCCAGGAAGGCGAAGGCCATGAACAGCGTGAAGATGATCCGGTCCTGGCGGATCGGGAAGATCTGGCTGTCGGCCAGGTAGGTGGTCTTGAATTGTCCGGCTTCACGGTACAGCATTGCATCCTCCTTGTTGCTGGATTGAACAGCCCGTTCGGGCTGAGTAGCCGCCCCAGGCGGCGTATCGAAGCCTGCGCGCCGGCTGCCGATCACGGAAACTGCCCTTCGATACGGCCGTCGGCCTACTCAGGGCGAACGGCGTCATTTCGCCCTCGTTGTGTCGCCCAGCCGTCATACCCGGTCGATATGCCGCTCGCCAAACAGCCCTTCCGGCCGCACCAGCAGGAACAGCAGCGCGAACACATAAGGGAACCAGCCTTCGATGCCGCCGAAGTTGCCGCCGAAGGCATCCTGCATCACCGGGGGGATGTAGATCTCGGCCAGCTTCTCGGAAGCGCCGATGATGAGTCCGCCCACGATGGCGCCGGGAATCGAAGTGAATCCCCCCAGGATCAGCACCGGCAAGGCCTTCAACGCCGTCATGGTCAGCGCGAACTGCACGCCATTGCGCGAGCCCCACAGCAGACCCGCCACCAGCGCGACGAAGCCGGCCACACCCCAGACCACTGCCCAGATATGCTGCAGCGGAATGCCCAGCGACAGTGCGGCCTGGTGATCGTCGGCCACGGCGCGCAGTGCGCGGCCCACCTTGGTCTTCTGGAAGAACAGGGCAAGCACCGCCACCAGCGCCACCACCATGCCCGAGGCAAACAGGTCGAACTTGGAGATGCCGATACCGATGCTGTCCATCACCGACTGGATCGGTTCATCGACGATGCCCAGATCGATGGGCCTTACCTCGCTGCCGAACAGCAAGGGGCCCAGGCCTTCGAGAAAGAAGGTCAGGCCGATGGTGGCCATGAACAGCGTGATGGGCGGCTGGTTCACCAGCTTGCGCAGCACGAAACGCTCGGTGGCCAGCCCCACCAGGATCATCACCACGAAGGCGCCGATGATGGCCGCCCACATCGGCATGCCCTTGTCCATCAGGCCCACCACCGCCAGCGCGGCGAAGTAGACCATCGCGCCCTGGGCGAAATTGAACACGCCCGAGGCCTTGTAGATCAGCACGAAACCCAGCGCCACCAGCGAATACATCAGGCCGGACAGCAAACCACTGAGCGTCACTTCGAGAAAGAATTGCATATCGTCTCCTTGCTACCGCCTTCGATATCGTTTTTATTATTTATATTGTTTTATGATTTCCACCCTGCCCGGCCACGCGCTCAATGCGAGGTACCGAGATAGGCCTTGATCACTTCCGGATTGCCCATCACCTCATCCGGGGTGCCATCGCCGATCTTCTTGCCGTAGTCCAGCACCACCACGCGGTCCGAGATATCCATCACCACACCCATGTCATGTTCGATCAGGACGATGGTGGTGCCGAACTGGTCATTCACGTCGAGCACGAAGCGGCACATGTCCTGCTTTTCTTCCACGTTCATGCCGGCCATGGGTTCGTCCAGCAACAGCATGCTGGGTTCGGCCGCCAGTGCACGCGCCAGCTCGACGCGCTTTTGCAATCCATACGGCAAGCGCCCCACCGGGGTCTTGCGGATGTGCTGGATCTCCAGGAAGTCGATCACCTCCTCCACCTTGCGCCGGTGCTCGATTTCCTCATTGCGTGCGGCGCCCCACCACAGCGCATTGGAAAGCAGGCCCGAGCGCATTTTGGTGTTGCGGCCGGTCATGATGTTGTCCAGCACCGTCATGCCCTTGAACAGCGCGATGTTCTGGAAGGTGCGCGCGATACCCTGGCGCGCAATCGCACTGGGCGGCATGCCACGGCGCGACTGGCCGCGATAGAGAATGTTGCCCTTCTGCGGGTGGTAGACACCATTGATGACATTGATCATCGAGCTCTTGCCGGCGCCATTGGGGCCGATGATGGCGCGGATCTCGTGCTCCCGCACATCGAAGGAGATATCGGTGAGGGCGCGTACGCCACCGAAGGACAACGAGATGTTCTGCAGGTCGAGGATGACCTCGCCGATGCGGCGGCCGTTGGCGGTGACAGCCGCCGCCTCGTCGGGACGGGTCAGCGGCGGCAGCCCCGACGGCAGGATTTCAGAGGACAGGTGTCGTTTCATGGTCGTATTCATTCAGCGATGGTCTGGTTCGGGCTACGCTGGTGGCCGGGCACGTCGCCCGGGGCGAGAAGGCGTTTTCTCAGGCGGCGCTTTGCAGCGTCTTGTAGGTCTTGGCGTCGGCGATCCTGAGGTCGGCCGAAATCATGCCCTGGCGACCATCCTCGAACTTCACCTGCGTCTCGATGTACTGAGAGGGCTTGCCCGCGTAGAGCGCATCGATGAGCACAGCATACTTGTCGGCGATGAAGCCGCGCCTCACCTTGCGGGTACGGGTCAGCTCCTCGTCGTCGGGATCGAGCTCCTTGTGCAGCACCAGGAAACGATGGATCTGCGAATCGGCCAGCAGCGGATCGGCCACCAGGTCGGCGTTGACCTTCTCCACGCACTCGCGCACCAGATCGTAGACGGCCGGGTTGGCGGCGAGGTCGGTGTAGCCGCTGTAAGGCAGGTTGCGCCGCTCGGCCCAGTTGCCCACCGCATCCATGTCGATGTTGATGAAGGCCATGCATTGCTCGCGGCCATTGCCGAAGGTCACCGCCTCCTTGATGAAGGGGAAGAACTTCAGCTTGTTCTCGATGTACTTGGGCGCGAACATGCTGCCGCAGGCCATCTTGCCGACATCCTTGGCGCGGTCGATGATCTTGAGATGACCGTCGCTGTCGAAGAAGCCGGCGTCGCCCGTGTGGAAGTAGCCATTGGCGTCGATGGCTTCAGCGGTGGCCTCGGGACGCTTGAAGTATTCCTTCATCAGTCCGGGCGAGCGCACCAGGACCTCGCCATTGTCGTCGATGCGCACTTCCACGCCCTTCATCGGACGCCCCACGCTATCGAGCTTGACGTCGCCCGAGGGCTGCATGCACACCGTCACGCAAGTCTCGGTCATGCCATAGAGCTGCTTGAGGTTGATGCCCAGCGAGCGGTAGAAATCGAACAGGTCCGGCCCGATGGCCTCGCCACCGGTATAGGCCACGCGCAGCCGCGACATGCCCAGCACGTTCTTAAGCGGTCCATACACCAGCACATTGCCCAGCGCATATTGCAGGCGGTCAAGCAGCGACACGCCCGCCTTACCGTCGAGGATACGCATGCCGACGCGGCGCGCCACGCCCATGAAGCCATGGAACATCTTGCGCTTGAGCCAGCCGGCATCCTCGATGCGGATCATCACCTGGGTGAGGATGTTTTCATACACGCGCGGCGGCGCGAAGTAATAGGTCGGACCGATCTCGCGCAGGTCCGTCATCACCGTATTGGGCGACTCCGGGCAATTGAGGCAGAAACCGGCCACATGCTGCTGCGCGAACGAATACAGGAAGTCGCCCACCCAGGCCAGCGGCAGGTAGCACAGGATGTCGTCGTTCTCGTCGAGGTGGTCGAACTCCACCAGCGTGCGGGCCGTGGTGACCATGGCCCGGTGCGAGTGGCACACCCCCTTGGGCTTGCCGGTCGTGCCGGAGGTATAGAGGATGATGGCGACGTCGTCCGGCGAGCCGGCGGCGATTTCGCGTTCGAAGAAATCCGGATGGGCGCGTTCGTAGGCGCGGCCCAGCTCCTGCACCCGGGCAAAGGACAGCAGCTCGGGCTGGTGATAGTTGCGCATGCCGCGCTCATCGTCATAGATGACGTGGGCGATACGGGGCAACTGCTCCTTGATCTCGAAGACCTTATCGACCTGCTCCTGGTCTTCGGCCATGACGAAGTCGACGTTGGCGTCGGCCAGCACGTAGGCCATGTCGGCCGCCGGCGCATCCTGGTACAGTGGCACCGGCATGCCGCCCAGCGCCTGCGCCGCCGACATCGCCCAGTACAGGCGCGGGCAGTTGTTGCCGATGATGGCCAGGCTCATGCCGCGCTTGAAGCCCAGCGCGGCCAAGCCACAGGCAAAGGCCCGCACCTCGTCGGCCACCTGGCGCCAGCTCGTGGTCTGCCAGATGCCCAGGTCCTTCTCGCGGAAGGCCGGCCGCGTGGGCCGGTTCTGGGCATGCGCCAGCAACAGCCGCGGAAAGGTCGCGGCATCCTTGTCTTGTCTCGTCTCCACCATCTTCCCACCTTATTGTGCAGGTTCGAAAGATTCGCCTCGGTCTCTTGTCTCGGTCCCTGAAGCGAACCCGGTGTCGGATCAGTCTGTGCCGCCAGGCTTACGCTGCTCTTACTGCGGCATCGATCGGCCTGGTGTGCCAGCTGTCCTGTCTCTATTGCTCTTGTTTTCCGTCTCCGGGCCTGAAGCCCTTTTTTGCGATGATAGTAGAGTCAGTTGTTGCCAGTAGATGTCATCTCACGGACAATTGACAAAACTTTTGATATTGCGATGCATCATCATGGAGACACCAATACGACGCATGCTGTCCAAGAGCATCTGGGCGCAGGCACTGACGGAAGACCAGCTGGCCCGGGTGGAGTCGGAAGTGGTCAGCCGCAAGATTCCCGCCGGCGGCTACGTCTGCCGCAAGGGCGATCCGGTCGCCCACTGGATCGGCGTGCATGAAGGTTTGCTGAAGATGAGCAGTGTCTCGCCCGAGGGCAAGACGGTTTCCTTTGCCGGCATGGCCAATGGCGGCTGGCTGGGCGAAGGTTCGCTGCTCAAGGACGAGCCGCGCAAGTACGACGTGGTGGCCCTGCGCGAGAGCGAGCTGCTCTACATGCCCAAGGCCACCTATATCTGGCTGCTGGACAACAGCATTCCCTTCAACCGCTTCCTGGTGACGCAATTGAACGAGCGCCTGGGCCTGTTCATCTCACTGGTCGAATACGACCGCATGCTGGAACCCGATGCCCGCGTGGCGCGCTGCCTGGCGGCATTGTTCAATCCCTATCTCAATCCGGGCATCGGCCTGAACCTGCAGATCTCCCAGGAAGAGGTCGGCAACCTCTCCGGCACGTCGCGCCAGCGGGCCAACCAGGCCCTGCAGGTGCTGGAAAAGGCCGGTTTGCTCAAGGTCGACTATGGCAGCATCACCATCAACGATCTCGATGGTCTGAGGCAATTCCCCGGCTGACCTCGTCTGCCCGGCTGGTTCGGGCGGGCATGCAAAAAGCGCGGCCTGGCCGCGCTTTTCTCAGATGGCGCAATCGATTGCGCACGGACAGCAAAAAAACTGCTCAGGCTGCCCCGGAAACCGACTCCGCATCCCCACCCTCGCCCATGCGCGCCGGACGGTTGCGGTTACGCCAGTAGATGCCCGTGTCGGCCACGGTGCCCATGAATTCCTTGGGATCGGTGGACTTGACCACGTAACCGTTGGCACCCAGCTCATAGCTCTGGTTGATATCGCGCTGGTCGTCCGAGGAAGAGAACATCACCACCGGAATATGCGAGGTGGCGGCATTGGACTTGATGATCTTCAGGAAATCGTGCCCGCTCATCAGTGGCAGGTTCAGGTCCAGCAGAATCAGGTAAGGGTGCAGATCCTTGCGGTTGGCATAGTCACCCTGGAAAAAGAATTCCTCAGCCAGCTCCGCATCGGCAAACCAGGTCAGCTTGTCGGCCAGCTTGCGCGTGCCCAGGGCCAGGCGCGTCAACTCCGCCACTTCCGGGCTGTCGTCGACGAGGATGATGTCATATTGCTCGATATCCATGGATGGATCGCTTTCTTCAGTAAATTTCAGGCTGGAACTTTTCTTGTTGGTCTGACCATTTCCCGGTCGCGCCGCAACGTCCACGCTCCCCTTGCATCCACGTTGCCGCCCCATCTTGTCGAACAGGAAATTGTCCAGCATCGGCGAAACACCAGAAAACCAGTGCCGACGCCGACTCCAGCACTGTCAGGGGATTATTGCACAGGCGATTTCAAAAGAAATCAGATTTTTCCTTACGCTGCCCTGCCCTGCAGATCAGCATGGCTCACTTGTCCGGCGTGGCGATGCCGGTACGGATGGCATAGCGCACCAGGCCGGGGACATCGCGGATATCGAGCCGCTCCATCAATTGCGCCCGGTGCGTCTCGATGGTCTTGGCGCTGACGTTCAACTGGTAGGCGATCTCCTTGGTATTGTTGCCCTCGGCAATCAATTGCAGGATCTCGCGCTGGCGTGGCGTGAGCACTTCCACGGGCGTGCCGTTCTGGGCCACGCGCTTCATGTAGTTGTCCAGGGCCTCGCGCGAGATGTGCGAATCGAGATACTGGCGGCCGTGCTTGACCTCGTAGAGCGCCTTCTCCAGCTCGGTGGCAGCCGAATCCTTGAACAGGTAGCCATTGGCGCCGGCATTCAAGGCCTGCATGACGTATTCTTCGCTGCCATACATGGACAGCATCAGGAAGCGGATGGTCGGATAGTCGCCCCGCAGGCGGCGCAGCGCCTCCAGCCCGTTCATGCCCTTCATGGCGATATCGAGCAACACCAGGTCGGGATTGAGCTGCGGGATCATCTCGATGACCTCGGCGCCGTCGGAGGCCTCGCCGACGACCTCCACGCCGGGCATGGCGGTCAACAAGGCCTTGATGCCACTACGTACCAGCGCGTGGTCGTCGGCCAGCATGATTCGGGTGAGCATGGTCACATCCTCCTGACGATGGGGGCGACCGGCAGGTGCATGACGATTTCCGTCCCTGCGCCGGGCGCCGATGAAATATCCATGGATCCGCCTACCAGCACGGCCCGCTCTTCCATGTTGAGCAAGCCGAAGCTGGTACCGGAAATGGCGTTGCTGCGCGCACGCTCGATGTCGAAACCGCGACCGTCATCGCGGATGCTGAGGAAGACCTGGTCCTGCTGGCGGTCGACCTTGACCCAGATGTTCTGGCACTTGGCGTGGCGCAGGATATTGGTGACCGCCTCCTGCACGATGCGGAAGGCGGTGTTCTCGATGTCGTGATGCAGCTCGCGGTCATGGCCGCTGCTCTCGAACCAGCCATTGACATTGGCCAGCTTGGACTTCTGCTCCACATAGGAGCGCAGCGCCGCGATCAGGCCCAGGTTGTCCAGCTGGGGCGGACGCAGATCCAGCGACAGGCTGCGCACCTGGGCCAGCACGGCGGTGACGATATCGATGCCATTCTGCAGCGACGGGCCTTCCAGGGTGCCGGTCTTCTTGATGGTTTCCAGATTGATCTTCAGCGCCGTGAGCGACTGCCCGACGTCGTCGTGCAGACCGCGCGCCAGGTGCTGGCGCTCGCGCTCCTGCACCTCGATCACGCGCGAAGACAGCAGTTGCTGGCGCTGGATCGCCAGCTCCAGCTCGCGCCGCGACTGCTCGCGCTCGGTGACGTCGATGGCCAGGCCCGCCACCATGTCGCCCTTGCCCTCGCCACTGATGGGAAAGCGCACCACATCCAGGATGCGGGCATTATGGTTGTGGTCGAACACGGTTTCCTGGGTGTGCAGCTCGCACTTCTCTTCCAGTACCTTGCGGTCATACTCCTGGGAGGCCTCGGCGGCACCGGTGGTCATGAGCTCGGCATCGCTCATGCCATCCATGTCCCCCGGGGTCATGCCATAGAAGGCCGATTGCGCCGGGTTGACGTAGCTGTAGCGCAGTTGCGAATCCTTGATCCAGGTCGGCATCGGCGCGGCATTCATGAAGGCATTGAAGCGGGCCTGCATCTCGCGCAGCGCCTGCGCGCTGGCGCGCTGCTTGCGACGTGCCTGGGCATCGCGCAATTCGCGGTCCACTGCATGCGGCAGGCGGGCGATGGCGCTCTTGAGGAAATAATCCTGGGCGCCGGCCTTCATCACCTCCACCGCGGTCTGCTCGCCGATCACACCGGAGACGATGATGAAGGGGGTCTGGTCGTTGTCCTGCTTGACCAGCTTCAATGCCTCCACGCCGCTGAACATGGGCATGGAATAGTCGGAGATGACGATGTCCCAGCGCTGCTCGTGCAGGGCCGCCAGCAGCGCCTGTTCGTCATCCACGCGCTGCCAGGTCGGCTCGAAGCCGCCGCGCTTGAGCTCGCGCACCATCAGCACGGCGTCTTCTTCCATGTCTTCGACAAACAGTACTCGCAGGGGAATACTCATGGCTCCAGTCTCATCGGTTCACACTCTCACATTCATCAACCCAAGGGCGCATCACCTTGGCTCATTCAGGCCGGGGGCCAGGCCTTTGCGCGGTAACGAGAAATAGAAGCTCGCACCTTCCTTGGGCTTGCTCTCTGCCCATACCCGGCCGGTATGGCGGATCACGATACGCTGCACCAGCGCCAGGCCGATGCCGGTGCCGGCATACTCTTCCTGGCGATGCAGGCGCTGGAAGGTGCCGAAGAGCTTGTGCGCATAACGCATGTCGAATCCCACGCCGTTGTCATGCACGCCATAGACGTATTCCTCCGGGCCCACCTGCATGCTCACCCGCACGACCGGCCGCTCGCTCTTGCTGCTGAACTTGACGGCATTGCTGAGCAGGTTTTCCCACACCTGGGTGATCAGGCCACGGTTGGCCACTGCCCCCTCAAGCCGTGGGACCTCGAATTCGACCGCCGGATTCTCCTGGCGCAGCCCGGCAATCACCTGCCCCACCAGCTCATCCATGGAAAAACGCTCCAGCGTCAGCTCGCCGGTGGTGGACTTGGCCAGCTTGAGCAGATCGTTGATGAGCTCGTCCATCTTGCGTACGTTGCGGCGAATCACCTGCAACTGCTCGCGCCCCTTCTCATCGATGGCTGCCGCGTAATCCTCTTCCAGGATCATGGCATAGCCGGAGATGGCGCGCAGCGGCGCCCGCAAGTCGTGCGAGACGGAATAGGAAAAGCTTTCCAGCTCCTTGTTGACGCTGTGCAGATGCTGCGCCTGGCGCTTGAGATCGGCATTGAGGGCCTCAATCTCGTCCTCGGCGCGCTTGCGGTCGGAGATGTCGTAGATGACGGTACGACTGATCAGGCGACTGTTATCCCGGCTGGGAATGGCCGTGGCATTGACCAGGGCCGTAAACTCGCTGCCGTCAGCGCGGCGGTAGTTGAGATCGATGCCGCTGATCTCCCGACGCAGCAGGAACTGCGGCTGCAGTTCGCGCAGGTAGCGCTCGGCGCTGGCCGGCGCCAGCAGGTCGGTGTGGGTCATGCGCCCCACCACCTGTTCACGGGTGTAGCCCAGCCACTTCAGCTCGGTGTCGTTGATCTTGATGATCTTCTTGTCGCTTTCATCGACGGTGTGGTAACCGCAGGGGGCATTGTTGTACAGGTCTTCGATCTCATCGGAATAGGCCTGGGCACGCTGCTGCGCCTCGACGCGGCGACGCATCTCGCGACGCAGCTTGCTGTAGACCAGCACCAGCAAGGCGATGCTCACCAGGCTGCCGGTGACCACCATGATGATGGTCAGGTCGGCACTGGCTGCGGTCTCGTGCGAACGCGTGGCCAGCAAGGCATTCTCGTTGCCCTTCATCTCGTTGAAGCTGTCGCGGATCTGGTCGCTCAGAGCCTTGCCCTCCAGCACGCGCTGCTGCGCCACCGAGCGGTCCATCTCCAGCAACTGCCCAGCCATGCTCAGGCGCTGGGTCACCAGCTCCTCGGTATGCGCCAGCAGGCGCATCTGCTGGACGTTGTCGGCCATCAGCCGGTGCAGCTCGCGCATGAGCGCACCGGCCTGGCGCGCCCAGGTGTCGAAGCTGGTCCGATACTCCTCGTTACCAGACAACACGTAGCCACGCGAACTGCTCACGGCATCGCGCACGGTGGAATTGGCCTCCTCCAGCACCTTGAGCACCGTGTGGGTATGCTGCAGCCAGACCGCGCGCTGCTCAAATTCACGCACGCTGCGATAGGAAAAGGCCGCCACGCCCAGCAGCAGCAGCAACGCCAGGAAGAAGAATATGCCTGTACTGGCACGGGCCAGTCCGCTTTGTTTGTTCATCGGCATGGTTCAGACCATTAGGCAGCAAGAATCCAACCCGCTTACGTCACCAGGCCAGCGCCCGACGGTGCATGTGTTCATGTTTTCTCCAGAAAGCGCATGCACGCGCAAGTTCCTCGATATCCCGCAAGCCGCCAGAGGCCGGTTGCGGCACTGCCCTACCACTATCCTTTCGCTTAATAGTCACCCTGTAGACGTGCAACTTGGTTACTCTTCTGTTCAGCTCATACTGCCATCCTCGACCTCAGCGATGGCAGCGCTCATTGCTCGCATCAGGATAGACATCGTTGCCGCGTAACTGTGGCGACGACACACCGTCGCGCTCCCGCCAGGAGATGGCAAACGACGAGTGGCACTGGCCTGCGGAACAGTGGCAACTACCGCTGGCAAGAGCTGCCGAGGAGCTGTAGTCGCCGACTGAAAAATGACTCCCAGTCATCAAATGTTTTCATTCTTGTAGCAAATTGCACCATTTGCATCGATCTTTCCTTAACGACGCTGTTGCTTCTTCGCACTTTCCTGAATATTTATTCGAATTAATTCTATAATAGTATCAAGCTTTTATTGTGACTAGCCGGCACCCCACAACAATGAAAAATTCGCATTTCTTCCTGCTGGCCGCCGGTCTCTCGTTTTGTTATGCGCCAGATCTCCTGGCAGCAAGCTCGACAGGCAATCTCGACATCACCGCCATGGTGCCGACGCAGTGTGTCGTCCAGAGTGCAGCCCTGCCCTTCGGCACCTACTCCTCCAGCGCCATCCAGCAGAACGCCCAGATCGGCGTGACCTGTTCCAGCGGCACCAGCTACACCGTGAGTCTGGATGCCGGCACCGCCTCCGGCGCCAGCACTGCCACCCGCAAGATGGTCAGCACCGATGGCAGCAACTCGCTGAACTATGGCCTTTACCAGGACGCCGCGCGCACGCGCAGCTGGGGTAATGCCAACGGCACCGATACGCTGTCCGGCGTAGGCACTGGCAACAGCCAGAACATCCCCGTCTACGGCTACATCCCCGCTGGGCAGGCTTCGCGTGCGGGCAGCTATAGCGACGTGGTCGCCATCACCCTGTCCTACTGATCAAGCCCGCTTGCCGGGCACCAGTCGCCCCCCCGGGGCCATGCTGGGCATCAACTTGCCACCTGGCATCATTAGTTACACCAATTCACTAAAATTCTTAACTTTCGATCAAATCTTGTGGCTTGCCTGCAACTTTGACGATTACACAACTCCGGTTTCGTTTTACTCTAGAGAAAAATGACATTCGCCTGACAACTAGAGTGGAGATTTCGTAGCGTGACGAGATCCGGATCCATTTTCTGGCGGCTGACCACCTGCTGGTCCATCGTCTGCCTTGCGTGCGTAGGGGGAATACAACCGACGCTGGCGTCCAACTTCGAGATCGCCCCGGTGGTGCTGGAGCTATCCTCCTCGCGCACCGCTGGCGTGATCAAGATCGTCAACAACGACAACCACGTCGTCTCGCTGCAGATCCGTGCCTTCGACTGGAACCAGGCCGATAGCAAGGACGACCTGCAACCGACCCAGAACCTGATCATCAGCCCGCCGGTCTTCAGCCTCGCGCCTGGCGCGTCGCAGGTGATCCGGGTGGTCTCCAGGCAGGCCGCCGGCAGCAGCGAGATCGCCTTCCGGCTGCTGATCGACGAGATCCCGTCGGCTGCCGAAGGCGCCACCATCAACTTCAAGTTCCGCATCTCGATGCCGGTCTTCATCGCCGCCAATGGCCCGGCCAAGACACAACTTGACTATCAGTTACGTGCCGGCAAGCCGGCCAGACTGATGGTGACCAACGCCGGCAATCGTCGCTCGCGCCTGCTGGAACTGACCCTGACCCTACCCAATGGCAAGACGGTCAAGGCCCCGGCCGGAAGCAACCCCTATACGCTGGCCGGGGTGACACGTCAGTACCTGATCGATACCGAGACCCCGCTCGCCACCGGCAGCAAAGTCAAGTTGAGCGCCAACAGCGATGCCGGGCCGATTGATGCCGAACTGACCGTTGCGCCTTGAGTCGCCTCTCGCGCTGGATATTGACCTTGGCCCTGCTGACGCTGGGCACGCTTGGCCGCGCCGCCCAGCCGGGCGATGAAGTTCTGCTGCTGGAGGTGTCCATCAACGGCCGAGGGACCGATCTGGTCGCGCAGTTCACGCGCCGCCAGCAGCAGCTTTACGCGACCGCAGCCGAACTGCGCAGCCTGAAGCTGCGCATCGACGGTGCCGACGACGATCTGGTGGCGATTTCCTCCATCGCCAGCCAGATCAATCTGGACGAAGCCGGC
The DNA here is from genome assembly GCF_016429215.1 of Herbaspirillum sp. ASV7. Taxonomy (GTDB): domain Bacteria; phylum Pseudomonadota; class Gammaproteobacteria; order Burkholderiales; family Burkholderiaceae_D; genus Herbaspirillum. Next base: position 7,101 of record NZ_JAELUH010000008.1, on the reverse strand, counting down.
GCCCGGATCAACCTTGCCATTGCGCCCCGATTCATGAATACCACCGACATCGACGCCAACGGCACCGCCGATAAAGTCCCGCTCTCGCCTGGCGGGCGCGGACTGGTGCTCAACTACGACCTGCTGGCCAGCAACAGCCAGGGCCTGCATGCCCTGGGCGGCCTGTTCGACGGCCGCTGGTTCTCCGGCAGCAGCGTGCTGAGCTCGACCGGTCTGGGCTACACCGGCAACAGCGGCGGCGTCTCCGCGCGCCTGGAAACCACCTATACCTATTCCGAGCCCGCCAGCCTGACCCGTTACCGCGCGGGAGACGTCATCAACAGCAGCCTGGCCTGGAGCCGCTCGGTGCGCTTGGGGGGCTTCCAGTACGCTTCCGACTTCAGCCTGCGGCCTGACCTGGTGCGCTTCCCCACCCCATCCCTGGGTGGCGAGACGGTGGTGCCTTCCACCGTCGACCTGTTCGTCAACGGTGTGAGGCAGTTGTCGCAACCGGTGCCGCCCGGCCCCTTCGAGATCCGGCAACCGCCAATTGCCAGCGGCGCCGGCCAGATCGCTGTCGCCGTCACTGATGAACTGGGGCGCCAGACCTTCCGCACGGTCAACTTCTATGCCACCGACCGTCTGCTCAAGACCGGCTTGTCCTCCTACTCGGTCGAAGGCGGCTGGGTAAGACGCAACTATGGCTTGCGCAGCAACGACTATGGCCAGTTCGCCCTCTCCGGTAGCGCGCGCCACGGCATGAGCGACTGGCTTACCCTGGAAGGCCACGCCGAAGCGATGCGCGCACTGACGCTGGCCGGCGGCGGCGCCGTCTTCAACCTGGGCAACCGTGCGGTGCTGGCCTCGGCCGTGGCGACCAGCCGCTCCGATAGCCGCTCCGGACAGCAGGCATCGCTGGCCATCGAGCGCAATGCCGATCCGCTGAGCATGTCGCTGAGCCGCACCCAATCCACCGAGGGCTATCAGGATATCGGCGCGATCGAGGGTGCACCGGTCTCGCGCAGTGCCACGGTGGCCACGCTGGGCGTGAATCTGCGCAGCGCCGGTTCGCTCAGCATGGCCTATGCCAGGACCAAGAGCCCGCTGCTCTTCACCGACCTGGGCACCACGGGCCTGGCCGACAGCGAGACGCTGACCATCACCTATTTCAAATCCGTGGGCAGCACCTCGAGCATGTACCTGACGGCTTACCGGGATTTCCGCAACAGCGGCTATGGTGCGACGGTAGGCCTGATCATTCCGTTGGGCGGACGTGATGTCGCCGGCGCCAGCGTGGGCAACAACAATGGCCAGCGCACCACGACCCTCCAGGCCGGCCGTTCGACAGTGGCCATCGGCGACCTTGGCTGGCAGTTGCAGGATACCGAGGGCAGCTATCAGCAACGCCTGGGGCAGCTCAACTACAAGAGCCGCTATGGCAGCTTCAATGTGACCGCCTCGCAATCGGCCCAGGTCACCAGCCAACGCCTGGGCGCGCGCGGGGCCTTCGCGCTCATGGATGGCAGCGTCTTCGCCTCGGACTGGATCGACGACAGCTTTGCCGTGGTCAATACCGGCGGCGTGAAGAACGTCGGGGTCTACACCGAAAACCGCTACGCCGGCCGCACCGACGACAACGGCCAACTGCTGCTGACCAATCTGCGCGCCTATGACGTCAACAAGATCTCCGTGGATGTGCTGGACCTGCCACTGACCCTGCAGCTGGACCAGTCCGACCAGTACGTCAAGCCGCGTGACCGCTCCGGCGTGCTGGTCAACTTCACGACCCGGCGCGCCTCCGATGTCACCATCACGCTCAAGGATGGCGAGGGCAACTACCTGCCGCTGGGTTCTTCGATCAGGGTGCGTGAAACCGGATTGCAGGCACCGGTGGGATATGACGGCGTGAGCTATCTGCAGGAACTGGCCCCGGTCAATACGCTGGACGTCCTGCTCCCCTCCGGAGCACGCTGTCACGCCACGCTCACGCCGCCGCCACGCAGTGAAGGCGGCATGAGCAACGAAGTCGTGATCTGCCGCTGAGGTCCGCCAAGGAGCTGACATGAGACACCGATCTGCCATCCTGCCCCGCCTTGCCCTGCTGCCATGTCTGGCGTTGGCGCTGCTCCCGGTCTGCAACGCCCAGGCGCAGACGCTATGCTCGGCCACCTCCACGCCGGTGGCCTTTGGCGTATACGATCCGCAATCGAACAGCAACCTGGACAACACCGGCAGCATCACCGTCACCTGCCAGGCCACGGTCTCGCTGCTGGTAGCCTATACGGTCAAGCTCAGCAGCGGCAACAGCGGCGCATTCTCCCAGCGCAAGATGCTCAATGGCGCCAGCGCCCTGAACTACCAGGCCTATATCGACGCGACCCGCACCACCATCTGGGGGGACGGCTCCTCCAGTACCGCCTATGCCGCCGACGGTTACCTGCTCCAGGTGCTGACCCCCGTGATCAAGAATTACACGGTCTACGGACGGGTCACCGGCAGCCAGAACGTCAAGGCGGGCAGCTATCTGGACACGCTGACCATCCTCATCACGTACTGAAATCCGGGCGCGAGGGAGGAGGACTCAGGATTGCCCTGACAGGATTTCCCTGACGCCAAAAGAGCCGCCATCAGGAATGCCCGGATATCGATAAACGTAACCAGAAATTAAAGTGTCTCCATACCAGCTGCACAGGGAAGTTCTTGCAAGGGGCGAGGACGGGGCAGCCAAACCAGGAGAAACAAATGTTCTTTGCCAAGCAAAACCGTTTTGTCAGTGCCTCGATCGCCGCTATCGTCCTGGCCTCCAGTGCACCGGCTTCCTTCGCTGCCACTGCCACTTCGTCGCTGACCATCAGCGCCTCGGTGGTGGCCTCCTGCACGGTGGTCGGTTCGGCCATTGCCTTCGGCGCCTATACCCAGACCCTGGTGAACCAGAGCGGCAGCATCACCGTGCTCTGCACCAACGGTACGCCCTACAACGTCGGGCTGGATGCCGGCACCGGCACCGGCTCCACCGTCAGCACCCGCAAGATGAGCGCCACCGGCGGCGGCACCCTGAACTATGCGCTCTACCGCGATGCCGCCCACACCAACAACTGGGGTACCACCATCGGCACCGACACGGTCGCCGGCACCGGTTCGGGCCTGCTGCAGACGCTGACCGTCTACGGCCAGATCCCGGCAGCGCAGACGCCGCTGGCAGGTGCCTATTCGGATACCGTGACCGTTACGCTGACTTACTGATTTTTCTTGACTATCGAGCAAGCTACGCGATACAAAGCCATATCTGCAGTCATACCGGGGAAACCGGAGGGGGAGACGGCGCACTTCAGCTTGAAGTGCGCCGTTTTTTATTGCCTGCGTTCAATTTCCTGCGGCAGGCGCCCTGCTCGGGAAGACCTCGCGCACCAGTTGCAGCTGCTGTGCATGGTGCACGCTCTTGGAGGCGGTTGGGCCGGAGGCGGTATTGTCACGGCAAACGGCGCGCAGCCGTATCGCCACCGGCAGGCTGGCCTCAATGGCTTCGCGCACGCATAGCCAGGCCCCCTGGCTGCGCTCCTCTTCCTGCACCCAGATCACCTCTTCCAGTGCCGTATAACCTGCCAGCAGCTGGCGCAACGATGCCGTCGGGAAGGGATAGAGCTGCTCCACCGACAGGATGGCAGTGGCTTCGTCGCCTGCTTCGGCCTGGCCCCGGGCCAGATCGTAGTAGACCTTGCCGCTGCACAGGACCACGCGCCTGACCTGGGCCGCAGGATGAGCCAGGCGATCGGCCAGCAAAGGCGCGAAGCCGCCCTCGATCAACGCCGACAAGGGCGAGTGCGAACCGGCTTCGCCATGCAGCACCACCTTGGGTGTGAACACCACCAATGGCTGGGCGCCCTCCAGGGCTTGCTGGCGCAGCAGATGGAAGCATTGCGCCGACGTCGACGGCATGGCCACGCGGATGTTGTTTTGCGCGCATAGCAACAGCATGCGACTGAGGTATCCGGTCGAATGCTCCGGCCCCACGCCTTCGTAACCGTGGGGCAGCAGCATGGTGAGCCCGGAGCGATAGCCCCATTTGCCGGTGCCGGAAGTGATGTACTGATCGATCATGATCTGGGCGCCGTTGACGAAATCGCCGAACTGCGCTTCCCAGATCACCAATCCCGGACCTTGCACTTGGCTGCTGAAGCCATATTCGAAGCCCAGCACGGCCTCTTCGCTCAAGGGCGAATTGATGATCTCCAGCGCAGCACCCTCGACCGTCACTTCGCGCAGGGGCCAGAATTCACGCTGCAGGCCCTGCTCGGCGTCCACCGCATGCCACACCGCATGACGATGCAAGAAAGTGCCACGCTGCACATCCATGCCCGAGATACGCACTGCATGCCCCTGGCTGAGCAAGGAGGCATAGGCCATGTTCTCCGCGAAGATCCATTGGCACGTGGCCTGGGGCGTGGCCACGCTGGCTTGCCACTGTGCGATCAGCTTGCCAATGGCGGCATGCGCCTCGAAGCCTGCCGGCAGGGTCGTCATCTGCTGGACGAAACGACGCAGCTCGGCCAGCCCTGGATTTGTTCGCTGGCGCGGTATCGGCGGCGCTAACGACCGGGCCTGTGCAGCGCCGTCTGCCGCCACATTGGCCTTCAAGCGCGAGCGCGCCTGCTCTCGTGCCCGCGCCAGGCCGGGCCAGCCATCGGCCACACCCGGCTGGGCCGCTTGCTCGTAGAGCACGGTGACGCTGGGATGCTTCTCGATGAAGGCATGCAGCAGGGGCTGCGTGAAGGTGCTGCTATCCTGCTCGGAATGCCCCCAGCGGCGGTAACCAACCAGGTCGATGACCACATCGGCCTGGAACTGCATGCGATAGTCGAAGGCGATGCGCGCCGCGCGCAGCACCATCTCCGGCTGATCGGCGTTGACGTGCAGTACCGGCGCACCGACGATGCGGGCGATGTCGGTGCAATAGCCGTGGTTCTCGGGATCGAGCGGATTGGGCGTGGTGAAGCCGATCTGGTTGTTGGCGATGATGTGTACCGTCCCACCCACCGAATAGCCGGGATGCTGCGCCAGCTTGAGCGACTCCATCACCACGCCCTGTCCGCAGAACGCCGCATCGCCATGGATCACCACCGAGGCCGGTGCCTGGCCGTGGATGTCCTGCGCCTGGGCGCCGCGCACCATGCCCAGCAATACCGGATAGGCGCTCTCCAGGTGCGAGGGATTGTGCGCCAGCTGCAGGCTGATCTGGCCATGGGCCGTCGAGCGCACGCTCTGGTACCCCAGGTGATACGGCAGATCGACCGCCCCGGCGGCGGCGGGCGTGGTTTTGTGCTTGTCGAAATAGGCCACGATCTCGCCCGCCGGCATCTGCATGAAATTCACCAGCAGGTTGAGGCGCCCCCGGTGCGGCATGGCAAAGAAGAATTTTTCCAGCTGGTAGAAGCTGGCGCGGTCGGCCAGGCTCTCCATGAGCAGCAGCAGGCTCTCGCAGCCTTCCAGCGAGAAGCGCTTGCCCAGCGGGTATTGCTCCTGCAGGAAACGCTCCCACTCCTCGGCCGCCACCAGGCGGGCAAGCAAGGCGGCGCGTTCGTGTGCGGCCATCTCGGCCCGGTGATCTTGCGCGCCCAGGCGCGCGAACAGCCACTGGCGCCGGCTGTCATCGCGCATGCCACTGCAATCCACGCCCAGCGGGCCGCAATAGCGCTCGCTGAGATGATGTGCCAGGTCCCTGACGGTGCTCAGACCCAGGCCGTCAAGGGAACGATGCTGCGACAGGATGATGTCCTCATCGCACAGCGCATGGTGTTGCGGCTGCAGCTCGGCGATATCCGGCACCGAGATACTCTCCAGCGGATCGATATCGGCGATGCGGTAGCCTTCCCTTTTGTACGCATCGATGAAGGCTTGTACGCGAGCCTGCGCCAAAGCCTGGCGCACGCCGGCCTGGTCGGTAACGGAAGGGGGGTGTTGGAAACTCATGGCGAGACCTTTCTGTGGGAGTGCACGGTCATTTGCATGGACGAGTCACCTCCCCCGAAGGCCGCGCTACGGTATCGCAGCGAAGTCATCCGGGTAAGGGAATCGGTTGGGACGCGCTTCTGTTATCGCGACACGCCGTCGAAACGGCGCGCGCGGTCTCCTCGCAAACGCTCAGGAATGGACGTTCAAGCCTCGATCAGGGATAGCTCGGGCTGGACGTTGGCAACCCGTGGACCGGGTCTGGTGGGGTTGGCATGGGAGTACGCCAGCAGCTCGCTGAGCTTGAAGCGTCCCATCAGGTCCGACAATTGCTCGGCCTGGCTTTGCAGCGCCTTGGAGGCGGCCGCGTTCTGCTCCACCAGGGCCGAGTTTTCCTGGGTCATCTGGTCCATCTGGCTGATGGCCTGGTTGATCTGCTCGATGCCCTCGCTCTGCTCCTTGCTGGAGGAACTGATATCGGTGATCAGGTCGGTCGCATGCTTGATGCTGGCGATGACTTCATCGATAGTGGAGACGGTCTGCTCGACGATGGCGCTGCCGGTCTTGACCTGGTCCACCGAACCCTCGATGAGGGACTTGATTTCCTTGGCGGCCACGGCGCTGCGCTGGGCCAGTCCACGCACTTCGCTGGCCACCACGGCAAAGCCGCGCCCATGCTCGCCGGCGCGGGCGGCTTCGACGGCAGCGTTCAGCGCCAGGATATTGGTCTGGAAGGCGATGCCATCGATCACCGTGATGATGTCGGCAATCTTGCCCGACGAGGTGCTGATGGCGCTCATGATGTTGGCCACCTGCTCCACCGAGGCCCCACCGCGCACCGCCACGTCCGATGCCGAAACGGCCAAGGCGCTGGCCTGGCGAGCGTTGTCGGCATTCTGCCTGACGGCCGTGGTCAGCTGTTCCATGGCCGAGGCGGTTTCTTCCAGCGAACTGGCCTGTTGCTCGGTCCGGTCAGACAGGCTGAAGTTACCCTGCGCCAGTTCGCGCGCAGCCATGTCGATGGCGGTGGTGCCGCTGCGTACGTTGGAGACGGTATCGTGCAAGTTATCGCTCATGATCCTGTCTCTTATACACATCTCCGAGCCCACGAGACTCCGTTAAAAGGGGGGGGGGGGGGGGGGGGGGGGGGGGGGGGGGGGGGGGGGGGGGGGGGGG
>NZ_JAELUH010000089.1 GCF_016429215.1 Herbaspirillum sp. ASV7 | reverse complement strand
ACCATCGTCACGCTGCAGAAGACGGTGGCCACCAAGCCGGACCTGGTGCAGCGCTTCGTCAAGGCCACCGCCGAGGGCTGGAAGAGCTACCTGGAAGATCCCGCGCCGGCCAATGCCCTCATCAAGCAGGACAACAAGAACATGAGCGACGAACAGCTGGCCTATGCAGTGGGCAAGCTCAAGGAACTCAAGGTGGTCACCGGCGGCGACGCGGCCAAATACGGCATCGGCGTCATGACCGACGAGCGCTGGAAGCAGACCTACGACGTCATGGTCGCCACCGGCCTGCTCAAGGCCGGCACCGACTATCACAAGGCCTATACCACCCAGTTCGTCAAGGACATGAAGGTCATGCCCTGACGAGAACCGTTGTTCCGGCGAAGGCGACCGTATTGGCACGCCGGCCGGCGCTGTGGATAACACAAGTCCACAGCCCCAAGCAGAAGGAGTCGCATCATGCTGGTCACCCAACAGAAAGTCTTGCGCAGGTTCTGGTATGCGCTCATGCCGATAGCGCAATTGCAGGAAGGTCCGCAGCCGTTCACGCTGCTGGGCGAGAAGCTGGTCGTGTGGATCAAGGAAGACGGGAGCCCGGCCGCGTTGCAGGATCGCTGCTGTCATCGCACGGCCCGGCTCTCCAAGGGTTTTGTGGAGAACGGCAACATCGTCTGCGGCTATCACGGCTGGACCTTCAATGGCGACGGCGCCTGCGTGCGCGTGCCGCAAAGCGTCGACGGCAGTGTGCCATCGGGGGCTTGCGTGAAGTCCTATCACTGCAAGGAACGCTACGGCTACGTCTGGGTGGCGCTGGAAGATCCGTTGCGTGACATCCCGGAGTTTCCCGAGGATGGCGCGCCGGGTTACCGGCGCATCTTCCAGTTCTATGAACGCTGGGAGACCAGCGCGCTGCGCATGATGGAGAATTCCTTCGACAACTCCCATTTCAGTTACGTGCACCGTGCCACCTTCGGCCTGTACGACCAGCCCAAGCCCGAGAAGTACGAGATCGGCGAAACCGACTACGGCTTCGAAGCCGAGACGCGCGTGCCGATCAAGAACGTGCCGGCCAGCCACCGCGTCACCGGTAGCACGGCCGATACCACGGTGCGCCATATGTTCAACCGCTGGTACCTGCCCTTCGTGCGGCGCTTCGGCTGCACTTATCCCGAGAGCGGTCGGCACCACATCATCTACAACTGCGCCACGCCCATCGACGATGGGTCCATCATGCTGGCGCAATGGCTCTATCGCAACGATACCGAGGAAGACTGTTCCGAGGCCGAGCTGATCGCCTGGGATGCGCCCATCCTGGTGGAAGACCGCGAGATCCTGGAAGCCACCGATCCCGACGCCTGCATCGACGTGCGGCGCCGCCAGGAATTCCACATGGCTTCCGACCGTCCGGGGCTGATCATGCGCCGCATGTTGCTGGAGCTGCTGGAAGCACACGGCGAGCGCGAAGTGTTCCGCATTCATCCCTCGGCATGAGCCGGCAAGGAGCCAAGATGGACAGAGACGATCACGCCATGTCGCAGGCCGCCGCATGGGAGCAGGAGGGCGCGTCCGGCGCGCCTGACGAGGCGCCGGTGCTGTCGGCGCAGCGGGTGGAGAAGACCTATCGCAACGGCACCCGTGCGCTGGACGAGGTCAGGCTCGATATCGGCCGGGGCGAGTTCGTCTCGCTGCTGGGGCCGTCGGGCTGCGGCAAGAGTACCTTGCTGAAGATGTTTGCCGGACTGGAGGAGCCCTCGCACGGCCATCTGCGCTGGTGGGGCGGCAACCTGGCCACCGTCGGTACGCCCGAGCGCACGCTGGCCATGGTGTTCCAGGAAGCCACGCTCATGCCCTGGGCCACGGTGGCGCAGAATGCGCGCCTGCCGCTGGACCTGCGGCATGTGCCGCGCGCTGAAGCCGAGGCGCGGGTCGCTGCGGCCCTGCAGCTGGTGGGATTGGAAAAATTCCATCACGTGCTGCCCCGGGAGTTGTCCGGCGGCATGCAGATGCGCGCCTCCATCGCCCGCGCTCTGGCGACCTCGCCCAACCTGTTGCTCATGGATGAGCCCTTCGGCGCGCTCGATGAATTCACCCGCAACAAGCTCGATGCCGACCTGCGCGATATCTGGAGCCGGCAAGACCTGACGGTGGTCTTCGTGACCCACAGCATCTACGAGGCGGTGTTCCTGTCGTCGCGGGTGATCGTGATGGCTGCGCGTCCCGGGCGCGTCATCGCCGATGTGGCCATCGATGCGCCGGGGCCGCGCGACGAGGCCTTCCGCATCTCGGCGCCGTTCCTGCAATATTGCAAGACCCTGTCCGACTACCTGACGCTGGCCAACCAGCAGGGAGGCGATCATGAAGCGCAACACTGAACCGCTGATCAATCGTCCCGGCTTCTGGCGCGTGGCCGCGCCACTGTCCATCGGCACGGCCTTGCTGCTGCTGTGGCAGGTGGTGTGCACGCTGCTGGAGGTGCCACCCTACCTGGTGCCCTCGCCCATGGTGATCGCCCGTACCCTGGTGGCCGACTGGGGCATGCTGCTCGATGCGCTGCTGGTGACGCTGAAGATCACCTTCCTGGCCTTTGCGCTGGCGGTGACGCTGGGCGTGGCACTGGCCTTCGTGTTCGTGCAGAGCCGCTTCATCGAGATCAGCCTGTTCCCTTATGCGATCATCCTGCAGGTCACGCCCATTGCGGCCATTGCGCCGCTGATCATCATCTGGGTCAAGGACACCACGGCTGCGCTCACCGTCTGTGCGACCATCATGGCGCTGTTCCCGATCATCTCCAACACCACGCTGGGCTTGCGCAGTGTCAATCCGGGCCTGTTGAACCTGTTCCGGCTCAACCGCGCCACGCGCTGGCAGACGCTGTGGCGCTTGCGCATACCCAGTGCCTTGCCATATTTCTTCGCTGGCCTGCGCATCTCCAGCGGGCTGGCGCTGATCGGCGCGGTAGTGGCCGAGTTCGTGGCCGGCACCGGTGGCACCGGCTCGGGGCTGGCCTATCAGATCCTGCAGGCGGGTTTCCAGTTGAACATCCCGCGCCTGTTTGCGGCGCTGCTGTTGATCACCCTGACCGGCATCCTGCTGTTCTGGCTCATGAGTGCGATCGCGCGCACCACGCTGGCCGGCTGGCATGAAAGCGAGATGGGTTGAAGCTGTCACCTTACGGAGTGCAATGACCATGAAGAATTTCCTGATCAGGAACCTGCAAGCCATCATGACCGGCCTGCCCGGCGCTGCGGCCCGCCATGCGGGGCCGGACATCCGGGTGCGCGATGGCGTGATCGCCGCCATCGGCAAGCTCGACGCCCTGCCCGGCGAAGAGGTGCTGGAGGCCGGCGATTGCGTGGCCTATCCGGCCTGGGTCAATACCCATCACCACCTGTTCCAGTCGTTGTTGAAGGGCGATCCGCTGGGCATCAATGCCACGCTCACGCCCTGGCTGGCGGCCACGCCCTACCGCTACCGCGCGCGCTTCGACGCAGAGCTGTTCCGCCTGGCCGCGCGCATCGGCATGGTGGAGCTGCTGCGCTCGGGCTGCGGCACCATCGCCGACCACAACTACCTGTACTACCCGGGCATGCCCTTCGATACCTCGGAAATCCTCTTCGAGGAAGCCGAGCGGCTGGGCCTGCGCTTCGTGCTCTGCCGTGGCACCGCCACCCGTACCCGGCAGCTGGAGGCCGACCTGCCCAGCGCCTTGCGGCCGGAGACGCTGGATGGTTTCCTGGCTGACATGGAGCGGCTGGCCAGGCGTTTCCATGATCCTTCCCCGGCGGCGCTGCGGCGGGTGGTGATGGCGCCGACCACGCCGCTGTATTCGGCCGCGCCCGAGGAGCTGCGCGAGATCGCCGTGGCCGCGCGTGAGATGGGCCTGCGCCTGCACAGCCACCTCTCGGAGACGGTCGGCTACCAGGACAGCGCCCAGGCCATGCATGGCTGCACGCCGGTGGAGTTCTGCGAGCGCATCGGCTGGCTGGGGCCGGATGTGTGGTTCGCCCACCTGGTCAAGCTCGATGAGGCCGAGATCGCCCTGCTGGGCCGCACCGGCACCGGTATCGCCCACTGCCCGCAGAGCAATGGCCGCCTGGGCAGCGGCATTGCGCCCATCCGCGCGCTGGAGGCTGCCGGCGTGCCGGTGTCCATCGGCGTGGATGGGGCCGCCTCCAACGAAGCGGCCGACATGATCTCGGAGACCCATGCCGCCTGGCTGATGCAGCGCGCCCGTCGGGGCCAGGAAGCCACGCCCGCCTGGCGCGGCGGACATTTCGAGGGCGGGGCGGATGAGGCCACGGTGGAAGATGTCGTGCGCTGGGGCAGCAGCGGCGGCGCCCGCGTGCTGGGGCTGGGGGCGCTGGATGGCCTGCAGGTGGGGCAACAGGCTGACATCGCCCTGTATCGGCTGGACGATCCACGCTACTTCGGCCTGCACGACCCGGCCATCGGCCCGGTGGCCTCGGGCGGGCGGCCTTTCCTGAAGGCATTGTGGGTCGGTGGCCGGGCGGTGGTGCGGGACGATGCCATCCCCGACCTGGACCTGGCCGAGCTGGGCAGCCAGGCGCGCCGGGCAGTAGCGCAGATGCTGGCAGGAAACTGAACCCTGCCATTGCCGGAAGGTTTTTCCTTTCGGCAAGGGTCGGGCTACCCCTTGTTCGATGGGGGAGGCGGCCAAAACTGCTAAAATATCGGGATGATCAAGAGACGTCATTCTCCCTTCAGTTTTTCAGCCGAGGATTTCGACGAATCCGCGGAATCCTTTGGTGCTTTCGATCCCTTCCTTTCCGACTCCCCCGCCCGCCAGGCTGGCGCGGCCGCATCCGGCCCGCGCGCCGAGGGTGAGGACGACGCCGGCGAGGAGACCCGGTCCCCGCTGGAGCTGGACCTGACCAACCACTTCCTGATCGCCATGCCGTCCATGCTGGACCCGATCTTCGGTGGCACGGTGGTCTACCTGTGCGAGCACAACCATAACGGCGCGCTGGGTGTGGTCATCAACAAGCCCACCGACATGACCATGGACGTGCTGTTCGACCGTATCAACCTCAAGCTCGAGATCCAGCCCGATACCCCTGACGCCATGCCGGAGCTGTACCGCCGCCCGGTCATGTTCGGTGGTCCGGTGCAGGTGGAGCGGGGCTTCGTGCTGCATTCGACGTCCGAAAAATACTCTTCCACCCTGCAGGTGACTGACGATGTGGCCCTGACTACTTCCAAGGATGTGCTGGAGGCGGTCGCCCACGGCAATGGCCCCGAGCGCGTGCTGGTGACCCTGGGGTGCTCGGGCTGGAGCCCGGGCCAGCTGGAGGGCGAGATCGGTCGCAACGGCTGGCTGACGGTCAAGGCCGACCCGGCCATCATCTTCGAGCTGCCGGTGGAGCAACGCTTCACGGCGGCGCTGGCCTTGCTGGGCATCGACCCGGTGATGCTCTCCGGCGACGCCGGACGGGCATAAGGACAGGCACTTGGACACCGTACTGGCCTTCGACTTCGGCTTGAAGCGCATCGGCGTGGCCGTGGGCAATACCGGCCTGAAGCAGGCGCAGCCGCTGGCCGTGATCAGCGAGGCCACCAACGACGGCAAGTTCGCCGCCATCGCGCGCCTGGTGGCCGAATGGCAGCCGGCGCGTTGCGTGGTCGGCCTGCCGCTGCACCCGGACGGCGCCGAACACGAGATGAGCGTGCGCTGCCGCCGCTTCGCCAACCAGCTGCACGGCCGCTACGGCGTGGAGGTGACGCTGGTGGACGAGCGCTACAGCTCGGCCGTGATCGAACACCAGCGCGGCGAGCAGATCGACGACCAGGCTGCCGCCATCATTTTGCAGCAATACTTTGACGACGCACATTCATGAGCACAACACCTTCCCAGCTTGATGCAGAAGCGCTGTACCAGGACCTGGTGCAGCAGATCAAGACCGGCCTTCTGGGCGCGAACGACGTGGCGCTGGTGGGCATCCATTCCGGTGGCGCCTGGCTGGCCGAGCGGCTGGCGGCCGAACTGGGCCTGGCCGCGCGGCTGGGCTTCGTGGACGTTTCCTTCTATCGCGACGACTTTTCCGAAAAGGGCTTGCGCGCCGATGTGAAACCCAGCCAGATCCCCTTCGATGTCGAGGGTGCCACCATCCTGCTCATCGACGACGTGCTCTACACCGGACGCACCACCCGTGCGGCCATCAACGAACTGTTCGACTACGGTCGCCCGGCGCGTGTGCTGCTGGCCGCCCTGGTGGATCGCGGCGGACGCGAGCTGCCGATCACCGCGGACTTCCTGGCGACCACGGTCTCGCTGTCCAAACAAGAAAACCTGCAATTGCAACGCGCCGACGACGGCCGCTTCTCACTCACGGTGGTCCATGCTTAATCCCCAACTGAACAAAAACGGCGAACTGCAACACCTGTTGACCATCGAGGGTCTGCCGCGCGCCATCCTGACCCACATCCTCGACACGGCCTCGTCCTTCGTCAGCATCGGCGACCGCGAAGTCAAGAAGGTGCCGCTGATGCGCGGCAAGAGCGTCTTCAACCTGTTCTTCGAGAACTCCACGCGTACCCGCACCACCTTCGAGATCGCCTCCAAGCGTCTCTCGGCGGACGTGATCAACCTGAACATCCAGGCCTCCAGCACCAGCAAGGGCGAGTCGCTGATGGACACCATCGACAACCTGGCGGCCATGCATGCCGACATGTTCGTGGTGCGCCATGCGCAATCGGGCGCGCCCTTCCTGATCGCCAAGCACCTGATCGACACCAAGCAATCGCATGTCCACGTGGTCAACGCCGGTGACGGCCGCCATGCCCACCCGACCCAGGGGTTGCTGGACATGTACACGATCCGCCACTACAAGAAGGACTTCACCAACCTGCGCGTGGCCATCGTGGGCGACATCCTGCACAGCCGCGTGGCGCGTTCCGACATCCATGCGCTGACCACGCTGGGCGTACCCGAAGTGCGCGCCATCGGCCCGCGCACACTCTTGCCCAGCGGCCTGGAGCAGATGGGCGTGCGCGTCTTCCACAACATGGAAGAGGGTTTGAAGGACGTCGACGTGATCATCATGCTGCGTCTGCAGAACGAGCGCATGAGCGGGGCCCTGCTGCCCTCGGCGCAAGAGTTCTTCAAGAGCTACGGCCTGACCCCGGAACGCTTGGCCCTGGCCAAGCCGGACGCCATCGTGATGCACCCTGGCCCGATGAACCGCGGCGTGGAGATCGACTCGGCCGTGGCCGATGGCGCCCAGGCCGTGATCCTGCCGCAGGTGACCTTCGGCATCGCGGTGCGCATGGCGGTCATGAGTATCGTGGCTGGCAACTGATGCAAGCCGTAACGACGACATCCACAGCGACGTTTTGAACGATCCGTTAAGAAGACAAGAACTGATGAAACTGCATATCAAGAACGGCCGCCTGATCGACCCGGCCAACGGCATCGACGCCCAGCAGGATCTGTACGTGGCCGCCGGCAAGATCGTCGGTGTCGGCCAGGCACCGGCTGACTTCGTGGCCAACAAGACCATCGACGCCACCGGACTGGTAGTCGCTCCCGGCCTGGTGGACCTGTCGGCGCGCCTGCGCGAGCCCGGCTACGAATACAAGGCCACGCTCGAATCCGAGATGCAGGCCGCCATCCAGGGGGGCGTGACCAGCCTGGTCTGCCCGCCCGACACCGATCCGGTACTGGACGAACCCGGCCTGGTGGAAATGCTCAAGCACCGCGCCAGGTCGCTCAACCAGGCGCACGTCTACCCGCTGGGTGCGCTGACTGCCGGCCTCAAGGGCAAGGCCCTGACCGAAATGGCCGAGCTGACCGAAGCCGGCTGTATCGGCTTCTCGCAGGCCGAAGAGCCGATCACCGATACCACCGTGCTGCTGTCGGCGCTGCAATACGCCAAGACCTTCAACTACACCGTCTGGCTGCGTCCGCAGGATCCGCACCTGGGCCGCACCGGCATCGCCCACAGCGGCCCGGCGGCGTCGCGCCTGGGCCTGTCGGGCGTGCCGGTGATGTCGGAAACCATCGCGCTCTACACCCTGTTCGAACTGATGCGCGCCACCGGCGCACGCGTGCACCTGTGCCGCATGTCCTCGGCCGCCGGCCTTGAGCTGGTGCGCCAGGCCAAGAGCGAAGGCCTGCCGGTGACCTGCGATGTGGGCGTGCACCACATCCACCTGTGCGACCTGGACATCGGCTACTTCGACTCCAACGCCCGCCTGACCCCGCCGCTGCGTTCGCAGCGCGACCGCGAGGCGATCCGCGCGGCGCTGCTCGACGGCACCATCGACGCCGTCTGTTCCGACCACACCCCGGTCGATGACGACGAGAAGCTGCTGCCCTTCGGCGAAGCCTCGCCCGGCGCGACCGGCCTGGAACTGCTGCTGTCGCTGTCGCTGAAGTGGGCCCTGGAAACCGAAGGTGAGGGCAAGGAAGTGCTCTCCAAGGCCATCTCCAAGATCACCCACCGCGCCGCCAAGGTGGCGGGCCTGAAGGCCGGCAACCTGGCCGTGGGCAGCGTGGCCGACCTGTGCCTGTTCGATCCCAACACCATGTGGAAGGTGCAGGGCGCGGCGCTGGCCAGCCAGGGCAAGCACACGCCTTTCCTGGGTTACGAGCTGCCTGGGGTGGTCAAGGCCACCATCGTGTCGGGGCACATCGCCTTCGAGCGTTGATTTGCGCTTACCCGGGTTTTGACTTTCCGTGATTTTCGGTCAATCAATTTTCAGCCTATAGCCTAGCGAGCCGGCCACGTCATGTTCGTTTTCCGTCTGTTGCGCCTGATTGCGCATTTGTTCAAGGGCATGGCGGTCTGTGCCTTCCTGTTCCCCTTCACCTCCGAGAAGGGCCGGGAAGCCCATATCCGGCGCTGGTCGCGCAAGCTGCTGCGTATCTGCGGCATCGAGGTGAAGATCGACAGTCCCTTGCCGATCCCGCGTTCCTTGCTGGTGTGCAACCATATCAGCTGGCTGGATATCTTCGTGGTCAATAGCCTGCAGCCATGCCGTTTCGTGGCCAAGTCGGAGATCCGCCATTGGCCGCTGATCGGCTGGTTGTGTGCCAAGACCGGCACCATCTTCATCTCGCGCGGCAAGGCCAGCGACGTGCGTCGCATCTTCAAGGGACTGGTCGAAAGCATCGAGAAGGGCGAGCACGTGGCCTTCTTCCCGGAAGGTACGACGGCCGCGCAGGGCACGCTGCTGCCCTTCCACGCCAATCTGTTCGAAGCGGCCATCGACGCTCATGCGCCGGTGCAACCCTATGCGCTGCGGTACGTGGGTGCGGACGGAAGCCTGCATGGCGCAGCCGATTTCATCGGCGACATGTCCATCGCCGAGAGCATCATGACGATCCTCAAGGCGCGTGGCATGACTGCCGAGCTGACGCAGCTACCGCTGATCAGCACCGACGGCGCGCACCGTCGCGACCTGGCACGGCAGGCCAGGGAGGTCATTGCAGGGGGATTGGGTTATACGGCCGAGCAGCTCAGCCAGGGCGGCGTGCCTGCGGACATTGCACCTGGAACAGCGCCCGATCCGATAACCGCACCGCACTGAGCTTGCCGCCCCAGACGCAGCCGGTGTCGAGGGCGATGAGGTTCTCACGCATCATCAATCCCAGCGTGGACCAGTGACCGAAGACCACGGTCACGTCCGCGCTGCGGCGGCCCGGGACCTCGAACCAGGGCATCAATCCTTCCGGCGCCGCATCGGCGCCTTCCTTGACTGAAAAATCCATGGTGCCATCGGCCTGGCAGAAGCGCAGGCGGGTGAAGGCGTTGATGACACAGCGCAGCCGCTCATATCCTTCCAGATCGTTGCGCCAGCGTGCTGGCTGGTTACCGTACATGTGATGCAGGAAATCGATCCACCGGTCGCTCTGCAGCATGGACTCGACCTCGGCGGCCAGCGCCAGCGCCTGCTGTAGATCCCACTGAGGTAACACCCCCGCATGCACGACCAGGTGGCCCTGTTCGTGGATGGCCAGCGGACGATGCCGCAGCCAATGGATCAGTTCCTCGCGATCGGGGGCGTTGAGGATGTCGTCCAGCGTGTCGTCGCGGTGCGCAGGGCGGATGCCGCAGGCCACTGCCAGCAGGTGCAGGTCATGGTTGCCCAGCACCGCACGCGCCTGGTCGCCCAGAGCCATGACGCTGCGCAGGGTCTGCAGCGATTGGGGGCCGCGGTTGATGAGGTCGCCAGCGAGCGTGAGGCGCGCTCCAGGCATGCCGGGAAGCTTGCGTAACAATTCCCGGAGCTGGCCATCGCATCCTTGGAGGTCTCCGATGACATAGTGGGGCGGGTTTTGCATGGCGGTTTTAATATGGTGAACAAGGCTGCAGGACGAAGCGTTCAGCTGTGCGTAATGGTGGCGTGCCGCATGGCACGTAAGAATACTTGTTTCTTTGGAAAATGTGATGCGCAACCATTTTTCCCTGTCAGAATCCTACGGTTGCTTCCTATTGAATTGCATCAGCAAGCAGCTTATCCGGCTGCCGTTGCAATCTGGCGGGCAAGACAAGAGGCGCGCGGCCGAGCGCCTGGTGAGGATTCGACATTTTGTTCTTGAAGGAAAACTATCTTGATTTCGCTATCCCAATCGATTTTCAAAGCCTACGACATCCGCGGCATTATTGGTAAAACCCTGGATGGCAAGGTTGCTTACCAGATCGGTCAAGCTTTTGGCACCGCGGCTCTCACAAAAGGGCAGAAAAAGGTCGTGATCGGTCGCGATGGCCGCTTATCTGGCCCTGAGCTTGCTGCTGAGCTGGCCCGTGGTCTGCAGTCAGTTGGAGTCGATGTCATCGATTTGGGCGTGGTGGCTACGCCCATGGTCTATTTTGGCACCAACGTTCTCGACACTCAATCCGGCGTCATGGTCACCGGCAGCCACAACCCGCCGGACTACAACGGCTTCAAGATGGTACTGGCTGGCGAAGCCATTCACGGCGAGACCATCCAAGCGCTGTACCATGCCATCGTCAGGGGGGAATTCCCGCAGGGCAACGGCGCTTACAGCACGCATGACATCAAGAATGCCTACATCAAGCGCATGATCAGCGACGTCAAGCTGGCGCGTCCGCTGAAGATTGCGGTGGATTGCGGCAACGGCGTGGCCGGCGCCTTTGCTGGGGAGATTTACCGCGCGCTGGGCTGCGAGGTAACGGAACTGTTCTGCGAAGTGGATGGCAACTTCCCCAATCACCATCCCGACCCGGCTCATCCGGAAAACCTCCAAGACCTAATCCGTCGCCTGCAGGAAACCGACAACGAGCTTGGCCTGGCCTTCGATGGCGACGGCGACCGTCTCGGCCTGGTGACTAAGGATGGCCAGATCATTTACCCCGATCGCCAGCTGATGCTGTTCGCTGCCGACGTGCTGACCCGCAACCCCGGCGGTGAAATCCTCTACGATGTGAAATGCACGCGGCACCTGGCGCCCTGGATTTTTGCGCGCGGCGGCAAGCCGCTTATGTGGAAGACCGGCCACTCGTTGGTCAAGGCCAAGTTGCGCGAGACCGGGGCGCCGCTGGGCGGCGAGATGAGCGGTCACATCTTCTTCAAGGACCGCTGGTTCGGCTTCGACGACGGCCTGTACGCCGGCGTGCGCATGCTCGAATTGCTGGCGCGCGAAGCCGATCCGACTGCCGTGCTTAATGCCTTGCCGCAATCGTTCAGCACGCCTGAATTGCAATTGAAGCTGCGGGAAGGGGAGAACTTCGCATTGATTGGCAAGCTGCAAAGCGAAGCCAAGTTCGAGGGCGCGCGGGACATCATCACCATTGACGGCCTGCGTGTAGAATACCCTGATGGTTTCGGCCTGGCGCGTTCGTCCAACACCACGCCGGTGGTGGTGCTGCGTTTCGAGGCCGAGACCCCTGAGGCGCTGGAGCGTATCCAGGGCGAGTTCCGCAAGGTCATCCTGGCCGCACGTCCAGACGTGGCATTGCCGTTCTGATGCGGTAAGATGCTGGCCCACAGAACAACGCAACAGTGGGCCAGCCTTGAAGATCCTGATCGTGCGCGTTTCCTCGCTGGGAGACGTCGTCCATAACATGCCGATGGTAGCCGATATCCGCCGCCATTTCCCTGGCGCCCAGATCGACTGGGTGGTAGAGGAGGGCTATACCAGCCTTGTCCGCCTCAATCCCCTCGTGCACAACATCATTCCCATTGCGTTGCGGCGTTGGCGCAAAACTTTGTTTTCGGCGGCTACGCGCGCAGAAATTTCTGCTTTTTACCGAACCTTGCGTGTCGACCAATACGATGTCGTGTTCGATACCCAAGGCCTGCTCAAGACTAGTGTGGTCATGCGAATGGCGCGCCTTGCATGTGGGGGGAAGCGTGTTGGCTTGGCCAATGCGACCGAAGGTTCCGGTTATGAACCTATCTCCCGCATCTTCCACGACCGGAGCGTCAAGGTCGGCCTGCGCACCCACGCGGTGATGCGTGCCCGGCTGGTGGCGGCCGACGCGCTCGGTTATACGCTGGATCACGAGGCCGATTTTGCGTTGCAAGCACCACCGCAGCAACGCTTCCCGTGGATGCCGGACCATCCTTACGCGGTGTTCTTCCACGGCACCGCGCGCGCGGACAAGCAGTGGCCGCAGGATGAATGGATCAAGCTGGGACAGGCGTTGTTCGTACGCGGCCTGCCGGTATTGCTGCCTTGGGGGAACAAGAAAGAGCAACAGGCTGCCCACGTGCTGGCGGCGCAGATCCCTGGCGCCCAGGTGCTGCCGGCACTACCGCTGATCGAGGCGGTTGGTCTGGTGCAGCAAGCACGCCTGGTCGTCGGCCTGGATACAGGGCTGACGCATATCGCCGCCGCTTATTGCAAGCCGACCGTCGAGCTCTATTGCGACTCGCCGCGCTGGAAGACGGAAGGCAACTGGTCTCCCAATATCATCAATCTGGGCGATATCGGCACCCCGCCAGGGGGAGAAGTGGTACTCGCTGCTGTAGAAAAATTGCTTTACTGATATTTTTTGGGACTTGGGACGTAGAGATTGAGGCAGGTCAAATTCCGTCAGTAAATTGCTTGGAATGTCTGTCGGTCCGCTTGCAGTGGGCATTTTCATTGCTTTTACATAGCCAGGCGGATACACGACATAGATCCTTGCGGGCATAATGACGGGATGGAATCGCAAATCATCGAGATCGACTTGGCGAAATGGCAAGTCGATACCCCCAACGAAACGTGGATTGCCGAGCTGGAAGCCGGCAAGGTGCTGTATTTCCCCCATCTAGCCTTCGAACTGCTGGTGTCTGAACGCAGCTTGCTCAACCCAGCCGTGCGCGACCCTAAGGCGCGTAATATCAGCCTGGATGCCCGCGGGCATATCAAGGGCGCGGCCGGCAATACTGAGCAGCAACTGGCGCTGGCGGCGATGATCGGCCGCTTCCGCACGCAGGCGATGTTGCTGGTACATACCCTTTTGCCCAATTATCGCGAGTCTTTGCGCGTGGCGCCTACCAGTTATCGTCCCATGCAGGTGGAAACGCGCAGCCAGTCCTGGCGTGCCGACGACCGCCGCATGCATGTCGATGCGTTCCCCTCACGCCCCAATTACGGCGAGCGTATCTTGCGCGTGTTCGCCAACATCAATCCGGACGGGGCACCGCGTGTGTGGCGCGTGGGTGAACCCTTCGAAACCGTGGCCCGCCGTTTCCTGCCGCGTGCTAAGCCCTATGTGCGCTGGCAAGCCAGCTTGCTTAAAGCGCTGCATATCACTAAATCCTTCCGTAGCGAGTACGATCACCTGATGCTGCAATTGCACGACGGCATGAAGGGCGATATGCAATACCAGCAAGACGCGCATCAAGTCACGATGCCCTTCGCCGCTGGCTCGGTCTGGGTATGCTTCTCTGACCAGGCATCGCATGCGGTCATGGCCGGCCAGTACATGCTGGAGCAGACGCTGCACCTGCCCCCTGAAAAACAATATGACCCAGCATCCAGTCCGCTGGCCATCCTGACCCGCCTGGTCGGCCACCCGTTGGTTTGACGATGCGCCTGCTTTACTCTGCATTGTGGTGGTTCGCCATGCCGCTGGTTCTATTGCGCCTGTGGCGCCGTGGGCGCAAGGAGCCGGGTTACCGGCAGCATATCGGCGAGCGGTTGGGCTTCTATTCGCGCTTGCCCAATCCGGCGCAACGCTTTATCTGGGTTCATGCGGTCTCCGTCGGCGAAACTCGCGCGGCCGAGCCGCTGATTGATGCGCTGTTGCGCGAATATCCTCAGCATTCCATTCTGCTCACCTGCATGACGGCGACCGGTCGCGCGACCGGCGCCCAAGTTTTCGGCAAGTATGGCGCACGGGTGGTACAGAGCTTCTTGCCGTATGACACCGGCTGGATGTGCTCGCGTTTCTTGCAGCACTTTCGGCCTGCAGTCTGCATCTTGATGGAAACTGAAGTCTGGCCCAGCCTGATCGCGCAATGCCGGCGCCGCGGCGTACCCGTGATGCTGGCCAATGCGCGTTTGTCCGAGCGTTCGTTGCGGCGCGGTCGACGTTTTGCAGCACTATTGAGGCCGGCCGCCGAAGCTATAGATTGCGTCGGTGCGCAATCGGAGGCTGATGCGCAACGCTTGCGCGAATTCGGTGCGCGCCATGTTGAAGTCACCGGCAGCCTGAAGTTCGATGTGCAGCCGCCGGCAGAGGTGGTTGAGCGCGGCTTGGCGTGGAAGCGGGTGATTGGCGAGCGCAAGGTTTTGCTGTGCGCCAGTACGCGTGAAGGCGAGGAGCAACTGATCCTGGATGCGCTCCGCAAGCGGGGAACAGTCGATTGGCTAACCGTTATTGTGCCGCGCCATCCGCAGCGTTTCGATGAAGTGGCGGCGATGATCGAGGCGAATGGCTTTGCCTTAGGGCGACGCTCGGCCATGGGGGAGCGTTTCGATGTAGAGGGTGTCGATGTGGTGCTGGGCGATTCGATGGGGGAAATGTTTGCTTATTATGCGGCCTGCGATGTAGCGTTCATCGGTGGCAGCTTGTTGCCGCTGGGCGGACAGAATCTGATTGAGGCGTTCGCGCTGGGTAAGCCGGTGCTGATCGGTCCGTACACTTTCAATTTCCAGACGATCACTGACTATGCTGTCGGCGCGGGCATCGCGATACGAGTGGCCGATGCGCAAGAGCTAATGTCTCTTTGGGAGAATTTACAGTCCGACGATGTGATCAGAGAGCGCTTGGGTCACACTGCCGTGGCTTTTGCAAGCGCGCAGCAGGGCGCCACCGTGCGCATAATAAAACTACTTGGTGCTTTGATTGGAGGGCTGCGGGAGAAAAACGGTGCGCGATGATATTTTAGAAGTCACCGTTTACAGCGAGAGGGGCGCGAGGTCACAGTATGCAAAAATGCAGCAGGAATACAGATCGTGTGCCCTTTCCCCGCGATGTACGGGAAAACTATCTGAGTCAAATCCGTTCTGATAACAGCTTCATCAAGTACCGACCATAGTCGTTTTTGAGCAGAGGCGCGGCAAGTTTTTCAATCTGCTCGACGTTGATCCAGCCGAGTCGGTAGGCAATTTCTTCAGGGCACGCGATCTTCAGGCCTTGTCGCTTCTCAACGGTAGAAATGAACTGAGCGGCGTCCAATAAAGAATCATGTGTGCCGGTGTCCAACCAGGCATATCCTCTTCCCAATATTTCGACCCTTAACTGGTCCTGTTTGAGATACTGTGCATTCACGTCAGTAATCTCAAGTTCGCCGCGTGCTGATGGCCGAATTTCGGAAGCGATGTCGCAAACTTGTTCATCGTAGAAATAAAGTCCTGTAACCGCGTAGTTGGTTTTGGGGTGCGATGGCTTTTCTTCAATCGATAACGCCTGTTGAGCATCATCAAACTCAACGACGCCATATCGTTCTGGATCATTGACGTGATAAGCAAACACCGAGGCACCCGTGGCTCTTTCTGCGGCAGTTTTCAATAAGCTCTGAAAGCTATCTCCATAGAAAATGTTGTCGCCCAGAACCAATGCACTAGGGTGGTCGCCAATGAAATTGCGACCGAGAATGAAGGCTTGGGCTAATCCGTCCGGGTTTGGCTGCACGCAGTACGACAGATTCAGTCCCCATTGGCTACCATCTCCTAGCAGGGCTTCAAAGCGGGGTGTGTCTTGAGGCGTCGAAATGATCAGAATATCCCTTATCTTGGCCAGCATTAGCGTGGCCAATGGGTAGTAAATCATGGGCTTGTCATACACAGGCAGCAATTGCTTTGACACTGCAATAGTCGCCGGATGCAGGCGACTTCCAGCGCCCCCCGCCAGGATGATTCCCTTTCTTGTTTTCATCGATAATATTCCTTGAATAAATATATTCCTCGAAGAAGTTTCTTTACGCTCCAAGCCCAAGCGTCTGAGCCTCCGCTTCCTGTTCCATATATACCCAGTCGACGATTTCATCGTTCGACACATACTCAATCACTAGTTCTTTCATCATCAACCTGATCACGCTGACATCGTTGACGTTGAGCGCGATCTCCAACGCTTTCAATTTGTCCTCGAGTTTCTCCCAGGGAATAAAATCCTCATGTGCTTTCATGATTTGGGGGTGAGAGGTCGGCTTGGGGCTGTCGCCGATCAACAACTCTTCGTACAGCTTTTCCCCAGGACGCAGGCCAGTGAGTTCGATCTCGATATCGCCATGAGGATGGTGTTCATCCTTTAGTGTCAGGCCAGAAAGCTCTATCATTCGTCGGGCCAGATCGATAATCCTGACCGGCTGGCCCATGTCGAGCACGAACACATCCCCGCCTTTGGCCATCGCACCTGCCTGGATTACCAATTGCGAAGCTTCCGGGATTGTCATGAAGTAGCGGGTAATCTCAGGATGGGTCAGTGTAATCGGTCCTCCCTCGCGGATTTGCTGGCGGAATTTGGGCACGACAGACCCCGACGAGCCCAGCACATTTCCGAATCGCACCATGCTGAATCTGGTGCCGGGAGAAGTCGCGGCAAACGCTTGCAGAACCATTTCCGCCAATCGCTTGCTGGCACCCATAATGTTGGTTGGACGAACCGCCTTGTCGGTGCTGATCAGAACAAAGTCGGATATGCCATTCTCTGCGGCAGCCCGTGCAGCGCGGAACGTCCCCAGTACGTTGTTCTTGATGCCTTCGGCGGGATTGTGCTCTACCAGTGGAACATGCTTGTAGGCAGCAGCGTGATAGACGGTATCAGGATGCCAGGTCGACATGATTTCGCACATGCGTTCTTCATCTTGAACCGAGGCCAGCAGAGGAACGAGCACGACACGGCCGGCAAGCCTTGCCTCAAGCTCTTGGTGAATGCTGTACAGAGCAAACTCACTTTGCTCGATCAATAGCAGCTTTTCGGGTTCAACGGAAAGGATCTGGCGACAAAGTTCGCTTCCGATTGAGCCACCGGCACCGGTTACCATGACCACCTTGTCGCGGATATTCATCGCCAACAAGAGGTGGTTGGGCATGACTGGCTCACGGCCCAGCAAGTCATCAATGTCCAGCTCCCGCAGATCCGAAATGCTAACCTTACCTTGTGCCAGATCGGTTACGCTGGGCAGGGTGCGGACCGCGACGCGAGCAGTTCGAATCTGAGTCAGAATTTCATTGCGCC
Organism: Herbaspirillum sp. ASV7; assembly: GCF_016429215.1. GTDB lineage: Bacteria > Pseudomonadota > Gammaproteobacteria > Burkholderiales > Burkholderiaceae_D > Herbaspirillum. Next base: position 1,222 of record NZ_JAELUH010000089.1, on the reverse strand, counting down.
GTTTGCGATTCAAACTTGGCATGGCAAGCAAGACATCGCTGATCGTCAGCGTAGTGGCAAGCGTTGGAAGATCGGCCGGGTTATAGATGGGTTGGCCGTTGAGTATGTGTCCGTGCAGGCGATCATCGTCATCCAGAAATCCCACGACTTGCATTTCGTAGCTATTGGCCATGGCGGCGACCAATTGGCGCCCGGTGCTCCCGGCTCCGTAGATAAGTACTTTGGGACGGGTGGCTCGTTTCAGAATATTCAGGTACTGGTCGCCCAACCAAACGCGGGCCAACGCCCGGGACGCGCCGACGAACAAAAGTAACAGGATGGGCTGGATGAGGCCAACAGTGCGAGGTACTCCCGTTACGCCGATGGCAGTAAAAATGGAAGCAAACAATAGGCCGTAAATGCTTACGGCTCGGGCTACCGCCAACAATGCCGGCCAACCGCTATAACGAAAAATGGCGCGATAGAGACCTGAGACAATAAATATGGGGAGGGCAAGTCCCACGGACACCGCGACCGCCCACAAAGTATTTCCCGACAGGGCAACAAATTCGCCCAGGCGCAGATAATGAGCAAACCACACCGTGAGGATACATAGGCCAAGGTCAACAGATAGAGCGACCAAGCGCTTTGCAATTCTTGGCATGGCAAGGACGGGGACCGTTAGCCGGGACAAGGGCTCATCTATGGAGCGCCACTCCTTGAATTCCGGGCTCTCAGGGGACTTTGTATTTTTCTTCAATGTGATACCCCATCTCTCGCCAGAACCTTCAATGCCGTCATCCACAATATTTTTAGATCAAACAATAATGACCGCCGTTTTAGATATTCCACATCCAATTCCACTTTTTGGGGAATGGGCAATTCGTCGCGTCCATTAATTTGTGCCCAGCCAGTCAGGCCGGGTACCAATTGATCGACGCCGTGCTGTGTTCGCAAGGCGATCAGATCATGTTGGTTGAATAGCGCCGGCCGAGGGCCGACGAAGCTCATATGTCCCTTCAGGATGCTCCACAGCTGCGGTAGTTCGTCCAGGCTGGATTTGCGTAGGAACGAACCGATGGGCGTCAGGTACTGCTGTCTCTTATACACATCTGACGCTGCCGACGATACACTACAAAAAAAGGGGGTGTGTGGGGGGGGGGGGGGGGGGGGGGGGGGGGGGGGGGGGGGGGGGGGGGGGGGGGGGGGGGGGGGGGGGGGGGGGGGGGGGGGGGGGGGGGGG
>NZ_JAELUH010000088.1 GCF_016429215.1 Herbaspirillum sp. ASV7 | reverse complement strand
GGGGTGGGGGTGCTGCAGATGGGCCTGTTCACGGCGCTGGTGACGGGCGCCCTGCATTTCGTCATGCCGGGGCGGGCCTCGCTGATCGCCTATGCCACCTCGATCTGGGTGGTGCCGGGTGCGGCCCTGGTGTTGAAGCACAAGCTGAGCAGCCAGCAATCGGCCGCGACCGTGTGCAGCTATGCGGGCATTGCCGTGATCGTGCTGCCGGCGCTGCTGCATGCCGACCTGCACAGCATGATCGGCTACCTGATGCTGGGTGCGGCCTCGCTGTCGTGGGCCATGAATATCCTGCAGATCAAGCTCACGCCGGGCGTGAAGCTGGACTTCGACCTCCTGCCCTGGCAGACCCTGGTGGCGGCCGTGCCGCTGTGCGCGCTGGCCTTGGCCGTGGATGGCGCGCCGGTGTTCCTGCACAATCCGCATGCCTGGGGCGTGATCGCCTATACCGGCCCGCTGGCCACGGCGCTGACTTTCCTGATCGTGCTGCAGATGACCCAGCGCCTTTCACCGGTGACCGTGTCGGTGTGCATGCTGGGCGTGCCGGTGGTGGGCCTGACGCTGTCGTCGCTGGTCTTCGGCGAGCAGCTCTCGCCGGATCTGCTGCTGGGCATGGGCCTGCTGTGCCTGGGCCTGGTGTTGCCGGCACTGCCCTCGCTGGGCATGCGCCGCCTGGCGACCAAGGGCTGACCCCGCTGCCCCTAGCGGTCGGTGAGATAGCGGGCGATACGTTCGCCCAGCAGTTCGCGCAGGGCCCGCACTGTCGGTGACAGGCTCATGCGGTGGGTGCAGACCAGGTTCAGCGGCGAGGCTTCGCCTTCGTAGTCGGGCAGCAGCGCTTCCAGCTTGCCATTGCGCAGGTCGGCCAGCACATCCAGGCGCGACTTGTAGGCGATGCCGCGCCCATCGACGGCCCAGCGGTGCACCATCTCGCCATCGTCGCAGACGCGGTCGCCGTTGACCTGTACCTGCAGTGGCGCGCCATCCTTGAAGAATCCCCATTGCGAATGCAGCATGTCCGACAGCAGATAGCGCAGGCAATTGTGCTGGCGCAGGTCGGCTGGCGTGCGCGGGCGGCCGTGGCGCGCCAGGTAGTCGGGCGAGGCACACAGCACGCGGCGATTGTCGGGCGCCAGCGGCAGCGCCACCAGGCTGGAATCCTCGGGCGGGCTGTAGCGGATCGCCACTTCCACCGGCTGGCGGAACATGTCGGCCACGCGATCGCTGATGCGTACCTGCAGGCTCACCGCCGGATGCTGGGCCTGGAATTCGTCCAGCCATTGGCACATCAGGTTACGGCCGAAGTCCGAGGGCACCGACAGCGACAGGTTGCCACCGACCACGCGGCGACCATGGGCCACGGCATCGCGGCCGGCATTGACTTCGGCCAGGGCGTTGCGGGCGTATTGCAGGTAGCGCTCGCCATCGGGCGTCAGGCGCAGGCTGCGGGTGGAGCGGGCCAGCAGGCGCGCGCCCAGTTCGCCTTCCAGGCGTTTCATGGCGGCGCTGGCCACGGCCGGGGTCACGTCATGCTGGCGGGCGGCCGCCGAGAGGCTGCCGTTGTCGGCGGCGCAGACGAAGATGGCAAGGTCTTCCAGTCGGATCATGGTGGTCAGGAAAATCGGGCAGGGGCCTTATTTTACTTTCAAAAATATTTTGAAAATGTTTCTGTCGCCTTCCGCTTTTTTGAAACCGAGGGATGGCCGATCATGCCAGCCAGAGAAATTTCCCGTCTCCCCGCAACCCGATCTACTTTTTTGAAGGAAATTCCATGAGCCTCCTCCAGTTCGCCCGCAAGCGCCATTCCACCAAGGCCTTCGATCCCAGCCGCAAGATTCCCGCCAACGTCATCGCCGAACTGCGCGAATTGCTGCGCCTGGCGCCGTCCTCGGTCAATTCGCAACCCTGGCATTTCGTCCTGGCTAGTACCGATGCCGGCAAGGCGCGCGTGGGCAAGGCGGCTGAAGCCGGCTATCCCTACAACCTGCCCAAGATCCTCAATGCCTCGCACGTGCTGGTGCTGTGCGCCCGCACCGGCATCAGCGACAGCCACCTGGAGGCCCTGCTGGAGAAGGAACAGGCCGACGGCCGCTTCGCCAACCCCGAAGCGCGCGCCGGCCAGCAAGGCTCGCGCCTGATGTACAGCAACCTGCATCGCTATGACCTGAAGGACGCCCAGCACTGGATGGAGAAGCAGGTCTACCTGGCCCTGGGCACGCTGCTGCTGGGCGCAGCCGCCCTGGAAGTGGATGCAGTGCCGATGGAAGGATTCAATGCCAAGGTGCTGGACGAGGAGCTGGGTCTGCGCGAGCAGGGCTTCACCAGCGTGGTGCTGGTCGGCCTGGGTTATCACGGCGCCGACGACTTCAATGCCAAGCTGCCCAAGTCGCGCCTGGCGGCCGAGACGGTCTTCACCGAACTCTGAGGCACCGGGTCCCTATGACCTGACTATCGTTCAGGCTTCTCTGCGCCGCTGGTTCCCAGTGACCTGACTACCGTTCGGCCTGAGTAGGCCCTTGGGGCCGTATCGATGGTGCGCAGAGTGTGCGCACCTTCGATACGCGGCTGTGCCGCTACTCAGGACGAACGGCCGGTCGGTCGCGATACCACGCAGAAGCAGGATGAAACCCGGGTGGTCAAACCTGATTGATCAGCGCATTGGCCGCCTGCTGCAAGGCCGGCAGGATACGCCCCAGCGCCTGCTCCCGTGATTCGCTGGCCATCGGGATGCTCAGGCTCAATGCGCCGATCACCTTGGCGTGGCGGTTCTTGAGCGGCACCGCGATGCCGCGCACGCCGGTCTGCAGTTGCTGTTCCACCAGCGCGTAGCCGAGTTGCCGGGCACGCGCGATTTCCTCGTAGAGGCGGTCGGGGTCGGTGATGGTGTGCGGCGTGAAGGGCGTCATGGGGCAGCCGGCCAGCCATTCCCGCACCTGTGGCTCGGGCAGGGCACCCAGCATCACGATGCCCGGTGAGGCCAGTTGCGCCGGTACCCGCGCACCCAGCACGAAGCCGGTGGTCATCACCCGGGCCGCGCCGTTGCGGGCGATGAAGACCAGGTCCCAGCCATCGAGCACGCTGGCATAGACGGCCTCGCCGGTCTGGCCGGTGATCTGTTGCAAGAAGGGCTGCAGGATGCGCGGCAGCGGCGCCGAATCGAAATAGGACCAGCCCACCTTGAGCACGCGCGGTGTCAGCGTAAAGGTCTTGCCCTCGCTGTGCAGGTAGCCCAGGTGTTCCAGCGTCAGCAGGTAGCGCCGCGCTGCCGTGCGCGACAGGCCGGTACGCGCGGCCACCTGGGCCGAGGTCATGCGCTGGTTGTCATAGTCGAAGGCCTCCAGGATCATCAAGCCCTTCTCCAGCCCGGCGATCCAGTCGCGCCGCGCCAGCCCGCCTTCATCACCCTCGTCTGCTATAGGGGGATTGTCTACCTGGCTCATCACCTGCTCCTCATACCCACATCATCAAGGTATTGGCCGTGGTCTGCAGCGCCGGCACGCCGCGCGAGATGGCTTCCTCGCGCGGGCAGGCGGCGATGTTGGAGGTCACGCTCAGGGCACCGATGACGCGGCCGTTGCGGTTCTTCACCGGGATGGCGATGCCGCGCATGCCCATCTCGAACTGGTTTTCGGTGATGCCATAGCCCTGCTTGCGCATGGTGAGGATTTCCTGGAACAGCGCGGCCTTGTCGGTGACTGCCATGTGGGTGTGCGGGATCAGCGTGACCCGCTCCAGGTAGGCCTGTATCTCCGCATCCTCGCGGGTGCCCAGCAGCACGCGGCCGGCGGTGGTGGTGTAGGCCGGCAGGCGGGTACCCGGCTCGAAGCCGGCATTGACCAGCTGGGCCGCCGTGACCCGGGTCACGTAGACGATCTCATCGCCGTCGAGCAGCGAGAAATTGGTCGACTCCTGCAACTGCTGGGTCAGCCGCTGCAGGAAGGGGACCACCGCACGCGGCACCCGTGCCGACTCCAGATAGGACTGGCCGAGGTTCAGCAGGCGCGGCATGAGCCAGAACTTCTTGCCGTCGGAGGCCGCCATGCCGGTATGCACCAGCGTCAACAGGTAGCGTCGCGCCGCGCTGCGGGTCAGGCCCACGCGCTCGGCCACTTCGCTGGCGGTCAGCTGGGGCGAATCGCTGTTGAAGGCGGTGATGACGTCGAATCCCTTCATCAGGCCTTCGATCAGATCACGCTTCTGGATGTCTATCTCTACCGGACTTTGGTCGATCATCGTAAAAAAATTCGATAAATGAGTGATTGGCGAACAATTTGCGCGATTATCGCACGTTCGGTGACGTTTTGGTCTTTTTGAGGGGGTGGTGCTTGGCTATACTCGCCTCCGAGACAAATCATCGGGATCATGATGAACACCATAGAAAACAATCCTGTCCCCACCAATCCGCTGGGTATCGATGGCATCGAGTTCATCGAATACGCCACCACCGAGCCGCTGGCGCTGGGTGCGGTGCTGGAGCGCATGGGCTTCGAACAGGTCGGTCGCCATCGTTCGCGCGAGGTGGTGCTCTATACCCAGGGCGAGATGAACGTGATCGTCAATGCCGACGTCGCGGCCCGGGCCGGATTCGACAACGAGGTCCAGTCCACCAACCTGAGCGCCATCGCCCTGCGCGTGCGCGATGCCAACGAAGCCTATCGCCGCGTCACCGAGCTGGGCGCCTGGGGCATCCCCACCCGCGCCGGGGCGATGGAACTGAACATCCCCGGCGTGCATGGCTGTGGCGACTCCATCCTCTATTTCGTCGACCGCTATCGCGACTTTTCGATCTACGACGTCGATTTCAAGCCCTCCAGCCAGGAGCGGCGCAAGACCACGGCCCTGGCCGGCCTGCATTTCTTTGGACTGGTGCAGGCGGTGCGTCCGGACCGGCTGCGCGAGTGGATCGATTTCTACGCCACCCTGATGGGTTTCACGGTGCTGCCGGAAGGCCAGTTCTTCGGCATCCTGCCCAAGGGCAGCCTGCTGGCCAGCCCCTGCCGCCAGTTCTACATCCAGCTGGTGGAGCCGCCCGAAGGTACCGAGGACATCCATTGGGAAGAGGAACTGCTGCGCCTGGGCCTGGGTGCGCCCGACGTGTTGCAGGCGGTACGGCAGTTGCAGGAACGCGGCGTGGTCTTCGTCGACCGTGCGCCGACCCAGGTCAGCGAGCGCGGCGCGCTCACCCAGCTCTACAAGGGCGGCGTCAGTTTCGAACTGGTACGCAGCCAGAAAGACAGGAAGTGAAGTCATGAAGGAAATCACAGGAACCACGCGCATCTTCCCGGTCATCGGCTGGCCGGTGGAGCAGGTCAAGGCACCGACGCTGTTCAATGCCTATTTCAAGCATCACGATCTGGATGCCCGGGTCATCCCGTTCAAGATCGAACCGGAGCGTTACTGCGAGGCGGTGCGCATGTTCATGAAGACCGAGAACGTGGGTGGCATCTTCGTCTCCATCCCGCACAAGCGCATGACGCTGGAGGCGGTCGACCAGGCCACCCTGCGCGCCCGCGTGGCCGGTGCCTGCAATGCGGTCTATCGCGATGCCGACGGCGTCATCCGGGGCGACCTGATCGATGGTGAGGGCTTCATCCGCGCCCTGGCGCGCACGGTCGGCGATACGCCGCTGGTATGGAGCCGCACCCGCGCCCTGGTGGTGGGTACCGGTGGCGTGGGCTGCGCCATCGTGGCCTCGCTGGCGGCGCAGGGCGTGGCCGAGATCTGTGTCTACGATACCCACCGCGCCGGTGCCGAAGAACTGCTGGCCCGCGTGCAGGAGGCCTACCCGGCCACCCGGGTGCGCTTTGCCCAGCCCGACGCCAGCGGCTTCGACCTGCTGGTCAACTGCACGCCGCTGGGCATGCATGTGGGCGACCCCATGCCCTTTGCGCTGGAGGGTGTCAGCCCGCACGCCATCGTGGCCGACTGCGGCATGAAGATCGAGATGAGCCAGCTGCTGGTGCAGGCCCAGGCCAAGGGCTGCCGCATCCAGAAGGGCAAGGAGATGCTCATCGAGCAGGCCCCGCTATACCTCGAACTGTTCGGCTGGCCGGGCGTGTCGGCCGATGATTTCCGTCACCTGGAGGCACTGTGAACCTCGACAATTTCGGCATGGACACCATCACCCTGCCGGGTGGGCTGGAGTCCAAGTTGCAGGCTTCGATCGGCGCGGGTTTCTCGCAGATCATGCTGTGGTCCAAGGACCTGGTCGGCTACCCCGGCGGGCTGGATGCCGCCGTGGCGCTGGTGCGCGCCAGCGGCCTGCGCGTGACCGGCATCCAGGTCATGCGCGACTACGAAGGCTTGCAGGGCACCCTGCACGAGTACAAGGTCGACGTCGCCAAGAACCTGCTGCAGATCTGCAAGGCCGTGGGCGCACCGTTGTTGCTGGTGTGCTCCTCGACCTCGCAGCATGCCAGCGGCGACACCGCCCACATCGCCCGCGACCTGGCCAAGCTGGCCAACCTGGCGGTGCCGCTAGGCATCCGCGTGGGCTTCGAGGCGCTTTCCTGGGGCCGTCACATCAACCAGTACATGCAGGCCTGGGAAGTGGTGGAGCTGGCCGATCACGCCAACCTGGGCGTGGTGATCGATTCCTTCCATATCCTCGCCAACCGCGGCGCGCTGGAAGATCTGGATGCCATCCCCGGTCGCCGCATCGCCATGGTGCAGCTGTCGGACTTCATGTGGCGCGAGATCCGCAGTCCCGAGGAAAGGCTGGAGACGGCACGTCACCTGCGCGTCTTCCCCGGCGAGGGCGAGCATTCGGCCGAACTGTCGGACATGGTGCGGCGCCTGCATCGCGGCGGCTACCGGGGCGACTACAGCTTCGAGGTGTTCAACGACGACTACCTGCAGATGGCCCCGGCCGTGGTGGCCGAGCGCGCGCGCCGTTCCGCCAAGTGGGTGACCGATCAGGTACTGCGGCGCGGCCTGCGGGTGCGCGAACCGATGTTTGCCTGATCGCACGGCCGCACAGCCGACCACTCGCCATCGGTCCACAACAAGAAGAGCCAGACCGCACTGGCGACACCGATACAACACAGAGACAACTGAGGAGACAAGATGACCGCCTGGCCCACACCGACCTGAGCCTTTCCCGCCGGCCCGTCGGCTCCATGCCGCGTGCCTTTTCCATCTCCGACCTCCGTGCCGCGCCAACGCCGGCAGGGGAGACCCTGTGCCTTGCACCAGGGAGGAGGTGCAGCACTCATCACAACGACAACAGAGAGCAGAGAGACATGAAAACCAGATCCCTACGGACCCCCGTCACCCTTGGCCTGCTGCTGGCAGCCTCGGGTTCGGCCCTGGCGCAAAGCGCGGGCAGCAACGTGACCCTCTATGGCACCGTCGATCAATACCTGGGCTATATGCGCAGCAGCAGTGGCAAGAGCCTGTGGGCCATCAACGATGGCGCCATCCTGCGCAGCCGTATCGGCCTGAAGGGTTACGAAGACCTGGGTGGCGGCTATGCGGCCACCTTCACGCTGGAAAACGGCTTTGCCGGCGACACCGGCGGCCTGGCCGACAGCACCCGCCTGTTCGACCGCCAGTCCTGGGTCGGCATCAAGACGCCGGAGGCGGGCGAGTTCCGCGTGGGCCGCCAGAACAGCGTGCCCTTCTTCATCGGTGGCGCCATCGACTACACCGAGCGCACCACCTATGGTTCCATCATCAACACCTTCGGCGTGCCGTCGCGCTTCGACAATGACCTGTCGTGGAAATCGCCGCGCTGGGCCGGCTTCCAGTTCGACCTCCACTACGCCATGCCGGAGACGGCCGGCGAAGGCCTGGGCCGTCGCGGCGTCTACCAGTTCGGCCTGGACTACACCAACGGCGCCTATCGTGCCGGTTACGCCGGCCTGATGGCCAAGCCCAATGCCGGCGGCCAGTACGACAACACGGTGCAGTACCACAACGTCTACTTCGACTACGACTATGGCCCGGGCAAGGTCTACCTGGCCTATGTGCGCAGCAACAACAGCACCGCCAATGCCAATGGCAACAACGCGGCCACCATCCTCAACAACGTCAGCAATCCCAACAACTTCTTTGCGGGCAACGACGCCAACATCCAGCGTTTCTACAACGTCTACCAGGTCTCGGCCGACTATCGCCTCACGCCGCAGTTGCGCATCGGCGCGCTCTATGGCGTCATGGTCGATACCAGCCACAAGGATGGCGGCGCCCAGGGCGGCAACGTGGGCGCCTACTATGATCTGTCCAAGCGCACCACCCTGTACGGTTTTGCCAACTACATGAAGAACCAGGCCAATGCCGGCTGGCGCTTCAGCGGTTCGGCCGGGCCCGGCAGCAACCTGGCCGGGGCGGATATCAATGGCAAGAGCCTGGTCGGCTTGCAGATGGGCATCCTGCATCGATTCTGATGCAGCCTGACCCGCAATCGTCCACTATGGCATCTTCAGACGGAGACACTATGCAATCCAGACACACATCGGCTACCCCGGCGCAGGACGCCGGCGACCATACCCAGCAGAGCAAGAAGGCCGCCGCCAGCGGCTGGATCGGCTCGGCGCTGGAATACTATGACTTCTTCATCTATGCGACGGCGGCTTCGCTGATCTTCCCGCAGCTGTTCTTCCCCAAGGGGGATCCGACCACCGCCATCATCGCCTCGCTGGCCACCTATGGCGTGGGCTATGTGGCGCGTCCCATCGGCGCCTTCGTATTGGGCCACCTGGGGGATACCCATGGCCGCAAGAACGTGCTGCTGTGGTGCATGTTCCTGATGGGCTTTTCCACCATCGGGGTGGGTCTCTTGCCCACCTATGACCAGGTCGGCCTGTGGGCGCCGGCCTTGCTGGTGATCATGCGCCTGCTGCAGGGCTTCGCGGTGGCCGGCGAGATCTCGGGAGCCAGTTCCATGATCCTGGAGCATGCGCCGTTCGGGCGGCGCGGCTTCTTCTCCAGCTTCACGCTGCAGGGCGTGCAGGCCGGGCAGATCCTGGCGGCGGCGGTGTTCCTGCCGCTGGCGCACTACATGCCGGCCGAGCAGTTCAATGTCTGGGGCTGGCGCATTCCCTTCCTGCTCAGCTTCCTGGTCATCATCGCCGGCTGGGTGATCCGCCGTACCGTCGAGGAAACCCCGGTCTTCAAGGCCGCCGACAAGAAGGACGCGCAGCGCCGCTCGCCGGTGGTCGACGCCTTCCGTGACTGCACGCCCAACATGCTGCGCGTGGTCTGCATGGCGCTCATGAACGTGATCCCGGTGGTAGCCACTATCTTCGGCGCGGCCTATGCGGTGCAGCCGGCCTACGGCATCGGCTTCGCCAAGGACGTCTACCTGTGGATCCCGGTGGTGGGCAATATCGTGGCCGTGCTGATCATCCCCTACGTGGGCAAGCTGTCGGACCGCATCGGCCGCCGTCCACCCATCATCGTGGGCTCGCTGCTGGCCGGGCTGTTCGCCTTTGCCTACCTGTATGCCATCAGCATCCACAACGTGCCGCTGGCCTTCGTGATGTCGCTGCTGATGTGGGGTGTGGTGTACCAGGGCTATAACGCGGTGTTCCCCAGTTTCTACCCGGAACTGTTCCCCACCCGCAGCCGTGTCTCGGCCATGGCCATTGCGCAGAACGTCGGCACCGCCATCACGGCCATGCTGCCGGCGCTGTTCACTGCGGTGGCGCCGCCGGGTGCCGACCATATCTGGCTGACGGTGGGCGCCATCGCCTTCGCCATCACGGTGGTGGCCGCGCTGGCTGCCCTGAGTGCTCGCGAGACGTATCGTATCCCGCTGGAAAAACTGGGCGAGCCCGATGCCCAGCCGGTGGCCAAGGGGGAATACGACCGCATGCGCGCCCAGGCCGAGCTGCAGGGCGGGTTTGCCAAGTCCTGATCTACCCTGATTGTTGCTGGAAAGGCGCCGTTTGCCAGGTCGGGAACGGCGCTTTTTCTTGGTTGTCGCTGGGGACCAGGTGGGTAAAATCCCCTCTCATTGCCCGATTGAGGGGGGAGGGCGAGCCCGATAATGGCGGCACACCGGATGCAGGGGCAATCCGGGCCAAGGCGGCGACAGGGAGAGATGATGAACTGGTTCAAGAATCTGAAGATTGCCAGGAAGCTGCTGCTGGCTTTCCTGGCCGTACTGCTGTTGATGGCCATCCAGGGGGTGTTCTCGATCAGCCAGCTGGCCAAGGTCAAGAACGCGTCCTCGGAAATCACGCGAGACTGGATGCCGGCGCAGAAGAAGCTGGCCGATATCAAGCTGCTGTTCGTGCGCCTGCGCGGCACCGAGTCGCAGCTGGCGATCTACGACGGCGACGTGGAAGCCATGACCGGCCTGGTCTCGCGCAGCCAGGCCATCCTCACCGGCCTGGACAAGACCATGAAGGACTATGAGGCCGGCCTCAATACCGCCCAGGAACGTGACACCTATCCCCAGGTGAAGCAGCAGATCGGCCAATTCCTGGACGAGCACAAGAAGATCGTGGCGGCTTTCCTGGCCAAGGACAATGCCCAGGCCCGCGATCTGTTCATGGGTTACTCCAACAAGCTCTATCCGGATATCCTGGCCAACCTGGAAAAACTCATCAAGGTCAACCAGGATGGCGGTGACGCCGCTACTGCCGGTGCCGATGACACCTTCGGCAAAGGGCGGATCTGGGTGGTCGGGATCCTGGTGTCGGCCCTGGTGATCGGGTTGGGCCTGGCGATGTATGTGGCGCGCATCATCGCCTCGCCCCTGCAGGAAGCGGTGGTCATTGCGCGCCGCGTGGCCCAGGGCGACCTGACCGCTGACATCCGTGCCCAAGGCCACGACGAGACCGGGCAACTGATGGCAGCCCTGCAGACCATGAACCAGGGCTTGCTGCAGGTGGTGGGTAATGTGCGCACCGGCACCGACAGCATCGCCACGGCCTCGACCGAGATCGCCACCGGCAACCTGGACCTCTCGCATCGCACCGAGCAGCAGGCCTCTTCGCTGGAAGAGACGGCCTCGGCCCTGGAAGAGCTGACCTCGACGGTGAAGCAGAACTCCGACAATGCCCGCCAGGCCAACCAGCTGGCGCGCACCGCTTCCGAGGTGGCCGTGCGGGGCGGCGGCGTGGTGGGCGAAGTGGTGCAGACCATGGAGGCGATCAACCAGGCCTCCAATCGCATCGTCGAGATCATCGGCGTCATCGATGGCATTGCCTTCCAGACCAATATCCTGGCCCTGAATGCGGCCGTGGAGGCGGCCCGTGCCGGTGAGCAGGGGCGCGGCTTCGCGGTGGTGGCTTCCGAGGTGCGCAGCCTGGCGCAACGCTCGGCCTCGGCCGCCAAGGAAATCAAGCAGCTCATCGATGACTCCGTCAGCAAGGTCGGCGCCGGTACCAGCCTGGTCCGCCAGGCCGGCAGCACGATGTCGGAGGTGGTCGACAGCGTCAAGCGCGTCACCGATGTGGTCAGCGAGATCTCGGCCGCCACCAGCGAGCAGAGCGTGGGGATCGACGAGATCAACCGCGCCGTGGCGCAGATGGATGAAGTCACCCAGCAGAACGCCGCCCTGGTGGAGCAGGCAGCCGCCGCTGCCCAGGCCATGCAGGAGCAGGCCGCCAGCCTGGCGCAGGCGGTCAGCGTATTCAAGCTGCGCTAGCGGGCTGCCTTCAGGATTTTTCTTCAGGAGACGATGCAACTTTCCTCATGGTTGGCGACCTTAGTCTTTTAGAGGGCACACGTATAATGCTGCGTCAGCCCCGTTCGTTCGCACAATACGTTCGCACAATAAAACCAACGTCATCCATCCATGAGCGACCCCTTGCAGTCTTCTGCGTCCGCCGATATCGCTTCCGGACGGACCACCCATCGCATCTCCCTGCTCGGCACGGGCATTGCCGGTTTTGACGAGATCCTCGGGGGTGGCTTGCCGGCCGGCAGCCTCTACTTGATCCAGGGCCTGGCCGGCAGCGGCAAGACCACGCTGGCCTCGCAGGTGGCGTTCATGCAGGCGCGTGCCGGCCGGCAGGTGATGCTGCTGACCCTGATCGCCGAGTCGCATGCCAAGATGCTCAACCATGTGAGCAATTTCGACTTCTTCGACGACAGCCTGGTCGGCCACCAGATCCAGATGTTGAGCGGCTATGCCAGCCTGGCCAGTGGCGGGCTGCGCGGCCTGCTGCGCCTGATCAGTGCCGAGCTCAACCGGCATCGGCCGGGCATGCTGGTCATCGACGGTTTCCGTTCGGTGCGCGATTCGGGGCCATCCGACCTGAACCTGTCGGAGTTCATGCACGCCCTCAATTCGCTGGTCTTCACGATGAACTGCACGACCCTGCTGCTCTCGCCGGTGGAGGGCAACATGCCGGAGTCGGAAAACACCCTGGTCGATGGCGTCATCGAGCTGAGCCAGTACGAGTCCGGCATGCAGCTGGTGCGCGAGATCAAGGTCTTCAAGCTGCGTGGCGCCAACCACCTGCTGGGCAAGCATGTGTTCGAGATCAACCAGAGCGGGGTGGAGATCTTCCCCCGCTTCGAAGCCACCGCCACCCGCGCCGGCAAGGTGCCGGGCACTTCCGACCGCTATGTCAGCGTGGGCATCCCTTCCTGGGACAAGTGCATCGGCGGCGGCGTGGTCAGCGGTTCGCTGACCTGCCTCCTGGGCAGCCCCGGTGTAGGCAAGACCCTCATGGGCTTGCATTTCATCGAGCAGGGTTTGAAGGATGATCAGCAATGCCTCATCGTGGGCTTCTATGAATCGCCCGAACGGCTGCTGGCCAAGGCCCGCAAGGCCGGCATGCAGCTCGATGACTACCTGGAGAGCGGGGCGCTGCAGATGCTGTGGCAATTGCCGCTGGAGACCCTCTGCGATGACCTGGCCAAGCGCATGCTGGACAACATTGGCCGGCGCGGGGTGACACGCCTGCTCATCGATGGCGTCGATGGCCTGCGCAGCATCGTGGTCCAGCAGCAGCGGGTGCGCCCCTTCCTGGTGGCGCTGACCAATGAATTGCGTTCGCGCGGCGTGACCACCTTCATCACCGAGCAACTGCCTTATTTCCGCGAGTCGCGCCCGCAGGTCGACCCCAGCTCCTCCCAGCTCTACGAAAACATGATGCTGCTGGAATACGTCGCCCGCAACGAGGTCAACCGACGCCAGATCTCGGTGATGAAGCTGCGCGAGAACGGCTATGACGGCGCGGCCCGCCTGATGAACATTTCCGATGCCGGCATCGAGATCGATGGCCTGGCCGCCACGGCGTCGACTCCGCTTGCGGATGGATGCTGATCATGTCCGACGTTGCATCACCGCTCCGGCCCGAGCGCCAGCCGCTAGTGCTGGTCGTCGATGACGAGGTGGACATTACCGATACCTACGCCATGTTGCTGGAATTGCATGGTTATCGGGTGAGCACGGCCAGTCATGGCGTCGAGGCTCTGGCCAGGATGCAACAGGAGTGGCCGGACCTGCTCATCTCCGACTGCATGATGCCGGTGATGAACGGCCTGGAACTGTGCGCCGCCGTGCGGGCCTTGCCGGGTGGCGCACAGTTGCCGGTGATCCTGTGCAGCGGCGCGCCGGAGCGCCACGATCTGTCGCAATCCAGTCACAACCTGTTCTTGCGCAAGCCGGTGTTCTTCGAACGCCTGCTGGACGAAATCCAGCGTCTGCTCCCTTCCCCGCACTGAGTTTTCCCTCTATGGCCGGGCACCGGCTGCCGGTGCCGATGTCGCTGCAACGACGACGCGGCGCCACTTGCTGCACCACAATATTGTCTTTTTCATCAGGAATTTCCTGATATCGCGATTCTTCGCCAAGCATCACCATCACTCACAACAGATCACCGTACCGATAGGGGCGCGGTGGGCTTTGGAGGGGGATGCCGTGGTAACCAAGGAGAAAGACAGGACCGTGCTGGTGGTGGAAGACCATGCCGACTCGCGCGAGATGCTGTGCGAGATTCTGGTGCATAGCGGTCTGGCGGTCATGGCGGCGGTCGACGGGGTAGAGGCCATTGCATTGATGCAGTCGCAAGTGCCGGCACTGGTATTGACCGACCTGTCCATGCCACGCATGGATGGCATGGCGCTGGCACGCTACATCAAGTCCGACCAGCGCTACGACCATATTCCGGTGGCCCTGATCAGCGCCAACCTGCCTGCCTCCAATGCCCGTATTCCCGAGATATCGGCTTTCCTGCTCAAGCCCTGTTCGGTCGACCATTTACTAACGACAGTAACCCGGCTGCTGGGCTGAAACCCAGTCGCCGTGGAGTTTTTGGGAGGAGGATGTCTGCGAGTTTTTATGATTTTATGTGCAGATATTTTCTGTATAACGTTGTGATTATGGAAAGCATATCCCTGCCTGACGGTGGGCCCGGATGCACGTACGACAGTACGCGGGGGGATGCTCCGGCAGTCATAAAAACATTTCGTCCGGAACACTAGAGTGATGAAAGTACTAATCGTTGAAAGCGATATCGACTGGCGTAATACGCTCAGCGCGCACGTGGGGGAGTTGTCTTATGAAGTCTCGGTCTGTTCCTCCTTGGGACAGGCGCGCGACTTCCTCAAGAGCCGCCAGCCCGATATCCTGATGACCGACATCGGTTTGCCTGATGGCAGTCTGTTGCCCGAGCTTGCCTCGCTGCGCCAGCATTTCCCGTCCATGGGCATCGTGATCCTCACTGCGGCTACGCGCCTGGAAGACAAGGTGCGCTGCATGAGCGATGGCGCCGACTACTACCTGGTCAAGCCACTCAAGCTGGAGGAGGTCTCGGCCACGCTCACTGCCTTGTCACGACGCATGAAGACCGCGCCGCACCAAAGCTCGCCCGAGTCGGAGCGCTGGACCTTCAACCGCAAGTCGGGACGGCTGGCCAGCAACGGCATGGTCGCCCAGCAATTCACCGACAAGGAAAGCACGGCCCTGGCCGCCTTGCTGCAGAGTCCGAACTATCCTGTCTCGCATACGCAACTGTTCGATCTGCTGCGCTCGGGGGCGGAGGAATACGATGCCCATCGCATCGACGCACTGATCTACCGCGTGCGTCAGAAACTACGCTCCTTGCAGGACTCACCTATGCAGATTCGCAACATCTATGGTGAAGGCTTCCTCATGCTGCGGCGTAGTTCGGCGGTCGATATCGTGCTCGAATCCTGAATGTCACCGGCTCGCAAACGCCGGTAGACGTGCACTGAACGGGTCGCCATGAGACCGCACGAAATCATCGACCCCACGCAGGAGTGAACCGTCGAAGCTCGCATTGCAACCGATGTTGCGATGCGGGCTTCTTTGTCATCTGGGGGCGGAAAAATTGTTGCGGCGGCCTATGCTGCAGACTTCCCATGCTGCAGCAAATTATGCTGCATCGCGAAAGTTTTGCCGCTTTCGGTTATCATTTAGCCAGTTTCGACGCTGAATCGTATCTCTCTGCCTTACGTTTTCCGCTGAATCTGTCCTGCGCAGACATGCCGTCTGCGACCACCCGACCGAAAAGATGAAGCAGGCCTTCCGGCCCGCTGCGCCATGGTCTTGCCGCTTGGGCAAGGGCAGGCGCGGGGCCCCGATGCCGGCTTTGCCGTTAGTGAACCAACATGACCACTTCCGCTGAATTTACCGGGGCTCTGAACGAGTCCCAGCACCGACCACTCACTTCGTCCGACTACAAGACCCTGGGCCTGTCGGCCCTGGGCGGCACGCTGGAGTTCTACGACTTCGTCATCTACGTGTTCTTCGCCGCCGTGGTGGGCAAGCTGTTCTTCCCGGCCGACATGCCGGAATGGCTGCGCATGCTGCAGACCTTCGGCATCTTCGCCGCCGGTTACCTGGCGCGTCCGGTGGGCGGCATCATCATCGCCCACTATGGCGACGTGATCGGCCGCAAGCGCATGTTCACGCTGTCGATCTTCCTGATGGCGGTACCGACCCTGGTGATCGGTCTCTTGCCCACCTATGCCAGCATCGGCGTGGCCGCCCCCATCCTGTTGCTGTTGATGCGTACCCTGCAGGGCGCGGCCATCGGCGGCGAGATGCCGGGCGCCTGGGTGTTCGTGGCCGAGCACGTACCGGCCAACCGCTACAGTTTCGGCGTCGGTTCGCTGACCGCCGGCATCACCGGCGGCATCCTGCTGGGTTCGTTGATGGGCATCTTCATTAACAGCGTCTTCGACCCGGCCGAAGTGGCGGGTTACGCCTGGCGCATTCCCTTCATCCTGGGCGGCGTGTTCGGCCTGGTGTCGGTGTACCTGCGCCGTTACCTGGAAGAGACGCCGGTGTTCCGCGAGCTGGCTGCGCGCCGCAAGCAATCCAATGAACTGCCCCTGAAGACGGTCCTGCGCGAGCACCGCGCCGCCAGCGTCTTGACCGCCGGCATGACCTGGTGCCTGTCGGGCGCGGTGGTGGTGGTGATCCTGATGACGCCGTCCTACCTGCAGACCGTGTATCACCTGCCGGCCAAGCTGGTCATGCAGGCCAACTGCGCCGGTACCTTGATGCTGACCATCGGCTGCCTGGCCATCGGCTGGCTGGCCGACCGTATCGGCACGCGTGCCAGCATGATCATCGGCTGGGGCGGCCTGGGCCTGTCCAGCTTCTGGTTCTACGGTCACCTGCCCGGTTCGCCCGAGTCGCTGGTATGGGGCTATGCGCTGGTGGGCCTGTTCGTGGGCAGCATCTCGCTCACGCCCATCGTCTCTACCCGAGCCTTCCCGCCGCCGGTGCGCTTCACCGGCCTGTCCTTCGCCTACAACATGGCCTATGCCGTCTTCGGCGGCCTCACCCCGGTGCTGATCTCGCTGTGGATCAAGGCCGACCCGCAAGGCCCGGCGCACTATGTGATCGGCCTGTCCATCCTGGGCGTGCTGATGGCCTTCGTGCCGATGAGCAGCAAGGGCTACCAGGCCAACCAGGCCTGATTCCGGCTAGCCGCGCCACAAGGCCCGATGACCGCAAGGCATCGGGCCTTGTGTCTTTCCGGGAGGGCTCGCGTACAATGCCGGCGACCGGCCTTGTGCCACGGACTGTTTCGCTGCCCTGACGACGTCGTCCATGCCATTCTCGCTGCCATCTTCCTGTCGCTTCCTGTTGTCTCTGCTGCTGCCTCTGGTGCTGCTGGCCGCCTGCTCGCGCACGCCGGCGCCGCCCCGGGTATTGGCGCAGGACGTCTATGTCTGGCAGCGTCAATGGACCCCGGCCCTGCGTGCCGCGCTGTCCACGACCGACCCCCAGGTGACACGTTGGCACGTGCTGGCTGCCGAACTGGGCGCCTCCGGCCGCTGGATCGACATCGTCCCCGATGCTGCCGCCCTGGCCGCCACCGGCAAGCCGCTCCTGATGACGGTGCGCATCAACGGTCAGCTGGCGCGCTTTGACGCCGCCGCCATCGAGGCGCACCTGCTGGCCCTGCTCGATGCCTGGCGCGCACGGGGCCTGCAGCCGGCGGCCCTGGAAATCGACTACGACTGCGCCACGGCGCGGCTGCCCGAATACACCGCCTTCCTGGTCCGGCTCAAGACGCGCATCGCCCCGCTGGCGCTGGCGGTGACGGCCTTGCCGACCTGGCTGGAAAGTCCCCGGCTGGATGCCTTGCTGGCGGCGGCAGATGAATCGGTGCTGCAAGTGCATGCCGTGCTCGACCCGCGCCAGGGATTGTTCGACCCCGTGCGTGCGCGTGACTGGATGGCGCGCTATGCAGGGCGTACCGGGCGACCCTGGCATGTGGCCTTGCCCGCTTACGGATCGCGGGTGGTGTGGGACGAACAGGGACGCATCGCCGCCGTCGAAAGCGAACGCGCCCTGCTGGCCGGTGGCAGTGGCCGCGAGCTGATGGCCCAGCCGCAGGTGCTGGCGCGTTTTGTCGGGGCGCTGACGCAGTCCCCCGAACCGGGCCTGGCCGGCATCACCTGGTTCCGCCTGCCCACCGGCGACGACCGCCGCGCCTGGAGTCTGGCGACCTGGATGGCGGTATTGGAGCGGCGGCCACTGAAACCCGAACTGGCGGCGCGCATGGTGGCCAGTTCCACGGGGCCGCTGCATGAGATCCGCCTCGACAACACCGGTGATGCCGATGCGCCACTGCCGCTGCGGGTCAGCATCGATGCGCGCGGCGATGCCGGGAACGCCTGCGCCGCCGATGGCATCAATGGCTATGCCCTGGAACAAGATCGCCAGGGCCGCTACCTGCGCCTGACCCAGGCCGGATTGCTGCGTGCCGGCACCAGCCGGGAGATCGGCTGGCTGCGCTGCGCCGACGGCATCCCTCCCAACGACACCGTTTTACAGATCGGATCCTGATGAGACCTTTTGGCAAGACCGCCCGCATCGCCTGGAGCCTGGGCGGCTTCATCGTCATCGGCGCGGCCACGGTAGTGGCTTGCGGGCCGGACTTCCCCCTGCAGTTGCTGGATGATCGTGTGGGCAGCCTGCACAACACCCCCGCCAACTCCTTTGCCTGGGAAGCCGCCCATCTGGTGAGCGTGAGCGATAGCTTGCGCGCCGACGAAGGCAGCGGCTACGATGCCCCGGCCGGACGCGAGGACGATCCGCGCGCGCTACCCCTGCGCGAGAAGGGCCAGCTCGATGAGGCCAGCTTCGCGGTACTCAAGGCCATGCGTGCCCAAGCTGACGGCGACGCCGCCTATGCCGCCGGGGCTGCCCTGCCGGCGGCCATCCGGCTCTATACCGCAGGCGCCCAGGATTACCGCGCCGCCTTCGGCGAGCAGGCGGCGCCGACCTCGCCGGACCTGCTGGCCCGGGCGCAGAAACGGTTCGAGGCGGTGCTGGCACTGCCGGCGCAACAGGGGGCGGATCGCTCGGTCTGGGCGGCCTACATGCTGGGACGCCTGCATGCCCTGCAGGGCGATCGCAAGAAAGCCGACGCCGCCTTCCACCAGGCCCGTCAGCTCGCGCAGGCAGGCGCGGCCGATCCGCTGGGTCTGGCCGTGGATAGCTATGGCGAGCAAGCGCGCCTGTATCTGGTGGGCGAGCGCGGAAGCTGCAGCTGGTCCGACTTCAACGAGGGTCGCGACTGCGCCGACAGCATCAAGCCGGCCGACCTGAAACAGGCCATCCATCTCTACGCCGAACAGGCCGCGCGCGGCTCGGCCGGCGCGCTGTCGTCCTTGCAGGCCATCGCCGGGTGGAGCCTGTCGCGTGAGGACAGCAGTGTCGCCCTGGTCGACGATGCGGTGGCGCAGAAGCTGCTGGTGGCCTATGCGCTGGCACGGGTGGGCGACGTGGCCGACGGACCGCAGGTGGGCGGCAGCGACTACGACCCTTACTCCACCACCAGCGGCTCCTCCGGCTACGGCGACGCAGCGCGTGGGCATGGCCTCAAGCCCAATGCGGTGCTGGTCAATCTGGTGGCAGCCCTGCAGCGACGCGGGCTGGAAC
>NZ_JAELUH010000087.1 GCF_016429215.1 Herbaspirillum sp. ASV7 | reverse complement strand
GGTCAGGGCGACCTTGTTGCGCAGGTAAAGCGGTTGTGCTTGCTCTGCCGCCAACGCCCGCCCCTGGGCGAAATAGACCTGCCCCAGCGTGGCAACGTGACGGGCATGTGGCATGCACTCCGGGTAGCTCGCGGCGAACTGGCTGGCGCAAAACTGCGCCGTGAAATCGCTGGCATAGGCCGACAGCCCGTTACCACAGGCCAGCGGATGGCCATCGGTGCGGACCTCGGCGGCAGCCGACAGGGTCGGCTCGACCAGCACATCCCAGGCCCCGTCAATGCGGGCGCGATAGCGTGCCCAGTAGACTTCACCCATGCGGGCGTCAAGAATGGCCAGCACCTCGCTGGCCTGCGCAAGCTGAGCCCGCACTGCCTGGGCCGCAGCTTCCAGCGTCACCACCGGCACCACCGGCCGGTCGATGCCGAAGGCCAGGCCCTGCACCACCCCGCAAGCGGTACGCACGCCGGTAAAGGAACCCGGACCCACACCGAAGGCCAGCGCATCGCAACGCGACAGCGCCAGCCCGGCCTCGGCCAGCAGTTGCTGGATCATGGGAAGAATGGCATCGGAATGCGTCTGCGCACCGGCCGACTGGCGCGACAGGAGCTCGCCGTTGTGCAGCAGCGCGGCCGATGCGAGCTCGGTAGAAGTTTCAATGGCAAGAATCGTGGACATTCCGCTATTTTACCGTGAGGAGGGTAAATCTTCGGCTTCCTGTCCATCAGAGTGAAACGATGCCATCCCGCCTGCGCCAGCGCAAAAACCCTTGCCGCCGAAGCGAGTAAAATAGTCGGGCCATGTCTTACCAGATACTTGACCAAACCAATCGCCGCCCCCTCGCCGAGGCACTCCGCAACGACACCTGGGTCATTGCCTGCCTGTGCGCGAACTGGTGCGGCAGCTGCCGCGAATACGATGCGGCCTTCCGCGCCTGGGCCGAACGCTATCCCCGGCACCACTTCGTCTGGATCGACATCGAAGACCAGGCCGACCTGGTCGGCGATCTCGACATCGACAACTTCCCCACCCTGCTCATCGAACGCGGTGCCACGGTCGCCTTCTTCGGCCCGATGGAACCCGACACGCGCTTGGCCGAGCGCATCCTGCTGGCACAGATCGACAAGAGCGACAGCGAGCTCCAGCGCGAAGCCATCAGCACGGCCGAGCGCCGTCAGTGGCAGGAAGAATGCAGCCTGCTGGAGAAGCTGGCCGACGTCATCGGCTGAGGCCGGGCCGGATCAGCCAGGGGTCGGTTTCCGGATGCGGAAAGCGCGCACTGACGAACTCGGCAAAACTGCGCACCTTGGCCGAGAGCAGGCGGCGGCTGGGATAGACCATCGACATCACCACCTGGCCCATATCGAAGTCTGGCAAGACCTGCACCAGCTTGCCACAGCGCAGGTCGTCACCCAGGGTGTAGGAGGGCCGCAAGGCGATGCCCAGGCCGGCCAGCGCCAGCTCGCGCAGCAATACCCCGCTGTTGGAGACGACCTTGCTGACAATCGGCACGTCCAGCACGCCACTGGAGGTATTGACGTGCCAGTGATGACGCAGGTACTCGTGGGAGAAATTCAGACAGCTGTGCCGCGACAGGTCTTCCGGCTGCTCCGGCGCACCCACCCTGGCCAGATAGTCCGGCGATGCGCACAGGACCACATGGGCCACGCCCAGCTGGCGCACGATCATGCTGGCATCGAACTTCTGCAAGCTGTTGAAGAAGCCGATATCGATGCCCTCCTCCACCAGGTCGATGGACCGGTCCGACAGCCGCACGTCGAGCGCCACATCCGGATAGGCCTGCGAGTAGCCCGACAGGATATCGCCCATCTGCGACTGCCCGAAGCCGGCGTTGGAATAGATGGCCAGGGTCCCGGCCGGCCGCTTGGTCTCCATCGACACCAGGGCCTCGGCATCGTCGACTTCGGCCAGGATCAGCCGCACCCGCTCCAGGTAGGCCTGGCCGGCCTCGGTCAGGGACAGGCGCCGGGTTGAGCGGTTCAGCAGGCGCGTGCCCAGATGGGCTTCCAGATCCGCGATGAAACGGGTGGTGACGGCATTGGAAATCTCCAGGATTTCGGCCGCCCGCACGAAGCTACCCTGCTCGACCACCTTGGCGAAGACCCGCATTGATTGCAAGCGATCCATTTTTCAAGTCCTCGATTGTTCCAAAAAGAGAAATAGTCCATTCCGATTAGACCCATTTTTCTTTCGCTTGGCAATATTTACACTGCAGTCATCGGTTGGCGCAGTGCAATAAGGCGACAACCGGTTCCGCCGGGGTCCCTTGAGCAGGCGAGCCCACAAGGCGCGCCAGGCATCGCCGGCCCGACGGAGCGTTTCAACTTACCAGACAAAACAGAGGACAAGATCATGAACATCAAGAATATCGTCGTTGCCGCTTCCCTGCTGGCCGCTGCTGGCGCCGCTCTGGCCGAGGCACCGTATCCGCCGGAAACCCCGTTCCACTCGACCCAGACCCGCGCTGACGTCAAGGCAGAACTGCAACGTGCCCGTGCCAATGGTGAAATCGCTTCGCGCAACGAATACCCCATCGTGCGTCAGCCGGTCTCGCACCTGAGCCGCGCCCAAGTGCAAGAGCAAGTGCAACAAGCCAGCACCAAGCAAGACTCGCTCTACAGCGGCGCCTGATCAGCCGCGGCCGACATTGTGCCGAGCCAGCGTTCCGCCTACGGCGTCAGAACCGCCCGGCTGCAATGAAAGCCCCCCGTAGCATGTTGTAGTGCCGTACCGAAGTCATCAGTACCGCAAGCACCACCTGCCATGTCGCCGCTCCCGCATCGATGCGATGTAGATGGCGCATGACAGTTGGTGCCCCCACCTCCTCTCGCACCCCACCCGCCTGCCCATCTGTTTTTCTCACCAGGCTGCGCAAATCTGCAAGCATTTCGCATTCCCACGCCATGAGTGCGGCAAGAAATGCACAGAAGCCTTCCCCCTCGCCCGTTTTTGCTGCGTCGCGCCATGCCGAACACCGTGGAAAAGCCCGGAAATTCAAGCTTTTCCTTGAGATTTTGGCGCACCGCATGTAAAGTCAAGGGTTTGTTCCTTCCGGCCTAGCTAAGGGTTTCTTGTCAAAGTCGGGCCACACTTTTTTATCCCTATGGCTTTATACGTTCACAAATACGGCGGCACCTCGATGGGCTCGATCGAGCGCATCCAGAATGTCGCAAAGCGCGTTGCCAAATGGCACGACGCTGGCCATCAGATCGTCGTCGTCCCCTCGGCGATGTCTGGTGAAACCAACCGCCTGCTGGGCATGGCCAAGGAGATCATGGCCCAGCCCGACGGCCGCGAACTGGACATGCTGGCCTCCACCGGCGAACAGGTGTCGGTGGCCCTGCTGGCCATCGCCCTGCAGGCGCTGGGCAAGCAGGCCGTGTCCTATGCCGGCTGGCAAGTGCCGATCAAGACCGATTCCGCCTTCACCAAGGCGCGCATCCGCTCCATCGATGATGCCAAGGTGCGCAAGGATCTGAACGCCGGCAAGGTCGTCATCATCACCGGCTTCCAGGGCGTGGACGCCGACGGCAACATCACCACCCTGGGCCGTGGCGGCTCGGATACCTCGGCGGTTGCCGTGGCAGCCGCCATCAAGGCAGCCGAATGCCTGATCTATACCGACGTCGACGGTGTCTACACCACCGACCCGCGCGTGGTCAGCGACGCCCGTCGCCTCAAGACCGTGACCTTCGAGGAAATGCTGGAAATGGCCTCCCTGGGCTCCAAGGTCCTGCAGATCCGCTCGGTGGAATTCGCCGGCAACTACAAGATGCCTACCCGCGTGCTGTCCTCGCTGACCGACCCGCTCACGCCGCTGGCCGAAGAAGCCGCCTCCGGCACCCTGATTTCGTTTGAGGAAGACACCAACATGGAACAAGCAACCATTACCGGCATCGCATTCAGCCGTGACGAAGCCAAGATCACCGTGCTGGGCGTACCGGACCGTCCGGGTATCGCCTACCAGATCCTGGGTCCGGTGGCCGACGCCAACATCGAAGTGGACATGATCATCCAGAACCAGTCGGTGGAAGGCAAGACCGACTTCACCTTCACGGTTCCGCGCGGCGAATACGCCAAGGCCGTCGAAGTATTGAACAGCAGCGTGAAGGCACACATCGGCGCAGCCGCCATCAACGGCGACACCAAGGTCTCCAAGGTCTCCGTGGTGGGCGTGGGCATGCGCAGCCATGTGGGCATCGCCTCGCAGATGTTCCGCACCCTCTCCGAAGAAGGCGTCAACATCCAGATGATCTCCACCTCGGAAATCAAGATATCGGTACTGATCGACGAGAAGTACATGGAACTGGCCGTGCGCGCACTGCACAAGGCCTTTGATCTGGATAGCGCCAAGTAAGACAGCACTACGCCATCAGCGAAGCCAGCACCGGTCAAAAAAGAGTGATTATTTGCAAGACTCCTGTTGACCGAATGCAAATGAGAAGATATTATCTCGGTCTTCGCTGAAGCAACGCAGCAATGCGATAACAGCCTTCAGTGTGGAGACGTGGCCGAGTGGTCGAAGGCACTTCCCTGCTAAGGAAGCATACGGGCTTAAACCTGTATCGAGGGTTCGAATCCCTCCGTCTCCGCCAGGAACATTAATAAAACGGGCCTTCACGGCCCGTTTTTCATTTCCACCCATAAAAGATACCCATCAATTGCTAATGCCTCTGTGAGGCATCTATTAGCTCTCCACAGGCATACACGTCAGCGGTTTAATTGAATCTCGGCAGATTCGAGATTACCAGCAGCACGGCGAGACGTAATTCGGGGATTGCCGATTGGTCGGCGCATTGATCCCCCCTCCCATTGCCTTCCGCAGGCAACCACTCGGCGATCAAGAACAGCAAAAATAGACAAAGCCGGATGCAATTCAGAGGGCTGCAGCACGTCGACCATCAATTGATTGAAAAATAAATACTAAATTCTTCTTTCACTTATTTCCCAGGGAAAAAGTTGTTAAGTTATTCATGCTGCAGGTCGCTTAGGACTAATACCTGAGCAAGGCTTTACCCAAGCAGATAAAATGGTTGAACATATCCTCTCCGGATAGGATAAATTATGATCATACCCGAACACTCGCTTGAATCCCTGTTGGGATATGACGGTAGAACACACTTTTTAGCCAGCGGGCACTTTGTGAAATTCGAAGTGAAACAAGTTGACCAATCGGAGCGGACACCACATGGACTAAGCTACTCCTTCACGTTGCATGACCCAGACGGCACAAGAATTTTAGGTTTCGATAACGCCCACCCCGTCGCTCATAAAGGCAGCAAATACGTCAAACGCCCTTCGGCATCGGACCACTGGCATAGAACACGCGATGACGTCGGGCGCCCCTATTCATTTGTCTCTACTGAAAAGCTGCTTGAAGATTTTTTCACCGAAGTAGAACGGGTACTTAATGAACTCGGCGTCCTTTTTGATGTTGTTGAAGACAAGGAGAATTGAAATGAAGACTCAGTCGCTGAAGAGCCTGAAGGAAGAAATGATGGCAGTGGCAAAAGGAGAAATGAATGCACCCACAGATGCGGGCCAAACCTCCTTTGAATCTGCCGAAGCAATGTTGCGGTTGTTGACCCCTGACAACCGAAAACTTCTTGCGTTAATCGAACAAAGGAAGCCTGAATCCATAGCGGCTCTAGCAGATATGGTGGCACGTGCTGAGCCTAACGTAAGCCGTACTTTAAATAAGCTTGCCACTTATGGATTTATTCAGCTAAGAGAAGGAAAAGGAAAAGCAAAAATACCGGAGGTCAAAGTACATCACATTACAGTCAGTATCGATGTATTTAAGGAGCAAGATAAGATCACCTTCGCATGACTGAAATGCCCCGGCGAAACCTGCCCACTTTAAGCAGCTAAAGCAACCACGTGCAGAAATCGGGGCCAATCACTCTCCCCGAATTCCGCATCAACGGCCCAGGCCGGCAGCAATCCCGCTTACTGGATCACCCCACAAGCCATCCGCACACCACCGCCACCCAACGGCGCCGGATGATCGGAATGATTGTCGCCGCCCACGTGCACCATCAGGGCATGCCCGCGCACCTCGGCCAGGGTCTTGATACGCGGGGCCAGCACCGGGTAGTCAGCGCGCCCTTCCGCATTCACATACAGGGCCGGCAGGTCACCCAGATGCCCTTCGCCGTAGGGGCCTTCATGCTTGCCCGTCTTCTCGGGATCCCAATGGCCGCCAGCCGCCATCGCGGGCTCCATCTTGCCATCCTTGTTGACCGGGTCGCACGACGGATTCTGGTGCACATGGAAACCATGGATACCACTGGGCAAGCCGCTCAGGGAGGGCTTGAACACCAGCCCATAGGGCGACTCGCTGATGGTCACCTCGCCGGCGGGCCCGGCAATTCCCTGGGCATTGACGAGGTTGAGCGGCACCTTGATCTGCGCATCTGACGCTGCCCACGCGGATCCGGCGGCCAGGGCTGCTACCAGGGCGATGTATCGCTTCATGATCGTTCTCCTTTTATTGATGGTGATTTTGATAGGGATAATGACAAAACTGTCGAGGATAGGCGGTTTTCATGCCGACCACTGGATTGCCCTGATTCCGACTACGAAAAATCGATGGAATTCGTCTCACGCACCCGCAGGCTTGCGGGCATGAACAAGAAAAGCGCGACAAAGGGCACTGAAGATCCCCTCCAGCATAGTGGCCGAACCGCCGATGGGCAATGCAAAACAGGGAAAGGACCACGTCAGGAAGTGACGCAGGCGAGCAAGCCATCTCAGGCGTTGGCGCCGTCCTGGGCAGCTGCGGATGGCTCGCTGGCAACGGTGAGCTTGCGCCCCTCCAGCAGCATGGCGTGGAAGTCGGGCGCCGGTACCGGGCGCGAGAAAATGTAGCCCTGCAGCTCGTTGCAACCGGCTTCGCGCAGGAAATTGAACTGCTTTTCGGTCTCCACCCCTTCCGCAATGACCTTATGGCGCAATTGCTTGGCGATACCGATGATGGCGCTGGCAATGGCGCAATCATTGGTATCGTCGGGGATGCCCATGGTGAAGGAGCGGTCGATCTTGAGCGTATTGATGGGGAAGCGCTTCAGGTAGGACAGGCTGGAATAACCGGTGCCAAAATCGTCCAGCGAAATCGTGATGCCCAGGCTGCAGATCTTCTCCATGATGGAGATGACGCGGTCGGTGCTGTGCATCAGCATGCTCTCGGTGATTTCCAGCTCCAGCCAGTCGCCACTGAGCATATGCCGGCTCAGCGCGGCGCGCACGCGGTCTGGCAGGGAACGGGTGAATTCGCGTGCCGTCACGTTCAGGGCGATGCGGATCGGCGCCAGACCAGCCTCTTTCCAGGAACGCGCCTGACGGCAGACGGCGTCCAGCACCCAGTCGCTCAACTGCACGATCAGGCCGGTCTCTTCGGCAATCGGGATGAACTCGCCCGGCAGCAGCAGGCCGCGCTCCGGATGCTGCCAGCGCACCAGCGCCTCGGCGCCGGTGATGGCCAGGGTGTTCATGTCCACCTTGGGCTGGTAGTACAACAGCAGTTCGTTGTATTCGAAGGCATGCAGCAGGCCGGTCTCGATGCGCAACAGATCCAGCGTGTTGCGGTTCATCTCTTCACTGTAATAGACGTAGCCGCCTTCATTGTTGTCGCCGCCCTGCTTGGCCCGGTACATGGCGATGTCGGCCAGGCGCAGCAGGGTCTCGGTATCGCTGGCGTCTTCCGGATACATGCTCACGCCAATGCTGGCACCGACCCGCAATTCATGGCCATCGATGAAGAAGGGATCGTCGAACACCGCCAGCAACTGCTGCGCCACGAAACCGGGGTGATAGTCCTTGTCGATGTCGAACAGCGCCACCGCGAATTCATCGGCGCCCAGGCGCGCCACCACATCCTGCTCGCGCAGGGCGCGGCGCAGGCGGATCGCCACCTCGACCAGCAGCATGTCGCCGGCCACGTGGCCCAGCGTATCGTTGATGGGCTTGAAGCGGTTCAGGTCGATGAACATCACGCAGCCGTGCATGTTCTCGTGCTTGGCCTCCAGCAGCGCCTGGTCGACCGTGCGCGTGAGCAGCGTGCGATTGGGCAGGCCGGTGAGCGCGTCGTAGTAGGCCAGGTGATGGATCAGCTTTTCGGCGTTCTTGCGCTCGGTGATGTCGTTGAGATAACCGATCAGGCCAATCGGATGCCCATGCTGATCGCGCATGACCGACAGCGACAGGCTGGCCCAGAAGACCTCACCGGACTTCTTGCGGCGCCGCACCTCCATCTCGCGACCACCCTGCTCCAGGAACATGTCATGCAGGGAGTCTTCCTCGTCCTCGTTCTCGTAGAGGAAGAGCACATTGCGGCCGATGGCCTCCATGGCGGAATAGCCGAACAGCTGCTCGGCACCACGGTTCCAGCTGGTGATGAAACCGGCCGGGTCCATGGTGATCACCGATTCATGCATCTGATTCAGGATCTGTGCCTGCTGCTCCAGCTTGACTTCGATCTGGTCCAGCGAGCGGGCGCGCTTCTCGGTCTCGGCGCGGCGCTGCATGAGGCGGGCGGCGAATGCTGCCAGCATGGCCAGGCGGGCGCGCTCCATTTCGCTGTACGGGCGCGTAAGCGTAGGAAAAAGGAAGTAACCGAAACGCGTCCCCTCGAACTCGACTTCCTGCAGCAGCCCTGCGGTCTTCTCGTTGGTCGGGTTGAGCACGAATCGCCCGCCCGGACGCTTGAGGAAACCGGATGCGATTCCGCCCAGTGCCGCATGCAGAGCCATTCCTTGCAGGTTCTGCATGGCGTCCAGCAGTGCAGAGCAGCATGCCAGATCGTCGGTACCGACAGAAGAGATCATCTCTATCACGCCTCTGTGCTGACGCGTGTAGCCCAATTGAAGGCCTGGATCAAGCAGCGGCAATAGACCAGGGCATCCAGCCCGGCCGCATCCAGGTCGCTATGGCGCAGGGGAATGCGACCATCCTCGGAGCGCTCGACCACGTCAAGCAACTTGCCCAGGCGACCGCTGCGGTGCACCAGGGCGTTGACGATATCGACCGGCAGCTTGAGCGGCTCGATGATGTCCGTCAGGGGCATGCCCAGCAGGATATCGAGCAGCGAGAACATGCCGATGATGAAGGCCCGGTCCAGCTCTTCCTGGGTACAGTCGATCTTCAGGGCCATCGATTCCATCATGGCCGCCCGGGCAGCCGCGCGCGGCAACAAGGGGTTGGCCGACTCGTCGCCAGGGAAGCGCGCATACAGCAGCAGTTGCAGCCAGCGCTGCAACTGGCGCCGGCCTAGCAGGTTGATGGCCTGGGTGAAATTGGTGATGTGTGCCGAAAAGCCGAAGGCCGCCGAACTGACCAGCTTGAAGAGCTGGTACGACAGGGCCGGATCCTGCTTCAGCAAGGACTCCAGTTCGTTGGCATCGGCATCGCGCGCCACCAGTTCGAGCAGCTTGAGCAGGCGTGCCCGCGAAATCGAGTTCTTCTGCGACAGGCGGCTATCCGGGTGCAAGGCGTAGTCGCCCGAGAACCAGCGGAAACCCTCCATGCGGCAGGCATCGAACTGCAAGGCATCGGCCACGTTCTCGGCCAGATGCGGTCCACGCAGGCGTTGCAGCCATTGCGCGGTTTCGGGCAGGCGGCCGATGCTGGCATCGAGGGCGATCGATTCGACAAAGGGGAAGACGCTTGCGCCCTGCGCCGGCAGGCCATCGGCGATGATGGCAAAGCCACGGCTGTGCAGCCAGTCCAGGGCATCGATCTTGCCGGGGTCCACGCAGTGCTCTACGGGCACCCGCAATGCGAGCTGCCCTTGCGGGATCTCCTGCTTGAATTCCGGTGCGAAGACCGCAGGATCACGGACGGGAATGATACAGGTCAGCCCACCCAGGGCGTCATGCAGATCGAATTCGTTGAAAAGCCGGGATAGCAGCGCACTGCCATCCTCGACTGTCGGTGATACATGCAAAGACAGCGCGGTCCAGACGTGGTGCACGTCGGCGACGGGCTGCAAAAACACGAGAGGAAAAGGAACGCTTTTATCCTGAACAGCCATATTTTTATCTTGGCGCGCCCCGTCAACCTGCCGAGACGCTCTGTCATGTTGAAAAACCGTTAAGAAGTTTCCCAGCAGAATACTTAATTAAAATTAAATTTTTTCTAAATATACCTGATAAAAGCAAGCTTGCAACAAAGCTTTAATCTGACAGGAAAATTTCCTGCAAATCATTCAGAAAACGGCGTCCCAGATCGGTTGGCCGGATCAAAGCGTGATCCCGATACAACATTCCTTTTTTTTCGGCCAGATCGAGCTGCTTTTCGATCTGGTTCAGGCCCATGCCGGTGCGCTCGGCGAACAGGTTGGGCGGGAAGCCCTCGGTCAGGCGCAGGGCATTGAGCATGAATTCGAAACCCAGCGCGTCGCGGCCGATCTCGGCCTCTTCCTGGATGGGGCTGCCGGCCTGGAACTGCTGCAGGTAGGTCTGCGGATGCTTGTAGCGCATCTGGCGCACGATGCGGTGCGGGAAGGACAGCTTGGAATGGGCCCCGGCCCCGATGCCCAGATAGTCGCCGAAACGCCAGTAGTTCAGGTTGTGGCGGGCGCGGCGCTGGGGACGCGCATAGGCCGACACCTCATAGTTGGCATAACCACCGGCCGTAGTCAGTTCGGCGATCATCTCCTGCATGTCGGCGCTGGTGTCGTCGTCCGGCACCGGTGGCGGGAACTTGGCGAACAGCGTATTGGGCTCCAGCGTCAGGTGATAGAGCGACAGGTGCGGTGGCGCCAGGCCGATGGCGGTAGCGATGTCGGTGCGCGCCTCCTCCAGGGTCTGGTTGGGCAAGGCATACATCAGGTCCAGGTTGAAGTTGTCGAAGTTGGCCTGGGCGATCTCGACTGCCTTCAGGGCCTGGCCGCCGTCGTGGATGCGTCCGAGCGCATGCAGGTGCTGGCTGTTGAAGCTCTGGATGCCGATCGACAACCGGTTGATGCCGCTGTCGCGGTAGGCGCGGAACTTGTCGGCCTCGAAGGTCCCCGGGTTGGCCTCCATCGTGATCTCGATATCGCTGTCGAAAGGCAGCAAGGTGCGCAGGTCCGACAGCAGGCGGTCCAGCCCGGCGGCCGAGAGCAGGCTGGGGGTGCCGCCACCGATGAAGATGGTGCTGATCTTGCGCCCCCAGATCAGGGGCAGGGACTGCTCCAGGTCGGCGCGCAAGGCATCCAGGTACTGTTGCTCGGGAAAACCGTCCTTGACCTCGTGCGAATTGAAATCGCAATACGGGCACTTGCGCACGCACCAGGGGAAGTGCACGTACAGCGACAAGGGCGGCAAGGCCGTCAGCTGCAGGCTGCCCGGCTTGAGGAAGGCCAGCGCCGCCTGGGCCGGGCCGGCTGTGGCAGATGTGGCAGGCGCCTGGGAGGAAACGGGCTTGATGGGGATCATTTCAGCTTCTCGACCAGCGCGCGCAGGGCCTGGCCGCGATGCGACACGGCGTTCTTCTCGACCGCGCTGAGTTCGGCGGCGGTCTTGCCCAGTTCAGGCAGCAGGAAATACGGGTCGTAACCGAAGCCGCCCTCCCCGCGCGCCTGCGCCACGATCTCGCCCTTCCAGACGCCGTCGGCAATGACCGGTTGCGGGTCGTCCGCGTGGCGCACATAGACCAGCACGCAATAATAATAGGCCGACTTGTCGGCATGGGCCTGCAGGTCGGCGATGAGCTTGGCATTGTTGGCCGCATCGGACTTGGGTTCGCCGGCATAACGGGCCGAGTAGACGCCGGGGGCGCCACCCAACGCATTGACGCAGACCCCGGAATCGTCGGCCAGCGCCGGCAATCCGGTCAGGCGCGCTGCATGGCGCGCCTTGGTCAGTGCGTTCTCGACGAAGGTGGCGAAGGGTTCCTCCGCCTCGGGGACATCGAACTCGCCCTGGGGACGCACGTCCAGGCCGATGTCGCCCAGGAGGCTGGCGAATTCCTTGAGTTTGCCGGCGTTGTTGGACGCCATCACGATCTTTTGCTTGTGATCCATATCTCTGCTCTGCTCGCGGGATAGCTGCTGTTACAGGCCCAATGCCTGCTTTTGCAGGCCGTTGAGGGTGGCGATGCCTTGCTGCGCCAGGTCCAGCAGGCTGTTGAGGGTGGCGCGATCAAAGGCGGCGCCTTCGGCCGTGCCTTGCACTTCGACGAAGTGGCCGGCCTCGGTCATGACCACGTTCATGTCGGTATCGCAGTCGGAGTCTTCCAGGTAGTCCAAGTCCAGCACTGGTACGCCCTGGTAGACGCCCACCGAGATGGCAGCGACGAAGTGCTTGACCGGGATGGTCTCGATGAGCCCCCGGGACTTCAGCGCCGAGAAGGCGTCATAGGCGGCGACCATGGCGCCGGTGATGGCGGCGGTACGGGTACCGCCATCGGCTTGCAGGACGTCGCAGTCCAGTTGCAGGGTACGCTCGCCGAAGGCTTCCAGGTCGAAGGCGGCGCGCAGGGCGCGACCGATCAGGCGCTGGATTTCCTGGGTACGGCCGGACTGCTTGCCCTTGGCCGCTTCACGGTCCATGCGGGTATGGGTGGAACGGGGCAGCATGCCGTATTCGGCGGTAAGCCAACCCTGGCCACGGCCCTTCAGGAACCCGGGGACCTTCTCCTCGATGGAGGCGGTGCACAATACCTTGGTGTCACCGAACTCGACCAGCACCGAACCCTCGGCGTGCTTGGTGTACTGGCGCGTGATGCGCACTTCGCGCAGTTGGGAAACGCTGCGGCCGCTGGGGCGATGGGAGGCTGTCATGGGAATCCTTGTCTGTTGACTGTGTTGACTGTGTTGACGGTGATCTGCGATCAGGCTGGATAGAGGGGCGATGACCCAGGGAAAAACGCCCGATTTGATGTTTTTGATAGCGCGGCGCCGCCAATCTTCTTTAAAATGCGGGGTCCGACCGGGCCAAGCCCCGGGCAGACCGCACAGGCGGCTGCCGGAACGTTCAAGACCGGCATTGTAATGGATAGGCGCAGCTACCGTGGTTTGCTCTTGTCGAACCCGCCCTGTCCTGCCCCGCCTGGCCCGCAACCCGATCCCAACCCGCCAGCGCCATGCCCCCAGCGTGCGCCGGCATACGGAGCCCCAATTGACCATCTACAGCATGACCGGCTACGCCGTCACCACCCGTGAAACCAGCGCCGGCACGGTCACCCTGGAAATGAAGAGCGTCAACTCGCGCTTCCTCGACCTGCAATTCCGCATCAACGACGACCTGCGCGCGGTCGAACCGACCCTGCGCGAAGCCATCATGGCGCGCCTGGTGCGCGGCAAGGTGGAGTGCCGCCTGTCCTTCGGCCGCAAGGTCGCCAGCGGCAACAGCCAGGCCATCAACGGCAACATCGTGGCCCAACTGGCCATACTGCAGGACCAGCTGCGTGCCCAGTTCCCCGATGCGGCGCCGCTGTCGATCAACGAACTGCTGCGCTGGCCAGGCGTGATGGAAGAGGCCGAGATCAGCCAGGAGACCCTGCAGGCCGACATCGCCGCCACCCTGACCCAGACCCTGGATGCCTTCGTCGACACCCGCGCCCGCGAAGGCGCGGCGCTGCAGGCGGTGATCCTGGCCCGGGTCGATGCGATGGAAACCATCGTCGCCCGCATCACACCACTGGTGCCGCAGCTGGTGGCCCAGTTCCAGCAGAAAGCCACCGAACGCATGACCGAAGCACTGGGACTGGCCCTGCAGACCGAAGGCGCCAGCACCCCGGTGGCCACGCGCGAAGAGTCGCTCGAACGCATCCGCCAGGAAGTGACGCTCTACGGTATCCGCATCGATATCGCCGAGGAACTGGCCCGCCTGTCGGCCCACCTGGCCGAGACCCGCCACATCCTCAAGAAGGGTGGGCAGGTCGGCAAGCGCCTGGACTTCATGATGCAGGAGCTCAACCGCGAGGCCAATACCGTCGGCTCCAAGGCCGCCGTCAAGGAACTGGCCGATGCGTCCATGGAACTGAAGCTGCTGATCGACCAGATGCGCGAACAGGTGCAAAATCTCGAGTGAGCCCCGCCATGCGCCAGAAAAATTTCCTGGCGACAACATGATCAACACCTTATCAATATCTCAGCGAGGATCTCATGCCTGCTAAAAACCCCACCTCCGGCAGCCTCTTCATGGTGGTCGCCCCCTCCGGCGCCGGCAAATCGACCCTGGTCAACGCCCTGCTCAAGCAGGAACCGGCCATCAAGCTGTCCATTTCCTACACCACCCGCGCCCCGCGTCCGGGCGAGGAACATGGTCGTGAATACTATTTCACCAGCGTGGAGGATTTCCTCAAGCGCCAGGCCGAGGGTGAATTCCTGGAATGGGCCGAGGTCCATGGCAACTACTATGGCACCTCGCGCCTGATGATCGCCGACCAGATCGCCAACGGCACCGACGTGCTGCTGGAAATCGACTGGCAAGGTGCGCAGCAGGTGAAGAAACAATTTACCAATGCGATCGGCATCTTCATCCTGCCGCCGTCGATTGCCGCCCTGGAAGAGCGTCTCAAGAAGCGTGGCCAGGATGAGCCGCACGTCATCACGCGCCGCATCCTGGCCGCCGGCGGCGAAATCGCGCACTCGCCGGAGTTCGAATATGTTATTATCAATCAAGAATTTGCCGTCGCTTTATCCGAGCTGACGGCGATCGTCCAGGCAGCCCGCTGCCGCTTCCCGCAACAAGCCGCCCGCAACGCCTACCTGTTCACGCAACTGGGTATCCACGCGAGCTGAGCCAAGCGGAGCCTCCCCAAGGCACCGGACATTTCAAACCATCCAGCAAGACCGTCATTCAGGAGTTCACATGGCCCGCATCACTATCGAAGATTGCCTCAAGCAGATCCCCAACCGTTTCCAGTTGACCCTGTCGGCGACCTACCGTGCCCGCCAGCTGCTGCAAGGCCACACTCCCAAGGTCGACGCCAAGGACAAGCCGACCGTGACCGCCCTGCGCGAGATCGCCGCCGGCAAGGTCGGCATTGAAATGCTCAAGAAGGTCCCGGCCTGATCCTGGTCCGTCCATGAAGCTGATAACGGTCAAGTATGAGCCTCACCACTACCGACACCACCTTATCAGCCACACCTAGCCCCAAACGCGCAGCCGGTTCCGCACCGGGCCGACCCGCAGCTCCCAACGACGTCGCCCCTGCCACTGCCCACAGTGGCGTGGCGACGTTCGCGCACCTGATCCCCAAGCTCGAAGAGTACCTGACCCCTTCCGAACTGAAGAAGGTCAAGGAAGCCTATCGCTTCGCCGACGAGATGCACCTGGGCCAGATGCGCAAGTCCGGCGAGCCGTATATCTCGCACCCGCTGGCGGTGGCCGAGATCTGCGCGGAATGGAAGCTCGATGCCCAGGCCATGATGGCGGCCTTCCTGCACGATGTGATGGAAGACCAGGGCGTCAAGAAGGAAGAGCTGATCGAACGCTTCGGCGCCTCCGTGGCGTCCCTGGTGGATGGCTTGTCCAAGCTGGACAAGATCGAGTTCCAGAGCCAGGTCGAGGCACAGGCCGAGAATTTCCGCAAGATGCTGCTGGCCATGGCGCGCGATGTCCGGGTGATCCTGGTCAAGCTGGCCGACCGCCTGCACAACATGCGCACGCTGGGCTCGATGCCGCCCGAGAAGAAGCGCCGCATCTCCCGCGAGACCATGGAAGTGTATGTGCCCATCGCGCATCGCCTGGGCCTCAACAACATCTACCGCGAGCTGCAGGAGCTGTCCTTCGCCCACCTGTACCCGCTGCGCCACCGCACGCTGTCCAAGGCCGTCAAGGCCGCCCGCGGCAACCGCCGCGAGGTGGTCACCAAGATCATGGAGTCGGTCACCAGCACCCTGATCGCCGCCGGCATCCCGGCCCAGGTGGACGGCCGCGAAAAGACCCTCTACGGCATCTACCGCAAGATGCGCAACAAGCACCTGAGCTTTTCCCAGGTGCTGGACGTCTACGGTTTCCGTGTGGTGGTGGACAGCTTCGCCAACTGCTATGTGGCGCTGGGCACCCTGCACTCGCTGTTCAAGCCCATGCCGGGCAAGTTCAAGGACTACATCGCCATTCCCAAGTTGAATGGCTACCAGTCGCTGCACACCACCCTCATCGGCCCCTATGGCACGCCTGTCGAATTCCAGATCCGCACCAGCGAAATGCATCGCGTGGCCGAATCGGGCGTGGCCGCGCACTGGCTCTACAAGGATGACGAAGGCAGCCTGACCGACCTGCAGCAACGTACCCACGCCTGGCTGCAGTCGCTGCTGGACATCCAGAAGCAGACCGGCGATTCGGCCGAGTTCCTGGAGCACGTCAAGGTCGACCTGTTCCCCGATTCGGTCTACGTGTTCACGCCCAAGTCCAAGATCATCGCCCTGCCGCGCGGCGCCACGGCGCTGGACTTTGCCTACAGCATCCACACCGACATCGGTGACCAGACCACTTCGGTGATCATCAACCACGAGCCGGCGCCCTTGCGCTCGGAGCTGCATAACGGCGACATCGTCGAGATCATCACTTCGCCGACCTCGCGCCCCAGTCCCAACTGGCTGGGCTATGTCCGCACCGGCAAGGCGCGCTCGGCAATCCGCCACCGCCTGCGCACGGCCAACAAGATCGAATCGCAAGCGGTGGGACGACGCCTGCTGGCCAATGCCCTGCATACCCTGGGCATTGATCCGGAACTGCCCTCGCACATCGTCGAGCGCCTGCTCAACGAATCCAGCGCCAAGACCATGGAAGACCTGTATGCCGAGATCGGCATCGGTACCCGCATGGCCCCGCTGGTGGCGCGCCACATCATGACCATGATGGACACCGGCGCGAGCGTGCCGCAGCTCGATCCCGAAGGTCACATGCTGCCCAACAAGCCCGATCCGGTCGTCATCACCGGCAGCGAGGGGGCGTCGGCCCAGCTGTCACCGTGCTGTATGCCGATCCCGGGCGACCGCCTGACCGGTTACCTCAAGCCCGACCAGACCCTGATCGTGCACACCCAGGAATGCGAGACCGCCAAGCGCCTGCACGAGAAGGAGCCGGACCGCTGGATCGAGCTGGCCTGGGGCCACGACCTGAACCGCCGCTTCGATTGCCGCATCACCATCCTGATCCACAACGAGCGCGGCACCCTGGCGCGCATCGCGGCCGAGATCGGCGAGTCCGATGCCAATATCGTCTCGGTGAGCATGGACGACGAAGGTGGCAATGCCTCGATGAAGTATCTGCGCTTCACCATCCAGGTCGAGGATCGCGTGCACCTGGCGCGGACCATGCGCGGCATCCGCAGGATCGACAGTGTGGCCCGCATCCTGCGGGAACGCGGCTGACAGGCCTGACTTTCGACCGTCAACGACAAACGCCCGCCATGCCAGCATCATGCGGGCGTTTGTTTTTTTGCGATGGGTGACTCTGCCGCTGATCCGCTCAGGCCGATGCCTTTTCGCGCAGCCTGCCCTCGGCGCCTGGCTTGCGCCCTGCCTGCGGCTCGCCCTCCTTGGCAGCATCTTCTCGCCTCAGGTGCTCCTGGCATACCTGCGCGCCCTTGTCGGCGATGCCGCGTTCAAGCTTGTCGGCAAAGAATTCGATCAGTGCCGTCACCGCGCTGGGCAACTGGCGACGATGGACATAGACCGCATACAGGCCCATGGCATCGCGCTGGTAGTCCGGCAGAATATGGACCAGGGTACCGTTGCGCAAGTCTTCCGAGGCCAGCATGGTCGGCAGCAGCGCCACCCCCAGCCCGGCGCGGGCCGCGCGCAGCTGGCCCTGGGCGGTGTTGATGCACAGGCGCGGATTGACGCGCACGCTCTCCGGTCCTTCCGGCCCCTCCAGTTTCCAGGTGGTATGCTGCGGCGCTTGCGAGGCGGCGAGGCAGGCATGGCCGATCAGGTCCGACAGGGTATGCGGCGTGCCATGCCGCTCCAGGTAGCGCGGACTGGCCACCAGGCCGCGATGGCTTTCCACCAGCTTCCGGGCCACCAGGCTCGAATCGGGCAGCACACCACCACGGAAGGCCAGATCGATGCCCTCGGCGATCAGGTCGGCGCGGCCATCATTGAGCACGAACTCCAGCTGAACCTTGGGGTAGAGCGACATGAACTCGTGCAT
The DNA here is from genome assembly GCF_016429215.1 of Herbaspirillum sp. ASV7. Lineage (GTDB taxonomy): Bacteria > Pseudomonadota > Gammaproteobacteria > Burkholderiales > Burkholderiaceae_D > Herbaspirillum. Next base: position 1,772 of record NZ_JAELUH010000087.1, on the reverse strand, counting down.
CCACTCGATGGAGAAGTTGTCGAAGAAGTCCACCGGCGCGGTCACCCGCAGGCTGCCGGATGGCTCGCCCCGACTTTCGGTGAGACTGGCGCTGGCATGCTCGATGTCTTCCAGGCCCGGGGCGCAGCGCTCGAAGAACTCGCGCCCGGCGGCGGTCATGTTGAGCTGGCGGGTGGAACGCTGCAACAGGCGCACCCCCATGGTCGCCTCCAGCGCCTGCAAGCGGCGGCTGATCGTATTGGGCGGCATGGACAGCTTGCGGCCCGCAGCGGCAAAACTGCCGGCGCGCACCACATGGACGAAGAGCCAGATATCGTTCAGGTCGAGCATGGTGATTACCCTTCATTTCCTGTCATTTCCGTTCACGACCATTATTACTGATAAAAATGGATCAGTGAAATGCGATTCTCGCATCTATTGGAAGAAATGAAAACTGGGTATCGTTCTTTCCACCGCAATCGTCTCCTCGCGACGATGCCCACCGAACAACCGAAAGGACAGACCATGAGCACCTTGTTGCATATCGATTCCAGCGCCCGTAGCGGCGGTTCCATCTCGCGCCAGCTGACCGCCTCCTACGCCACGCAATGGCAGGCCAAGAACCCCGGCGGCAAGATCGTGCACCGTGACCTGGCTGCCGATACCCTGCCCCACCTGAGCGAATCCCTGCTGGGTGCCTACTTCACCCCGGCCGATGCCCGCAATGCCGAGCAAGCCGAGCTGATCAAGCAATCCGACGCCCTGGTGGACGAGCTGCTGGCCGCCGACACCATCGTCATCGGCGTGCCGATGTACAACTTCGCGCCGCCCTCCACCCTGAAAGCCTGGATCGACCACGTGTTCCGCGCCGGCCGCACCTTCAAGTACACCGAAACCGGCCCGGTGGGCCTGGTCAATGGCAAGAAGGCCGTCATCATCCTCTCGCGCGGCGGCAAGTACTCCGAAGGCCCGATGGAAGCACTGGACTTCCAGGGCAAGTACCTCAAGGGCGCGCTGGGCTTCATCGGCATCACCGATGTCGAGCTGGTCATCGCCGAAGGCGTGTCCATGGGCGAAGAGGCTGCCAAGCAAGCCCTGGCCAGCGCCGAAGCCAAGATCAACGCCACCGTCTGATCTCTGCAGCACCACTGAGCTGCTTGTCCCGATCACGGGCAAGCGGCTGCAAAAGGGGCGCACCGCCATTGGCGATGCGCCCCTTTGTCTTGCCGGTTCAATGGTGGTCCAGGCCCTTGTGCATGCGGCGCAAGCCCAGCCATACGCAGGCCGCCACCACCGGTACCACCAGGCCGGTGGCCAGGTCCGGATTGATGGGCAGGCCGGCCGCCTTGGCCGCCTTGCCGGCATAGCCGATCAGGCCGATCACGTAGTACGAGATGGCCGCCACCGACAGTCCCTCCACCGCCTGCTGCAGCTTCAGCTGCTGGGCGGCGCGGGCGTTCATGGATTCGAGGATCTGGCGGTTCTGCTGCTCCTGCACGATGCCCACCCGGGTGCGCAGCAGGTCGTTGGTGTGGGCGATCCGCTCGGCCAACGCCTCCTGGCGCCGGGCGATGGCCTGACAGGTATTCATGGCCGGTGCCAGCCGGCGCTCCATGAACTCGCCGATGGTCGGTACCCCTTCGATGCGCTGCTCGCGCAACTCTTCGATGCGCGCCTGCACCAGGCGGAAATAGGCTTGCGAAGCCGAGAAGCGATAGCTGTTCTCCAGCGACAGCTTTTCGATGCGCGCCGCCAGCCCGGTGATCTTGCGCAGGATGCGCTCATCCTCGGCC
>NZ_JAELUH010000086.1 GCF_016429215.1 Herbaspirillum sp. ASV7 | reverse complement strand
GGGCGACAACGTGTCGATCACCGTGCAACTGATCAACCCGATCGCTATGGAAGAAGGTCTGCGTTTCGCTATCCGTGAAGGCGGTCGTACCGTCGGCGCCGGCGTCGTCGCCAAGATCTTCGACTAAGATCAAGCTGTAAAACACTTTGCCGCGGTGCGTAACGTATCGCGGCATTCGTGTCTCAATCGCGAGTTTTTGTAGGGGCGTAGCTCAATTGGCAGAGCGTCGGTCTCCAAAACCGAAGGTTGGGGGTTCGATGCCCTCCGCCCCTGCCACCGAATCTGGTGCAGGGTACTGAAAGTAAATATGTCTAGCCAGCCAGTTCAAACCGTCAACACCTCCAACGACAAGATCAAGATCGCATTGGCGATCGTGGCTGTGGTTGCAGGCGTGGTCGGTTTTTTTGTGTTGTCTGATCAGTCGACTCCGGTGCGCGCTGTCGCTCTGGTGGCTGGTCTGCTGGTGGCTGTGGCGTTTGCCTGGACCTCTGCGCAAGGCCGCGGCTTTGTCGGTTTCGCCAAGCAATCCGTGCAGGAAACCAAGAAAGTCGTCTGGCCCACCCGCAAGGAAGCCATGCAGATCACGGGCGTCGTTTTCGCCTTCGTGTTGATCATGGCCATCTTCCTGTGGGGCACGGACAAGTTGCTCGAGTTCTTGTTGTACGACGTAATTTTGGGCTGGAAATAACATGAGCGATAGCACGCAAGACAGCGCACCGATTGGTGCGCAAAGCGTTTCAGGCGCCGGAAAAAAGCGCTGGTACGTGGTGCATGCGTATTCCGGCATGGAAAAGAGCGTGCAGCGCGCGCTGACCGAGCGTATCAATCGCGCCGGCATGCAAGAACAATTCGGTCAGATCCTGGTGCCGACCGAAGAAGTGGTCGACATGAAGAATGGCCACAAGTCGGTCACCGAACGTCGTTTCTTCCCGGGCTACGTCCTGGTCGAGATGGAAATGACGGATGAAACCTGGCACCTGGTGAAGAACACCAGCAAGGTCACCGGTTTCATCGGCGGCAAGTCGAATCGCCCGACCCCGCTGCCGCAGCGCGAAGTGGATTCGCTGCTGCGCCAGATGCAGGAAGGTGTCGAGAAGCCGCGTCCGAAGGTGCTCTACGAAGTGGGCGAAATGGTCCGCATCAAGGAAGGCCCGTTCACCGATTTCAACGGCAATGTCGAGGAAGTGAACTACGAGAAATCGCGCGTGCGCGTCTCGGTCACCATCTTCGGTCGCGCCACCCCGGTCGAACTCGAATTCGGCCAGCTGGAAAAAGTCTGATCCCGTCCGGGAATCCCGCTTTCTCTAAAAAATTCAGCGCCCGTCGGAGCGCGTCGGACAAGGCATCGTCCGGCATTCCGGCAATCCGAGGAGCCAAAGTAAGACGCCGCAAGGCCGATGAACCGGCGCTAAAACTCAATCAATAAGGAGCCGTCATGGCAAAGAAGATTATTGGTTTTATCAAGCTGCAAGTGCCAGCTGGTAAAGCGAACCCGTCCCCCCCGATCGGCCCTGCGCTGGGTCAGCGCGGCCTGAACATCATGGAATTCTGCAAGGCGTTCAACGCCCAGACCCAAGGTGTCGAGCCGGGTCTGCCGATTCCGGTCGTGATCACCGCCTTCGCGGACAAGTCCTTCACCTTCGTGATGAAGACTCCGCCGGCGACCATCCTGATCAAGAAGGCTGCTGGTATCCAGAAGGGTTCCTCCAAGCCGCATACCGACAAGGTCGGCTCGATCACCCGCAAGCAAGCGGAAGAGATCGCTACCCAGAAGAAGCCGGACCTGACCGCTGCTGATCTGGAAGCTGCAGTGCGTACCATCGCTGGTTCCGCACGTTCGATGGGCATCACGGTGGAGGGTCTGTAATGGCTAAGGTATCCAAGCGCGTCAAGGCAATGAAGGAAAAGGTCGATCGTACCAAGGCCTATCCGTTCGACAACGCCGTTTCCCTGATCAAGGAATTCGCAACCGCGAAGTTCAACGAATCGATCGACGTCGCCGTCCAGCTGGGCGTGGACGCAAAGAAGTCGGACCAGGTTGTTCGTGGTTCCGTGGTTCTGCCTGCTGGTACTGGCAAGACCGTTCGCGTGGCCGTGTTCGCCTCCGGCGACAAGGCTGAAGCTGCCAAGGCAGCTGGCGCAGACGTGGTCGGCATGGAAGACCTGGCAGAGCGCGTGAAGGCCGGCGACATGCCGTTCGACATCGTCATCGCTTCGCCCGACACCATGCGTATCGTCGGTACCCTGGGTCAGATCCTGGGTCCTCGTGGCCTGATGCCTAACCCGAAGGTTGGCACCGTGACCCCCGACGTCGCTACCGCCGTCAAGAACGCCAAGGCTGGTCAGGTGCAATACCGTACCGACAAGTCCGGCATCATCCACGCTACCATCGGCCGCAAGTCGTTCTCCGACGCCGATCTGAAGGCCAACCTGCTGGCCCTGATCGATGCCCTGAACAAGGCCAAGCCGGCCAGCAGCAAGGGTGTGTACCTGCGCAAGATCGCTCTGTCGTCCACCATGGGCGCTGGCGTTCGCGTGGACCAGGCTTCCCTGGCTGCCTAAGCAAGCAATATAGTCCCCGTTTCCTCACGGAAGCGGGGCATCTCTTTGGGCTGTCGTCGTTGTTTCGATGATGACGGCAGGCCTTCAAAGACCGTTGGGCGGAGGCCGGCAGCAACAAGCCGGACAAAGTTAAAAATGGCTGGACGAAAGAACAGCTGACCCAACGCAGATGGTGAACCCGAGCAAGTTTTGTAGTCTCAGGCAGCATTTTCGTTTTTGCCCTATGCTGCAGTGAACTCCTAAACGTCGGACGCCGTGTTCGAACCGGTGCAAGGCAAGCAGGCATACGCGCCTGTGTGGTGGCCAAGCACTATTTTTGGAGGTTGATCTTGAGTCTCAATCTGAATGACAAGAAGGCCGTCGTCGCCGAAGTTTCCGCAAAGGTTGCAACTGCGCAAACGATCGTCGTGGCCGAATACCGTGGCATCCAGGTTGGTTCCTTGACGCAACTGCGCGCACAAGCGCGTGCCCAAGGCGTGTACCTGCGCGTGTTGAAAAACACGCTGGCTCGTCGCGCTGTCGAAGGCACGAAGTTTGCCGACCTCGCCCCGCAACTGACCGGTCCGCTGATCTACTCGATCTCGGAAGATGCCGTGGCCGCTGCCAAAGTCCTGTCGGACTTTGCCAAGACCAACGACAAGCTGGTTGTGAAGGCAGGTAACTACGAAGGCAAGCAGCTGGACAAGGCTGCTGTGGCTTCGCTGGCAAACATCCCGTCTCGCGAAGTTCTGCTGGCCCAGGTTCTGGGCATGATGCAGGCTCCGGTGTCGGGCTTTGCGCGCGCTCTGGCTGCTCTGGCAGCCAAGAAGGAAGCCGAAGCCGCATGAGGCACGGCCGCCTGAGGCGGCCCCGCTCTGCTGTTTCGACGCTTTCGCGTCATTACCAATCTGATGTTATTACCGAAATAAATTTAGGAGTTTCAAATGGCAATTAGCAAAGAAGACATCCTGGAAGCCGTTGGCGCGCTGTCCGTGATGGAACTGAATGACCTGGTCAAGGCATTCGAAGAGAAGTTTGGTGTTTCCGCTGCCGCGATGGCCGCTCCGGCCGCTGGTGGTGCTGGCGCTGGTGGTGCTGCCGCTGCTGAAGAACAGACCGAGTTCACCGTTGTGCTGGCTGAAGTCGGCGCCAACAAGGTCGGCGTCATCAAGGCCGTGCGTGAAATCACCGGCCTGGGTCTGAAGGAAGCCAAGGACCTGGTCGACGGCGCACCGAAGCCCGTGAAGGAAGGCATCGCCAAGGCTGACGCCGAAGCTGCCAAGAAGAAGCTGGAAGAAGCTGGCGCCAAGGCCGAACTGAAGTAATTCTCTTGCCTACCAAGGCGAGTCATTACTCCGGAGTCAAAGTGCAGAATCCCTTGAAAAAGGGATTCGGCTTTGGCTCCTTTGTCGTTTCTTATTTTTGCTCGTGGAATGATGCGCTGCAGTGTTCGTTGTCAGGAATATTAAGCGCGAACGAAGCAAAAAACTAGGGTAGACATTTGAAGATTTGAGTGCCGATAACCCGGGCCTGCTTTTCCGGCAAGTCGTGCGGTTTGATCGAATCTTGAATTCTCTATCCTTCCTGTCACTCACGGAGTGTCCATGCACTACTCATTTACTGAGAAGAAGCGCATTCGCAAATCCTTCGCGAAACGCGCAAACGTCCACAACGTTCCGTTCCTGCTCGCGACCCAGATCGAGTCGTACCAGAATTTCCTGCAACCCGAGCGTACTGCTTCGGAGCGCAAGAATGAAGGCCTGCAATCGGCTTTCACGTCGATCTTCCCCATCGTGTCGCACAATGGTTTTGCGCGCCTCGAATTCCTGTCCTATGTGCTGGGCGCTCCGCCGTTTGACGTCAAAGAGTGCCAGCAACGTGGCCTGACCTTCGCGTCGCCGCTGCGTGCCAAGGTGCGTCTGGTGATCCTGGACAAGGAATCGCCGACCAAGCCGGTCGTCAAGGAAATGAAGGAACAGGAAGTCTACATGGGCGAACTGCCCCTGATGACCACCACCGGTTCCTTCGTCATCAACGGCACCGAGCGCGTGATCGTGTCCCAGCTGCACCGCTCCCCGGGCGTGTTCTTCGAACACGACCGCGGCAAGACGCACTCGTCGGGCAAGCTGCTCTTCTCGGCCCGCATCATTCCTTACCGCGGTTCCTGGCTGGACTTCGAATTCGACCCGAAGGACATCCTGTTCTTCCGCGTCGACCGCCGCCGCAAGATGCCGGTCACGATCCTGCTCAAGGCCATCGGCATGACCTCCGAGCAGATCCTGGCGAACTTCTTCGTCTTCGACAATTTCAACCTGCACGCCGATGGCGCCGACATGGAGTTCGTCTCCGAGCGCCTGCGCGGTGAAGTCGCACGTTTCGACATCACCGACAAGTCGGGCAAGGTGATGGTCGCCAAGGACAAGCGCATCAACGCCAAGCACGTGCGTGACATCGAAGCCGCCGGCATCAAGCACATCTCCGTGCCTGAGGACTACCTGCTGGGCCGCGTGCTGGCCAAGAACATCGTCGATCCGGACACCGGTGAAGTCGTGGCCGTGGCCAACGACGAGCTGACCGAGGAATTGCTGGCCAAGCTGCGCGAAGCCAACATCACCGCGATCCAGACCCTGTACACCAACGACCTGGACCAGGGCGGCTACATCTCGCAGACCCTGCGCACCGACGACACCGCCGACCAGACCGCCGCACGCGTGGCGATCTATCGCATGATGCGTCCTGGCGAACCGCCGACCGAAGAGTCCGTGGAAGCCCTGTTCAACGGCCTGTTCTACAGCGAAGACCGCTACGACCTGTCGGCCGTGGGCCGCATGAAGTTCAACCGTCGCGTCGGTCGCGACGAGCTGACCGGCACCATGACCCTGTCCAATGACGACATCCTGGCCGTCATCAAGATCCTGGTCGAACTGCGTAACGGCCGTGGCGAAGTCGATGACATCGACCACCTGGGTAACCGTCGCGTGCGTTGCGTGGGCGAGCTGGCCGAGAACCAGTTCCGTGCCGGCCTGGTGCGCGTGGAGCGTGCCGTCAAGGAGCGTCTGGGCCAGGCTGAAGCCGACAACCTGATGCCGCACGACCTGATCAACTCCAAGCCGATCTCGGCTGCCATCCGTGAGTTCTTCGGTTCCTCGCAGCTGTCGCAGTTCATGGACCAGACCAACCCGCTGTCGGAAATCACGCACAAGCGTCGCGTTTCCGCCCTGGGCCCTGGCGGTCTGACCCGCGAACGTGCCGGCTTCGAAGTGCGCGACGTGCACCCGACCCACTACGGCCGCGTCTGCCCGATCGAAACGCCTGAAGGCCCGAACATCGGCCTGATCAACTCGCTGGCGCTGTACGCCCGCCTGAACGAATACGGCTTCCTGGAAACCCCGTACCGCAAGGTCGAGGGCAGCAAGGTCACCAACCAGATCGACTACCTGTCGGCCATCGAAGAAGGTCGTTACGTGATCGCCCAGGCGAACGCGACCATCGACGGCGAAGGCAAGCTGTCCGACGAACTGGTGTCGGCCCGTGAAGCCGGTGAAACCATCCTGGTCTCGCCGGAACGCGTGCAGTACATGGACGTGGCCCCGGGCCAGGTGGTGTCGGTGGCAGCCTCGCTGATTCCGTTCCTGGAGCACGATGACGCGAACCGTGCACTGATGGGCGCCAACATGCAGCGCCAGGCCGTGCCTTGCCTGCGTCCGGAAAAGCCGCTGGTCGGCACCGGCATCGAGCGTACCGTGGCAGTTGACTCCGGTACCACCGTGCAAGCGCTGCGTGGCGGCGTGGTGGACTACGTCGATGCAGGCCGTGTGGTGATCCGCGTCAACGACGACGAGGCGCAAGCCGGCGAAGTCGGTGTGGACATCTACAACCTGATCAAGTACACCCGTTCCAACCAGAACACCAACATCAACCAGCGTCCGATCGTCAAGATCGGTGACCGTGTCGCCAAGCACGACGTGATCGCCGACGGCGCCTCGACCGACATGGGCGAACTGGCTCTGGGTCAGAACATGCTGGTGGCCTTCATGCCCTGGAACGGCTACAACTTCGAAGACTCGATCCTGATCTCGGAGAAGGTCGTGGCCGATGACCGCTACACCTCGATCCACATCGAGGAACTGTCGGTGGTCGCCCGTGACACCAAGCTGGGCGCTGAAGAAATCACCCGCGACATCTCCAACCTGGCCGAGAACCAACTGGCCCGTCTGGATGAATCGGGCATCGTCTACATCGGCGCTGAAGTCGAAGCCGGCGATACCCTGGTCGGTAAGGTCACCCCGAAGGGCGAGACCCAGCTGACTCCGGAAGAAAAGCTGCTGCGCGCGATCTTCGGCGAGAAGGCTTCCGACGTGAAGGACACCTCGCTGCGCGTGCCCTCGGGCATGGTCGGCACCGTCATCGACGTGCAGGTGTTCACCCGCGAAGGCATCCAGCGCGACAAGCGCGCCCAGCAGATCATCGACGATGAACTCAAGCGCTATCGCCTGGACCTGAACGACCAGCTGCGTATCGTGGAAGGCGACGCCTTCCAGCGTCTGGAACGTCTGCTGATCGGCAAGGTCGCCAACGGCGGCCCGAAGAAGCTGGTCAAGGGCACCAAGCTGGACAAGGCTTACCTGGACGATCTGGACAAGTTCCACTGGTTCGATATCCGTCCGGCCGATGACGACATCGCCAACGCACTGGAAGCCATCAAGGAATCCATCGCCGAGAAGCGTCACCAGTTCGACCTGGCCTTCGAAGAGAAGCGCAAGAAGCTGACCCAGGGCGATGAACTGCCGCCGGGCGTGCAGAAGATGGTCAAGGTCTACCTGGCCGTGAAGCGTCGCCTGCAGCCTGGCGACAAGATGGCCGGTCGTCACGGTAACAAGGGTGTGGTTTCCCGCATCCTGCCGATCGAAGACATGCCGCACATGGCCGACGGTACCCCCGCCGACATCGTGCTGAATCCGCTGGGCGTGCCTTCGCGTATGAACGTCGGTCAGGTGCTGGAAGTTCACCTGGGCTGGGCCGCCAAGGGTCTGGGCCTGCGTCTGGGCGAGATGGTGCAGGCGCAAGCCAAGGTTGCGGAACTGCGCAAGTTCCTGACCACCATCTACAACGAATCCGGCAAGAAGGAAGAGCTGGATTCGTTCACCGATGAAGAAATCATCGAGCTGGTGACCAACCTGAAGAAGGGCGTGCCCTTCGCGACCCCGGTGTTCGACGGCGCGCACGAGAAGGAAACCCGCCGCATGCTGGACCTGGCCTACCCGGATCCGATCGCCAAGCAACTGGGCATGACCCCGTCGAAGAACCAGGTCACCATGTATGACGGCCGTACCGGCGAAGCCTTCGAGCGTACCGTGACGGTGGGCTACATGCACTACCTGAAGCTGCACCACCTGGTCGACGACAAGATGCACGCACGTTCCACCGGCCCGTACTCGCTGGTGACCCAGCAACCGCTGGGCGGCAAGGCACAGTTCGGCGGCCAGCGTTTCGGCGAAATGGAAGTGTGGGCACTGGAAGCCTATGGCGCCTCCTACGTCCTGCAGGAAATGCTGACCGTGAAGTCCGACGACGTGAACGGCCGTACCAAGGTTTACGAGAACCTGGTCAAGGGCGATCACGTGATCGATGCCGGCATGCCGGAATCCTTCAACGTGTTGGTGAAGGAAATCCGTTCGCTGGGTATCGACATCGACCTGGAACGCGAATGATGTAAAGGGGTGCGCGGCGCAGGCTGCGCACCCCGCCGGTGTTTCCGGCGAAGCCAGAATTGAGTATCAGCGAATCACGAGATTCAAGAGAAGTACGGCAGTAAGCTGGGGAGGTCTGTCCCGGTATCGAGCGGCACCACGAAACAGCGCTTTCGTTGGCTCTCCCGCCGATGCGAACAGGGTTAAGCAGGGTGAACCGGCCACACGTAAATTTAGTTTTTTCACGCCAACCTGGAGTGATACATGAAAGCACTGCTCGATCTATTCAAGCAAGTCCAGCAAAACGAACAATTCGACGCGATCAAGATCGGTCTGGCTTCGCCTGACAAGATCCGTTCGTGGTCCTTCGGCGAAGTCAAGAAGCCGGAAACCATCAACTACCGTACCTTCAAGCCCGAGCGCGACGGCCTGTTCTGCGCCAAGATCTTTGGCCCCATCAAGGACTACGAGTGCCTGTGCGGCAAGTACAAGCGCCTGAAGCACCGCGGCGTGATCTGCGAGAAGTGCGGCGTGGAAGTGACCCTGGCCAAGGTGCGCCGTGAGCGCATGGGCCACATCGAGCTGGCTTCCCCCACCGCCCACATCTGGTTCCTGAAGTCGCTGCCCTCCCGTCTGGGCATGGTGCTGGACATGACCCTGCGCGACATCGAGCGCGTGCTGTACTTCGAAGCCTACGTCGTGACCGATCCCGGCATGACCCCGCTGAAGAAGTGCCAGATCATGTCCGAAGACGACTACGCCGCCAAGTACGAAGAGTACGGTGACGACTTCATCGCCTTCATGGGCGCCGAAGGTATCCGCGAACTGCTGCGCTCGATCGACATCGACCGCGAAGCGGAAACCCTGCGCCAGGAACTCAAGGACTCCAAGTCCGAAGCCAAGATCAAGAAGTACGCCAAGCGCCTGAAGGTGTTGGAGGCGTTCCAGCGCTCGGGCATCAAGCCCGACTGGATGATCATGGAAGTGCTGCCGGTGCTGCCGCCGGAACTGCGTCCGCTGGTGCCGCTGGATGGCGGCCGCTTCGCGACCTCCGACCTGAACGACCTGTATCGCCGCGTGATCAACCGCAATAATCGTCTCAAGCGATTGATGGAACTGCGCGCGCCTGAAATCATCACGCGCAACGAAAAGCGCATGCTGCAGGAAGCGGTTGACTCGCTGCTGGACAACGGTCGTCGCGGCAAGGCCATGACCGGCGCCAACAAGCGTCCGCTGAAGTCGCTGGCTGAAATGATCAAGGGTAAGGGCGGTCGTTTCCGTCAGAACCTGCTGGGCAAGCGCGTGGACTACTCGGGCCGTTCGGTCATCGTGGTGGGTCCGCAGCTGAAGCTGCACCAGTGCGGCCTGCCCAAGCTGATGGCCCTGGAACTGTTCAAGCCCTTCATCTTCAACAAGCTGGAACTGATGGGTCTGTCGACCACCATCAAGGCCGCCAAGAAGCTGGTGGAAGCACAGGAACCGGTGGTCTGGGACATCCTGGAAGAAGTCATCCGCGAACACCCGGTCATGCTGAACCGTGCGCCGACCCTGCACCGTCTGGGTATCCAGGCGTTCGAGCCGGTCCTGATCGAAGGCAAGGCAATCCAGCTGCACCCGCTGGTCTGCGCGGCGTTCAACGCCGACTTCGACGGCGACCAGATGGCCGTCCACGTGCCGCTGTCGATCGAAGCGCAGATGGAAGCCCGCACCCTGATGCTGGCCTCCAACAACATCCTGTTCCCGTCCAACGGCGAACCGTCCATCGTGCCGTCCCAGGATATCGTGCTGGGTCTGTACTACGCCACCCGTGAAGCCATCAACGGCAAGAACGAAGGCATGCTGTTCCCGGACGTGTCGGAAGTCATCCGCGCCTACGACAACAAGGAAGTCGAGCTGGCCACCCGTGTGACCGTGCGTATCGTCGAGCATCCGAAGGACCCGGTCACCGGCGAATTCGTCAAGACCATCAAGCGCTACGAGACCACCGTCGGCCGCGCCATCCTCTCCGAGATCCTGCCCAAGGGCTTGCCGTTCTCGGTGCTGAACCGCGCGCTGAAGAAGAAGGAAATCTCCAAGCTGATCAACACGTCCTTCCGCAAGTGCGGTCTGCGTGCCACCGTGGTGTTTGCCGACCAGCTGATGCAGTCGGGCTTCCGCCTGGCGACCCGCGCCGGTATCTCGATCTGCGTGGACGACATGCTGGTGCCGCCGCAAAAGGCCACCCTGATCGCCGCTGCTGAATCCGAAGTCAAGCAGATCGAGCAGCAGTACGCTTCCGGTCTGGTGACCGCGGGCGAGCGCTACAACAAGGTCGTGGACATCTGGGGCAAGGCCGGTGACGAAGTCGGCAAGGCCATGATGGACCAGCTGAAGGTGGAAGACGTCGTTACCCGCGAAGGCAAGAAGACCACCCAGGAATCGTTCAACGCGATTTACATGATGGCCGACTCCGGCGCCCGTGGTTCGGCTGCCCAGATCCGCCAGCTGGCCGGTATGCGCGGCCTGATGGCCAAGCCTGACGGCTCCATCATCGAAACGCCGATTACCGCGAACTTCCGCGAAGGTCTGAACGTGTTGCAGTACTTCATCTCGACGCACGGCGCCCGTAAGGGTCTGGCCGACACCGCGCTGAAGACCGCAAACTCCGGTTACCTGACCCGTCGTCTGGTGGACGTGACCCAGGATCTGGTCGTGATCGAAGACGATTGCGGCACTTCCAACGGCGCGGCCATGAAGGCACTGGTCGAAGGCGGTGAAGTCATCGAAGCCCTGCGCGACCGTATCCTGGGCCGCGTGGCAGCCACCGACATCATCAACCCGGAAGACCAGGCAACCCTGTACGAAGCCGGTACCCTGATGGACGAAGACAAGGTCGAAGAGATCGAACGTCTGGGCATCGACGAAGTGAAGGTCCGTACTCCGCTGACTTGCGACACCCGCTATGGCCTGTGCGCCAAGTGCTACGGTCGCGACCTGGGCCGTGGCCTGTTGGTCAACTCCGGCGAAGCCGTCGGTGTGGTGGCTGCGCAGTCCATCGGCGAACCGGGTACCCAGCTGACCATGCGTACCTTCCACATCGGTGGTGCGGCCTCGCGTGCAGCAGTGGCCTCCTCGGTCGAAGCCAAGTCCAACGGCACCGTGCGCTTCACCGCCACGATGCGTTACGTGACCAATGGCAAGGGCGAACAGATCGTCATTTCCCGTTCCGGCGAAGTGCTGATCACCGACGACCTGGGCCGTGAGCGTGAACGTCACAAAGTGCCTTACGGCGCCACCCTGATCGTCAAGGATGGCATGACGATCAAGGCCGGTACCGCGCTGGCAACCTGGGATCCGCTGACCCGTCCTATCATCACCGAGTACACCGGTACCGTGAAGTTCGAGAACGTGGAAGAAGGCTCCACCGTGGCCAAGCAGATCGACGAAGTCACCGGTCTGTCGACCCTGGTGGTCATCGATGCGAAGCGTCGTGGTCCGTCCTCCAAGGTCATGCGTCCGCAGGTCAAGCTGCTGAACGAACAGGGCGAAGAAGTGAAGATCGCCGGCACCGAACACTCGGTGACCATCGGCTTCCAGGTCGGCGCATTGATCACCGTCAAGGATGGTCAGCAGGTGCATGTGGGTGAAGTGCTGGCCCGTATCCCGACCGAGTCGCAGAAGACCCGTGACATTACCGGCGGTCTGCCGCGCGTGGCCGAACTGTTCGAAGCACGTTCGCCCAAGGATGCCGGCATGCTGGCCGAAGTCACTGGTACCGTTGCCTTCGGCAAGGAAACCAAGGGCAAGCAGCGCCTGGAAATCACCGACATGGAAGGCACCAAGCACGAGTTCCTGATTACCAAGGACAAGCAAGTGCTGGTGCACGACGGCCAGGTGGTGAACAAGGGCGAAATGATCGTGGACGGACCGGCCGATCCGCAGGACATCCTGCGCCTGTTGGGTATCGAAGCGCTGGCCCGTTACATCGTCGACGAAGTGCAGGACGTCTACCGTCTGCAAGGCGTGAAGATCAACGACAAGCACATCGAAGTGATCGTGCGCCAGATGCTGCGCCGCGTGCAAGTGGTGGAGCCGGGCGACACCAACTACATCACCGGTGAGCAGGTCGAGCGTTCGGAACTGCTGGACGAGAACGATCGCGTGACCGCCGAAGGCAAGCTGCCGGCGACCTACGAGAACGTCCTGCTGGGTATTACCAAGGCATCGCTGTCGACCGACTCCTTCATCTCGGCCGCATCGTTCCAGGAAACCACCCGCGTGCTGACCGAAGCGGCGATCATGGGCAAGAAGGATGGCCTGCGTGGCCTGAAGGAAAACGTGATCGTCGGCCGCCTGATCCCGGCCGGTACCGGTCTGGCCTTCCACCGCGCCCGCAAGGAAAAGGATGCATGGGAAGCCGAAGAGCGCGCAGCACTGCTCGAAGCCGAACGTGCCTCCCGTTCCGAGTTCGGCGACGAGGATATCTCCTCGACCGAATCCATCGGTGGCGGCGAAAGCGAAGCGTAAGCATCAGCATTGTCGCGGTGGCCAGCAGGACCGGGCACCCGGCAATGTGCACCAGGCAAGGCAAGACGGCGTCGGAAGCAATTCCGGCGCCGTTTTTTTTATCCCCACGCTTTGTAGGACAAGACGGATAGACGTTGCCAAGCAATGGTGAATCTTTTATCATCTTCAAATAATAATTATTCTCATCTGCATGGGCGGCAGATGGGTTCAACTCCATCGTCTTCCCGACCGTTCCTGGCATCGTTCCCGGGCCGGTCCTTCTCAAAGAGGTAGCCAGCCAGCGCTAGTAACCGAACCAATACATAGGGGTGGTTACCAGTGTTTCCTTGCAAATCGACATGTGCAGCGGCCGTTTTCCTGGCGCTGCAGCAGTGGTTCTGCGTCAGCGCATTCGGTCAGGTCGCCGGCGTCCAGGCTGCGAATCAATCCTCGGATCAATCCACCAGGCCAGGCAGCAAGAAGCTGCAGGACGTGGTGGTCACGGCCAACCGATCGGGCAGTACCGATCTCGACCACGCCGCCGCGACCGTCTCGGTGATCACCGCCGAGGAGATGGAAGAGCACAACACCCGCGACATCAAGGATGCGCTGCGCTATGAGCCGGGGGTGGAGGTGCGGCGCTCGGTCTATCGCATGGCCGGCATCACGGGTGCCTCGGCCACCACAGGACGTGGCGGCAACGAGGGCATCACCATCCGTGGCCTCGATGGCAACCGGGTGCTGATGCTGGAGGACGGCATCAGTCTGCCGCGTGCCTTCAGCCAGGGCGTGGCCAGCGTGGGGCGGGGCGCCACCACCGACACCGGGCTGTACCAGCGCATCGAGGTGCTGCGCGGCCCGGCCTCGTCGCTCTATGGCAGCGACGGCCTGACCGGCGCGGTCAATTTCATCACCAAGGATCCGGCCGACCTGTTGGGGGTGTTCGGCAAGAGCAGCTACTTCTCCTTCAAGCCTTCCTATGATTCTTCGGACAAGAGCTTCGGCGCCACCGCCAGTGCCGCCTGGGCCGGTGAGCAATGGCAGGGCATGCTGATCCTCAATACGCGCCACGGCAACGAGAGCGACAACCAGGGCAGCAATGACGTCACCGGCTCGGCGCGCACCACGCCCGATCCGATGAGCTACACCAACCGTTCGGCGCTGGGCAAGCTGGTGTTCAGGCCCAACGGCGTGGACAGCTTCAAGCTCACGCTGCAGGCCACCGAAGAGCGCGACAGCGGCAACAGCCTGTCGGCGCTGGGCAATGGCATCACGGCTTACACCACCAACAGCCAGGCCCGCGGGCAGCGCGCCACGCTGGCCTATGAGCACATCGATGCCGAGCAGCCCTGGGTGCAGAAAATCAAGGCCAGTCTCACCTATCGCAACGCCGATACCGACCAATATACCTATGAGGCAGGGTCCAGCACGGCCTCGATCGTGCGGCCGCGTTTCCGTGAAGTTGCCTACAGCGACCGCATGATCGGCTCCAGCGTGCTGGCCGAGAGCAATTTCGGCCCGGAGAGCTGGCGCCACAAGCTGGTCTATGGCCTTGATCTGAGCCTGTCCACCTTGCAGGTCAATGCCAACGGCACCGGCTGGAACAGCTGCACCGGCACGCAGTACTGCCAGTATTTCCCCAAGACCGAATATTCGCTGCTGGGCGCCTATGTACAGGACGAGATGCGTACCGGCGCGCTGACCACCATCGCCGGCCTGCGCTACGACAGCTATACGCTCAAGCCCCAGGCCAGCGCCAAGTACGACGCCCAGGCCGTGGCCAGCGGCCAGCCCGCCGTGAGCAGCCGCGACAGCGCCTTCTCGCCGCGCCTGGCCTTCCTGTACGAAGTCACGCCGGCCTTCATTCCCTACATCCAGTATGCGCGGGGCTTCCGTTCGCCCTCGCCGCAGGAGGTCAATTCCTTCTTCAACAACACGGTCTACCGGCAGATTTCCAACCCTGACCTCAAGCCCGAGACCAGCAATACGGTGGAGATCGGCCTGCGCGGGAAGTTGCCGGCCGGCGCCGGTTCGCTGCGCTATAGCGCGGCCGCCTACAAGGGCAATTACCGCAACTTCATCGACCTGGTCACCGTGGGCGGCAACCTGAGCGTCGCCAACCCGACCATCTACCAGTATCGCAATGCGGCCAAGGCCGAGATCCATGGCCTGGAGGCGCGCGTCGACTACCAGCTCGACAATGGCCTGAACCTCAAGGCCGGTGTGGCCTGGACCAAGGGGACGACCACCACCAACGGCGTCGAGCAGGGACTGGAATCGGTGGCGCCGCTGTCGGTGGTGACCGGCCTGCGCTATGAACCGGGTCGGCAATGGTTCATGCAGAGCGACCTGGTCTACAACGCCGCCAAGAAGAAGGCGGACATTCCCACGGCCACCAATTTCGTCTCGCCAGCCTTCTTCGTGATGGATCTCTCCGGGGGCTACCACCTGAGCCGCAACATGACCGTCTACGCCGGCATCCGCAACCTGTTCGACCGCAAGTACTGGAGCTGGACCGACATCCGCGGCCTGTCGCTGGCCGACAGCGCCATCAACAAGGATGCCTACACCGAGCCCGGCCGCAGCTTCAACGTGAGTCTGAAGGTCGAGTACTGATCCAGCCCCTCTTCCACCGAAAGGAAATTCCATGTCCAAGCACATCACGAGCAGCGCGCGCCTGCGCCTGAAGACCTCCGCCCTGCTATTGGCAGCGACACTGGCTGCCGCCGGTTGCGTCACCCAGGCCCCGTTGGCCGACCGCTGGGCGCAATTGCGTCAGGCGCAACCCAAGTTGCATCCCCGTGATGCGGCCCGCCAGCTCGGTGTCTCCGAAGCACAATTGCTCGCCACCCAGGTGGGTGGCGAGGTGCTGCGCCTGAAGGCGGGCGACCAGGATATCAAGGCGATCTATGAACGTTTGCCGGGGCTGGGCCGCATCAAGGCCATCACGCGCAACGATGATGTGGTGCTGGAGCGTGCCGGTGAAGTCACGCCGGCACGCCGCGATGAGGAGGGCAGGGTGCTGCCCGGCACCGGCTTTGCCGGCGGCCCTATCGATCTGCGCTTCTCCTGGGCGGAGTGGGCCAGCGCCTTTGCCGTGGTGCAGCCAGGCCGTGCGGGCAAGACCAGCCGCAGCCTGCAGTTCTTCGATCGCCAGGGCGACGCCGTGCACAAGATCTATCTCGACAACGACGAGCATGTGGCCGCCTTCGACAAGCTGGTGTCCGACTTCCGCGTGAGCGAGCAGCGTGCCGGCCTGACGGTCGAACCGGCACCGCCGCTGCCGGCCCAGGCCGCCCGGACCACGCCCTCGGCCGACGACATCAGGGAGTTGCGCCAGTCCTGGCAGGAGCTCACCGACGTGCACCAGTTCCCGCGCCTGCTGCGCGAGCTCAAGCTTACCCGTGAACAGGCGCTGCAGCTGATCGGCCCCGAGGCGGCGTGGCGCATTACCCCGCAGGCAGCGCATGCCCTGCTGGAAGAGGCGCGTGCACGCCAGCAACCCATCATGGTCTTCGTCAGCAATCGTGGCATGACGCAGATCTACAGCGGCACCATCGGCAAGCTTGCGACCTCCGGCGAATGGCTCAATGTGCTGGACCCGGATTTCAACCTGCACCTGCGATCGGCCGCCGTCGATCATGGCTGGGTGGTGCGCCGGCCAACCGACCACGGTGTGGTGACCTCCGTGGAGTTCTACGACGCCAGCGGCCGCCAGATCGTCAATTTCTTCTCGCGTCGCGACCGCGGACAGCCGGAAACTGAACAATGGCGTAGCATGACGGACGCCTTGCCGCGCGCCTGAGATTTTCGCCGGAGAAATTGTTGCCGGAGTACCCACGAAAAGCGTGGCGAAAAGGCCATAAACCGGGCAAAACCGCCCCAAGAGCCCGGTCCAGGTTGACCGGGCGGTCTTTCGAGCATATACTCGCGAGTTCTCGAATTTAGGCTCGCCCGGGCTTATGCGTTCTTTGGTCTGAATCATCGCTTCTGCGACGCTGATCTCCCTTCCGGTCTTGAATCCGATATGTGCAGTTGCTTGCACGAAAGAGTTTCCTGTGTGGTTCCGGGCAACCGATTCCGGAACCTGTTTTCAATGTTGTACTTTGTTGGATTAAAACGATGCCAACCATCAATCAACTGATTAGCAAACCACGTGTCCGCGCGATCGTGAAGAGCAAATCGCCGGCGCTGGAAAACAGCCCGCAGAAGCGCGGTGTCTGCACCCGCGTCTACACCACCACTCCGAAGAAGCCGAACTCGGCGCTGCGTAAGGTCGCCAAGGTGCGCCTGACCAACGGTTTCGAAGTCATTTCGTACATCGGCGGTGAAGGCCACAACCTGCAAGAACACAGCGTCGTGCTGATCCGCGGCGGCCGTGTGAAGGACTTGCCGGGTGTGCGTTACCACATGGTTCGCGGTGCACTGGATACCCAGGGCGTCAAGGATCGTAAGCAAGCTCGCTCGAAGTACGGTGCCAAGCGCGCCAAGGCAGCGAAGAAGTAATAATTGGTGTTTATCATGACGCACTGCGTCGTGTGAACAGACTCAGAGTCGGTCCAGGTCGGGCCGAGTAAGTGGAAGCCATGATGGCTCTCCGCGAGTGCAGGCGAAGTTGAAGCAGGGTTCGCCCACTCAACTGAAGATTGAAAGGAATCGAAATGCCACGTCGTCGTGAAGTCCCCAAGCGGGAAATTCTGCCGGATCCGAAGTTCGGCAACGTTGAAGTCGCCAAGTTTGTGAACGTTCTGATGCTGTCGGGCAAGAAGTCCGTCGCAGAAAACATCATCTACGGTGCCTTCGACTACATCCAGGCCAAGTCGGGCAAGGACCCGCTGGAAGTGTTCTCCGCAGCCCTGAACAACTGCAAGCCGATGGTGGAAGTCAAGTCCCGCCGCGTCGGTGGCGCCAACTACCAGGTGCCCGTTGAAGTGCGTCCGGTGCGCCGTATGGCCCTGTCGATGCGCTGGCTGCGTGAAGCCGCCAACAAGCGCAGCGAGAAGTCGATGCCGCAGCGTCTGGGCGGTGAACTGATGGAAGCCGCCGAAGGCCGTGGCGGCGCCATGAAGCGTCGTGATGAAGTGCACCGTATGGCAGAAGCGAACAAGGCGTTCTCGCACTTCCGCTTCTAATCAAGACTGGGCCGGGTTGACCCTATCCGGGTGTTTCCTGGCCTGCATCTAAATTGGTTCGAGCCGAGCGTTTATTTGAAAAAAATGACGCTCGGTTTCGTGCATTAAAGACTTAGGAATAAATCATGGCTCGCAAGACCCCCATTGAGCGCTACCGCAACATCGGTATCTCCGCTCACATCGATGCTGGCAAGACCACCACGACCGAGCGCGTGCTGTTCTACACCGGTGTGAACCACAAGATCGGTGAAGTGCACGACGGCGCCGCCACCATGGACTGGATGGAGCAGGAACAAGAGCGTGGTATCACCATCACCTCCGCTGCGACCACCTGTTACTGGAAGGGCATGGCGAACAACTTCCCGGCCCACCACATCAACATCATCGACACCCCGGGTCACGTTGACTTCACCATCGAAGTCGAACGCTCGATGCGCGTGCTCGACGGCGCCTGCATGGTCTACTGTGCAGTCGGTGGCGTGCAGCCCCAGTCGGAAACCGTGTGGCGTCAGGCCAACAAGTACAAGGTCCCGCGTCTGGCTTTCGTCAACAAGATGGACCGTACCGGTGCCAACTTCTTCAAGGTCTACGAGCAGATGCGCGCTCGCCTGAAGGCCAACCCGATCCCGATGCAAGTGCCTATCGGCGCCGAAGAAAACTTCGAAGGCGTGATCGACCTGGTCAAGATGCGCGCGATCTACTGGGACGACGCTTCCCAGGGCATGAAGTTCGACTACCGCGACATCCCCGAGCATCTGAAGGCTGACGCCCAGAAGTGGCGCGAAAACCTGGTCGAAACCGCTGCTGAAGCATCGGAAGACCTGATGAACAAGTACCTGGAAGAAGGCGACCTGACCGAAGCCGAAATCAAGGGCGCCATCCGTCAACGCACCATCTCCGGCGAAATCGTCCCGATGATGTGCGGCACCGCCTTCAAGAACAAGGGCGTGCAAGCCATGCTGGACGGCGTGGTCGAGTACCTGCCGTCGCCGGTGGACATCCCCCCGGTTCCGGGCCTGAACGAAGATGACGAGCCGGTCGTGCGCGAAGCCAAGGACGACGAGAAGTTCTCCGCCCTGGCCTTCAAGATCGCTACCGACCCGTTCGTTGGTCAGCTGTGCTTCATCCGCTGCTACTCCGGTACTCTGAACTCGGGCGACACCGTGCTGAACTCGGTGAAGTCGAAGAAGGAGCGTATCGGCCGTATCGTTCAGATGCACGCCAACCAGCGCGAAGAAATCAAGGAAATGATGGCCGGTGACATCGCCGCCGTCGTGGGCCTGAAGGACACCACCACCGGTGACACCCTGTGCGACGACAAGGCAATGGTCGTGCTGGAGCGCATGGTCTTCCCCGAGCCCGTGATCTCCCAGGCTGTCGAGCCCAAGACCAAGGCCGACCAGGAAAAGATGGGCCTGGCCCTGAACCGCCTGGCTGCTGAAGATCCGTCCTTCCGCGTGCGTACCGACGAAGAATCGGGCCAGACCATCATCGCCGGTATGGGCGAGCTGCACCTGGACATCATCGTCGACCGCATGAAGCGTGAATTCAACGTCGAAGCGACCGTCGGCAAGCCGCAGGTGGCCTACCGTGAAACCATTCGCAAGACCTGCGAAGAATCCGAAGGCAAGTTCGTCAAGCAGTCGGGTGGTCGTGGTCAATACGGTCACGTCGTGCTGAAGATCGAGCCGCAAGAAGCTGGCAAGGGCTTCGAGTTCGTCGACGCGATCAAGGGCGGTACCGTTCCTCGCGAATTCATCCCGGCCGTTGAAAAGGGTGTTCGTGAAACCCTGAACACCGGCGTGCTGGCTGGTTACCCGGTCGTTGACGTCAAGGTCACCCTGTTCTTCGGTTCGTACCACGATGTGGACTCGAACGAAAACGCCTTCCGTATGGCCGGTTCGATGGCCTTCAAGGACGGTTGCCGTCGCGCCAGCCCGGTCATCCTGGAACCGATGATGGCTGTCGAAGTGGAAACCCCGGAAGACTACGCCGGTACCGTGATGGGCGACCTGTCGTCCCGCCGCGGTATGGTGCAAGGCATGGATGAAATCGCCGGCGGCGGTGGCAAGATCATCAAGGCCGAAGTGCCCCTGTCGGAAATGTTCGGTTACTCGACCACGCTGCGTTCGGCCACTCAAGGCCGCGCAACCTACTCGATGGAATTCAAGCATTACTCCGAAGCGCCCAAGAACGTGATCGACGCAATCGTCACCTCCAAGGCCAAGTAAGTTGCAGCAATGGCGGTCGGCCCCGTGTGGGGCGGACCGCCGGCCAGTCCCCTGGCCAAACATTGAATATTGAACATTGAACAGAACGACATCGTTCTCTTGAAGGAAATCTAAAATGGCAAAAGGCAAGTTTGAACGGACCAAGCCGCACGTGAACGTCGGTACCATTGGCCACGTTGACCACGGCAAGACCACCCTGACCGCAGCAATCGCAACCGTCCTGTCGAAGAAGTTCGGCGGCGAAGCGAAGGCCTACGACCAGATCGACGCAGCGCCCGAAGAAAAGGCACGCGGCATCACCATCAACACCGCGC
>NZ_JAELUH010000085.1 GCF_016429215.1 Herbaspirillum sp. ASV7 | reverse complement strand
GGCTGGCGCCGATGACCGGCCTGCCGGCGGACTACGACGAAGCCGACCTGATCAAGCCGGTGCGCGAGGGCCTGTCGGTGGACGGCAAGCTGTATGCCCTGCCGTTCTATGCCGAAAGCTCGATGACCTATTACCGCAAGGATCTCTTCGAGCAGAAGAAGCTCACCATGCCCGAGCGCCCGACCTGGGACGAGATCGCCAAGCTGGCCGCGCAACTGCATGATCCGGCCAAGGGCGTCTACGGCATCTGCCTGCGCGGTCGTGCCGGCTGGGGCGAGAACATGGCCATCATCACCACCATGGCCAATGCCTGGGGTGGTCGCTGGTTCGATGAGCAATGGCAGCCGCAACTGTCTTCGCCGGAATGGAAGAAGTCGGTCGCCTTCTACGTCGACCTGATGCGCAAGTACGGTCCCCCGGGGGCCAGCTCCAATGGCTTCAACGAAAACCTGGTGCTGTTCTCCAGCGGCAAGTGCGGCATGTGGGTCGATGCCACGGTGGCCGCCGGCATGCTCTACCACGGCAAGGATTCCAAGGTCGCCGACAAGACCGCCTTCGCACCCTCGCCGATGCAGGCTACCGACAAGGGCTCGCACTGGTTGTGGATCTGGTCGCTGGCCGTGCCGAAGTCGTCCAAGTCGCAGGATGCCGCCCGCAAGTTCGCCGCCTGGGCCACCTCCAAGGAATACATCAACCTGGTCGCCAAGGATTCCGGCTGGGCCCTGGTGCCGCCGGGTACCCGCAGCTCCACCTATGCCTCGGCCGAGTACAAGAAGGTCTCGCCCTTCTCGGACTTCGTGCTGGATGCCATCCAGACCGCTGATGCCAACAAGCCGACCTTGAAGCCGGTGCCCTATACCGGTGTGCAGTTCGCCACCATTCCCGAGTTCCAGTCCATCGGTACCGTGACCGGCCAGGCCATCGCCGGCGCGCTGGCCGGCAAGACCAGCTCGGACGCGGCCCTGGATGCGGCCCAGGCACAGGCGGTACGCATGATGCGCCAAGGTCGTTACATCAAGTAAGACCGTCCTTGCGGGACTGCGCGGCGAACGAACCCCGGTTCGCCTGCGCGGCTTCATCGTCGTCCCGCTGTCGTGTTTTCCGACGACCTCGCCGCCCGTGCGGCAGAGGCCGTCACCCCTGAATTGCCGAGGCTGTCATGTCCACGACCCACTCCACCCATCCGCCTAGCCCGCCGACCATGATGCACAGCTCCTCTTCTTCCGGTGCGCGCCCGCAAGACGGTGCCCAGCCCCGGCCAGCGCCGCAGCGCTTCAATCCCATCCGGCTGATGCAGGCGCCTTCGGTGCTGATCCTGCTGGCCTGGATGATCGTGCCGCTGGCGATGACGATCTATTTCTCCGTCAACCGCTACAACCTGATGGCACCCGACCAGACCGGTTTCGTCGGTCTGGAGAACTACGAATTCCTGCTGCAGGATCCGGCCTTCTGGCCCTCCATCGGCAATACGGCGCTGTTGATCGGTTCGGTGCTGGCCATCAGCGTCATCGGCGGCACCCTGCTGGCGGTGTTGTTCGACCAGCCCTTCCGTGGTCGCGGCATTGCGCGCTTGCTGGTCATCGGTCCCTTCTTCGTGATGCCCACAGTGGCCGCGCTGATCTGGAAGAACATGATCATGCATCCGGTCTACGGCATGCTGGCCTTCGTGATGCGCCACCTCGGTATGGAACCGATCGACTGGCTGGCTGAGTATCCGATGCTCTCGGTCATCATCATCGTAGCGTGGCAGTGGATTCCGTTCGCCTTCCTGATCCTGCTGACCGCGCTGCAGTCGCTCGACAGCGACCAGAAGGAAGCCGCGCAACTGGACGGCGCCGGCCCGGTGCGCATCTTCTTCTACATCGTGCTGCCGCACTTGAAGCGCGCCATCACGGTGGTGATCATGATCGAGACCATCTTCCTGCTCTCGGTGTTTGCCGAGATCTTCACCACCACCGCCGGCGGCCCCGGCACGGCCACCACCAACCTGACCTTCCTGGTCTACGCCATCGGCCTGCAGCAGTTCGATATCGGCATCGCCTCGGCCGGCGGCATCTTCGCCGTGGTGCTGGCCAATATCGTGTCCTTCTTCCTGGTGCGCATGCTGGCCCGCAATCTCAAGGGAGCCAACGAAAAATGAACGACCACAAGAAAAGCCCACTGTGGGTGGCGCTGCTGGGCTGGACCTGCGCCATCATCCTGTTCTTCCCCATCTTCTGGGTGGCGGTCACGGCCTTCAAGACCGAGCAGCAGGCCTACGTGCCTTCGCTGGTGTTCCTGCCCACGCTGGATACCTTCCGCGAGGTCTTCAGCCGCAGCAACTACCTGGCCTATGTGCAGAACTCGCTGATCGTCTCGCTCGGCTCGACCCTCTTGAGCCTGGTGCTGGCAGTGCCGGCGGCCTACTCGATGGCCTTCTTCCCGACCGGCCGCACACAGAAGCTCTTGTTGTGGATGCTCTCCACCAAGATGATGCCGGCCGTGGGCGTACTGGTGCCGATCTACCTGCTGGCCAAGAACAGCGGCATGCTCGATACGGTCACGGGCCTGACCATCATCTACACCTTGATCAACCTGCCCATCGCGGTGTGGATGGCCTTCACCTACTTCAATGACGTCCCCAAGGAAATCCTGGAGGCGGCCCGCATCGATGGCGCCAATGCCTGGCAGGAAATGATTTACCTGCTCTTGCCCACCGCCATGCCGGGGCTGGCCTCGACGGCCTTGCTGCTGGTCATCCTGTCCTGGAACGAGGCCTTCTGGAGCCTGAACCTGACCAGCGTCAACGCCGCGCCGCTGACGGTCTTCATTGCCTCCTATTCCAACCCGGAAGGGCTGTTCTGGGCCAAGCTGTCGGCCGCCTCGCTGCTGGCCATCGCGCCCATCATGGCGCTGGGCTGGCTGGCACAGAAGCAGCTGGTGCGCGGCCTGACCTTCGGCGCGGTGAAGTGATGATGACCCGTCAGGCGATTACCCACCTGGTCTGTGATTGCGACGGCGTGCTGCTCGACAGCGAGAGCATCGCGCTGGCCGTACTGCATCGCGAACTGCTGCCGCTGCTGCCGGCCTGGCCCGATGCCGACGAGGCGCCGCACGTACTGGAACAGCGCAGCCAGGTGCTGCACGACGCCATCGCCAACCGCCTGGGCATGTACACCGACGTGCTGCTCGCGGAGCTGGACATGGAGTTCGAACTGGGTATGGAAGCCGAACAGATGGAGCGCATCCATGCCACGGTGGCGCTGGCCTGCAGCGAGCAGGCGCAACCGGTGCCGGGCATCGTTGATGCCTTGCAGGCTATCCGCCTGCCGCGCGCGGTGGCCAGCAACAGTGACGCCCCGCGCATCGAGGCCGGCCTGCGGCGCTGCGGCTTGTATCCACAGTTTGCCGGGCGCATCTACAGTGCCCATGCCGTGGCCAAGCCCAAGCCCGCCCCCGATGTCTACCTGGCGGCGGCGGCCGGTTTCGGTGTCGATCCGGCGCGCTGCGTGGCGGTCGATGACAGCGTCACCGGCGTGCGCGCAGCGGCAGCGGCGGGCATGCATGTGCTGGGATTTACCGGCGTGGCGCATGACCGCAAGGCGATGGCGCGGCGCCTGCGCGAGGCCGGCGCGCATCAGGTATTCGAGGATATGAAGCAGTTCCCGCAACTGATCAGCGAACTGATCTGGCTGCGCTGAGCACAATGCGGTACCCACCCTACAACAAGACCCCTAGGAGACAGACATGGCAGCTGTGAGCATCAGGAACCTGGCCAAGCGCTACGACGACAATGAAGTCATGCGCGACATCAACCTGGAGATCGAGGATGGCGAGTTCGTCGTCTTCGTCGGCCCCTCGGGCTGCGGCAAGTCGACGCTGCTGCGCATGATCGCGGGCCTGGAAGAGATCAGCGATGGCGACCTCGACATCGGCACGCGGCGCATGAACGAAGTGCCGGCCTCCAAGCGCGGCGTGGCCATGGTGTTCCAGTCCTATGCGCTGTATCCGCACATGAGCCTGTACGACAACATGGCCTTTGGCCTGAAGATCGCCGGCAAGTCCAAGGCCGAGATCGACGCCGCCGTGCAGCACGCCGCCAAGATCCTGCACATCGACCACCTGCTTGACCGCAAGCCGCGCGCACTCTCCGGCGGCCAGCGCCAGCGCGTAGCCATCGGTCGCGCCATCACGCGCCAGCCCAGCGTGTTCCTCTTCGACGAGCCGCTCTCCAACCTCGATGCCGCCCTGCGCGTGAAGATGCGCCTGGAGTTCGCCAAGCTGCATGACGACCTCAAGACCACCATGATCTACGTGACCCACGACCAGATCGAGGCCATGACCCTGGCCGACAAGATCGTGGTGCTCTCGGAGGGCCGCATCGAACAGGTCGGTTCTCCCCAGACCCTGTATCACCATCCGGCCAACCGCTTCGTGGCCGGCTTCATCGGTTCGCCGAAGATGAACTTCATCGATGGCAGCGTGGTGGCCCTGCAGGCCGACGGCGTACAGGTGCAATTGCCCGGTGGCGGCACGCAGTGGGCAGCCGTGGACGGCGGCACCCTGCAGCTCGGCCAGAAGGTGACGCTGGGCGTGCGCCCCGAGCATCTCAACATCGCCCAGGGCCAGGCCGCCTTGCAGGCGCGCTGCTCGGCACTGGAGTTGCTGGGTGATTTTTCCTACCTCTATGCCGCCTACGAAGGCGCCGACGATGCCCTGATCCTGCGCGTGCCGGACAGCCTCGATGTCCCCCATGGCAGCATCATCGGCCTGGCTGCAGAGCCGGCACGCTGTCACCTGTTCGACCAGCAGGGGCGCGCATTGCCGCGTCTGGCATCGAGCGTGGCGGCCCCCACCGAGCGCAAGCATTGAAGCCCCAGGCTGCAACGAATTCAACGTCATCGACAAGGACACGGCATGACCCGCATTGCCTCCCCCCACGAGCAGGACGCCGCCGACAGCCTGACCTGGCTGCACATCGGCGCCGGCTCCTTCCACCGCGCCCACCAGGCGGTCTATCTGAATGCCCTGCGCGAGAGCGGTGCTGACCGGCGCTGGCAACTGGCGCTGGCCAACATCCGCGCCGACATGAGCCCGCTGCTCGATGCCCTGGCACGCCAGCAGGGCCAGTACACGCTGGAGACCGTCACGCCAGAAGGTCAGCGCAGCTACCAGCGCATCAGCGCCATCGGCCGCATCCTCCCCTGGGACGAACAGCTCACGCAACTGGTCGCCGCCGGCGCCGAGGAGCGCACCCGCATCATCTCCTTCACCGTTACCGAAGGCGGTTACTACCTGGACCATCAGTACCGGCTCGATACATCCAATGCCGACCTGGCCGACGACCTGCGCTGCGCGCTCGATGGCAGCGGTGCGCCGCGCACCATCTACGGCGCCATCGCCGCCATCCTGCAGGCGCGCAGCCAGGCCCATCCTCAGGCGGCGCTGACGCTGCTGAACTGCGACAACCTGCGCCACAACGGCGAGCGCTTCCGCGATGGCCTGCGCCAGTTCCTGGTGCTGCGCGGGGAGACGGCGCTGGTGGCCTGGATGGAAGCCCATACCACCAGCCCCAATGCCATGGTCGACCGCATCACACCGCGCCCCACGCCGGCCGTGGCCGAGCGGGTGAAGCAGGCCACCGGGATTGATGATCCCTGCGCGCTGATGGGCGAGTCCTTCATCCAATGGGTGATCGAGGATGATTTCAAGGCCGGTCGCCCGCGCCTGGAAGCTGCCGGCGTGGAGATGGTGGCCTCGGTACTGCCTTACGAAGAGGCCAAGATCCGCATCCTCAATGCCAGCCACAGCTGCATCGCCTGGGCCGGCACGCTGGCGGGCCTGCAGTACATCCATGAGGGCACGTTGCGCGCCGACATCCGTCAGATGGCGCACGATTACGTGACGCAGGACGTCATCCCCTGCCTCACGCCCAGTCCCATCGATCTGGCCGCCTATCGCGATACCACGCTGGCGCGCTTCTCCAATCCGGCCATCCAGGACACCAACCAGCGTGTGGCCGCCGATGGCTATTCCAAGATTCCCGGCTTCATCCGTCCGACCCTGCAGGAGAGTCTGGCGGCCGGGCGCATGCCGCATGCCACGGCGATGCTGCCGGCGCTGTTTCTGGTGTTCCTGCAACGCTGGAACGAGGGCCTCTTGCCCTACGAATACCAGGATGGCATCTTCGATCCGGTGGCCGTACGCACCATGCTGGCAGCGGCCGATCCGGTGCAGGCCTACTGCGCGGATGCGGTGCTGTGGGGCGAACTGGCCGGCGATGCGCGCCTGGTCGAGCTCATCCGCACAGCACTGCAGCGCTTGCATCAATGGTTGGGGCAGGCCCGCTAAAGCTGTCCGTGGCGAGGCAAGGCGGCATAGAATGGCCGTTCAAAAACGATAAACGAGGAGCACCATGTATCTTGGGATAGACCTGGGTACGTCGGAAGTCAAGGCGGTGGTGATCGGCAGCGATGGCGCGCTGCTGGCACTGGCCGGCACCGCGCTCAATGTGTCGCGCCCGCATCCGCGCTGGTCGGAGCAGGCGCCGTCGGACTGGTGGCAGGCCACCGGCGAGACGGTGGACAAATTGCGGGCCCAGCTGGGCGCCGAGCGTTTCCGTTCCATTCGCGCCATCGGCCTGTCGGGCCAGATGCATGGCGCCGTGCTGCTCGATGCCGGAGACGCGGTGCTGCGCCCGGCCATCCTGTGGAGCGATTCGCGCAGCGCGCCGGAATGCGCCGAGCTCAGCCGTCGCGCGCCGCGCCTGCATGGCATCGCCGGCAACCTGGCCATGCCGGGCTTCACCGCGCCCAAGCTCTTGTGGGTGGCGCGGCATGAACCGCAACTGTTTGCACGCATCGCGACCGTCCTGCTGCCCAAGGACTGGTTGCGACTGAAGATGACCGGGCAGAAGGTCTCCGATCCCTCGGATGCGGCCGGTACCCTGTGGCTGGATGTGGAAGGCCGCAACTGGTCCGATGAATTGCTCGCGGCCAGCGGCATGCGTCGGGAGCAGATGCCGGCCCTGGTCGATGGCAGCGCCATCTCGGGCCGGCTGCTGCCGGAGGTGGCGCAGGCCTGGGGCCTGGGTGCCGACGTGATCGTGGCCGGTGGCGCCGGTGACGGTGCTGCCAGTGCCGTGGGCATCGGCGCGGTCAGGCCGGGCGATGGCTTTTTATCGCTGGGGACTTCGGGGGTGCTGTTCGTGGTCAATGACCGCTTCCGCCCCAATCCCGGTCGTGCCATCCACGCCTTCTGCCATACCCTGCCGCAGCGCTGGCACCAGATGAGCGTGATGCTGTCGGCAGCGAGCTGCCTGCGCTGGTTCTGCCGCCTGTGTTCGGTGGATGAGAAGAGCCTGCTGGCCGAGATCGAACAGCTCGACGACGAGGCGCGCGACAATGCACCGCTGTTCCTGCCCTATTTGTCGGGTGAGCGCACACCGCATAACGATCCCTATGCCACCGGCGTCTTCCACGGCCTGACGCCGGAGCACCAGCGCGCCGCGCTCGGTTACGCCGTGCTCGAAGGCGTAGCGTTCGGCATGGTCGATGGCCTGGATGCGCTGCGTACCGCCGGCACTGACGTGGCCGAATTGTCGCTGGTCGGTGGTGGTGCGCGCAGTCCCTACTGGGCGCAGTTGATGGCCGATGCGCTCGATGTGCGCATCGTCACGCATGTGGGCAGCGAGGCTGGTGGTGCGCTGGGCGCGGCGCGCCTGGCCTGGCTGGCCGATGGTGGACACGAGGAGGAAGTCTGCCGCAAGCCGGCACAACAGGCCTTGTACCTGCCGGATGCGTCACGCCATCGCGCGCTGCAACTGCGCCTGCAGCGCTATCGCGATATCTATGCGCCGTTCCCGCCTCTGCAGGGGGAGGACGCAACGGCAGGCTAGGCCTGCCGTTGGTACGGGCTGACTTGCTACGGCCTTACTTGCGCTTGAACTTGAAGACCGAGATCGCCTGCAGCAAGCGCATGGTCTGTTCTTCCAGGCTGGTGGCGGCGGCTGCCGCTTCTTCCACCAGCGAGGCATTCTGCTGGGTGCTGGCGTCCATCTGGGTGATGGCTTCGTGCACCTGGTTGATGCCGGCGCTCTGTTGCAGCGTGGCTTCACTGATCTCACCCATGATGCCCGAGACACGCTGCACCGAGGCCACGATCTCGCGCATGGTGTTGCTGGCCTGTTCCACCTGGCGATTGCCGACGTCGACCTTTTCCACCGAGTCATCGATCAACTGCTTGATCTCCTTGGCGGCTGCTGCCGAGCGTTGCGCCAGCGAGCGCACTTCGGAGGCCACCACGGCGAAGCCGCGTCCCTGCTCGCCGGCACGGGCGGCTTCCACGGCGGCGTTGAGCGCCAAGATGTTGGTCTGGAAGGCGATGCTGTCGATCAGGCCGATGATGTCCACGATCTTCCTGGACGATTCGCTGATCTCGTTCATGGTGGTGCCGGTACTGGTCACCGCGTCGCCGCCCTTCATGGCGATGGAGGAGGCGGTGCCGGCCAGCTCGTTGGCCTGCACTGCGTGATCGGCATTCTGGCGCACCGTCGAGGACAGCTGCTGCATGCTCGACGCGGTCTCTTCCAGGTTGGCCGCCTGCGCCTCGGTGCGGCGCGACAGGTCGATGTTGCCGGTGGCGATCTCGCGCGTGGCCAGCGTGATGCTCTCCACATTGGAGCGCACGTCGCCGATGATGGCGGTGAGGTTGACCGTCATCTGCCGCAGCGATGCCAGCAGGCGTCCCAGTTCGTCGTGGCGGCCGGGCTCGATGCGCACCGACAGGTCGCCGCCGGTGATGGCATGGGTGATGTCCAGGGCCTGGTGCAGCGGCTTGATGAGGGCGTGACGCAGGGCGATCCATTGCACGATGGAGATCACGGCCGAGGCCGCCGCCAGCGCACTGATCCACCACTGGTGCAGCGTGGCGACGCCGGCGAACACCACCGCCAGCTGGATGGCCAGCATGATGCCCATGGACAGGTTCAGGCGGGTGTTCAACTGCATGCGCGAGAGCTTGCCCAGCCAGCCCGCCAGGCCGGTACGCACGACCTCGCCGCGATGCAGGGCGATGCCCTTGGCCTGGCCACGCCGGATGGAGGCATACAGCGTCTCGGCGGCCTTGACCGCATCGCGCTCGGGACAGGTGCGCACCGACATGTAGCCGATGACCTGGCCGTTCTCGCGGATCGGGGTGACGTTGGCGCGCACCCAGTAGTGGTCGCCATTCTTGCTGCGGTTCTTGACCAGGCCGGTCCAGGGGGTGCCGCTCTTGATGGTGGCCCACATGTCGGCGAAGGCTTCGCCGGGCATGTCCGGATGGCGGATCAGGTTCTGCGGCGCGCCCAGCAGTTCGGATTCATCGAAGCCGCTGATCTCGATGAAGTAAGGGTTGACGTAGGTGATGTTGCCCTTGAGATCGGTCTTCGAAACAATAGCCTTGCCATCGACCAGCAGGCGTTCCACGCCCGTGACCGGCATGTTCATGCGCATCTTTTATCCCCGTATAAAGTTGCCTTGGTGTGATGGAAAGCGGCCCAGGGCTGGCGGGCGCAGAGGCGCAGATCCGCGGCGGGTGGCGCGTCCCTCTCTCCCGTGGGGAACGCGCGCGACGACAGCCGGGTGTCAGGAACCGTCCTTGTCAGACGAGCTTGTCTCCATCCTGCATGGGGCTGTCGGACCCTCTGGGGGGCTTTCCGAAGACCGTAGTGTAAGTCGGATAGAAGGAACAGTACATGACCACCGTCAAGAGGATGGAGATCGGCA
Organism: Herbaspirillum sp. ASV7; assembly: GCF_016429215.1. GTDB lineage: Bacteria > Pseudomonadota > Gammaproteobacteria > Burkholderiales > Burkholderiaceae_D > Herbaspirillum. The sequence continues at coordinate 11,222 of NZ_JAELUH010000085.1, read as the reverse complement.
ACAGCACGAAGAAGACCGCGCTGAGGCTGCCCGTGGCCAGGGTGATGGCCATGCTGATGATGGTCGGCACCACCACGGCGATCACGATCCATGCCAGGCCATAGACCAGGAAGGCGCCACCGGCGCGCCGCACGCTGAAGAAGCTGTAGAACAGCGCCTTGCCCAGCGACATCTGTTGCCACATGATCAGCGGCGCGGCATACCAGAAGGCCATGGCCGCCGGCACATAGAGGGCGGCGGCGACGAGCATGGCGATGCGCATGCTGCCGGCCGCGCTTTCCAGTTCCTTGGTGGAGAGACCGCCACCCATCATGGCCTTCCAGAACACGCCGCCATCGGCCAGGGCCGAGGCCGCTACCACGATGGTAGCCACCAGCAGGTACAGCAGGCCCAGCTTCAGGAGCGTGTTGCGCACCGGACTGCGGAAGGCCAGCAGCAGCAGGTTGGGGTAGACCCGTTGGCCCTTCTCGACCTGGACGCAGGCCTGCATGAAGGACATCGAGAACAGCGGGATCAGGATCAGGGGCAGCATCTGGCCGAGCACCGGGATGATGCCCAGTATCAGCATCAGGAACATGTAGGCCAGAAACAGCGTGGACATCTCGGCCGGTTGCTTGCGAAACAGGGCGAAGCCTTGCTTGACCCAGGACCAGCCGGTATGTGCGGGGATCTTTTCCATATGTCCAGTCGTTACAGCGCCGGCGGCGTGTCCTTGATGCGCAGGCGCAGGATGCGTTCGAAATGGGCGGGATCGTGCGGCGTGAGCATCTCGGCCGCGCGCGGCAGATAGAAATCATACAGGCGCGAAAGCCAGAAGCGCAGCGCGGCCGCACGCAGCATCGGCTGCCAGGCGACGCGTTCGGCATCCGAGAACGGCCGCACGGCACGGTAGGCCGCCAGCATGGCGTCGGCGCGGGCGCTGTCGAGCACGCCCGTATCGAGCTCCACACACCAGTCGTTGACGGTCACGGCCAGGTCGAAGAGCCAGGTATCGCAGCCGGCGAAGTAGAAATCGAAGATGCCCGAGAGCTGCTCGCCCACGAACATGGCGTTGTTGCGGAACAGGTCGGCATGCACCGGGCCGCGCGGCAGGGCGCGGTAGTCGGCGGTGGCGGCGAAGTCCTTCTGGTATTGCACTTCGTCGGCCAGCAGGCGGCCCAGCTCGGCCGGCAGGAAGGGCAGCACCGCCGGCGTGGTTTCCAGCCACCAGGCCAGGCCGCGCAGGTTGGGTTGCATGATCTTGAAGTCCTTGCCGGCCAGGTGCATGCGCGCCAGCATGTCGCCCAGCGCGGCGCAATGCACCGGCTGCGGGTCGAGCTGGGACTCGCCTTCGAGCTTGCTGACGATGGCCGCCGGCTTGTCGTTGAGCAGATTGACGATGGCGCCCTTGTCATTGGGCACCGGCGCCGGCACCGGGATGCCGCGTTGCGCCAGGTGGCGCATGAGCTCCAGGTAGAAGGGCAATTGTTCGATGTGCAGTTTCTCGAACAGGGTCAGCACGTATTCGCCGCTGTCGGTACCGATGAAGAAATTGCTGTTCTCGATGCCCGAGGAAATGCCCTTGATCGAGGTGGCGCGGCCCAGCGGGAATTGTTGGATCCAGTCGGAGAGTTGGTCCAGACTGACCGGTGTAAAGACTGCCATGACGAAATTGAAAGAGTGTTACGTGATGATGCGTGCGCGTGCCGGGATGACCGGCAGGCAAGCGGAAAGCTGGCTATTGCGTGCGCCTTCCGGTTCCGGAACCGGCTGCCCAGTGCAGCCGGGGTGATGCCCGCCGGCCTGGGCCGGGCGGGGCAACGGTAGTGCTTACTTCTTGCTGTCGGTGTCGCCGTCCTGTTGCGGCTTCTTGACACCCCAGTCGAACTCGCCGACCTTCCACTGCGGATTGGTCCCTGGTGCGCTGGGCGTATCGCCCGGCGTGGCGGTGCCCACGCTCTGGGGACGCAGGTAGTAGGTGCTGGGGCCGGACTTGACCTCGATTTCCTTGACCTGGCCGTGATCGCGGCGCTCCTTGATGCTGTTGCCCTGGGTACGCGCATCCTCGCCCGGCTTCTTGATGGTCACGGCTGGCGGCTCGCCTTCTTCCAGCTTTTCCAGCTCGGGTGGCGGCGGCGCAGGCTGGGCAGCCAGGCCGGGCGCGGCCGTTTGTGCCACGGCCAGCGGCGCGGCCAGGCCAGCCGATGCGCACAGCAGCACGGCTGCCAGGGACTCTTTGAACCAGACGTTGGATGGTTTCATGATGTTTGCAGGGAAATGGTGGGTGTTGTTTTGTTCATTGTAGCAAACCATTGTGCCGGGGCTCCTGCGTTTCTTGGCGGAATGATCAGGAAGACAACATCCTCGCGGGCAGAAAAAAGCCCGTGGCTTTCGGCACGGGCTCGGGTTGGCAAGGGTTTGCAGCGTTCAGAGGAACATCCCGCTCTGCCGTTCCGACTCGATCTGGTTCTCCTCGGCCGGCGGGGTCTTCTCGGCATGGAATTTCTGGATCGCCGCCAGTACCTCGGCCGGATCGTCGATGACCTGCAGCAGGTTGACGTCCTTGGGCGAGATCATGCCGTCGTCCACCAGGCGGGTCTTGATCCAGTCCACCAGGCCGGCCCAGAACTCGCTGCCCACCAGGATCACCGGCATCATGCGCGACTTGCCGGTCTGCATCAGGGTCAGCGCCTCGGTGAGCTCGTCGAGCGTGCCGAAGCCGCCTGGCAGCACCACATAGGCGTCGGCATACTTGACGAAGGCCACCTTGCGGGCGAAGAAATGGCGGAACGACAGCGAGATGTCCTGCCAGGGATTGCCATGCTGCTCGTGCGGCAGCTGGATGTTCAGGCCCACCGAGGGCGAGGCGCCGTCATAGGCGCCCCGGTTGGCCGCCTCCATGATGCCCGGGCCGCCACCGGAGATGACGGCATAGCCGGCATCCGAGATGCGGCGGGCGATCTCCACGCATAGCGTGTAATAGGGATTGTCGGGCTTGATACGGGCAGAACCGAAGATGGAAACGGCAGGACGCAACTCAGAGAGACGTTCGGTCGATTCGATGAATTCTGCCATAATCGTGAGTACATGCCACGACTCGCGCGCTTTCTTGGCAGTAGCGCGTTCGATGTCTCCCACTTCCCGCAGGCGCGGGACATTCTTTCCTCTCTGTTCCATATGCAAAAAACCTTGTTGTTAGTTGATGGGTCCAGTTACCTGTATCGTGCATTCCATGCCCTGCCCGATATGCGTAACGCTGAGGGCGCGCCCACCGGTGCGCTGTACGGCATCATCAATATGCTGCGCCGCCTGCGCAACGATTATCCCGCAAGTTACGTTGCCTGTGTATTCGACGCCAAGGGCAAGACCTTCCGCGACGATCTCTATCCCGACTACAAGGCCACCCGCAAGTCCATGCCGGAAGACCTGGCCCTGCAGATCGAACCCATCCACACCGCCGTGCGCGCGCTGGGCTGGCCCATCCTGATGGTCGAGGGCATCGAGGCCGATGACGTCATCGGCACCCTGTCGGTGCAGGCCACCGCGGCTGGCCTGGAGACCATCATCTCCACCGGCGACAAGGACATGGCCCAGCTGGTCAACGAACACGTTACCCTGGTCAACACGATGAGCAATGAAGTTCTCGACATTGCCGGCGTGACTGCCAAATTCGGCGTGCCGCCCACGCGCATCGTGGACTATCTCAGCCTGATCGGCGACACCGTCGACAATGTGCCGGGCGTGGAAAAATGCGGCCCCAAGACCGCCGTCAAATGGCTCACCGCCTACGATACGCTCGATGGCGTCATGGCCAATGCCGACAAGATCAGCGGCGTGGTCGGCGAGAACCTGCGTCGCGCGCTGGACTGGCTGCCGCAAGGCCGCGTGCTGGTGACGGTGAAGACCGATTGCGATCTGTCGGCACATATGGAGGGCATCCTCGAATCGCTGACCATGCAGCCGCAGGACAACGAGACCCTGAAGGAGCTCTTCACCCGCAACAACTTCCGCACCTGGTTGCGCGAGGTCAGCGATGGCGCCGCAGCGTCGGCAGCACCGGCGGCGGCAGCAGTGGCCAAGCTGGCCGGATCTGCCGAAGCGGAATCGCCGGCACAGGGCGGCCTGTTCGCCCCGGCCAGCGCCATCGAGTACGAGACCGTGCTGACCGATGCGCAACTGGACCAGTGGATCGCCACCATCGATGCCGCCGAGCTGACGGCGGTGGACACCGAGACCACCTCGCTGGAAGCCATGCAGGCCGAGCTGGTCGGTATCTCGCTGTGCTGCACGCCCGGGCGCGCGGCCTACATCCCGGTGGCGCACAACTATCAGGACGCACCGGCGCAACTGGCGCGCGAGCATGTGCTGGCGCGCCTGAAACCCTGGCTGGAAGACGCCACCAAGCCCAAGCTGGGCCAGCACCTGAAGTACGACAGCCACATCTTTGCCAACTACGGCATCGCCCTGGCTGGCGTCAAGCACGACACGCTGCTGGAGTCCTATGTCTTCGAGTCGCACCGCACCCACGACATGGACAGCCTGGCTGCGCGCCACCTGGAACGCAAGACCATCACCTATGCCGAGGTCTGCGGCAAGGGCGCCTCGCAGATCGGTTTCAATGAAGTGCCCATCGAGCGCGCCACCGAATACGCCGCCGAGGATGCCGAGGTCACGCTGGCCCTGCACCACGCCATGTGGCCGCAGATCGAGCACGACGACAAGCTGCGCTTCATCTATGAAAAGATCGAGGTTCCGACCTCGGTGGTGTTACAGAAGATCGAGCGCAACGGCGTGCTGATCAACCCCGAGATCCTCGGCCAGCAGTCGCACGACCTGGGCCGGCGCATGCTGGAGATCGAGCAGCAGGCCTATGAGCTGGCGGGCCAGCCCTTCAACCTGAATTCGCCCAAGCAGCTCGGCGAGATCCTGTTCGGCAAGCTGGAGCTGCCGGTGGTGAAGAAGACCGCCTCGGGCGCGCCCTCCACCGATGAAGAGGTGTTGCAGAAATTGGCCGAGGATTACCCTCTGCCCAAGGTGTTGCTGGACTATCGCGGCCTGTCCAAGCTCAAGTCCACCTACACCGACAAGCTGCCCAAGATGATCAACCCGGTCACCGGGCGCGTGCATACCAATTACGCGCAGGCGGTGGCCGTCACCGGTCGCCTGGCCTCCAACGATCCCAACCTGCAGAACATCCCCATCCGTACCGCCGAGGGACGCCGCATCCGCGAAGCCTTCGTCGCCCCCGAAGGCAGCGTGATCGTCTCGGCCGACTATTCGCAGATCGAGTTGCGCATCATGGCCCATATCTCCGAAGACGAGAACATGCTCAAGGCCTTTGCCAATAACGAGGATATCCACCGCGCCACCGCCGCCGAGATCTTCGGCATCGCGCCTGATCAGGTGGAATCCGAACAGCGTCGCTATGCCAAGGTGATCAACTTCGGCCTGATCTATGGCATGAGCGCCTTCGGCCTGGCCGGCAACCTGGGCATCGAACGATCAGCCGCGCAGATGTATATCGACAAGTACTTCCAGCGCTTCGCCGGCGTGAAGCGCTACATGGACGAGACCCGCCTGCAGGCCAAGGCGCGCGGCTATGTGGAAACCGTGTTCGGTCGCCGCCTGTGGCTGCCCGAGATCAATTCGCCCAACGGCCCGCGCCGCCAGGGGGCCGAGCGTGCGGCGATCAATGCACCCATGCAGGGCACCGCCGCCGACCTGATCAAGCTGGCCATGATCGCGGTGCAGGGCTGGCTGGAAACGGCCGGCCTGAAGACCCGCATGATCATGCAGGTCCACGATGAACTGGTGTTGGAAGTTCCACAACAGGAGCTGGCGCTGGTACGTGAAAAGCTGCCCGAACTGATGAAAAATGTTGCGGAGCTGAAAGTTCCCTTGCTTGCCGAGGTCGGAATCGGTAAGAATTGGGATGAGGCACACTAAATCGACAGGCTGGCACAACTGTGCTGGTACGCTGGGTGGCATGTAGTCATCCAGGCAACAGCGCCGCCACACCTGACGTGTGGCGGTGTCGTTTCGCCGGTGTATCTTGTAAGTTAATTAACTATCAAGCGGGCAAACTAATAAGCCCGTGCATCGAGAATTAGAAAAACGGCAGGCCGGGGTCGCAACCGCAGGCGTGAGAAGACGGGTCGACACACTGAGCCGGACCAGGCCGGTCCGGCACGACGCAGGCCAGGGCAGGGAAGCGAGCAGGGGACAAGCACATCATGGCATCGTCCGCGTCACCGGCGCGGCGCCCGCCCCCTCGTCTTTCCGCCCGGTCTGCGATGACCATTGAGGAGGAGACGAGATGAAATCTGGCATGAAAATGGGAACGCGCCTGGGGCTCGGGTTTGCGTGGGTGGTGCTGTTGCTGGTGATCGTCACCGCGTTCGGCATCTTCAACATGCACCAGGTGCAGGGGCGCTTCACCCATGTGGTCGAGGTCAAGTATCCCGAGAGCGCCCTGGTCAAGGACATGATGGAGACCGTGGGTGAGCGCTCCATCTCCCTGCGCAATCTGATGCTGCCGGCCGCGCCCGAGGACGTGGATATCGAGGCGCAGTACATCGAGGCCCAGACCCTGAAGTACAAGATGGCCGCACAGAAGCTGCAACAACTCTTTGCCGGCTCGCCCGACACCACCGACGAGGAAAAGGCCGCCCTGCCCAAGATCCAGGCCCAGGCCAGCAATGCCGAGAAGCTGATCAACGAAGCGGTGGAATTCGGCAAGCGTCGCGAAGCCTATGAACTGGCGCAATTCCTCAAGGAACAATACCTGCCGGTGCAGAAGTCCTGGCAGGTCGAGCTCAAGGCCCTGGCCGCACTCGAAGACAAGCTCAACAAGGAAGCCGCCGAGTCCAGCGCCGCCGCCTACGCGCGGGCACGCCTGCTGATGCTCATCATCAGCGCCGTGGGTGTGATCACCGCCATCCTGGCCGCCGTGTGGCTGACCCGCCACCTGCTGCGCAAGCTGGGCGGCGAACCCGACTATGCGGTACAGATCGCCGGCCAGATCGCCGAGGGTGACCTGGCCGTGGTCATCAACACCCGCAGCGGCGACAACGACAGCCTCATGGCCGCCATGCGGGTCATGCGTGACAAGCTGGCCGCCATCGTGGCCGAGGTGCGCAAGGGTTCCGAGACCATCACCACGGCGTCGGCCGAGATCGCGCGCGGCAACCTCGACCTGTCCTCGCGTACCGAGCAGCAGGCCGGTGCCCTCGAAGAGACCGCCTCCTCGATGGAGCAGTTGAATTCCACCGTCAAGCAGAACGCCGAGAACGCCCACCAGGCCAACGACCTGGCGCTGGCCGCTTCCGACGTGGCGGTACAGGGCGGCAGCATCGTCTCGCAGGTGGTGCAGACCATGCAGTCGATCAACGACTCGTCGCAGAAGGTGGCCGACATCGTCAGCGTCATCGACGGCATCGCCTTCCAGACCAATATCCTGGCCCTGAATGCGGCGGTGGAAGCTGCGCGTGCGGGTGAACAGGGGCGCGGCTTTGCCGTGGTGGCCTCCGAGGTGCGCTCGCTGGCGCAGCGCTCGGCCTCGGCGGCCAAGGAAATCAAGGTGCTCATCGGCGATTCCGTGGGCAAGGTGGAAAACGGCAGCAAGCTGGTCGAGCAGGCCGGCAGCACCATGAACGACATCGTCACCAGCATCAAGCGCGTGACCGACGTGATGACCGAGATCACCCATGCCAACCGCGAGCAGAGCGGTGGCATCGAGCAGGTCAATGAAGCGATCATCCAGATCGACGACATGACGCAGCAGAATGCCGCGCTGGTGGAGCAGGCCGCAGCTGCGGCGCGCTCCTTGCAGGAACAGGCATCCGGCCTGCAGCAACTGGTCAGCGTGTTCCGTCTGGATGCCGCGCAGGCTCATGCGGCGCCGTCCTATGCGCCGCCGGCGGCCGAGCGCATCATCGATGTCACCCCCGGGGCGCCGGAACTGCCGGGCGGTAGCACGTTGGCAGCGCATGCCTGAACGGGCCGGTCGGTTTGCGGTTAGTATCCCGCTGGGATGCGCCGGACTTGCCGCAGGGACCAGATAGCAAGCTGGCGCGACCTCGAGAAAGCGTCCTGCGGCGGCCTGCATGCAGGCCGCTTTTTCATGGATCCTGAGTCACTCCCCCTCTCATAGATACGGCGCAGCCAAGCGCCACCACGATGGAGAACCTGATGAACGAGCTTCGCAACGATTTCGACAGCCTGCTGGGCCAGAGCAGCCTGCCGGCCACCGCCGACCGTCGCACCTTCCTCAAGACCGCGCTGGGCACCGGCTTTGCCGCCGCCGTCATGCCGGTCTGCGCGCAGACCATGATCAAGACCGATACCCAGGGCCTGACGACCGGTGAGGTGGCCATCGACGTGGCCGGCCAGCGCGTGCCGGCCTATCGCGCCCAGCCCGAAGGCAAGACCGGCTTGCCGGTGATCATCGTGGTCTCGGAGATCTTCGGCGTGCATGAACACATCGCCGATATCGCCCGGCGCTTCGCCAAGCTGGGCTATCTGGCCATCGCACCGGACTTCTTCGTGCGCCAGGGCAATCCCATGGCCTATACCTCCATTGCCGAGCTGCAGAAGGAAATCATTTCCAAGGTGTCCGATGCCCAGGTCATGGGCGATATCGACGCCTATGTGAAATGGGCCGGTGAGAACGGCGGCGACCTGAGCCGCCTGGGCATCAATGGCTTCTGCTGGGGTGGCCGCATCGTCTGGCTCTACAGCGCCCACAATCCCAAGGTCAGGGCCGGTGCGGCCTGGTATGGCCGCCTGGTGGGCGAGAACACGGCGCTGTTCCCGCAGCAGCCCATCGATATCGCGCCCTCGCTCAAGACCCCTGTGATCGGCCTGTATGGCGGCAAGGATGCCGGCATTCCGGTGGCCAGCGTGGAACAGATGAAGGAAGCCCTGCAGAAGGCGGGCAACAAGTCGGAATTCCACGTCTACGTCAATTCCGGTCACGCCTTCAACGCCGACTACCGGCCCAGCTATGTCGAGGCCGATGCCAAGGATGCCTGGGGCAAGGTAGTGGCCTGGTTCAAGAGCCACGGAGTGGCGTGAGCGCAGCATCCGGATGGTGCGCATTTGATGTGACGCAAGGCGGCATGCACCAATTTGTGCATGCCGCTTGCACCGAAGGACGGCAGATGCCGTCCTTTTTTCATTGAGGGCGGCGCCAATACATGGAGAAACGGTGCCGTCGGAACAGGCGCGGCATTGGCACGCGCCTTGCTAGATCCCTCAGTGAGTAGAAGCGGCTAGCGGTCGGTCTTCCAACGACTTGCGGGGCATTGCTCGTGACGCCATCGGATCTTTCCGATGGTCCTGGATATTCCATAGGACACGAGATCATGCCCATCGCCCACGCTCCGCCATCTGTCTTCCTGCCGCGTTCGCCGGCCCCTTTCCTTCCGTCTCATGCCCATGACGCCACGCAGCTGTGCTTGCGTGTGGCGGCGGTGCGCGAGCTGGCCGCTGATATCCGCCTTTTCGAACTGGTTCATACCGACGGCCAGGCTTTGCCTGAATGGAGCGCGGGGGCGCATCTGCGCCTGCAACTGGCGCCGGGACTGGCACGCTCCTATTCGCTGTGCAATACGCCATCGCAGCGCGACCGCTACGTCATCGCCGTCAAGCGGGAGCCGGCTTCGCGCGGCGGTTCTGCCTGGATGCATGAGCAGGTCGAGGAGGGCAGCCTGCTCAGCGCATCGGCGCCGGCCAATGCATTTCCGCTGGTGGCTGACGCGCGTGCGCCCGTGCTGCTGGCGGCCGGCATCGGCATCACCCCGCTATATGCGATGGCAGCCGAACTGGCACAGGAGGGGCGCCGTCATCGCCTGCATTACTTTGCTCGCAGCCTGGCGCATGCGGCTTTCTTCCACGAGCTCGCCGGCATCTCGCACGGCCTGTCCTTGCATCTCGGCCTGGATGGCCCCGAGACCGGGGCTGCGATTGCGGCGGCGCTGGCGGCTTCGCCGTGCTCCTCGCCGCTCTACGTCTGCGGTCCCGCGCCCTTTATCGATGCGGCGCGCCGCCATGCGCGCCAGTCGGGATGGCGCGAGGACGATATCCACATCGAACTGTTTTCCGCCCCCGCTGTTGTTGCTGCCGCAGCACTGCCGGATGCCGCTACTGAGGACACCGTCTTCGAACTGGTACTGCAACGCTCCGGCGTGCGCTGCATGGTGCAGCCCGGCCAGAGCATCGTGGCCGCCGCCGCGCTGGCGGGTGTGGAGATCGGCACCTCCTGCGGCGAGGGTTTCTGCGGCAGTTGCGAGAGCACCGTGCTGGAAGGCCAGCCCCTGCATCGCGACAGCGTGCTCGGCGCTGCCGCACGCGCCGGCGGGCGCACGCTGATGCCGTGCGTGTCGCGCTGCGCAGGAGCGAGGCTGGTACTGGATCGATGACAGGCATGACCGTAGGCAAGGCAAGTTCAACCCACCTGAAGAGGAAGGCAAAGATGAAGACGATGATGTGCAAGCGCGCGTTCATGCGCGGTATGGCAGGCCTGGTGCTGGGCGCGGCGGCATGGCAGATGGCCGCTGTGGCCCATGCCGAGGACAAGGTCACGCTGCTGTCGAACTGGTACGCGCAGGCCGAGCACGGCGGTTTCTACCAGGCCGTGGCCAAGGGTATCTACAAGAAGTACGGCATGGACGTGACCATCAAGATGGGCGGCCCGCAGATCAACAACATGCAGCTGCTGGTGGCCGGACAGGCCGACTTCAGCATGGGCTATGACTTCACCGTCATGAAGGGCATCGAGCAGGGCTTGCCGCTGGTGACGGTGGGCACCTCCTTCCAGTCCGACCTGCAGGGCATGATGACCCATGACGATGTCAGCGGCCTGGGCGGCCTGAAGAACAAGACCATCCTGGTGGCCGGTTCCGGCCAGGCGAGCTGGTGGCCCTGGCTCAAGTCCAAATATGGCTATAACGATGCCCAGTCCAAGGCCTATACCTTCAACCTGCAACCCTTCTTCGCCGATCCCAATATCGCACAGCAGGCCTATCCCTCGTCAGAGCTGTTCCAGGCCGACAAGGCGGGGGTGAAGAGCAAGTTCTTCCTCTTCGCCAGCGAAGGCTATCCGCCCTATGGCACCACCATCGTCACGCTGCAGAAGACGGTGGCCACCAAGCCGGACCTGGTGCAGCGCTTCGTCAAGGCCACCGCCGAGGGCTGGAAGAGCTACCTGGAAGATCCCGCGCCGGCCAATGCCCTCATCAAGC
>NZ_JAELUH010000084.1 GCF_016429215.1 Herbaspirillum sp. ASV7 | reverse complement strand
CCTCCGGCGAGCTGCCGATGGCGCGCACGATCTCGCTGCCGGCCGGGGCGACGGTGGGGAAGTAGGCGTGATCACCCAGGTCGGGGCCGCGCTGGCGTTGCCAGGTATCGATGAAGAGCTTCTGGAACTCCAGCGCCACCGGGCCATCGATGCGCACCTGGGTATCGCGCCAGGGGATCTGTTCACCCTCCTTGTCCAGCTGGGGTTTCTTGCGACGCGTGCTGACGGAGCCGCTGGAATAGACACTGCTGATGTTGATGCCGCCCACGAAGGCGGTCTTGCCGTCGACCACCAGCAGCTTGCGATGGTCGCGCTCATTGACGGCCCAGTCCTTGCGCACTTGCGTAGGATTGAGGGGATTGTATTCCAGCACATTGACGCCGGCATCGATCATGGGCTGGAAGAAGGCGCGCGGGGTGTTGAGTGCGCCCACGCTGTCATACATCAGGTTGACCTGCACGCCCTTCTTTTGCATGGCGATGAAGAGCTGGGAAAACTGGCGACCGACCTCGTCGTCTTCCATGATGTAGGTTTCCATGTTGACGTGGTGGCGCGCCGCCAGGATGGCCTGGGTCATCGAGGCGTAGGTGGCCGGGCCGTCGATGAGCAGGGTCACCTTGTTGCCGGTGACCAGCGGCGCGCCGGTGATGGCGCCCTCGATGGCGACGTGGCGGTCCAGCAGGGTATTGTCGGCGTTCTGCTGGCGCAGCTTCTCCAGCGTGGCGCGGGCCTGTTCGTCGGAGAGCACGCCGCGCCCGCCCTTCATCTGGATGCTGCGCGCCGAGTGCGTGTCCATGTCGGGCACGATGGTGGGCAGCGAGCCACAGCCGGCCAGCAGCGTGGAGAACAGCATGAGCAGGAGCAGCGTACGCCAGCTCCGGGAGTTGGTCTTGTTGTTGGTCATGGCAGGATCCTGATGACAGATACTGTGCGGGCCAGTATATGACGCCCAACCGGCGCGTGGCGCGCGCACGGCGCTGTCCTACAACACAAAGCGGGGGCAACCTACAGGATGCTGTGGCATGGCGGCCAGCAGGAAGGGAAGGGAAGGGGGAAGTGTCGGGGAGGCGCATGCACCTCCCCGGGAGCAACAACTCAGTAGACGTCGCGGCGGTAGCGGTTCTGCTCGATGAGTTCGTGCAAGCCGGCTTCGCCCAGCACTGCGCTGAGCACGGCATCGACCCCGGCGGCCATGCCGTCGAGACTGCCGCAGACGTACAGCACGGCGCCCTGTTCCAGCCACTGGCGCAATTCGGCCGAGGCCTCGCGCAGGCGATCCTGCACGTAGATGCGCTGGGTCTGGTCACGCGAGAAGGCCAGGTCCAGGCGGGCCAGCTGGCCTTGCTGCAGCCATTGTTCCAGTTCAGCCTGGTAGAGGAAATCGTAACGGGCGTTACGTTCGCCGAAGAGCAGCCAGTTGCGGTGCTGCCCAGCCTGGATGCGTGCGCGCAGGTGGCCACGCAGGCCGGCCATGCCCGAACCGTTGCCGATGAAGATGGCCGGCACATCGCCCTCGACCGGGGCGAAGCCCGGGTTCTCGCGCAGGCGCACCTGCAGCGGGGCACCGATATCGGCGAACTCGGTCAGCCAGCCGGAGGCCAGCCCCAGGCCATCCTCGTGGCGGACCTGGCGCACCAGCAGGTGCAGCGCGCCATCCTGTGGCACCGAGGCCACTGAGTAGGTCCGCTGTGCCAGGGGTTGCAACTGGTCGGCCAGGCTCTGCGCATCAGTCCCGCTGGACGGATGCAGGGGCAGGACGCTGCGTGAGAGGACGTCGGCCAGCGTGCTCCGCACGCCCTGGTGCTGCACCGGCGTGGCGCCGTCCAGGTGCAGGCGTTGCAGCAGCAGGGCGATACGGTCGGGCGCATGGCGCGGCATCACATCCAGCAATGCGCCGGCCTGCCAGAGCGGCAGCGGGCCGTCCTGGCTGCGCAATTCGAGATGGAAGATCGGTTCGCCCTGGCTGCCTGTGTTCAGGGGGCGGCGCTCGGTGAGCGTCCACGATTGCCAGTGCGCATCGCTGGCCGGCAGGACTTCGCCCAGCGCTGCGTCCAGACCTTGTGCGGCCAGTTGGCTTTCCCACTTGCGCAGCGCCGCGCTGTCCATGCGATCGACTTCCACCAGCGGGAACAGCGGCCTGGCGCCGCACTGGCGCAAGCCGTGGTCCAGCGTATGGCCGAAGCCGCAGAAGCTGGCGTAGTGACGGTCACCCAGCGCCAGCACGGCGTACTGCACGTGCGCCAGCGACTGGCCGGCGGCCTGGCGCAGGCGGCGCTCGAAGCCGCGCGCGCTGTCGGGGGCCTCGCCTTCGCCGAAGGTACTGGCGATGACGAGGATGCGCGGATAGTGGCGCAGCGTCTCGGGCGTCGCCTGGGCTAGCGCCTGCAGGGTCACGGCGACGCCGCTGCGGCGCAGGCGGGCAGCGGTGTGCAGGGCGATACGCTCGGCCTGGCCGGTCTGGGAGGCATAGGCCACCAGCAACTGGCCATCATTGGCAGCGCCGGCGGCGCCAGCGTCATGCAGGGCGGTGCGTTCGGCGCGCAGGGCGGCCTTCTTGCGACGGCGGTCCAGATAGAGCATCCAGCCGGTGATGCCGAAGAGCGGCATCATCAGGCTGGCGATGGCCATGATGATGCGGCCGGGCAGGCCGAAGTAGGTTCCCATGTGCAAGGGGTAGATGGCGGCGATGAAACGCCCGCCGGTGCTCTTGTCTTCGTAGCGTTCCAGCTGCTTGATCTCGCCGCTCTGCGGCAGCACCACCATGCGGCTGCGGGCGCGTTCATGGGGGGCATCGTGGCCGAGGTAGAAGATCTGCACCGGTTGCGTCCCCTGTTCGGGCAGGCGCAGTTGCGCGCTCTGGTAACCGGGCGCCTTGGCCAGGAAGGCCTGCCAGGCCTGCGTCAGTTCCAGCGGGACCGGTGCGCCGTCGTCCTTCTTGTCGTTGCCTTTACTTTTACCGCCGCGCTGCATGGCCGGCGCCCTGCGTTCCTCGCCGGCGAGGGCATTGACGCCGTCCTTGAACCAGTCCAGTGCCCAGTAGGCGCCGGTGGTGGCGAAGATCACGTACATCACCAGCGACCAGGTGCCGATGACCGAATGCAGGTTCCACAGGAAGGAGCGGCCCTGCAGCCGGAAATCCAGCCGCAGCCAGGCCCGCAGCGACAGTGGCCGGCGCGGCCAGCGCAGGTACAGGCCCGACAGCGCCAGGGTCAGCAGGCACAGGACCAGCGTCCCCAGCACGATCTTGCCGATCTCGGTAGGCAGCAGCAGCCAGCGGTGGAAGCGCTCGATGATCTCGAAGAATTCCTGGCCCGTCACCGGCCCCAGCAGCGCGCCGGTATAGGGATCGGCATAGCGCGCCTGGCCGCGCCGCTCGCCCGGCGGCGATGCGAACACCACGCGCACCGAGGCCCCGGGCTCGGAGCTGAGGGTCATGGTGGTCACGCGGCGGCCGGGTTCGTCCGTGCGCAAGCGTTCCAGGATCTGCTGCGGGGTGAGGGGCTGCTGCTGGCGCACCTGGACGTGGATCACGCCGGGGCTCAAGGCATCCATGATTTCCTCGCGGAAAGCCAGCATCGCGCCGGTCGCGCCGATGGTCATCAGGACGGTGCCGGCGGTGATGCCGATGAACCAGTGGAGTTGGAACCAGATCTTCTTGAACATGCTGTCGGAATGGCGGGGCGGCCGGATGGCCTGCGCCTCTGGGCGCTATCTGTTTATCTTCCGTACCGGGAAGGGGACTCGGCCGGGCGGGTGGAGCGTCCGCTATTATAAATCAGATGAAAATGATTCTTATTGGTGTTTGAGAATCTTTAACTTGTGCTCTGCCACGCATGCGGACTTGCTTTTTGAAAACAACAACTTCTGTCTGCTTGCCTGTCCTTAGCCCAGGATCATCCGCAACATCGCCCGCGTCAGTTCACTCTGCGCATCGGCCGCCACATCGATGATGCTCAGGTGATGCGCCTGTGGCGCTTCCACCACCTCCACGGCATGGCCCGACTGGCGCAGCGTGGCGGCATAGGTATCGCGCTGGCGCAGGAATTCCTCCGACTCCTGGCCGCCAGCGCAGAGCAGGGCGCGCACGCCGTCGGGCATGGCCAGCTGCAGCGGACTGGCCTGCAGCGCATCCGAGGGCGACAGGTGCAGGGCCTCGTTGAGGTAGGACTGGCGTATCGGTTCCAGGTCATAGATGCCGCTCAAGCCGCAGATGCCGCGCACCGGTGCCGCGCGCAAGGCGGCGATCAGCGCGGCCAGGTGGGCGCCGGCCGAGTGACCCATGAGCCAGATGGCATTGGCGTCGAAGCGCAGCGCACCGGCCTTGGCGTGCAGCATGCGCAGCGCCCGGCCGCAGTCGGCGGCGATGTCGCCCATCCGGACCTGGGGCGCGAGTCGGTAGTTGAGCAGCGCCACATTGATGTCCTGCTCCAGGTAGGGCCGGGCCAGGTGGCTGAACTGGTGCTTGTCCAGCGAACGCCAGTAGCCGCCGTGGATGAAGACCAGCAAGGGCCGGCCATTGTTGGTGCCGGGAAAGAAATCCAGGCTCTGCAGCACGTCCTCGCCGTAGGGCAGGTCGGCCAGGTGAGGATGCTGCCGCCGCGCGGCGCGGCCATCGTGGTCGAAACGGTCGAAGTAGTCCTGGAAGTCGGTGACGCGCTGGCGCACGTTGTATTGCCGGTCCAGCTCTTCGCGTGTGTAGTCTCGGTAGATCTTCATGGCCTGGGCTCTCCTTGTTCTGCGTTGGCAGCGTCCCGGTAGGACTTGCGGCTACTCGGCGAAATGCTCCGAAATGAATCCGCGCAGCCAGACATTGCCTTCATCCTGATTGTAACGGCGATGCCAGAACATGTTGGTCTGCAAAGACGGCAGGCGCAATGGCGGCTTGATGTAGCGCAGTCCGAACGGCGTAGCTGCGCTCTCGGCCAGCTTGCGCGGCACCGTCACCACCAATGCGGTGCTGCTGACGATATACGGCACGGCCGTGAAGTGCGGTACCCGGAAGCGCACCCGCGGCAGCACGCCGGCCTTCTCCAG
The DNA here is from genome assembly GCF_016429215.1 of Herbaspirillum sp. ASV7. GTDB lineage: Bacteria > Pseudomonadota > Gammaproteobacteria > Burkholderiales > Burkholderiaceae_D > Herbaspirillum. The sequence goes on along the minus strand of NZ_JAELUH010000084.1, from coordinate 16,085 downwards.
GTTCTGGTTGATGCGGTCGTAGGGGCTTTCCTGCGAGGACACCATCAGGTGCTCGGCCGCCAGGAAATCCTTCAGGCTCACCTCGCCGCGCCGGTCCAGCGCATGGCCCAGGCGGAACATGCTGACGTACTCCTGGCGGAACAGCCGCCGCTGGTACAGGGCCCCGGAGACATTGTCGAAGGCGCCGATGGCCAGGTCGACCCGGCCCGACTCCATCTCGCTCTTCAGATCGATGGCACCGGCGCGCACCGTGCTGATGCTCACCCCCGGCGCCACCCGCGCGCAGGCCTCGATCAAGGTGGGCATGAAATAGACCTCGCCGACATCGGTCATGGCGATGGTGAAGTGGCGCTCGCTGGTCTGGGGCGAGAAACCCTCCTGCAGATTGAGCGCACGTGCCACTTGCTGCAGTGCCGCAGCCACCGGTTCGGCCAGTTGCGTGGCCAGCGGGGTGGGCTGCATGCCCTGCGCGGTACGCACGAAGAGCTCGTCGCCGAAGCTGCGCCGCAGCCGCGCCAGCGCATTGCTGACCGCCGGTTGCGACAGGCCCAGGCGGCGGGCTACCGAAGAGATCTGGCGTTCCTGGAACACTTCCTGGAAGACCACCAGCAGGTTGAGGTCGATATCGCGGGGTTCGATGAGGGGCATGGCTGTGCAGCAATATTCACGAAATGAATGGATTGTATTTTTGCATTTATATCGTAAAAGAAGGGGGATTGCACTACAGTGTCAGCGCGATAAGAACAAGAATTTCCTAGCATTGTCCGGCCTCCTTGCGTGAGCGCTGCGGGCAAGAAAACCAGAAAAATCCAAGTCCAAAAGACGAAAGACAGAGAGGAGCAAGACAATGAGCAACCACCTCCGTGGCGCTCTCCCCATGGTCAATGTCGACCAGGTGGTGGAGCAGGGCCAGTTCGGCGCATTCCAGTTCAGCCTGCTGCTGCTGTGCGGCCTGTGTCTGATCATCGACGGTTTCGACGTCCAGGCCATGGGCTACGTGGCCCCGGCCATCATCGCCGACTGGGGCGTGAGCAAGGCCAGCCTGGGGCCGGTGTTTGGCGCGGGCCTGTTCGGCATGCTGCTGGGCTCGCTGGTACTGACCCCGGTGGGCGACCGCTACGGCCGTCGTCCGGTGCTGATTGCCTCCACGCTCTTCTTTGCCGCCTGCATGCTGGCCACGCCCATGGTTACTACTCTCGACCAGCTGCTGATCGTGCGCTTCATCACCGGCTTCGGTCTGGGCAGCATCATGCCCAATGCCATGGCGCTGGTGGGCGAGTTCAGCCCGTCTTCCTCCCGTGTCACGCGCATGATGCTGGTGTCCTGCGGCTTCACCGTGGGGGCGGCCGCAGGCGGTTTCGTGAGCGCCGCGCTGATCCCGGCCCATGGCTGGCATGCGGTGTTCTGGGTCGGCGGTGCGGTACCGCTGGTGCTGGGCCTGGCCATGCTGGCCTGGCTGCCGGAGTCGATCCAGTTCCTGGTGCTGCGTCGTCGTCCGCGCCAGCAGGTGGCACGCTGGCTGCGCAAGCTCGACCCCGCCATCGTGGTCGATGAGCAGACCCAGGTCGTGGTCAAGGACGCCAAGGCCGAGGGCATGCCGGTGGCCGAGCTGTTCCGCGATGGCCGTGCCGGCGTGACGCTGCTGCTGTGGCTGATCAGCTTCATGAACCTGATCAACCTGTACTTCCTCTCCAACTGGCTGCCTACGCTGATCCGCGACGCCGGCTATTCCACCAGCATGGCGGTGCTGATCGGTACCTCACTGCAGGTGGGCGGCGTGATCGGTACGCTCTCGCTGGGCCGCTTCATCAACCGCTTCGGCTTCACCCGCGTGCTGGGCGTGTGCTTCCTGCTGGCCTGCATTTCCATCGCCCTGATCGGCAAGGTGGCAACCGTGCCGGCGCTGCTGTTCGTCACCGTCATCGTGGCCGGTTTCTGCATCGTCGGCGGCCAGCCGGCCGTCAACGCACTGGCCGGTACCTACTATCCGACCACGCTGCGTTCCACCGGCATCGGCTGGGCGCTGGGCATCGGCCGCATCGGCTCGGTGGTGGGCCCGGTGATCGGTGGCCAACTGATCGCCCTGCAGTGGACCAACGGTTCGCTGTTCGTCGCCGCCGCCGTGCCGGCACTGATTTCGGCGCTCACCATCGCGCGCCTGCATCGCACTTCCCGAGGAGCACCTGCATGAATACCATCGCCGATTCTTCCATCAGCCATGCCGTCCAGACCCGTGGCTACCAGTCCGGCTTCGGCAACGAGTTTGCCACCGAAGCCCTGCCGGGCGCCTTGCCGCCGCACCAGAATTCGCCGCAGCAGGTCGCCTATGGCCTGTATGCCGAGCAGATTTCCGGCACCGCCTTCACGGCCCCGCGCAGCCACAACCGCCGTTCGTGGTTCTATCGCATCCGCCCGGCTGCCGTGCACCATCCTTTCGAGGCAATGGAGCAGGGCAAGCTGCTGAGTCATTTCGATGACGTGGCGCCGCCGCCCAACCAGCTGCGCTGGGATCCGCAACCCATGCCCAGCGCACCCACCGACTTCGTCGAGGGCCTGGTCACCATGGCCGGCAATGGTTCGCCGCAAGCCCAGAGCGGCTGCGCCATCCACCTGTATGCGGCCAACCGCTCGATGACCGACCGCTTCTTCTATTCGGCCGATGGCGAAATGCTGATCGTGCCGCAGGCCGGTCGCCTGCAGTTGCGTACCGAGATGGGTGTTATCGAGATCGAGCCGCAGGAGATCGCCGTCATCCCGCGTGGCGTACGCTTCCAGGTTCGCCTGCCGGACGGCGAGGCACGCGGCTACGTCTGCGAGAACTTCGGCGCGCTCTTGCGTCTGCCCGACCTGGGCCCGCTGGGCTCCAACGGCCTGGCCAATCCGCGCGATTTCGCCACGCCCCATGCCTGGTACGAAGACCGCGAGGGCGATTTCAGGCTCATCGCCAAGTTCGGCGGCCATCTGTGGCAGGCCAGGATCGGCCATTCGCCGCTGGACGTGGTGGCCTGGCACGGCAATTACGCGCCCTACAAGTACGACCTGCGTCACTTCAACACCATCGGCTCGATCAGCTACGACCACCCCGATCCGTCCATCTTCCTGGTGCTGCAGGCGCAAAGCGATACCCCGGGCGTGGATACGATCGACTTCGTGATCTTCCCGCCGCGCTGGCTGGCCGCCGAGAACACCTTCCGTCCGCCCTGGTTCCACCGCAACGTGGCCAGCGAATACATGGGCCTGATCACCGGCCAGTACGACGCCAAGGAAGGCGGCGGCTTTGTGCCCGGCGGCGGCAGCCTGCATAATTGCATGAGCGGCCATGGACCGGATGCGGCCACCTTCGAGAAGGCCAGCCACATCGATACCAGCAAGCCCAACAAGGTCGATCACACCATGGCCTTCATGTTCGAGACACGCAACATCCTTTGCCCTACGCGCCATGCGCTGGAGTCGCCGACCTTGCAACGCGACTACCAGGACTGCTGGCTGGGCATCCAGAAGAACTTCAACCCGGAGCGCGCATGAGCCTGCCTAGCCTGAAACTGAACGAAACCCACGATACCGACCTGCGCAGCTGGGTCGACAGCGCCAATGCCGACGCTTGTCCCTTCCCGATCCAGAACCTGCCCTATGGCGTGTTCCGCCGCGCCGGCAGCGAAGAAGCGCTGCGTGCTGGCGTGGCCATCGGCGACCAGATCCTGGACCTGCCGGCCGCCCAGGCCGCCGGCGCCTTCTCGGGTTTCGACGAAGCCACGCGCCACGCCGCCCATGCGGCCTGCGCCGGGTCTACCCTCAATGCCCTCATGGCGCTGGACCCTGCGGCCTGGTCGGCGCTGCGCCTGGCGCTCTCGCGCCTGCTGCGCACCGGCTCGCCGCACCAGACCGAACTGGCCGCCTGCCTGGTGCCGCAGGCCCGGGCTGAGTATGGCGTGCCGGCTGCCATCGGCGACTACACCGATTTCTACACCTCGATCCACCATGCCACCACGGTAGGCAAGCTGTTCCGCCCTGATAACCCGCTGCTGCCCAACTACAAGTGGGTGCCGATCGGCTATCACGGCCGCGCCTCCTCGATCGCGGTCTCGGGCCAGCAGTTCCGCCGTCCGGTCGGCCAGACCCGCGCGCCGGATGCCGAGACCCCCAGCTTCGGCCCCTGCAAGCGGCTGGACTACGAACTGGAGCTCGGCATCTTCATCGGCGGCGGCAATGCCCTGGGCGAGCCGGTGCCCATGAGCCAGGCCGAAGAGAAGGTGTTCGGCCTGTGCCTGTTGAACGACTGGTCGGCACGCGACGTGCAGGCCTGGGAATACCAGCCGCTGGGGCCCTTCCTGTCCAAGAGCTTCGCCTCCACCATCTCGCCCTGGATCGTCACGCTCGAAGCGCTGGCGCCGTACCGTTGCAGCTGGACCCGTCCCGAAGGCGATCCGCAGCCACTGCCCTACCTGGATGCGCCCACGCTGCGCGAGACCGGCGCCATCGACCTGCAGCTGGAAGTGCTGATCCAGACCGCCGCCATGCGCGAGGCGGGACAGCCGGCGCAGCGCCTGTCGCTGTCCAACTACCGCGATGCCTACTGGACCGTGGCGCAACTGGTGGCGCATCACACCGTCAATGGCTGCAACCTTCGCCCGGGCGACTTCCTGGGTTCCGGTACACTGTCCGGACCGCAGCCCGATGAAGCCGGCTCGCTGCTGGAGCTGACCACTGGCGGCAAGGCTCCCATCACCCTGGCCGGTGGCGAGAAGCGCGTCTTCCTGGAAGATGGCGACACCATCATCATGCGCGCCGTGGCCCGTCGCGATGGCCTGCCGCTGATCGGTTTCGGCGAGGTGGCCGGCACCGTGTTGCCGGCGCGCCTGCTGGCCTGAGACCAGATTCTTTGTCGGAGGAAAAAAGAGGATGACAACCCTGTTCGGCTATTTCCGCAGTTCGGCGTCCTATCGCGTACGCATCGCCCTGAACCTCAAGGGCGTGGCCTATGACACGGCGCCGGTGCATCTGCTCAACCAGGGCGGGGAGCAGTTCCTGCCCGCCTTCACGCAATTGAACCCGCATTCGCTGGTGCCGGTGCTGGCCGACGAAGGCCGCCACCTGACGCAGTCGCTGGCGATGCTGGAGTACCTGGAAGAGCGCTATCCCATGCCCGCGCTGCTGCCCGGCGACGCCGGCCAGCGCGCCCACATCCGCGAGCTGGCGCTGGCCATTGCCTGCGAGATCCATCCGCTGAACAATCTGCGCGTGCTGCGTTACCTCAAGCACGAACTGGGCGTGGCGGAGGAACAGAAGAACGCCTGGATCCAGCACTGGATCAAGCTCGGCTTCGCTGCGCTGGAGCAGCAACTGGCCGCCGACACCACGCGCGGCCATTTCTGCGTGGGCGATGCGCCCACCATGGCCGATTGCTGCCTGGTGCCGCAGATGTTCAATGCCCGCCGCTTCGAGGTGGACATGGCACCCTACCCGACGCTACGCGCCATCGAGGATGCCTGTAACGCCTTGCCTGCCTTCCAGCAGGCCCACCCCTCGCAGCAGCCTGACGCTGCCTGAGCCGGCCTGATCAGCCCTGCTGGCGCCGTGGCACCAGCAGGTTGCCGGTCATGATCAGCACTGGTTCGTCGTGCTGGTTGTAGGTGGTCACGCGATGATTGAGGAAACCCTGCCTGGGCTTGGACTGCGAGGTCTTCACGCCCAGCACTTCCACCTCCAGCCGTAGCGTATCGCCTGGCCGGGTCGGGCGCGGCCAGCGGAATTCATCGAAACCGGCACCGATCAATCCCCCTTCGATACTGAGCGTATCGACCAGCAGACGCATGGTCAGCGCCGCCGTGTGCCAGCCGCTGGCGGCCAGGCCACGGAAGAAGGTCTGCTGCGCGGCGGCCTCGTCGAGGTGGAAGGGTTGCGGATCGTATTGGGTGGCGAATTGCTTGATGGCGTCGGCGTCCACCGTGATGGTGTGCGGCGAGCTGAAGGTCTGGCCTGGCTGGAAATCCTCCAGGTACTTGGGCTGGTTCACGACGTCTCCCTGTCATTGTTCTGGAAAGTGAATGCCCGCCGTGATCGCGTGATCCGGCGGGCATTCAGTATAACGACAATGGCGACAATAACGACGGTGACGACAGCCGATCAGGACTTGCTGTTGAGCTTGGCCAGTTGCTGCGTCAGGTAGCTCTGGCGTGACTGCATCCCGGCCAGCGTGACGTTGAGGCGGTTGAACTGGTTGGTGTAGGTGTCCTTGATGGTTTGCAGGCGGTCATTGACTGCGGCCTGCTGGTCGGTCACCACCTTCAGGCTGGCCTGCAGGCCCTTGGTCTTGGTGGCCAGCGCACCGCCATCGCCGACGATGTTGTCCATGAGTTTCTGCAACTTGGGCAGCACGCCTGCCTCCGCACCGAAGAGCTTACTGACCGCATCGAAGTTCTTGGTGGCGGCCGCGGTCAGCTTGGTGGCGTCCAGCGCCAGCGTGCCATCCTTCTGGAACGAGATCCCCACCTGTGACAGGTTGGCTGCACCGCTGCTCCCCAGCGCGCCCAGCATGGTGCTGCGGATCTGACCCATCAGATTCAACACGGTGGATTCCGATGCCAGCGGCGAGTTGGTGTTGGCCTGGCCCTTGGTGGTGGAAGGCGTCTGCTTGGTCAGGCTGGCGACCGCCTTGACCAGGGTGTTGTAGGCACTGACGAAGGTGTTGGCGGCGGTAGAGAGCCCGCTAGTGTCGTTGCTGATGGATAGCGTGAAGTTGTCGTTGGCATTGGTGGTCTTGGTCAGGTTCAGCGTCACGCCGGAAATGGCATCGGCCACCTTGTTGGTACTGCTGGTGACAGGCACGCCATCGATGGTCAGCTTGGCGTCCTGCGGCTTGGCCAGCTGCCCCATGGTGTTGCCGGTCAGTGCGGCGTAGGTATCGCTGCCGGTCAGCTTGACCGGATCGGTGCCGCTCGGCGTAAGGACCAGGTGGTTCTGCGATCCGTCGTTGCTGATGCTGGCGGTCACGCCGGCATTGGCATTGTTGATGGCGACCATGACATCGTTCAAGCCAATGCTGCCGCTGCCATCGAGGTCGGTCGGGGTAATGGTGAAGGACTTGCTGCCCACCTGCAGCGCCAGGTTGCCGGTGGTGTAGGCCTGGTTGGGATCGACGCCGGCCGTGGTCACCGTGCCGCTGGGATCGAAACCGAAGACCGAATAGGCACCCGTGCCGGTGACGCGCACGGTATTGGCCGCGCCGCTGTCCTTGGCCGTCAGCACCAGGTGGTTGTTGGTGCCATCGCTGACGATGGAGGCATTGACCCCGGCACCGCTGGCGTTGATGGCATCGCGCACGCCGGCCAGGGTATTGGTCTTGGGCTGGATGATCGTGGTCGAGCCGGTCCCCGTCTTGATGGCCAGGATGCCGCCGTCGAAGGTGGTTCCCGGAGCGATTCCGCCCGAGGTGATCTTGGCCGTCTGTGCCAGTTGGCTCACGGCCACGTTGTACTGGCCGGCGGCGGCCTTGGTGGCATCGCGCGGCGCCTGGATCTGGGTCACCGTGCTGGTGCCCGGATTGGACGGGTCATAGGCCAGGGTGGAAAGGCTGTTGTTGGCGGTGACCTTGATAGTGTTGGCGGTACCGCCGGTATTGGATTCCAGCACCAGGTGGTCACCGCTGCCATCAGTGACCACCGAAGCGGTCACGCCAGACTTGGCGGCATTGATGGCGTCGCGCAGGCCGGTGATGGTGGCATTGGCCTTGAGGGTAACGAAGGTGGGCTGGCCGGTGCCGACCTTGATGGCAATCGAATCGCCCGCATTGAACAGCTGGCCACTGGGGAAGCCGGCCGACTTGATCTTCTGGGCCAGCACCTTGGTCGATTCGTCGCTGTTGGTTTCGGCGGTGAACGGTTCGGTGGTCAGGTTGCTGCCGGACCCGGCGTTGGAGATGGCCGTCTTCTGCGCGCTGAAGCTGGCCGCGCTCAACTGCTTGAGCGCATTCTGGTAGGTCGTCAGCGCGTTCTTCAGGGAGCCATAGGCCGAGATGAGCGTGTTGAAGCCGCTCTCCTTGTTCTTCAGCGGCGTCAGGCGCGACTTGCTCTCGACCCCGACCAGCTGGTTGACCAGGGTGGCGACATCGAGCGGTCCTGCGGACGTTGAAATGGTTCCTGTAGAAGTTGCCATGGTGGAAGCCCCTGAATAATTGAAATATTTTGTTGTCTTTTAGGCATGCTGGTCACGGCCAGGCTTTACCTTTTTTGCACAATGCCGGTGCAAATAGCTTACAAATCGTCAGCTTGCGAGGAGGTTAACGGCAGCGGTTAAGAAATGTAAAGGGTAGTTTCGTGACCAATAGTGACTTTTATTTGGGGTTTTTATGGAGATTTGATGGAGATGGCGTAAATCCACGCAAAGGAGGGGGATGTGCCATGGAAGTGCATTGTTTTTTGGCAATGCAGGGGGCGGCGCGGCGCAGATGGCCGGGCCGGAGGGGGAGCGGGAGGTGGTGAGCTTGGGGGCCGGGGCGGCCCGCTAGGACTGGATGAACTTTTCCAGCGGGTAGTGATGCTTGATGAAGGGTGACTTGATGACGATGTAGCTGAAGTACTTCTCGATGCGCAGGTTCTGCTCCAGCAGCGACTCGATCACACTCTGGTAATGCACCACGCTGCGGGTCATGAACTTGAGCAGGTAGTCATAGCCGCCGCTGACCAGGTGGCATTCGATGATCTCGTCGACGTTGCGCAGATAGGCTTCGAACTTGGCGAAGTCCTCGCGCCGATGGTCCGACAGCGTCACCTCGGTAAAGACGATCTGCACGTCGGCCAGCTTTTCCAGGCGGATGTAGGCGCCGTAGCCGCTGATGTAGCCGGCCTTCTCCAGACGCTTGACGCGGATCAGGCAGGGACTCGGCGAGAGACCTACGGCGTCGGCCAGGATCACGTTGGTGATGCGGCTGTTCTGCTGCAGGTGACACAAAATCCTCAGATCGATCCGGTCCAGTTTCAACGCGCCGTTATTCATCATCTTGCCTCGGTTAATCAAGTCATCCGGCCGGCCCGTTTCTTCACCAAACGGGCCGGCCGGATGTTGCCAAACATTTTATACGTTCTGGCCCTGCTTGCCGTGTCCGGCAAGCAGGCTTTTGCAGGTGCCGCCGATCCTGGTGTCAGCCCACGGCCCGGCGCACCTCGGGTTGCACCAGTACCTCATCGAGGATGGCCTTCAGGCGCGCGAACATCAGCGCGAAGTCATCCTCGGTAAAGCACAGCGCCGGCGCAAAGCCGAGGATGTTGTCGCCGAAGGCACGGAACACCAGGCCATGCCGGTAGGCCGCCTGGAAGATGCGTTCATGCAGCTTCAGTTCGGGCGCGAAGCGGGACTTGCTGGCCTTGTCGGCCACCAGTTCCAGCGCGCCCAGCAGGCCCCGGCTGCGGGCATCGCCCACCAGCGGATGCGCCAGCAGCGCGCGCAGGCCAGCGGCGAAATGCGGTTCGACGCGCCGGCCGTTCTCCAGCAAGCCACCTTCCTCGTACAGACGCAGCACCTCCAGCGCCACGGCCGCGCTCACCGGATGGGCCGAATAGGTCTGGCCATGACCGACCACGGTGGTCAGCGGCGCGCCATCGGCAATGCCGTGATAGACGCGGTCCGACATCATCACCGCGCCCATGGGCGCATAGCCGGCGGTGAGGCCCTTGGCCATGGTCATCAGGTCGGGCTGCGCGTCCTCATCCAGGCAGGCAAACATGGGGCCGGTGCGGCCGAAGCCGGTGATCACCTCATCCACCACGAAGAGGATATCGAGTTCGTTGCAGGCCAGCTGCATGGCCTTGAGCCAGCCCTTGGGCGGCACGATCACGCCACCCGAACCCTGGATGGGTTCGCAGAAGAAGGCCGCCACCCGCTCGGCCCCCAGCTCGGCCACCTTGCTGCGCAGCGCCTGCACCGAGGCGGCGATGATGGCGGCATCGTCGGCCAGCTCGCTGCGGTAGGGATAGGGCGAGGGGATGTAGTGCTGAGTCGGCAGCGGCAGGTCGAAGTTGAAGTGGAAATTGGGCAGTGCCGTCAAGCCCGCACCCACCGACGAGGAGCCGTGGTAGCCACGTTGCAGGGCGATGAAATGCTTCTTCTGCGGCTTGCCGATGGAATTGTGATAGTGCGTGATGTAGCGGATGGCAGCATCGACCGCATCCGAGCCACCCAGCGTGAAATAGACATGCTTGAGCGATGCCGGGCTGATGTCCACCAGCTTCTTGGCCAGCAGGATGGCCGGTTCGCTGGCGAAATGGAAGTAGCCGGTGGCATAGGGCAGGCGCTGCATCTGCTCGGTGGCGGCACGGATGACGCTCTCCTGGCCGTAGCCGGTGTTGACGCACCACAGGCCCGAGAAGGCATCCAGCAGTTCCTTGTCCTGGTGGTCGGTCAGGTAGGCCCCGCGCCCGGACTTGAGGATGATGGGCCCCAGTTCTTCATGCTCGCGGAAACTGGTGACGGGGTGGATCAGGTGGCTGCGGTCGAGGGCAGCCAGGGTCGAGGTGTGCATAGAGGAGGACTCGCTGACGATGGCGTTGAACAAGGAAGTCCGCGCAGGCGGTACAACCGGCATGGAGTCAATGCTATTCCCCGGCGCTCGCAGCAACTGCGCAAGATGCGGGGGCAAAAAAGCATCTTGATGGGTTTTGCGGGCGGCCTTGGCATTTTCTGCTGCGGCCATCCTGTGTCTGCTTCAGCCCAGCGCCTGGTTGACGATGGAAAAGAGCTGCATGCCGGCATCGCGCACCGGTGGCGTGCCGTGGCGCATGCGCCTGACGTGGTCCACGCAGGTCATGCCCAGCTTGTCGAACCAGGCTGGCAAGCCCGAGGAGGCGAACACGTCGATGCGCACGAAGGAATCCGAATAGGTGTTGATCCAGTGCGCAATCAAGCCCTTGGCGCGCTCGGCGTCAGGCGCCACCACCGGGCCGATCACACGCCCATGGCCGAAGCGGCGCACCAGGGCAAAGCCGAGCATCTCGCCATCCCGGTCCAGGGCTACGCCCTCGGAAATCTCCAGCAGCGCCAGCAACAGCTTGCTGCGATCCATGCCGGTGGCGCGGGCATCGAGTTCCAGCAGGGTCGTCACGTCGTTCTTGCCCATCGGGCGCACGCGCTCGCCCGGCGGCAGCGACACCAGCACCGGTTGCGCCGAAGCGCCCTGGAACTGGTGCAGCACGTCTTCCTGGATGAAGCCCAGCTGCTTGTACAGCGGCGTGCCGGCCGCCGTGGCATTGACCATCAGGCTGCGGCCATCGACCTGCTCGGCCACGTGCTGCATCAGCCGCCGCCCCAGCCCGCGCCGCTGCAGTTCGGCCTGCACCAGCAGCATGCCGATGACGGCGTGGGACTGGCCGAAGGTGGTGCACACGACCGAGCCGACCACGCGCAGCGGCGCATCCGGCGCCGGGTTCTCCAGCAGGTAGCCTTGCCCCATCTGCAGCAGGAAAGCCCAGTCGTCCAGCCGGTGCGGCCACTTGAACTGCAGCGAGAGGCGATGGCAGGCCCCCAGGTCATCCGGTTCCATGGCCCGCAACGTCAGCGCCGGCATCGGCGTGGAAGTAGCAGGGGCGGAGGGTGTCGAGGGCGCTGGCATGATGGCTCCTGTTGGGTTCGGTGGATGCGCGGGCGGCGGGCTTAGAGCTGACCCTGGCAGACGTACTTGATATGCAGGTAATCGTCCAGACCATGGACCGAGCCTTCGCGGCCATAACCTGATTCCTTCACGCCGCCGAAGGGCGCGGCCTCGGCCGCCAGTGCTCCTTCGTTGACGCCGACGATGCCGCTTTCCAGCGCCTCGGTGACGCGGTGGATGCGGCGCACGTCATTGGCATAGAAATACGCGGCCAGGCCGAAGGGCGTGGCATTGGCGGCGGCGATGGCTTCTTCCTCGGTGGCAAAGCGCGTCACCGGTGCCACCGGGCCGAAGGTCTCTTCGCTGCTGCACAGCATCTCCGGTCCGACATCGGTCAGTACGGTGGGGGCGTAGTAGTTGTCGCTGGCATAGCCCGGGCCTTGCAGGCGCTGGCCGCCGGTGACGACACGGGCGCCGCGTGCCACCGCATCGCGCACGTGCTGGTCGATCTTGGCGATGGCGCGGGCGTTGATCATGGGGCCGATCTGTGCGCCGGGATCGGTGGCCGGGGCCACCTTCAGGGCCGCCACCCGGGCGGCCAGCTTCTCGACGAAGGCGTCGTGCACGGCCTCCTGCACATAGATGCGATTGGGGCAGACGCAGGTCTGGCCACCATTGCGGAACTTGGCCGCCATCACCCCATCGATGGCCGCCTCCAGGTCGGCATCGTCGAAGACGATGAAGGGCGCGTTGCCGCCCAGTTCCAGCGAGAGCTTCTTCAAGGTATCGGCCGAATGGCGCGCCAGGTGCTTGCCCACGGCGGTGGAGCCGGTGAAGCTGATCTTGCGCACGCGCGCATCGGCCAGCCAGGCGTCGACCACTTCAGGCGTACGCTCGCGCGAGGCGGTGACGATATTGATCACGCCCGCCGGTACGCCTGCTTCCTGGGCCAGCCTGACCAGCGCCAGCGAGGTCAGCGGCGTATCCTCGGCCGGCTTGCACACCACGGTGCAGCCGGCAGCCAGGGCCGGCGCGATCTTGCGGGCGATCATCGCCGCCGGGAAGTTCCATGGCGTGATGGCCGCCACCACGCCCACCGGTTCCTTCAGCGCCAGCATGCGGCGACCGCTCACCGGGGCCGGGATGACTTCACCGTTGACGCGCGTGGCTTCCTCGGCGAACCATTCCACGTAGCTGGCGGCATAGGCCACCTCGCCCTTTCCTTCGGCCAGCGGCTTGCCCTGCTCGCGCGAGATCAGGCGGCCCAGGTCATCCTGGTGGGCGATCAGCAGGTCATTCCAGCGCTTGAGGATGGCGGCACGCTGCTTGGCCGGTGTGGCGCGCCAGGCAGGGAAGGCCGTAGCGGCAGCATCGACGGCGGCGCGCGCATCGGCGGCGCTGCCGTCGGGCACGGTGGCAAACACCTGGCCGGTGGCCGGATCGCTGACGGCCAGCTGGCGGCCGTCGCTGGCAGCGCGCCACTGGGCGCCGATCAGGTGGGCACCGGGCAAGAGGTCCTGGCGCTGGAGGTCGAGTGAAATCATGGCGGGCAATCAGTATGAAAGATAGACGGTTGGAGGCTCAGGCCAGTTTGTCCTTGAGCTGGTAGTACAGGCCGATCACAGGCAGGAACCAGGGCGGCCCGAAATGGCCGGGGATGGCCGGCCACTCGCGTTCGGACCAGGGGTTGGCGTGCTCGTCGCCGGTCATCACCTGGGCCATGCACTGGCCCATGTGCACCGACATCTGGGTGCCGTGGCCGCTATAGCCCATGGAGTAATACAGGCCATCGCGCTGGCCGGCCTGCGGCAGGCGGTCGCGGGTCATGTCCACCAGGCCGCCCCAGCAGTAGTCCAGGCGCACCTGGCCCAGCTGCGGGAAGGTCTGCTGCAGCCCCTGGCGCAGGATCTCGCCGCTGGCCGCATCCGACTGCGGGCTGGAAATGGCAAAACGGGCGCGTCCGCCAAAGACCAGCCGGTGATCGGCCGTCATGCGGAAATAATGATGGATGTTGGCCACCGTCGTGTAGGTGCGCTGCTGTGCCAGCAGGGTGGTGGCACGCTCGGCGCCCAGCGGTTCGGTGACCACGATGAAGCTGCCGATGGGCACGATGCGGCGGCGCAGCCAGCCGAAGCTGCCATAGGCACCGTGACGGCTGGCGCCGGTGGCCAGCAGCACCTGCTTGGCCAGCACCGTGCCACGGGAGGTATGGACCCGATGGGCGTGGGTCTGGCCGATGCGTTCCAGCCGCTTTACCTCGGTACCGGTATGGATGCCGGCGCCCTGGCGCTCGGCCGCCACCGCCAGGCCATAGGCGAAGCGGCCCATGTGCATCTGCGCGCTGCGCTTGTAGAGCAGGCCGCCGTGGAAGCGCTCGCTTTGTACCTCGGCGCGCACCTGGGCGGCATCGAGGATGGCGACGTCGCGGTCCACGCCATCAGCCACCAGCCGCTCGGCGCTGCGCTGCAGGGCCTCCATCTGGCCCGGCCGGGTGGCCAGCTTGAGCTTGCCATGGCGCAGGAAGTCGCAGGCGATCTGTTCTTCCTCGACCAGCCGCGCCACGGTATCGACGGCGTCGTCATAGGCGTGGTACCAGGCGCGGGCGCGCTCCACGCCGACCCTGGCGGCGACCTCGGCATAGTCCACCGCCAGGCCGTTGTTGACGTGGCCGCCATTGCGCCCGGAGGCTTCGGCAGCTACGTGCGGCCCGGCTTCCAGCACGACCACGCTGGCGCCACGGCGCGCCAGCGCCAGCGCGGCCGAGAGGCCGGTAAAACCGCCGCCGACGATGGCCACATCGATCTGGGTCGGCAATTCGCGTGTCGGGGAGATGTACAGGGGCGCCGAATCGGTCCAGTAGGATTCCAGCTTCATGGTCAGGACAAGGAAGAAAAAGGGTGGGGGAAATGCCATCGGCCACGCCGGGGCTGCGTACCGGCACAATGCGCCATGACATCGAGCATACGGCCATGTGGCCAGCGGCGTGGCGCGAACTGCGGTGGCGCGGCGGCACGGCATGCCGTTCTCGCGCCGGGTTTCAGCATGTTGTGTGCGGGTGGGGCGCCCATGGCTATTCTCAGTAACCGCGCTGACGGTCGATCAGGCCCAGCAGGGGCAGGCCGGCGCGATGTCGCCGCAGGTTCTCCAGCACCGCATCGACCGCGCCGTCGGGCTGGGTCATGCTGGCGATGTGCGGCGTGATGACGATGTCGGGATGGTGCCAGAAGGGATGGCCGGCCGGCAGCGGTTCGGTACGGCAGACGTCCAGTACCGCCGCACTCAGCTGACCCTCCTGCAGGGCGGCCAGCAGGTCGTCCTCGACCAGGTGGCCGCCGCGTCCCACATTGACCAGCGCCGCGCCACGCGGCAACTGTGCGAACAGTTCGCGGCACAGCACGCCGCGCGTGTCATCGGTCAGCGGCAGCAGGCAGATTAGCACGTCGGTGCGCGCCAGGAAGGCGGCCAGACCATCGCAGCCACTGTAGCAATCCACCCCCTCGATCTGGTGCGCCGAGCGGCTCCAGCCGGCGCAGGGGAAACCCAGCCCCTGTAACTGCTGCAGCACGGCACGCCCCAGCATGCCCAGGCCCAGCACCCCGACCCGGCAGGCCGAGGCCGGGCGCACCCGGCGCGCCTGCCAGACCTCCTGTTGCTGCTGGCGGGCGTAGTAGCGGCTGTCGCGGTGCAGGCCCAGCACGGCATGGGTCACGTATTGCACCATGCCGGCGGCAATGCCGGGCTCGGTCATGCGCACCACTGGCAGTTGCGGCGGCAGACAGGACATGTCGAACTGGTCGATGCCGGCCCCCACCGAGAACAGGATTTCCAGGTTGGGGAAGCGCTCGGCGATATCCTCCGGTGGCGTCCAGGCCGCCAGGTAGCGGACCTGGGCCGGATCGCCCTCGTAGGGCCAGAGGTGGAAGGACAGCTCCGGCGCCTTCTGCGCAAAGAGCTTGCCCCATTCGGCGCCGCGTTCGAGATCGGCCTTGTAGAGAAAAGTCATGATGTCCTATGCGCCGGCATCAGCCCAGCGCCTGGTTGATGAGGCTGTAAGCGTGCCACTGCGCATCGCCCCTGGGGGGCGTGCCGCGGCACATGGTGACGACGTCGTCCACGCAGGTCATGCCGATCTCCTGCAGCCAGTCGCGCAGGCCGCTGCGGCCGGGCACGTCGATGCGCAGGAAGCTGCCGGTAAAGGTGCTGACCCAATGACTGATGAGTCGCTTGGCATCTTCGGGATCGGCGGCGATCACCGGGCCGATCACGCGGCCACGGCCGAACTCGCGCAGCATCGCCACGCCCTTGACGTGGCCATCCTGTTCCAGCACGGCCACCTGGGCAAACTTGAGCAGGGCCAGCAGCAGGGCGCTGCGGTCCATGCCGGTGGCATGGCGGTCCAGTGCCAGCAGGGCGGGGATTTCCTCCTCGCGCAGCGGCCGGATGCGAGCGCCTGACGGCAGCACCGGTGGCGCTGCGTGGGCGCTGGCGCTCTGGTGTTGGCTCAGCG
>NZ_JAELUH010000083.1 GCF_016429215.1 Herbaspirillum sp. ASV7 | reverse complement strand
GTGCCAGGCCCTTGGTCAGGCCCACCAGCGCCGATTTGCTCATCGCATATACGGCACCACCGGCGAAGGGGATGCGCTCGGCATTGGTGCTGCCGATGCTGATGACGCGACCGCCGTCGCCCATGTAGCGCGCGGCTTCCTGGGTGGCGACGAAGACGCTGCGCACGTTCACGGCCAGGGTGCGGTCCAGGTCTTCCAGCTTGAATTGGTCGATCGGGCCCATGGCCAGCACGCCGGCATTGTTGACCAGGATATCGAGACGACCGAAGGTCTCTGCCGCCACGCGGATGGCTTGCTGCAGGGCGGCTGCATCCGAGCTGTCGGCCTGGATCGCCAGGGCGCGGCCGCCGGCGGCTTCCACGCTGCTGACCAGGGCCTGCGCCTTGTCGGGCGAACTGACGTAGGTGAAGGCTACGGTGGCACCTTCGGCGGCCAGACGCTGCACGATGGCCGCGCCGATGCCGCGCGAACCGCCTTGCACGAAGGCAACCTTGGAGACCAGGGTGTTGTGGGAGGTGGTGGTGATTTGCTTGCTCATGATCTTGCTCCTTGAATAGATGCTTAAGTGATTGCGTAGGGTTGAACCCGTTGGCGCTTTCTGTTTGCGTCTGGGTTGAAGCAAGTATCGGCGTTTGATTATGTGTCGACTAGCTGGCAATCACTATCTTCTTTTTAAACCATTGGTTTAAAATCAGGCGATGGAAACCATGACCAGCATCGAATGCTTCGTCGCTGCGGCGCACGCCGGCAGCTTTTCGGCGGCGGCCCGCCAGCTCGGCCTGACCTCGGCTGCGGTGGGCAAGAACGTGGCCAGGCTGGAGTCTTCGCTGGGGGTGCGGCTGTTCCACCGCAGCACCCGCAAGCTCTCGCTGACCGAAGCGGGCGAGCGCTTCCTGCAGGAGGTCGATGGCGGCCTGCAAGCCATCCGCAGCGCCGTGGCCAACCTGGCCAGCGCCGGCGGGCAACCGGCCGGCACGCTCAAGGTCAGCATGGGGACCGGTTTCGGGCGGCAGTACATCGTGCCCTTGCTGGGGGAGTTCCTGGGGAGATATCCGGGCATCCAGCCGGACTGGCATTTCGAGAACCGCTCGGTGGATCTCATCGCCGAAGGCTTCGACGCCGCCATTGCCGGGGGCACCGAACTCTCTCCGGGGGTGGTGGCCCGCGAACTGGCGCCGGCGCATCGGGTGCTGTTGGCCTCGCCGGCCTATCTGGCGGCGCATCCGGCGCTGCACTCACCGGCCGACCTGGCCGACCATGCCGGCATCCTGATCCGCTCGCCGCAGACCGGCCGCGTACGGCCCTTCTCGCTGCGTGACCGCAGCGGCCAGCAGGCAGCAGTCACGCTACAACAAAGAATGACGATGAGCGACGCCAATGCCGCCTGCGAAGTGGCCGAGGCCGGACTGGGGATCACGCTGGTGGCCATGCCGCATGCACTGGGCTACCTGGAGCGCGGCACGCTGGTGCGGGTGCTGCCGGACTGGTACGTCGATACCGGCATGCTGTCGCTGTACTTCACGGCGGCGCGGCTGATGCCGGCCAAGACGCGGGTCTTCGTCGACTTCGTGGTGGAACACTTCCGCGCCGAGCGCCTGGCGCAGCGCTTTTCCGCGCTGCCCCTACCCTGAGGATGTCCTAGCGCCTAGCGCTTGGCCTGCGCGGCGCGCACGCCACCGCCAATATTGCTGCCGGCATCATGGGCCAGGCCGCGATAGCCCAGCACCGAGATCAAGGCTGCCACGCCAGCCATGGCGAAGGCCCACTGGAAGTCGCCCAGGGTGAAATGCATGCTGGCCGCGTTGGCGGCATCGACCGATTCTCCACGCAGGTAAGCGGCGATGCGCAAGGCCAGTGCACCGAAGGCGATGCCCATGCCGATGGTCATCTGCTGGGCCACGCTCCAGAGCGTGCTGGCCGAGGATTTGCGGGCATCGTTGATGTCAGCATAGGCCAGGGTGGCCAGTGTGGAAAACTGCATCGAGCGCGACAGGCCATAGCAGAAGATCACGCCCAGGATCAGCGGCAGCGGCGTATCCGGCTTGAGCAGGCCGCAGGCGATGATGAGGCAGCCGACGATGGCGGCATTGTTGACCGCCACGCGACGAAAACCGAAGCGCTTGAGGATGCGGGTGGTAAAGGCCTTCATCCCCAGGTTGCCCAGGGCCGTGGCCAGCAGCAGCAGGCCCGACTGGAACGCCGTCAGGCCGAAGCCGATCTGGAACATCAAAGGCATCAGGTAAGGCACGGCATCCACGCCGATGCGGGTCAGCGAACCGGTCAAGACCGTCACGGAATAGGTCGGGATGCGCAGGTTGGAGAAATCCAGCAGCGGATGTTCGGCGCGACGCATGTGCAGCCATGCGCACCAGCCCAGCACCACACCGAGCACCACGAAGCCGAGCGCCACCTTGATGTTGGACTCCATGTGGCTGGCCAGCTCGGTGCCATACAGCAGCGAGGTCAGCGCCGCTCCCGACAGCAGGAAACCAAGGATATCCAGCGGGCGCTTCGATGCGCCATGTTCATTGCGCACCACCATCATCACGGCGATGAAGGCGGCAATGCCGAAGGGCACATTCATCAGGAAGATCCAGTGCCAGGACGCATAGGTAGTGATGAAGCCGCCGATGGAGGGCCCCACCACCGGCGCCACGATGGCCGGCCAGGTGATGGTGGCGATGGCCTTCATCAATCGATCCTTGCCGGTGCTGCGTACCACGATCATGCGCCCCACCGGCACCATCATGGCCCCGCCCAGCCCTTGCAGCACCCGCGCGGCGGTGAATTCCCAGACATTGTGCGAGATGCCGCACAACACCGATGCCAGCGTGAAGATGACGATGGCCAGACTGAACACGGTGCGCGAACCAAAACGATCGGCCACCCAGCCACTGATGGGAATGAAGACCGCCAGCGTGAGCATGTAGGCGGTCATGCCCAGGCTCAGCTCGTTGGGACCGATACCAAAGGACTGCGCCATCTGCGGCAAGGCCGTGGCGATGATGGTGGTGTCCAGGTATTCCATGAAGAAGGTCGCTGCCACGATATAAGGCAGCATGCGCACGCGTGCGTCGGGCAGGTTGTTGTCGCTGGTTCCCACTGGCTCTTCCTCTGTTGTCACGTGCGGCCTGTGCCGGCCGCTGTATGCGAAACGCCGGCTGGTGCCGGCGCTCGCATGTTGATAAATGATTTATATCGTTTACATCAATATCAACATCAATTTCAACGTCTTCAACGTCAATAGAACTTCAGCATGTGCATCAGCAGTTGCACGACGATGATGCCGCCGATCAGTCCGCCGCCGAAATAGACGATCACGCCCAGCAGCATGTTGGTACGGCGCTGTTCGGCCAGCAACTTGCGGATCAGTTCGGTATTGTGCGACTGGCCCTCGCCTTCGGTATAGCGGGTCAAGGCCTGGTGCGCCAGGCGCGGCAGTTCGGGCAGCAGGCGGCTATAGCGCGGCACTTCGATCTTGAGTTGTTCGACGAAGCCGCGCCAGCCGATCTGCTCGCTCATCCAGCGTTCCAGGTAGGGCTTGGCGGTCTTCCAGAGATCCAGGTCGGGATCGAGCTGACGGCCCAGGCCTTCGACGTTGAGCAGGGTCTTCTGCAGCAAGACCAGTTGCGGCTGGACTTCGACATTGAAGCGGCGCGAGGTCTGGAACAGGCGCAAGAGTACCTGACCGAAGGAAATATCCTTCAACGGGCGGTCGAAGATCGGTTCGCAGCAGGCGCGCACCGCCGCTTCCAGCTCATCGACCCGGGTATCCTTGGGCGCCCAGCCCGATTCGATGTGGGCTTCGGCCACGCGCTTGTAGTCGCGACGGAAGAAGGCCAGGAAGTTCTGCGACAGGTAATCCTTGTCGAAGTCGTTGAGGGTGCCGACGATGCCGAAATCCAGCGCGATATAGCGACCGAAACTCTCCGGCGCCACCGATACCAGGATATTGCCGGGGTGCATGTCGGCGTGGAAGAAGCCATCGCGGAACACCTGGGTAAAGAAGATCTCCACGCCATCGCGCGAGAGCTTGGCCAGGTCCACCCCTTCGGCGCGCAGACGCTCGATCTGCGAGATGGGGATACCGTGCATGCGCTCCATCACGATCACGGAGGGCGAGCAGTAATCCCAGTACATCTCGGGCACCATCAAGAGCGTGGACTCGGCAAAGTTGCGGCGCAGCTGGCTGGCATTGGCGGCTTCGCGCATCAGGTCCAGTTCGTCATGCAGGTACTTGTCGAACTCGCCCACCACCTCCTTGGCCTTGAGACGGCGACCATCTTCCCACAGGCGTTCCAGCCAGTCGGCGGCCACGTGCATGAGGCCGATGTCGTTGTCGATGATGTCGCGCATGCCCGGGCGCAGTACCTTGACGGCGACTTCCTTGCCATCCTTCAGGGTGGCGAAGTGGACCTGGGCAATCGAGGCCGAGGCCACCGGCGTGCGCTCGAAGCTGGCGAAGAGCTGGTCCGGGTGGGCACCCAGTGACTTCTCGACCTGCTTGACGGCCAGTTCCGAATCGAAGGGCGGCACGCGGTCCTGCAGCAGGGTCAGTTCGCTGGCGATATCGGGCGGCATCAGATCGCGCCGGGTCGAGAGCACCTGGCCGAACTTGATGAAGATGGGGCCCAGGTCTTCCAGCGCTCGGCGCAGCCGTTCGCCACGGGGTGCCGACAGGTCACGCCAGAAGAAGATGCGCTTGGTGATGCGGGCGATGCGTGGCGGCGCGAACTCGGAGGCGACGATCTCATCCAGGCCATACAGGATGGCCACGCGGATGATCTTGAACAGACGCAGGGAACGCAGCAGCATCAGCGACGCTCCAGCTTCTCGATACGCTTGGAGAGGCGCTCCAGGTCATCGCGCAGGCGCACCACGTCGGAGGAAAAGTCCTGCAGCATGCGGGGACGGATCAGCATCGGTTGTTCTTCCAGGAAATACTCGGCCAGGTTCTCGGTGAGCTTGCGCTGCGTGCTGCGGGCGGCTTCGATGAGGCTGCGCGCACCGGCCACCACACGGGTGGCAGCGACATCACCGACCACGCGGGAGAGGTCATCCTCGGCATCCCAGCGCAGCTTCTGGCTCAGTTGTGAAATGGCATTGGCGAAATCGGCATCGCCTTCCAGCTTGACGTAGGACACCGCACGCTCGCGATTGGCGGCGATGAGCGGCAGGTCCGACAGCTTCACGCGGATGGTCACGTTGGCCGGAGCATCGGCGGCCACATCCTGAACGTAACCGTCGGCGGCCACCTTCAGGCGCAGCTGCAACGCGCCGGTATCGATGCAGGCCACCTTGCCGGCATGCGCCAGCAGCGCCTTCTGCGCCCACGGTTCCTGCGCCAGCAGATGGTTGATCACGGCAGCGGCGGGTTTCATCGGATCGAGGACGGAAGGCGGAGGCAGTACGGACATGGAATCGGGCCACTGGTTGATCGAAGGCGAAGAAAGAGCGCCTGAAAACAAAACCGCCCGAATGAGCCGGGCGGTTTCAAGTGTAACAGTTTGGCGGCCAGACAAGGATGAGGCAAGCCCCCTCCTTGATCCAGCCCCGTTCAGACCTGCTGGATGCCGGCCAGCACCCAGCCACCGGAGCCGTTCAGCGGCTTGGCCAGGTTCCAGATCTCGGCGAAGGGTTCGGCCGAGGCGTCCGGCGCTTCCTTGATGAGGCCCTGGAAGCGTACCGTGGCCAGGTAATCGTAGGTCTGGGTCTCGATGCCCAGCAATTCGGCATCCAGTTGCACCACATCGGTGGCATTGGGCGAGGCGCCGCGCTCGGTCAGTTGCATGCGCAGCTCGGCGAACATCTCCGGGGTGGTGAATTCGCGGATGTCGTTCACATCGGCACGGTCCCAGGCTGCCTGCAGGCGGATGAAGTAGGTCTTGGCATTGCGCACGAAACCGGCGGTATCGAAATTGGCGGGGATGCCCCACTTCTCGATGTGCGCAGGCTGGCTGCCGGCCGCGCTAGCACTGCCTTGCAAGGCAGCCGGCGCATTGGGCTGGAACACCGGCGGCGGGTTGATATCCCTCAGGCCCGAACCGATCTCCGGGGTGGCCCCGACGGCACTGCCGATGGGGCTCACACCGGGAACGGGGGTCGCATAGGCGGGATTATTGCTCTGTTGCTCCCGACCACGGGCAAACAGACGGATCAGGAAGATCACCGCCGCGCACAGCAAGGCGATGGTCAGCAGCGAACCCAGCATGCCGCCGAAAGCGCCGCCAATGCCGAAGTGCGACATCAACGCGCCCAGGCCGAAGCCCAGCAAGGCGCCACCCAGGATATTGCGCCATGGGCTGGCCGGACGCGGCGTCGGCGTGCTCTGCGGTGTGGCTGCCGGGGTGGCCGGACGGGAAGGCGTGGCCGCAGGCTGGCTGTAGGAGGGCGAAGACGGCGCGGACGGCGCTGCCTGGCGCGAGTAGTTGGATGATTGCTTGCCGAAGGAGCCGCCGCCGCCCAGGCGTTTGGCCTCGGCAGGCGAGATGACCATGGCCAGCGATGTGATCGCCAGCATCAGTGCGAGCAGGAATTTTTTCATACGCTTACCTCGTGTGGATGATGCCGGAACCGGGCTTCCCCTTCGCGGGCAAAGCGCCAGTGCCGGTGGCAGGCATTGTCGCGGCGCAAACTTAACCCATCCTTAACAATGAATGAATGGGCCGGGTGTCACCGCGCAACACCCTTACATCTTGATGCCGGTATGCAGTGCCGCCACGCCGGCGGTCAGGTTGAAGTACTCGACGCGTTCCAGGCCGGCCTGTTCCATCATCTGCTTCAGGGTTTCCTGGTCCGGGTGCATGCGGATCGATTCGGCCAGGTAGCGGTAGCTGTCGGCGTCGTTGGCGACCTTCTTGCCCAGCCACGGCAGGACCGAGAAGGAATAGATGTCATAGGGCTTCTTGAGCGGCTCCCAGACCTTGGAGAACTCCAGCACCAGCAGCTTGCCGCCCGGCTTGAGGACGCGACGCATCTCGGCCAGCGCGGCATCCTTGTGGGTCATGTTGCGCAGGCCGAAGGCCACCGAGACACGGTCGAAGTAGTTGTCCGGGAAGGGCAGCTTCTCGGCATCGCACAGCATGGTCGGGGTGACGATGCCCTTGTTGAGCAGGCGGTCGCGACCGACGCGCAGCATCGATTCGTTGATGTCGGTCAGCCAGACCTCGCCACTGGGGCCGGCCTGCTTGGCGAAGGCCTTGGAGAGGTCGCCGGTGCCACCGGCGATGTCGAGCACCTTGAAGCCGGGACGGATGCCGGCCTGGGCGATGGTGAAGGTCTTCCAGATGCGATGCAGGCCAGCCGACATGAAGTCGTTCATCACGTCGTACTTGGCGGCGACGGAGTGGAACACTTCCGCGACCTTGCGGACCTTCTCTTCTTCTTTGACGGTTTCGTAACCGAAATGGGTGGTGTTGGTCATGGCTAGGCCTGAAACAATGAAGACGACATTATACGGCGCGGGCGGGTCTGCGACTTGCCCTGGATCAGCAGTAGCGGGCCCGCTCAGTGCGAGTGGCCGCAGGCATGGCCGCCACCGGCCTCGGGCTGGTGGTCGCGCCCGCTCTCGCGGGTGAAGCCGGCCGCCTCCAGCTTTTGCAGGTAGGCTTCCCACATGGCGGCCTGGTCACGGCCGAGCTGGTAGAGGTAATCCCAGGTGTAGATGCCGCTGGCATGGCCGTCCGAGAACAGCGGTTTGACGCCATAGTTGCCGACCGGTTCGATGCCGTTGATCTCGACGTCGCGCTTGCCGGTCTGCAGCACTTCCTGTCCCGGACCGTGGCCACGCACCTCGGCCGAGGGCGAATACACACGCATGAGCTCGAAGGGCAGCGCATACATCACGCCATCATCGAACTCGACCTCGACCACACGCGAGAGCTTGCGGACCTTGAAGGACAGCGGAACCGGAGAAGATGGGGCGCTCATGGGCTCTCCCTTGTGAAATTCGTGAAACAAACGTGAACCCGGGCGGGCCGGGTCGCTAGTCAGGCGATCATCAGGTGGTCAAACCCGCCGCATCAAGCCGGCGGCGGATCGCCTCGCGCAGCTGCGGCAGCAGCGCACGGCGCGCCGCAATGCTGGCCGCATCGGCCGGTCGGCGCGGTTCGGCCCAGACCGGGCTGGGGAAATGACGGTCGTCGAGGAAACGCGGGATCACATGCCAATGCACATGCGGCGTCATGTTGCCCAGCGTGGCCAGATTGACCTTCTCGGGTTGCATGACCTCGCGCTGCGCGGCTTCCACTGCCCAGACCGCATTGGCCAGCAATGTGCGCTCGGCCGGTGCGAGATCGGTCATCTCCTTGACGTGGGCGTTGCAGATCACCCTGCAGAAACCGGGGTAATCGGCTTCATCGACCAGCACCACCCGGAACTGCGGGTGGCGCCAGAGCACGTCGCCACCGTCGCCGGTGCACAGTTCGCAGGAAGACACCTGGCTCATCGTGCGCTCCCCTTACACCAGGACGCGTTCGATGCCACCGTTGTTGGCACGCTCGACGTATTCCGGCATCCAGTTCTCGCCCAGCAGGTGACGCGCCATCTCGACCACGATGTAGTCGGCGGTGGTGCCGGCATCCTCGTTGTAGCGCGACAGGCCCTGGAAGCAGGACGGGCAGGAGGTCAGGATCTTGACGTCGCCATTGAAGCCGTCGGCGCGGACCTTGTCGCTACCCTTCCTGATTTCCTCTTCCTTGCGGAAGCGGACCTGGGTCGAGACGTCCGGACGCGAGACACCGAAGGTGCCCGATTCGCCGCAGCAGCGATCGCTCTTCTCGATCTTCTGCGCATCCACCGTGGTGATGAGCGAATTGACGGTCTTCAACGGATCCTGCTGTTTCATCGGGGTGTGGCAGGGATCGTGGTACATGTAGCGGGTACCGGTCACGCCTTCCAGCTTGACGCCCTTCTCCAGCAGATATTCGTGGATGTCGATGATGCGGCAGCCCGGGAAGATCTTGTCGAATTCATAGCCCTGCAGCTGGTCGTAGCAGGTACCGCAGGACACCACGACAGTCTTGATGTCGAGGTAGTTCAGCGTATTGGCCATGCGATGGAACAGCACGCGGTTGTCGGTGATGATCTTCTCGCCCTTTTCGAAGTCGCCGGTCCCGCGTTGCGGATAGCCGCAGCACAGGTAGCCCGGCGGCAGCA
The DNA here is from genome assembly GCF_016429215.1 of Herbaspirillum sp. ASV7. Classification (GTDB taxonomy): domain Bacteria; phylum Pseudomonadota; class Gammaproteobacteria; order Burkholderiales; family Burkholderiaceae_D; genus Herbaspirillum. The sequence continues at coordinate 12,042 of NZ_JAELUH010000083.1, read as the reverse complement.
CGGTCTGCACGCCCACGTTCCACAGCATGGCTTGCGTGGCCAGACCGACTTGCGAGAACAGGCGCTCCGAACCGCAGCCCGGGAAGTAGAACACCGCCTCGGTATCGGCCGTGGTGGTCTTGGGATTGCGGATGATGGGGACGATCTTGTCGTCCTCGATATCCAGCAGCGCGCGCGCGGTCTTCTTGGGCAGGTTGCCCGGCATCTTCTTGTTGATGAAGTGGATCACCTGTTCCTTGATCGGCGCCTTGCCGACCGTGGCTGCAGGTTTCTGGGTCTGCTTCTTGGCAAACTTCTTCAACAGGTCATTGCCCAGGCGCTGCGCCTTGAAGCCCCACTGCGTCATCACCTTGCGGGTGGCGTTGATGGTGGCCGGGTCGGTGGCATTCAGGAAGAACATGGCCGCATTGGTGCCGGCGTTGAAGGACTTCCTGCCCATCTTGCGCAGGAGGTTGCGCATGTTCATCGAGACATCGCCGAAGTCGATATCGACCGGGCAAGGCGTGACGCACTTGTGGCAGACCGTGCAGTGGTCGGCCACGTCCTCGAACTCTTCCCAATGCTTGATGGAGACGCCGCGACGGGTCTGCTCTTCATAGAGGAAGGCTTCCACCAGCAGCGAGGTCGCCAGGATCTTGTTGCGCGGCGAGTACAGCAGGTTGGCGCGCGGCACGTGGGTCGAGCAGACCGGCTTGCACTTGCCGCAGCGCAGGCAGTCCTTGACGCTGCTGGCAATGGCGCCGATGTCGCTTTGCTGCATGATCAGCGATTCGTGGCCCATCAGGCCGAACGACGGCGTATAGGCGTTGGACAGGTCGGCTTCCATGCCGGGCAGGTTCAGGAGCTTGCCCTTGTTGAAGCGGCCTTCGGGGTCCACGCGCTTCTTGTAGTCGCGGAATTCGCCGATCTCGTCCTCGGTCAGGAATTCCAGCTTGGTGATGCCGATGCCGTGCTCACCCGAGATGACGCCGTCCAGCGAACGCGCCAGCTTCATGATGCGCGCCACGGCGACGTGGGCATCCTGCAGCATTTCGTAGTGGTCGGAATTGACCGGGATATTGGTGTGCACGTTGCCATCGCCCGCGTGCATGTGCAGCGCCACGAAGACGCGGCCACGCAGCACGCGCTTGTGGATGGCCTGGCATTCTTCCAGGATCAGCTTGAAGGCCGCGCCCGAGAAGATCTGGCGCAGTTGCGCGCGCACTTCCTGCTTCCAGGAGATACGCACGGTGCGGTCCTGCACCACGTGGAAGACCGCCGCCTCGGGCTGGTCCACCAGGCGTTGCTCGAACACCGGCAACAGCTTCTCCAGGCCCAGTGCGGCCAGTTCGGCCTTGGCCTGGCCCAGCGGCTTGTCCAGGTTGGCCAGCAGATACGACCAGCGTGCGTGGGTCTGTTCCAGCAGGGTTTCAGCCTGGTGGACGCGGTCTTCCAGCATTTCTGCGGCGGGGATGTCGTCGCCCTCGGCGTCGTCACTCTTGCCCAGCGGCAGGTTGCCCTTGACGAAGAAGCTGTCCAGTTCGGCCAGCAGCTGCAGCTTATTCTTGATCGACAGTTCGATGTTGATGCGCTCGATGCCGTCGGTGTATTCGCCCATGCGGTTCAGCGGGATCACCACGTCTTCGTTGATCTTGAAGGCGTTGGTGTGCTTGGCGATGGCCGCCGTGCGCGAGCGGTCCAGCCAGAATTTCTTGCGCGCTTCCGGGCTGACGGCGACAAAGCCCTCACCCACGCGGTTGTTGGCCATGCGGATCACTTCCGAGGCCGCTGCGGCCACGGCGTTCTCGTCGTCACCGACGATGTCGCCGATCAGCACCATCTTGGGCAGCACGCCGCGCTTGGACTTGGTGGCATAGCCAACCGCGCGCAGGTAGCGCTCGTCCAGGTGTTCCAGGCCGGCCAGGATGGCGCCGCCGCGCTTGGTCTCGGCGTCCAGGTAATCCTTGATCTCGACGATCGAGGGAATCGCATCGCGGGCCTGGCCGAAGAACTCCAGGCAGACCGTGCGGGTCTGCTTGGGCATCTTGTGCAGGATCCAGCGGGCCGAGGTGATCAGGCCGTCGCAACCTTCCTTCTGCACGCCCGGCAGCCCCGAGAGGAACTTGTCGGTGACGTCCTTGCCCAGGCCTTCCTTGCGGAATTTCTTGCCGGAGATTTCCAGGATCTCGGTCTTGAAGACTTCGGTCTTCTGGCCCTTTTCGCCGGGGTGCGACCATTCCAGCTTGAAGCGCGCCACTTCGACGTCGTGGATCTTGCCCAGGTTGTGGTCCAGGCGGGTCACTTCCAGCCAGTCGCCCTGCGGGTCGACCATGCGCCAGCTGGCCAGATTGTCCAGGGCGGTACCCCACAGCACGGCCTTCTTGCCGCCGGCATTCATGGCGACGTTGCCGCCGATGCAGGAGGCTTCGGCCGAGGTCGGGTCCACCGCGAAGACGAAGCCGGCCTTTTCGGCCGCGTCCGAGACGCGCTTGGTGACCACGCCGGCACCCGAGTAGATGGTGGCGTAGGGCTTGTCCAGGCCGGGCAGGATTTCCATCTCGACCGCGCCCAGTTGCTCCAGCTTTTCGGTATTGATGACCGCCGACAGGGGGGTCAACGGAATGGCGCCGCCGGTATAGCCGGTGCCGCCGCCGCGCGGGATGATGGTCAGACCCAGTTCGATACAGGCCTTGACCAGGCCGGCCATCTCGTCTTCGCTGTCCGGGGTCAGCACCACGAAGGGGTATTCGACGCGCCAGTCGGTGGCGTCGGTGACGTGGGAGACGCGCGAGAGACCGTCGAACTTGATGTTGTCCTTGGCGGTGTAGCGGCCCAGCACCTTGTTGGCACGCTTGCGCAAATCATAGGTCTGGCGGAATTCCTCGGCGAAGTCGGCGATGGCCTTCCTGGCCGCCTTCAACAAGGCTTCCACGCTGGCGCTGCGGCGCTGCGCTTCGGCGTCGCCAGCTTCGGCCAGGTCGGTGGCCAGGCGGCGCTTGTCCACTTCGGAAAGGCGATGGTTCAGGGCCTCGATGAGCGCGGCGCGACGCTTGGGATTGTCCAGCAGGTCATCCTGCAGGTAGGGATTGCGGCGCACCACCCAGATGTCGCCCAGGACTTCATACAGCATGCGCGCCGACCGACCGGTCTGGCGCTTGCCGCGCAGTTCGTCGAGCAGGGACCAGGACTCTTCACCCAGCAACCGGATCACGATCTCGCGATCGGAGAAGGAAGTGTAGTTGTAGGGAATTTCGCGCAAGCGCGGGGCGGCGCCATGCGGCGCGTCTGTAAGCAAGGCCTGGATCTGAGCGGGGGCGTTCATCTATGTATGGAGGTAATTCTGCTGCCGGATATGCATTTTAGCCTATTGCCAAAACTCGCGATGGGATGCACCCGGTTTTGCCGGCCGGCAAGACGCCATCTTGGCCGTTTCGTGACGGTTGAGCGACGTTTCGCTAGGGATTGCGCCTGATCTGATGACGATAGCGTCGGTCAATCGAATTTATAAATACAATCAATTTCAATTAATTGATTGTTAAATTCTATAATCCATCCAGACCAAAGGGGTGTTCCCCTTCACGACCGAGGAGGATGTTATGTTGCAAGCATTGATGACCGAATTTCTGGAAAATCTAGCCATCACCCTGGCCGACTACGCCCAATGCAAGGCTTGAGGGAGACTGCCATGATCACGGCACTGATGAACAATGACACCCCGCGTCTGAAGCTCAAACCCCGCCACATAGCGGTCCTGGGGATAACGGCGGCTTTCCTGCTGATCCGCCTGCTGGAAAGCCTCTACCAGCACTTCAGCGGTTGAGCAGTTGAGCGGCCTGGCTCAGGAGAGCCAGTCTCCCACTTTGTGCCAGAAGCCGTCCGGCACATTCAGCAGCAGCCAGGTCATCAGCACATAGCGCACGAACTTGCCGATGGCCATGTAAGCCACCGAAGGCCAGAACGGCAGGCGCAACCAGCCCGCCAGCGTGCAGATGGGGTCGCCGATGCCGGGCAGCCAGCCCAGCAGCATGGTCTTGGCGCCGAAACGCTCCAGCCAGTGGAACCAGCGCGTGGAGCGCTCTTTCGCAAAGGCCTGCTTGGCGCCATACCCCATCCAGTAATCGACCACGCCACCGAGGGTATTGCCGACGGTGGCCACCAGGATCACCGGCCAGAACATGGCGGGATTGGCCTTGATGACGGCAAAGACGGCCGGTTCCGAGCCCAGCGGCAGCAGCGTTGCGGAAATGAAGCTGATCAGGAAGACGGACGTCAGTCCGACCGTGGGGATGGCCAGGATATTGAGCAGCCAGAGGATGGCGGATTCGATCATGCAGGAACGGAGATAAGGGCGAGGAACTGGCCACGGCCAGGCGAAATATTGCCCTCCAGCAAAAGCACCGGAGCGACGAAGCTCGCATTCTAGCTGGTGCCGGGCCCGGCGAAATCAAGACGCCGGCGAGAACCGCTCAAAAATTCACTTTTCCCCTCCCCGCCACCGGCCTTGCCGGCCACGGCCCCGCCTCCCTTATAATGATCAGTTCCCCTGGCACCGACCGGCTACCGCCGGCACCCGCCCGGGGCAAACCCTACCGGCTTACCGAGCCGTTTTTTCCTTCACCCTGATTGCGATATGACCGCGCCCAAACACGCTGCTGCTCGCCCTACTTCACTTCATTGATGACAAACATGAGTAACGATTATCTGAAAAAGATCCTGACCGCCCGCGTCTACGACGTCGCCCAAGAAACCCCGCTGGAACTGGCGAATACGCTGTCGCAAAGGATTGATAATCGAATTTACTTCAAGCGCGAGGATATGCAGAGCGTGTTCAGCTTCAAGCTGCGCGGCGCCTACAACAAGATGGCCCATCTGACACCGGCGCAACTCAAGCGCGGCGTCATCTGCGCCTCCGCCGGCAATCACGCCCAGGGCGTGGCGCTCGGCGCCGCCCGCCTGGGTTGCCGTGCCGTGATCGTGATGCCCACCACCACGCCCCAGGTCAAGATCGACGCGGTCAAGGCACGCGGTGGCGAGGTGGTGCTTTTCGGGGACTCCTTCACCGATGCCTACGAACATGCGCTGACGCTGGAAAAGAAGCACAAGCTGACCTTCGTGCATCCCTTCGACGACCCCTATGTGATCGCCGGCCAGGGTACGGTGGGCATGGAAATCCTGCGCCAGCACCCGGAACCGATCCACGCCATCTTCGTGGCCATCGGCGGTGGCGGCCTGATCGCCGGCGTGGCCTCCTACGTCAAGGCGGTGCGCCCGGACATCAAGATCATCGGCGTGCAGACCACCGATTCCGACGCCATGGCGCGCAGCATCAAGGCCGGCCGCCGCGTGGCGCTGCCTGATGTGGGCCTGTTCTCGGACGGCACCGCCGTCAAGCTGGTGGGCGAAGAAACCTTCCGCATCGCCCGCGAGCTGGTGGACGAAATCATCATCGTCGACACCGATGCGGTCTGTACCGCCATCAAGGATATCTTCCAGGACACCCGCAGCATCGTGGAACCGGCCGGCGCCCTGGCCGTGGCCGGTGCCAAGGCCTACGTGGAACGCGCGCGCGCCAGCAAGAAGCCGATCAAGGGCCAATCGCTGGTGACCATCGCCTGCGGCGCCAACATGAACTTCGACCGCCTGCGCTTCGTGGCCGAGATGGCCGATGCCGGCGAGGCCCGCGAGGCGGTCTTCGCCGTCACCATTCCCGAAGAGCGCGGCAGCTTCCGCCGCTTCTGCGAGACCGTCGGCCCGCGCAACGTCACCGAGTTCAACTACCGCATCAGCGATGCCAAGGCGGCGCATGTCTTCGTCGGTATCCAGGTGGCGGCGGCCGACGAGGCCGGCAAGATCGCCCGCAACTTCGAGAAGGCCGGCTTCGGCGTGCTCGACCTGACCCACGACGAACTGGCCAAGGTCCATATCCGCCACCTGGTGGGCGGCAAGAGCGACCTGGCCAGCGACGAGCTGCTGTATCGCTTCGAATTCCCGGAACGTCCGGGCGCGCTGATGAAATTCCTCTCCAGCATGAGCCCGGGCTGGAACATCAGCCTGTTCCACTACCGCAACCAGGGCGGTGACGTGGGACGCATCCTGATCGGCCTGCAGGTGCCGAAGAAGGAGATGAAGCAATTCCGCGCCTTCCTGGCGCAACTGGGCTATCGTCACTGGGACGAGAGCCGTAACCCGCTCTACAAGCTCTTCCTCGGCTGATAGTGCAGTGGCCGCACCCCTTCGAAGGGGTGCGGCCGCAGTCTCATCCGCCCTTTGCATCATCGCAGTCCGCAGTACCGCAGGAGAATCCCATGGACCACACCACCCCGCCCGCCTCCACTGCTGGCCATTCGCCGGAAAGCTCGCCGCTGGGCAAGAGTTCCGAGTATCCGACCCATTACGACCCCAGCCTGCTGTTTCCCATCCCGCGTGCGCCCAAGCGTGCCGAGCTGCAGATCAGCGGCACGCTGCCCTTCTTCGGCGCCGATTTCTGGACCGCCTATGAAATCTCCTGGCTGAACCTGCGCGGCAAGCCGCAGATCGCCATCGCGACCTTCATGGTGCCGGCCGATTCGCCCAACATCATCGAATCGAAGTCGTTCAAGCTCTATCTCAACTCCTTCAACCAGGAGCGCCTGGAAAACGCCGACCATCTGGTGGAGAAGCTGCGCCACGACCTCTCGGCCGCAGCCGGTGCCACCGTGCAGGTCACGCTGACCGAAGCCGCGCAGTTCGGCCAGGTGCAGTTCGGCGAACTCGGCGGCCTGTCGCTGGACCGGCTGGACGTGGAGATCGAAGCCACTGCCCACCCCGATGGCAGCATCCTGCGCGCCCGCCATGACGAAGCCACCGTCGAGGAAACGTTGGTGTCGCACCTGCTCAAGTCCAACTGCCCGGTGACCAGCCAACCCGACTGGGGCAGCGTGCAGATCCACTATGTCGGTGCGCCGATTGACCAGGAAAGACTGCTGAAATACATCATCGGCTTCCGTGAGCACAACGAATTCCATGAGCAGTGCGTCGAGCGCATCTTCACCGACATCCTGCACTACTGCAAACCGCAGAAGCTGGCCGTGTATGCCCGCTATACGCGGCGCGGCGGCCTGGATATCAATCCCTGGCGCAGCAACTTCTCCAGCGCCAAACCTCCCTCACAACTGCGTAATGCACGCCAGTGATAGGCGCCGGTAGAGCGTGCTGACACCGCCCGGGTGTCAGCAAATTGTTACCAGATATGTCAACTACAGGCGATTGCGCCTGTGCGGCTTGGCCTGCATGCTTGCGGTTTGGTAACATATCGCCCCTTTTCAATGTGAACAAACGCGGGATATTTTTGCTGCATTGCCTGTCATTCCCCATGACGGGTGACATCCCCGGACGCGCCTCGCCCGTCGCAAACGCTTGATCATGACAACCCTGCGCCACCACGTCCCTTCCGGCTTCCGGATGCGTGGGGCATTAGCCTGTAGCCCACAACAACTATGACAACCATCACCCAGTACCGGCGCCTCGGCGCCCCGCTCTTCTCTTCTTCGTTGCGTCGCCTGGCCCTGGCGGGCGCAGCCAGCCTTGCCCTGGCACCGGCCGCCCACGCCGACGACAACCAGTACAGCCTGTGGCAGAGCGCCAAGGATCGCGCCGCCAATATCTGGAACCAGGGTGACAGCGAACTCTATCTCTCCGGCGTGGCCCACCATGGCCGCAGTACCTATTCCACCGAGAAGCTCAATGAACTCAACGAGCACGCCTGGGGCCTGGGTTACGGCAAGACCCTGCGCAATGACAAGGGCGACGACGAATCCCTGTACGGCTTCGTGATCAAGGATTCGCACCGCCACCCGCAATACATGGCCGGCTACGCCTATGAGTGGGTGTTCCCGATCGCCAAGACCGGGCTGGAGGTGGGCCTGGGTGGCACGGCCATGCTCATGAGCCGCCAGGATTACCTCAACAGCGTGCCCTTCCCGGTACCCTTGCCGCTGGCCTCGATCGGCACCAAGAAGGGCAAGATCATGTTCGCCTATGTGCCGCGCCTGTCGGCCAACAAGAACAATGGCGACGTGTTGCTGATCTTCGGCCGCATCGAGATGTAAGAGCGATCACGTCAGTGTCGCCAGGGCCTGTCCGTCGCACAGCCGGACAGGCATATCGAAAAACTTCGATAAATCACCAAAACACACCGCCGGATAGCTTGCCTTGCAACAAGTTTCCGCGCGTCATCACAGCAAAAGCCGCAAGTTGCTGCAAATTGCGCCAGTCAAGCCGAATTCACCTCCTGTTCGACGTTTTCAAAGCGTTGCGGGCCCGCCAAAGAGGCCTATAATCCTGCTCAAAGCTTCAGCCTGTAGCAATTCCTTGAGCGTCATGACTAATCTTGCAAAAATCCTGTCTCCAGAAAATGTGGTTCTGGATCTGGAAGTCTCCAGCAAAAAAAGAGCTTTCGAACAAGCCGGCCTGACCTTCGAAAACAACAGCGGCATCGCCCGCTCCACCGTTTCCGAAAACCTGTTCGCACGAGAGCGCCTCGGTTCGACCGGCCTGGGTCATGGCGTGGCCGTGCCCCACGGTCGCATCAAGGGATTGAAGGCGCCGCTGGCGCTGTTCATGCGGCTGGCCGCACCGATTCCCTTCGAGTCGCCCGATGGCCAGCCGGTCAAGCTGCTGGTGTTCCTGCTCATTCCCGATCATGTGACACAGCAGCACCTGGAGATCCTCTCGGAAATCGCCGAGATGTTTTCCGACGACGCCTTCCGCAACGAGCTCACCACCGAAGCCGATCCAGCCGTGGTCCACGCCCGCATCGTCACCTGGCAGACCTCGATGGAAAAAGCTGGCTGAAGCGCACCACCTGCCGCCTCCCACCCGTCAGCAGAACCGGATCTACATGCCCACCTATTCCGCGTTGTCGATACAGCAGCTTTACGAAGAAAACCGTGAATCGCTGCAATTGGGCTGGTTCGCCGGCTTCCCCGGTGGCGAGCGACTCATTTCCGGCGATGCCGTCTCGGCCTCCGACCAGGTCGGCCACCTCAACCTGATCCACCCGGGCCGCATCCAGGTCTTCGGCCATCAGGAAATCGAATACTACGATCGCCTCTCCAACACCTCGCGCGCCTACCAGACCGCCGAGCTGGTGGCGGGCGAGCCGCCGGCCTTCATCATCGCCCAGGGCCTGTCGACGCCGCCGCATATCCTGGCCGTATGCGACGAAAAGAATATCCCGCTGTTCTCCACGCCCTTGCCGGCGGCGCAGGTGATCGACTACCTGCGCGTATACCTTTCCAAGAAGCTGGCCCAGCAGATCACCATGCATGGCGTGTTCATGGACGTATTGGGCGTAGGCGTGCTGATCACCGGCGAGTCCGGCCTGGGCAAGAGCGAACTGGGCCTGGAACTGATCTCGCGCAGCCACGGTCTGGTGGCCGACGATGCCGTGGAATTCGCCCGCATCGCGCCCAACATGATCGAAGGGCGCTGCCCGCCGCTGCTGCAGAACCTGCTCGAAGTGCGCGGACTGGGGCTGCTGGACATCAAGGCCATCTTCGGCGAGACCGCCGTGCGTCGCAAGATGCGCCTGAAACTCATCGTGCACCTGGTCCGCCGCAGCACCCTGGAAGAAAACTACGAACGCCTGCCGCTGGACGCCCAGTACGAGGAAGTGCTGGGCCTGCCGATCCGCAAGGTGGTCATCCCCGTGGCTGCCGGGCGCAACATCGCGGTGCTGCTGGAAGCGGCGGTGCGCAATACCATCCTGCAACTGCGCGGCATCGACACGCTCAAGGAATTCATCGAGCGCCAGCGCCGTGCCATGAACGGCGAATAGGCAGCTGCCGCTGTGCGCTCCCGCCTCGCGGGAATGGCTGCGCCATCTGCTGAGCCACCGCGCAATGCGTTATCATTGCCCGCATGCGAATCGTTCTGATCACCGGCATCTCCGGCTCCGGCAAATCGGTGGCACTGCATGTGCTCGAAGACGCCGGCTATTTCTGCGTCGACAACCTGCCTCCGGCGCTGCTGTGCGACCTGGTGCAGACCCGCATCCAGGAAGGCGCCAGCATGCTGGCCGTGGCCACCGATGCGCGCAGCGCTGATTCGCTGGCGACGCTGCGGCAGGACATCGACCGGTTGCGCGCCGATGGCCACGACGTCAAGGTCTTCTTCCTGACCGCCTCCAACGAAACCCTGATCACCCGCTTCTCCGAGACCCGCCGCAGCCATCCGCTGTCGCATCGCCTGCTGCCGGGACGCAATCCCAACGACAGGTTGACCTTGACCGAATGCATCGAGCTGGAAAAGGAGATGCTGGCCGACATGCAGCAGATCGGTCTGGTGATGGACACCTCGCAGCTGAGCTCCAACAAGCTGCGCGGCTGGATCAAGGACCTGGTTGACCTGGAACGCTCACCGCTGACGCTGCTCATCGAATCCTTCGCCTTCAAGCATGGCCTGCCGCTGGATGCCGACCTGGTCTTCGATGTGCGCATGCTGCCCAATCCCCACTATGACCCGGCCTTGCGCCCGCTGACCGGACGCGACCAGCCGGTGATCGATTTCCTCGACGCCGATGCCGAGGTGGCCGAGATGTTCAACGACATCCGCAGCTTCGTGGAGAAATGGCTGCCCGCCTTCAAGGGCGACAACCGCAGCTACCTCACCGTCGCCATCGGCTGTACCGGCGGCCAGCACCGCTCGGTCTACCTGGCCGAACGCCTGGCCCGGCACTTCCGCGCCAGCGAACAGGTGGTGTGCCGCCACCGGCAGCTAGACCGCCGCCAGCAGGTCGTCGCGCCGCAAAGCCCCAAGCAGTAATTTCTTGACCGGCGCCGGCAACGGCGCATCGGCCAGCCGCGCCACCGGATACCAGACCAGGCCGCCTTCGGCGATACGCTGGTGACGGCTCTTCATGGCCACCTGGAAGGGCGCCACATGCAGCTTGAAATGGGTGAAGACGTGCGAGAAGGCTTGCAGCTTGCGGCAGCCTTCCAGCTCGCCATAAGGCGCGACCAGCGTGCGCAGGGCCGTGTCGAACTGCGCCGCATCGCCCACGGCAATCTCAGGCAGGGACAACAGCCCGCCCCAGATACCGCTATCGGGTCGCTGCTCCAGCAACACATCGGCACCATGGGTGATGACCAGCATCACCGTCTCCCGCTCCGGCACGGCCTTCTTGGGCTTGCTCACCGGTAGCTCGGCCACCCTGTCCTCGGCCAGCGCCACGCAGCGTGCCGCCAGCGGACAGCGCTCGCAGGCAGGCTTGCCGCGCACGCACAGGGTCGCGCCCAGGTCCATCAGGCCCTGCGTATAGGACTCGATATCCTGCTCGGGCAGCAAGGCCACGGCACGCTGCCAGAGCTTGTCCTCCACGGGCTTGGCGCCAGGATAGCCATCGACCCCGAACACCCGCGCGAATACCCGCTTGACGTTGCCATCCAGGATGGCGGCACGGCGTCCATAGGAGAAGGCCGCGATGGCCGCCGCCGTGGAACGGCCGATGCCGGGCAGCTCGGCCAGCAGCTCGGGATCCTCGGGGAAGCGCCCGCCATGTTCGGCCACCACGCGCTGCGCGCACTTGTGCAGGTTGCGCGCACGGGTGTAGTAGCCCAGGCCGCTCCACAAGGCCATCACATCCTCGGAGGGCGCAGCCGCCAGCGCGAACACATCCGGACAGCGCTCCAGGAAACGCTGGTAGTAAGGGATCACTGCGGCCACCTGGGTCTGCTGCAGCATGATCTCGGAGAGCCAGACGCGATAGGCATCGCGCGTGTTCTGCCAGGGCAGCTTGTGGCGGCCGTGCTGCTTCTGCCAGGCGATCACCTCGGCCGAGAAGGAAGGATCAGCATAATCCTCGCCCTGCGCCGCCAGGGACTGGCGGCTTGCTTGTTCGACGATGCCCTTCATTTCTGGCAGCTCACACAATAGAAGGTGGAACGCTGACCCTGCTTGATCTGTCGGATCGGCGTGGCACAGATGCGGCAGGGTTCGCCGGTACGGTTGTAGACGAAGTAGCTCTGCTGGAAGTAACCCGACTGGCCGTTGACGGCGATGAAGTCGCGCAGGGTGCTGCCGCCC
>NZ_JAELUH010000082.1 GCF_016429215.1 Herbaspirillum sp. ASV7 | reverse complement strand
GGCCGGCACCACCGACCAGATCATCTATCTGGAAGAAGGCGACGTAGTCGACCTGCAACTGCAGAAGGTGTGGATCGTCGATGCCCAGGGCAAGCCCGCCGTGCGCGAAGTGCGCACAGTGCAGGCCTACACCAGCGCGGTCGAACTGGGCCCGTACCAGCACTACATGCAGAAGGAGATCTTCGAGCAACCGCGCGCCATTGCCGACACGCTCGACGGCGTGGTCGGCATCATGCCCGAACTGTTCGGCGACAAGGCCTACAAGGTCTTCAAGGAAATCGACTCGATCCTCATCCTGGCCTGCGGCACCAGTTACTACGCCGGCCTGACGGCCAAGTACTGGATCGAATCGATCGCCAAGATCCCGGTCAACGTCGAGATCGCCAGTGAATACCGCTATCGCGACAGCGTGCCCAATCCCAAATCGCTGGTGGTGACGATCTCGCAAAGCGGTGAGACCGCCGACACCCTGGCCGCCCTGAAGCACGCACGCAGCCTGGGCATGCAGCACACGCTGACGATCTGCAACGTCGCCACCAGCGCCATGGTGCGCGAATGCGAACTGGCCTACATCACGCGAGCCGGCGTGGAAGTCGGCGTCGCCTCGACCAAGGCCTTCACGACGCAACTGGCCGCCCTGTTCCTGCTGACGCTGGCGCTGGCGCAAACCCGCGGTCTGTTGACCGAAGCGCAGGAAGAAGCGCACCTCAAGGCGATGCGCCACCTGCCGGCCGCGCTGCAGAGCGTGCTGGCGCTGGAGCCCAGCATCGTCGCCTGGGCCGAATCGTTTGCCCGCCGCGAGAATGCGCTGTTCCTGGGACGTGGCCTGCACTACCCGATCGCGCTGGAAGGCGCCCTCAAGCTCAAGGAAATCACCTACATCCACGCCGAGGCCTATGCCGCTGGCGAACTCAAGCACGGCCCCTTGGCGCTGGTGACCGAGCAGATGCCGGTGGTCACGATCGCGCCCAATGATGCGCTGGTGGAAAAGCTCAAGTCCAACATGCAGGAAGTGCGCGCGCGCGGCGGTCAGTTGTATGTCTTTGCCGATGCCGATTCGCAGATCGTCTCCAGCGAAGGCCTGCACGTGATCCGCATGCCGGAACACTATGGCGTGCTCTCGCCTATCCTGCACGTGGTGCCGTTGCAGCTGCTGTCGTATCACACGGCGCTGGCGCGCGGGACGGATGTGGATAAGCCGCGTAATTTGGCTAAGTCGGTGACGGTGGAGTGAGGGCGGGAGGCGGTTGCGGCCACAATGAATAAGCTTGGTCAGGAATTGCCACCACGCTCCCTCCCCAAGAATTCGAAAGCCACCCCGAAAGCAGACTGCACCCCGGAAGTTGGATACTGATCCAACCCCTGGGGTGTTTTTCCACGATATCCCGGTTACAGCTTGTCCTGGCCCATACGCTCAGACAGCTCTGCGCCCGCTTCCCTTCGTTCGCTGTAGCGGTCCGTCAAGAACGGCAAGAGATCTCTGGTCAACAGGGTGAACTTGAACAGTTCCTCCATCACATCGACGACCCGCTCGTAGTAGGCGGAAGACCTCATCCTGCCAGCCTCATCGAATTCCTGATAGGCCTTCGCGACCGACGACTGGTTTGGAATCGTCAACATCCGCATCCAGCGCCCGAGCACGCGCATCTGATTGACCGCATTGAAAGACTGAGAACCGCCCGATACCTCCATAACGGCAAGCGTCTTGCCTTGAGTGGGACGAATCGCCCCCTGCGAAAGTGGAATCCAGTCGATTTGGGCCTTCATGATGCCGGTCATGGCGCCATGGCGTTCGGGGGAGCACCAGACCATTCCTTCTGACCAGTTCGCCAGCTCGCGTAGTTCCACGACCTTCGGGTGAGTATCAGGCTCACCGTCCGGCAGAGGCAGACCACGCGGATCGTAGACCTTGACCTCGCCGCCGAATGCTTCAAGCAGGCGCGCCGCCTCCATTGTCAGCAACCGGCTATATGAGCGTTCCCTGATGGAGCCATACAACAAGAGAAAGCGCGGCCGGTGGGTCGATGCGGTGACCTTTGCGAAATCAGTCGGCAACGGCACCTTGAATTGGCTGCCATCGATGTTGGGCAAATCAATTACCTGGTGTGACACGCTGTCCCTCCCCATTGATAACGACCTCGCCATCCTCCTTGGTAAATGCTCCCCGCTGGGGATTGGGCAGAATCTCCAAGACCCGCTCGGAGGGGCGGCACAGCCGCGTTCCTTTGGATGTGATGACAAACGGTCGGTTGATCAGAATTGGGTGGGCCAGCATCGCGTCGAGCAGCTTGTCGTCGCCCAGGGTGATGTCGTCCAGACCCAACTCAGCGTAGGGACTACCCTTTTGACGGACGGCGTCGCGGATCGTCAGGCCAGCATCGTGGATCATCTTGACCAGCTGCTCGCGGCTGGGCGGGTGCTGCAGATATTCGATGATGGTCGGCTCTTCACCGCTGTTTCGGATCATGGCCAACGTGTTGCGGGAGGTGCCGCATGCAGGGTTGTGATAGATCGTGATCATGCTGGTATCCAATTTGAAAGTTGACGGGGCGGGTGAGCCGGTCACGGCCACCCCACTAGAACCCATTTCATAAATAAGCGTGAGATGCGCTTATTTATGAAATGGGTTCTAATCTGATTGCAAGGGCAGTCAGCGTCACTAGCAGAACCGGCAACGTCAGCATCGCCCCAACCCGGAAGTAGTAGGCCCAGGAAATATGGATACTCTTTTTGTCCAGAACGTGCAGCCACAGCAAGGTTGCCAGGCTGCCGACGGGGGTGATCTTGGGGCCAAGGTCGCTGCCAATGACATTGGCATAGACCATCGCCTCCTTGACCACGCCCTGAGCATTGCTGGCGTCGATCGACAGTGCCCCGACCAGCACCGTGGGCATATTGTTCATCACCGATGATAGGAAGGCAGTCAAGAACCCCGTGCCCAGGGCGGCACTCCAGACGCCCCGCGCGGCAAAGCCATTGAGCACGCTGGTCAGGTAGTCCGTCAGGCCGGCATTGCGCAGACCATAGACGACCAGGTACATCCCCAGCGAGAAGAACACCACCTGCCAAGGGGCCCCCTTGAGCACCTCGCGTGTGGAAATTACGTGGCCCCTGCCGGCGACCGCAAGGAGGATCACCGCTCCGGTCGCAGCCACGGCACTAATAGGCAGGCCAAGGTTCTCCAGCCAGAAGAAGCCGACCAGCAACAATACCAGTACCCACCAGCCGGCAATGAAGGTGGGTCGATCATGGATCGCTGCAGCGGGCTCCCGAAGCTGGGTCAGGTCATAACTCACTGGGATATCACGACGGAAGTAGACCAACAGCACAATGAGCGTTGCCACGACCGATACGAGGTCGACCGGAATCATGACCGACGCATATTCGGCGAAACCGAGCTTGAAGAAATCCGCCGAGACGATATTGACCAGGTTCGACACCACAAGCGGCAAACTGGCCGTATCGGCGATGAAGCCGGCGGCCATGACGAATGCCAGCGTGGCTTTGGGTGTGAACCGCAGCGCCAGCAACATGGCAATGACGATCGGCGTGAGGATCAGGGCAGCGCCATCGTTGGCGAACAGGGCCGATACCGCAGCGCCCAGCAGGATCAGCAGGACAAACAGCGTGCGACCTCGGCCACCGCCCCATCTGGCTACATGCAAAGCCGCCCACTCAAAAAAACCGGCCTTGTCCAGCAACAGACTGATGATGATGATAGCGATGAAGGTGGCGGTAGCGTTCCAGACAATGTGCCAGACCACAGGGATGTCGGCGAGATGGATGGCACCGGCTGCCAAAGCCAAGAGGGCTCCAGCGCAAGCGCTCCAGCCGATGCCTAGCCCCTTGGGCTGCCAGATGACAAAAATCAGGGTGAGCAGGAAGATGCAAAAAGCAGCCAGCACGTTCAATCCTTGGAGGAAGAAAAGGGATTAGGTCGGCAGGAGAGGCATGAAGCCTGCCGCGACGATGAAGTCGACGTGGCGCCGATAGCATCCATGTCAGATCCATATCACGCTTGATCGAAGTCTGCGCTGCAGATCTTTCGTTGGCTGGCTGACACGAGCGCTCCTTGGCGTGACAGCGCGGTGCTTGCAGACAATGACTATTTATCGACGACTGCTGGTTCGCAGCAGCTGACTACAGGCGAGCATACATTTCCGCCACAGCAGTTTTCGGTGAGAAATCGCAAGACCTCATTCATGGCTGAGAAGCGGACCGCGTAGATAACGAAGCGGCCCTCCTGATGGGAGGTCACCAGGCCCGCATGCGAGAGCTCTTTCATGTGGAACGACAGAGACGAAGGGGCGATGTTCAGGGCATCTGCGATCTTGCTCGCAGCGCTTCCTTCCGGGCCGACCTGGACCAGGTAACGGAAAATCGCCAGGCGCGACTCCTGGGCCAACGCAGCCAGTGCGGCAATAACGGTCTTGGTTTCCATGGCAAGCTCAATCAATCCAATAATTCAATTATTATTGAATTATTGGATTGATGCAAGGGATCTGTTGATTTTTGGTAGCGCTGGTCCGCCATCCAGCCCGGGGCCGACCTTCCTGCCAGCCATGCCAAGATACAATCACTTCATGCTTATCCGCCCAGCCAACACCGAAGACGCGCCAGCCATCAGTACCTTGATTGCTTCGCTCGCGCATCACTTTCTGATCCACGCCGACGGCTCGGAAGCCGATGCCTTCCTGATGACGCTCACGGCCGCAAGCATCGAGCGGAAAATCGCATCTGCAGAGCTCGACTATTATGTTTCGCTCTCAGAGAATCAAATGACAGGCGTCATCTCTGTGCGTGGCGGTACGCACCTGTTCCACCTGTTCGTCAGCAAAGATTTTCAGAGAAAGGGTGTCGCCTACGCTCTTTGGAATCACGTCCAGGATATCTATGGATGGTCATCATCCAAGGTGGCGGTCACGGTCAATTCAACGCCCGTTGGAGTGCCTTTCTACGAACGCCTAGGATTCCGGTGCACAGGCCCTCGGGCAGAGAAAAACGGCGTCGCCTACATTCCAATGCGGTTAGCACTCGTGGATCTGAATTCTCCGAAAGAGTAATTTCCCGCCTTGGGCGATGGCGGGTTGCCGGCGGGATTTCCTCTTCTGACATTTTTGTCATTCAAATGTCATGCGAATGACTCCTTGGCGAAATTAGCATGGGGGTTTTCCAACCCACTCACCGGTCAGGATCTCATGAGCGCATCCCTTCGCACCCTCATCCATGGCATCGCAGTGTCCGCCATCTTCGCCACCTCCGCCTCCTACGCACAAGCGCCCGCGCCCGCCGCCATGGCCGGCGTGCGCGGCACCATCGTCTCGGTGGCTGCCGACAAGCTGGTCGTCAAGAGCAACCGGGGCGGCGAGCAGGCCATAGCCCTCGATAAGGACACCCGTGTGGCCGCCATCTCGCTGGCCAACATCAACGACATCAAGCCCGGCAGTTACATCGGCGCGGCCGGCATCCCGCAGCCGGACGGCTCGCAGAAGGCACTGGAAGTGCACGTCTTCCCACCGGCCATGGCCGGCACCGGCGACGGCCACCGTCCGTTCGACCTGGCGCCCAACAGCACCATGACCAACGGCACCGTGGGTGACGTGGTGGCCAGCAATGGCCGCACGCTGACCTTGAAATACAAGGACGGCGAGAAGAAGATCGTGGTGCCAGACGACGTGCCCATCGTCAACATCGAAGCCGGTGAAAGCTCCATGCTGGTGGCTGGTGCCAAGGTGGTGGTGCGCGCCCGCAAGAATCCCGACGGCAGCCTGACCGCCGCTTCGGTCAGCGTCGGTCGCAACGGCGTCACGCCGCCGATGTAAGAGGCGCACGATGTCCGGCAAGCTTGCTCTTCATCCGATGGCGGTGCGCATCGCCCACTGGCTCAACGCCTTCGCCATCGGCTGCATGCTGACCAGCGGCTGGGGCATCTACAACGCGTCGCCGATCTTCGGCTTCCGGTTTCCGGCCTGGATGACCCTGGGCGGATGGCTGGGCGGTTCGATCGCCTGGCATTTCGCCGCGATGTGGCTGCTGGTGGCCAATGGCCTGTTCTATCTGGGCTATGGTGCGGCCAGCGGCCATTTCCGCCGGCGTCTGCTGCCGCTGCGCGCGCGTGACGTGGTGGCCGATGCCGCCAGCGCCTTGCGTTTTCGCCTGCCGCATCATCCGGGTGCCTATAACGCCGTGCAGAAATTACTGTATTGGGGAGTCATGCTGTTGGGCATCGTCGTGGTCTTGTCCGGGCTCGCCATCTGGAAGCCGGTGCAACTGGAGCCGCTGTGTGATTTCTTCGGCGGCTTCGACTTCGCGCGCAAGGTCCATTTCACTGCGATGGCGGGTATCGCCGCGTTCGTGGTGGTGCATCTGGCACTGGTCGCCATCGTACCCAAGACCCTGCTGCCCATGCTGGTGGGGCGCGGACATACAGAAGGAAATGCACAATGAGCCGGCCCGACGAAAAACCGCCCCGCCCACCCGAGAAGATCCGGCTGGCCGACCACCGCAAGTCACTGGTCAAGGTCGAGCGTCGCCTGTTGCTGCGCTCGGCGCTGTCGCTGGGTGCGTTGTCGATGCTGGCCGGTTGCGACCTGCAGGACAACGACAGCGTCGACAAGGCGCTGTGGGCCATGTCGCGCTGGAACGACCGCGTCCAGGCGCTGCTGTTCCGCAGCGACAAGCTGGCCCCGACCTATGCGGCGAGTCAGATCACTAATCCTTTTCCTTTCAACGCCTTCTACGACCAGGCCAGTGCGCCCGACATCGATCCCGCCGACTGGCGCCTGGAGGTGAGCGGAATGGTCAGCGACAAACGGCCATGGACGCTGGAGCGCCTGCGCACCTTGCCGCAAGCCGCGCAGATCACGCGCCATATCTGCATCGAAGGCTGGAGCGCCATCGGCCAGTGGTCGGGCGTGCCGCTCAGGCTTTTTTTACAGGCCATCGGCGCCGACCTGTCGGCCAAGTATGTCGGCTTCAAGTGCGCCGACCGTTATTACTCCAGCCTCGACATGCCCACCGCCTTGCATCCGCAGACCATCCTCGCGCTGGACTTCGGCAAGGAGCCGTTGCCGACCGAGTATGGCTTCCCGCTCAAAGTGCGGGTGCCGACCAAGCTCGGTTTCAAGAATCCCAAGCACGTCGCCGCGATCTTCGTGACCAACCAGAACCCCGGTGGTTATTGGGAAGATCAGGGCTACAACTGGTTCAGCGGGATCTGAATTTGATATCGCTGCTTTAAGGCGCTCGGCACTTTCCTCAGCCCGGCACCACGACGCCGTGGTCCTGCCGGCTGCCGGTGAGTTCCAGAAGCAACGGTAGCAGTTCCGGCGGACAGCCTTCCGCATCGGCGTCACCATCGATCACCTCACGCATGAAACGGCGCAATACCTTGCCCGATCGTGTGCGCGGCAGTGCCTCCACCAGCACGATGCGGCGCGGTCGCGCCCAGGCACCGATGGCGGCTACCACGGCCTCGCCCAGGCGATGCTCCAGCTGACCGGCGCTGCAGTCCACGTGCGCGCGCGCTACCACCACCGCCATCGGCACCTGCCCGCGCAGGCGGTGCCGCACACCGATGACGGCGACTTCGGCCACTGCATCGTCGGCCAGCAGCACTTCTTCGACCTCACGCGTGCCCAGGCGCTTGCCGGCCACGTTGATGACATCATCTGCGCGTCCCAGCACTCGCAGATGTCCACCGGCATCGGCGAGCGCGACATCGAAGGTGGCATAGCGCCACTGACCATCGTGACGGCTCCAGTAGGTGCGCAGGAACAGCTCATCGCGTCGCCACAATGTAGAAAGGCAACCAGGCGGCAGCACGCCCTGCACCACCAGCAGCCCCTTGTTGCCGGGCGCGCAGGGCTGTGCGCTGCGCTCATCGAGCAGCGCCAGACGGTATCCCGCCGTCGCCATGCCCGGTGAGCCGCGCTGGCGCCGCAAGGGGGTGTATCCATCGAGATCGGTCAGGGGCAGACCGATCACCGGCGAACCGGTCTCGGTCTGCCAGTAATGGTCGATCACCGGCTTGCCCAGCGCCTCTTCCAGCCATGCCGCAGTTGGCTCATCCAATGGTTCTCCGGCCAGGAACAGGCAGCGCAGCGAGCCCAGGTCGGCAGCGCGGAAAGCGCGCCGGCCACCGCGTCGCAACAGGCGCATGGCGGTAGCCGAGGACAGCATCAGATTGACCTGGTACTTCTGCACCAGCCGCCACCAGGCGCTGGCATCGGGGCGCATCGGCGATCCTTCGTAGAGCACGGTGCACATGCCCGTCAGCAAGGGCGCATAGACGCCATAGCTATGCCCCACCACCCAGCCCGGATCGGAGGTGGTGAACATGGTCTGCCCCGCCTGCCCCTGGAACAGCAGCGCCATCGAGGTCGCCAGCGCCACCGCGTGACCACCGGTATCACGCTGCACCGCCTTGGGCTGGCCCGTGGTACCGGAGGTATAGAGCAGATAGGAGGGCTCGCCCGATTCCAGCCATACGCAGGGGACGTCGGCCTGCGCATGACGCGCCCGCAAGCTGGCGTAGTCGTGATCGCGCCCGTCCACCGCCGACCACGACAACAGGCCGCGATCCACCACCAGCACCGGTGCCGAGCAAGCAGCCAGGGCCAGCGCCTCATCGACCCAGGCCTTGTACGACACCGCCACGCCATTCTGGAAGCCCGCGTCGGCGCAAATCACCAACGCCGGTTCCGCGTCCAGCAGGCGATTGGCCAGGCTGGCCGGAGCGAAGCCGCCGAAGACCACCGCATGCACCGCGCCGATGCGCGCGCAGGCCAGCATCGCGATAGCCGCCTCGGCCATCACCGGAAGATAGACCAGCACGCGATCACCCCGCTGCACACCGCGTTCGCGCAGAATGGCCGCCATCACGTTGACCTCGCGATGCAGCTGGCGATAGGTCAGTACCCGCTCCTGCCCGGTCTCCTGGGATACACAGACCAGCGCCGCCTGTTCACCACGCTGCGCCAGATGGCGATCCACGGCGTTGTGACAGAGATTGGTCAGGCCGCCGGAGAACCAGCGCACAAAGGGTGCACGGCTATCGTCCAGCACCTCATCGAAATCACGCTGCCAATGGATACGGCCAGCCTGCTCGCGCCAGAACCCGTGCGGATCGTGTTGCGAACGCAGCATCAACTGGCCGTAGGCGGAACTGGCGGCGTCCACGGGCATGGGAGAGGATGGCGGATGCATGCGCAACTCCCGGTTCAGGCGGCTTGCGACATGAGCGGCTGGCCCGCCTGCGCGCGCAGGGCGGCAATGTGGTCGAACAGGTAGCGCGCATCACGGTCGATACCGGAGAAGCGTCCCGAGCCCCAGGTGTATTGCCACGGCAGACCGAGGAAGTACAGACCCTCGGCCGCTGTCACGCCACGCACATGACCTGGATAGCCGCGGCCGTCGAAGACGGGGGCATTGATCCAGCTGAAATCGGTACGGAAGCCGATGCACCACACCACTGCCGCAATGCCGGAGGCGCGCAGGTCCAGTGCCCGGGCCTGGTCCGAGGGCGGCTGCCAGAGCGGGACATAGCGCGCCTCGGTAGGCGCCTCGATCTGGTTGGCGGCGATGAACTTGTCGATACTGTCCTTGATGCTTTCGGAAACCGCATCGGCTTCATCGAGATAGCCCTTCAGACCGGCACCAAAGCGGGCCACATCGCCATCGATCCCCTCGAACTTGCCATAGAGCTGCATGCCCTCCAGCGCGAACTTGCGCAGGTCGATGTCGCGTCCGCCGTCGCGTCCGGTGACGTAGTGGTTGGTCTTCTCGCGCACGCCGGTGCCGAGCGGATGCTGATCCACGGGCAGGTCGTAGTATTTCATCTCGTCCAGCCATGCCACCACATCCTTGCCGCGATAGGTGCGCGCCACGCGCGGGGCATCCCCCACGCCCAGATGCACGCGGCGGCCTGCCAGGTGCAGGTCCTCGGCGATCTGGCAACCGGACTGGCCAGTGCCCACCACCAGTACCTCGCCCTCGGGCAGGGACTGCGGATTGAGGTACTGGCTGGAGTGGATCTGCACGATATCGGCCGGCAGTCGCTCGGCCGCGCGCGGCACCACCGGGATGTGATAACCACCCACCGCCACCACGACCTGGTCGGCCGAATACGCGCCCTCACTGGTGTCGATGCGCCACAGTGCAGCCTCGCGCGACAGGCGCGTCACTGTCACGCCTTCGCGCACCGGCGGCTGGAAACTGGCAACGAAGCCATCGAGATACGCGACGATCTCATCCTTCTTCATGAAACCATAGGGATCGTCGCCGGCGTAGGGATAACCGGGCAGGTTGCACTGCCAGTTGGGCGTGACCAGGCAAAAGCTGTCCCAGCGCTCGTTGCGCCAGGCGTGGCCGACCTGGTGTTTTTCCAGGACCAGATGATCGATGCCGGCTTTTTTCAGATACCAGCTGATGGACAGGCCGGCCTGGCCGCCGCCGACGATGATGACGCTGTGATGGCGCACTGCGCCTGGCTCTTGGGTATGCATGAGGTTCCTCTTTTGATGAAGTCGAATGGAATTGATTGGCACTGACGCGATCAGGGCAGGAAGGATTCGACCAGCACCTGCGCATCGGACTTGTCCTTGAAGCGGGCGGCGGTCTCTTCGATGCGGCGCAGCTGGTCCATGGCCGACGAGCAGGCAAAGCCATATTTCTCCCGCACCCGCTCGCGGCCGATATGCAGGGCGGTGGCGCTGCGCTCGACGAATTCGGACAGCGGGTAGTGACGTCCGGGCTCAAGGTGTTCCTTCACCACCAGGGACGGCGAATAGCAATCGGTGACCGTGTCATCCGGCCAGCGGACACGAAAGTGCATTTCAGGCATGGTGTTCCTCTTGAAGTGGGCCTGCCGGGCTGCGGCAGGCAAGATAGTCGTGATACAGATCGAGATGGCGGTGCGCCGATCGCATCCAGGAAAAACCGGCACAGACCGGTCTGCCCGCAGCGATCATGACGCTGCGCACGACCGGGTCGAGGGCATGCGCAATGCCCGCCGCGATCGAGGCCGGGTCATGCGGATCGACCCAGGCACAGCACTCGCCGTCGAGGTATTCGGTAAAGGGAGCGATACGCGAGACCACCACCGGCACCCCGCTGGCCATGGCCTCCAGCGCCACCAGGCCGAAGCCTTCCTTGAGCGAAGGAAACACCAGCACATCGGCGCAGCGCATCAGCGCGGGCATGTCGGCATCGGCCACCTCCCCGGTGATACGCACAGCCCCCTCGGGCAGGCCGGCGGCCTCCCACTCCGTCCGGAACTGCTGCTGGTAGCCGGCGTGATCCAGCACGCTGGCGCCGCCGGCGATGACCAGCTGCGCCTGGGGATAGACGCGCCGCAGGCGCAGGAAGGCACGCAGGATGCCCAGCGTGTTCTTGCGCGGCTCCACCCCGCCCACGGCCAGCAGCAACGGTGTCCCGCCCAGTCCCAATGCAGCGCGCAGGGCGCTGTCCCTGGCGCCGGGCTGCGGGGTGTAGCGCTGGATGTCCACGCCATTGGAAACCAGATCGGCGCGTATCCCGTGCTGGTGCCACAGGATGTCCTGCCAGGTACGGCTCACGCACAGTACCCGGTCGGCGGCGCGATAACCGCGCTCCTGCCAGGCATGCAGGCGCAGGTCGTCGAACTGATCGAGGTGATGCACGGTGCGCACGTAACCCGGTATCACGCCGCGCTCGGTCAGCGTGGCCAGCGCATTGGCGCTGATGGAATCCTGGGCATGATAGATATCGAAGCGCGCCATGCCGGGATCCTCGAAGCAGCGCAGGTAATCCTCGATACGCTGGCGTACCATGCCGGCCACATCGGCCGCATCGGCCGCTTGCAGCGGGCCCGGCACCGGATGGAAGTCGCAACCGGCGCGCCGGAACAAGCCCTTGCCGCGCGCATCGGGGGCAAACAGCGTGGTCGCGTGACCCAGCGCCTGCAGGCTCTCTGCCAGTTGCAGGGCATGCACCACACCGCCGCGCGGATTGACCGAGTGGGTCAGCATGGCGATCTTCAGGGGCCGGGACAGCTGCTTGTCGGTGGCATTCATGTCAGGCCACCTCGTCCGGGCCGCAGCCGATCAATGCTTCCTCGCGCAGATCCCAGAAGCGCTGCTGCTGTCCCTGCCAGCTCAGCTCCAGCTGGCGGCTGTCGTCGATGCGACCGATAGCGGCGGCAGCCAGGCCGCGCTGAGCAAAGCGCGCCAGCACCTGCGGCAGATGCGCATCGGCCACGCTGAGCAGGAAGCCATAGCTGGGGAACGCGCCCAACCACCGTAACAGATCCTGTTCGGCCAGGTCCGGGCGCGGGATGGCATCGAGATCGATGACCGCGCCCTTGCCGGAACACTCCAGCAACATCAGCGCGGTGCCGATCACGCCGGCCATGCTGATGTCCTTGGCAGCATTGACCAGACCGTCCTCTGCCATGGCCGGCAACAGTTCGAGGTCGGCGCGCAGGCGTTCGGCCGGTGCGCCCAGGCTGGCATTCCAGTAGGCATACGGTTCCTGGTAGCGGCCACGCAGGTCGATGGCGGCCACCAGATGATCGCCGCTGCGCGCATCGAAACTGGTCAGCAATCGCCGCGCCCGGCCCATGATGGCCACGGACAATTGCTCGCGGTCGTTGCGGCGGTTGCTGTGGCCACCCACCAGCGCCACGCCATAGACCCTCGCCGCTTCGGCCAAGCCTTCCAGCAGGGGACGCGCGGCGTCACCGTCGCGACTCCACAGGGCATCCACCACCGCCAATGGTCGCCCGCCCATGGCATAGATATCGCTGACATTGACCATCACCCCGCAATAGCCGGCAAACCACGGCTGCTGCTGGACGAACTCATTGATGAAACCCTCGATGGCAAAGAGCAGGTAGCCATCGCCATCGGGAATGGCGGCACAGTCGTCGCCCACGGCCAGGGTATGACCCTGGTGGCGTACCGGCCGGGGCGGCTGCAGGGTCTGCATGACCGCATCGATATCGCGCTTGTGGGCGATACCGCGCAAGGCCCGCAAGCCGGTGACGATCTGCGCCAGCGCGGCGCTGCTGTCGCGGGCATTCATGGCTGGCGCTCCTGGTGCTGACCCACCCGCAGGTCCAGCTCGCCATCGCTGTTGGGCGCATAGAAGTCCAGATCGGCTTGCATCTGGTGATGCGGCCGGCCATGTACCTCGATTTCGCCCAGCGTGTTCCAGTGCAGGCGTCGGAACAGCGGTGCGTTCTGGCTCTGCACTTGCGCCAGGAAGGTGTGACAGCCGTGCGCATGGGCGGTACAGACGGCCAGACGGATCAGGCCGCTGCCCACCGAACCGATACGGCGCGCATGCTGCACCACCGCCAGGCGCGAACCGTGCCATACGCCCGGCGCGGATTCATGGATGCGTACCGTGCCGACCACTTCGCGGCTGCCATCGGCGGCTTCCATCACGGCCACGATGGGCATGGCGATGGCGTCGATATCATCGGTGTCGTCATGCTCGAACACGCCCTGCTCGGTGCAGAAAACGTCACGGCGCACGCGGCGCGCTTGCTCGCGCTCCCACGGCTCCAACGCCAGCTTGATGCGCACGCCCTGGGCCACGGCCAGCCGGGCTGGCGTTTTCTGCACCACCAGGGCGATCTTCCCTGCCATGTCGCTCATGATCACTTCCTTTCGAACGAAGACAGGGAGGAGCAGGCGCCGCACTTGCCGCAGCCGGCCTTGGCGTCGCCGGAGCGCATGCCGGCCGCTTCCAGCATGCCGGCCAGCGGGCTCAACAGGCGCCGCATGGCAGCGGCGTCGGGCGAGGGATGGTCTTCCAGCGGCGTGCCGGAGATCGGCACGAACGGCACCACGAAGGGATAGACGCCCAGCGCGATCAGGCGCTCGCTCATGCCGAGGATGGCGTCGTCGCTGTCGCCCAGCCCGGCCAGGATGTAGGTGCTGACCTGGCCGCGACCGAACACTTCGACAGCAGCCGCGAAGGCGTCCATGTAGCGCTCCACCGGCACGCTGGCCTTGCCCGGCATGATGCGCTTGCGCACCTCGGGGGTGACCGCTTCCAGATGCATGCCCAGGGTATCGATGCCGGCGTCGTGCATGCGGCGGAACCAGGCATCGTCATCGGGCGGCTCGCACTGGCCCTGGATAGGCAGGTTCACCGCCGACTTCACCCCGAAGGCGCTCTCGCACAGGATCTGCGCGCCACGGTCGGTAGCGTTGGGCGTGCCGGT
Source organism: Herbaspirillum sp. ASV7 (assembly GCF_016429215.1). Taxonomy (GTDB): domain Bacteria; phylum Pseudomonadota; class Gammaproteobacteria; order Burkholderiales; family Burkholderiaceae_D; genus Herbaspirillum. The sequence continues at coordinate 7,523 of NZ_JAELUH010000082.1, read as the reverse complement.
GGTCATCACCATGTGCTTGACGCCATCCAGCAGCACCGCCGCCCGCGCCACCTCGCCCAACTGCTCGGGGGTCTTGCGCAGGATGGTGCGGCCGGCCGCCAGCGATTGGCCGATGGCGCAGAACTGGCAGGACTTGCGCCGGCTTTCGTAGCGGATGCAGCTCTGCAGGATGGTGGTGGCCAGCACGTCGGCGCCGTGCAGCGTGGCGATCTTGCCGTAGGGGATGCCATCGAAGGTCTGCATCTTGTAGAAGCGCGGCTGGCGCGGGAAGGACACCACCCCCACCTCGACGCCGTCGCGCAGGATGCGCGAGGCGCCATCCGCGCCCGGTTGGGTAGCCACATAGGGCGACGACCAGGAGCCGGCCGTATGCACCGGGATCATCACGGTATGACCATCGACCGTCACCGCCTTGTGGTCGGACGGCCCTGCCCCGCCGCGCCGGCTCTGCGCGCCGGCAGTGGGATCGTCAAGACGCAGCCCTAAGGATTGCAGCTCCGAGATCAGTTCCATGGGCGCCTTGCGGCTCGAACGCTGGGGATGCAACTGGATGACGGCTGTCTGCATGATGTGGCCTCGCGGAAGATGGAATGACAGGAGAAGACTGTTCCGCCGGGAACAGGGAAGACATGGGGGAAGTACGGCGATCATCGATCACCAGGTGCAGCAGTTCCGGACGCGCATAGTGGCCCACCGAATCCATCATGCGCTTGCGCTTGGTGACCAGTTCCATATCGAGGTCGGCCACCAGGATGCCTTCGCCGCTGCGCAGGGGCTCGGCCAGCAGCTTGCCCTCCGGCGAGACGATGGCGGTACAGCAGCCGCCGCGCAATGCCTTCTGTGCCTTGGGATCGGGTTCGATGGCGGCGATCTGTTCATCGCTCAGCCAGCCGGTGGCATTGATGACGAAGCAGCCCGCTTCCAGCGCGTGATGGCGGATGGTGACCTCCATCTGGTCGGCAAAGATCTGGCCGACCATGGAGCCGGGGAATTGCGCGCAGTGGATTTCCTCATGCAGCGCCATCAGGCTGTAACGTGCCAGCGGGTTGTAGTGTTCCCAGCAGGCCAGCGCACCCAGGCGCCCGACGGCAGTGGGTACCACCTTCAGGCCGCTGGCGTCGCCCTGGCCCCAGATCATGCGCTCGTGATAGGTCGGTGTGATCTTGCGGCGCTTCAAGACCAGCTCGCCATCGGCGTCGAACACCAGTTGCGTGTTGTAGAGCGTACCGTGGTCGCGTTCATTGACACCCAGCACGACCACGGTGCCATGCTGGCGTGCCGCCGCCGACACGGCCTGGGTGACCGGACCGGGCACCTCGACGGCGCGCTCGTAGAGCAGCAGGTGCTCGGGCCCGGACGCAAAGGGCGGCCGCACGAAGGAGAAGTACGGATAGTAGGGAACGAAGGTTTCCGGAAACACCACCAGCTGCGCGCCCTGCGCAGCGGCGTCGGCGATGGCCTGGCAGACCTTGGCCACGGTGCCGTCGGCACTATCGAGGTCGGGCGCGATCTGCACCGCCGCCGCCCGTACCGTTCTCTTGTTGATGCTCATGGGCCGCCCTTCCGCTTACAGGGTCCAGGTGTCGAGGATGAAGGCGTTGTCGCGACGATGCAGCAACACCAGGTCCAGCACATCCAGCGGATTGATCGGACGGATGCCCGGGATCAGCGAGGGCTCGCCATGGCCATACAGAGCTTGCAGGGCAAAGCGGCAGGCATAGACCTTGCCACCCTCTTCCATGAACTTGACGATCTGCTTGTTGAAGTTCTGGTGACCGGGGAAGGCTTCATCGCCCAGGGTGGGGAAGCCGCGCTGCACGCCCAGCGTCACGCCCGGGCCATACAGCAGGATGGAGGTTTCGAAACCCTTGCGCTTCAAGCGCGTGGCCTGCAACAGGTTGACGAAACCGATCGAGCCCTCGAAGGCCACGGTATGGAAGGTCACCAGCGCTTTTTCGCCCGGCTGAGCTTTGACGTCTTCGAATACCTTCTCTTCATAATCCACCAGGAAATCGCCGGGGGCGTGGGCTGCTTTGGTGACTGCGGGCATGGTGAGACTCCTCTTGAATGCTGTGGGTGGTCACTTGTGGAAGTGGTCCGGCGACGTTGCCGCGACACTGGCATTGGATGCATCAGGTGTGCCAGCAATCTCCCGTCAATGGCGCAATTGACTGCATGAAAATCCCATCAATCGCTGATCATCGATCCGACTTCCAGCACACTCGCGGCTTCCCGGGGAGACCTTTCCGACGGGCTTTTCAGCACCCGTGCAGCAATCCATTCAATCGCTCCATACAATCGCGCAAACCCGCGTGCACTCTGGAGTAGCGGCATGTTTTACCTTGGTGCAGGCACGCCGTCCTCGATGACACAAGGCGGTGCAGCGAGAGCCGCCTTGGCGCCACATTGGATGGAATATAAATTGCATTCAATGACGCCTGCCGATGCAGTCAATATTGAATCCGGGCAAGCTCAAGAGAGATCGGAAAGGATCGGGAGCGCCCAGGAACGCCGACCAAGGAATCGTCATGCCGAAGAACAGCACCATGTGGGTCCCCAAACTGAAGAAGGGCAGCGGCCCGCTCTATCTGGCCATCGCCAATGCCATCGCCGAGGATGTCGCCACCGGCCACCTGCAGGCCGAGCAGCGCCTGCCGCCGCAGCGCAAGCTGGCCGAAGCGCTGGACCTGGACTTCACCACCGTGGCCCGGGCGTATACAGAAGCGCATCGGCGCGGGCTGGTCGATTCGGTGGTGGGACGCGGCACCTTCGTCTGCGGCAAGCGGCGCCCGCGCATCCCCCGCGTGACCGAGGGACGGCCCAACGTGGACATGTCCATGAACATGCCGCCCGAGCCGGAGTCGCCGGAACTGGTGGAACTGATGCAGGCGGGCTGGAGCAAGGTCAACGGCAGGCTGCGCGACCTGATGCGCTATCAGGATTTCGGCGGCTCACCCGAAGACCGCGAAGCCGGCGCCCTGTGGCTGCGCCGGCGCGGGCTGGTGGTGGAACCGGAGCGGGTCTTGGTGACCCCGGGGGCCCAATGTGCGCTACTGGCCATCCTGACCATGCTGGTCGGCCCCGGCGGCGTGTTGTGCTGCGAAGACGTGACCTACCCCGGCCTGCGCGCCCTGGCCGGGCAACTGGGCATCAAGCTGGTAGGGCTGCCGATGGATCACGAAGGCATCGACGCCGTGGCCTTCGCAGGGGCGTGTGCGCAATATGCTCCGAAGGCACTCTACTGCAATCCCACGCTGCTCAATCCCACCACCTGTACCACCTCGCTCTCGCGTCGCCAGGCGCTGGTGGACATCGCCCGTCATTACGAAGTAGCCATCATCGAGGACGATGCCTATGGTTTCCTGCCGCGCGCGGCACCGCCGGCCATCGCCAGCCTGGGCAGCGAACTGACCTTCTACGTTACCGGCCTGGCCAAGAGCGTGGGCGCGGGATTGCGCATCGCCTACATGGTCGCGCCCGACGCCCACTCAGCCGCGCGCCTGACTGCCGCGCTGCGTGCCACCACGGTGATGGCATCGCCCATCACATCGACCCTTGCCACCCACTGGATCCGCGATGGAGTGGCCGACCTGGCGCTGAACAATATCCGCAAGGAATCCATGGCACGCCAGAAAATCGCCGCCCGCATCCTGCCCGAGCACAGCTATGCCTCGGAACCGGAAGCGTTTCATCTGTGGATCAAGCTGCCGGATGGATGGCAAGCGAGCACGTTCTCGGCGCAGATGCGTGCCAATGGCGTGGCGGTAGTCGGCGGGGATGCGTTCTCGGTGACATCCGCAGCGGTACAGGCCGTGCGCGTGTGCATCGGCGGCGTTGCCAGTCGCAGTGACATCCAGCATGCGCTGACGCTGATCCAAAGCACGATCTCGGCGCAGCCATTGATAAAGCCGGCGGTCGTTTGAGCCGGGTTGATTACACCAGAACATTTGTGAGGTTCATCTTGAACCGAAAGCACCCGTTCAACGATGAGCTTGGTTACACAATGGCAGCTGGAGATAGACGCTCAGCATCAACGATCCCCAGCCAGGCTCAAGCGTCTCGACCGGCAAGACATATGATCGGGAAAAGTGCCCAATCCTATACCCATGGATCGAAGGACACTAGAACCCATTTCATCAATATGCTCAGCAGGTGGAACCTTGAAAAAGTCGACGGCAAGTCGCAACCGCTGGGCTTGCTCATCCAAAGAAGCGGCGGCCGCGGCTGCTTCCTCCACCAGTGCCGAGTTCTGCTGGGTGGCTTCATCAACCTGGCTGATCGACTGAGTAAGCTCGGAGATATCGTGGTTCTGTTGTTCAACGGCGGAAGAGATTTCTGCATTCAGCGATGTCAATAGGGCAATCGATTCCAATATCTCATGCATCGAGATACCTGCCCTGACAACCAGATCAGATCCCTTGCCCACGCACCGGACTGATTCATCAATCAAGCCTTTGATTTCTCTGGCAGCCGTAGCACTGCGTTGCGCGAGGGTACGCACTTCCGCAGCCACCACGGCGAATCCGCGTCCCTGCTCCCCCGCCCGCGCAGCCTCTACTGCAGCGTTGAGTGCCAATATGTTCGTTTGAAAAGCAATTCCATCGATCACATTGGTGATATCTGCAATTCGCCGAGAGCTTTCGGAGATCTCTTGCATCGTCGCAACGACTTCCTGGACAGCCCCTTCGCCCTTGTTGGCGAGTTCGGATGTCTTTGAAGCCAGCCGGCCCGCTTCTCGCGCACGTTGTGCATTCAGATCGACTGTAGAGGCAAGCTGCTCCATCGTTGACGCCGTTTGCTCCAAAGCCGCGGCTTGCTGTTCAGTACGGCTAGAGAGATCCAGATTGCCCGCAGCGATCTCGGTTGCCCCCACGTAGATCGTCTGCGCCGCTCCCCGGATATCGGCAATGGTCTCCACCAGCCGCTGCTTCATCGTGTGCATTTCGCCGATCAGGTTCTTACGCTTGCCCTTGAGTTCCAGTATCTCAACGGTCAGGTTGCCGGCAGCGATCTTGCTAACGATGTTCATGGCGTAGGCAGGCTCTCCCCCGAGAATACCTGTGATGTTACGGATAAGTGCCAGCATCATCAGCGTCACTGCCAGGCCCACCCCTGCCAGTATGGCGCCCAGTTTCAACAAGTTATGATAAAAATCCCTTTGAATGTCATTGAAGAACACGCCCGATGCCAATACCCAGTTCCAATGAGCGTAGTGGATGACATAGGTCATCTTGGGTGAACGGTTTGACTCATCCTCACCTGGCAGGCGTCCCATGTAAAAGACGAATCCATGCCCTTCGGCCTGGGCCATCTTGACCATCTCGGTGTAGTACGGATTGCCTTCGCTATCCTTGCGGTTACCGACATACTTGCCCACGACCTCCTTGGACCACGGATGCATCAGAACGACGGGACGCTCGTCGATCACAAAAATATAATTGCCATTACCAAAACGCATGGTGGAGATCCGCTCCAGCGCACGCTGCTTGGCCTGATCCAGCGTAATGGCACCCGCCGCTGCCTCGGCGGCATAGCTCTTGAGTATCCCTTCGGCGGACTCAACGACTTGCTTGAGTCCCTCGCGACGTTCATTGAGCATGGTCTGTCTGGTGTTCACTGCCGACCATCCTGCCAACACCAATAACCCGCACCACATCAGCAGCAGTGACATGATCAGCTTGGCTTTGAGCGTATTCATGATTTACCCCACTCCATTTCCCGAATAGCCACTGACGAGCCGAATGCAGCCATTTCAAAGTGCTGGTGGCCCAGAAAAAAACTCGCCATGCGGTAGTCCCCACATCCGCATGGCGATCATCTCGGCAAGGAGCATGTCTGCTCCATACATGCCAGCAAGAATGATCGCCCTCTCGACTTCCTTACTTCTTGACGTCAAAAACGCGCCGGGCAAAATTGGCGATGGCATCGGCCATGGCTTGCGGCTGCTCAGGTGCAAGTGCGTGACCAGCATTCGGAATGACCACGATGCTCACCCGATCACCCAGCATGGACTTGAGCACCCCCGAGAAGCGGCGCGGCGCTACCGCGTCATGTTCGGCTTGCAGGTCGAGGATAGGAGCTGTTCCTGCTGCGAAATAATCGTCAACTGGCGTCGTGTTGCGGGCATGGGATTCGGCTTCGTGCGTCTCTTCATGCCAGCCGCCCAGCCAGACACGGGGATCATTGCCTGGTGCGAAGAAGGCCTTGCGCAAGAATTCCAGACGCTGCTCTTCGGAATATTTCATGTTGCTCGGGCCATCGATGGCGATGCGCATGTCATCGCTGATCGGCTTTTCCTTGGAGCCAGGCGGCACTTTGCCGGCAGAGGCGGCAGCCAGGACCACACCGCGCACCAGATCAGGCCGGTCGGCGGCCAGCTGACGCGCAGCGAAATTGCCCCAGGCGTGCCCCACCACCACGACCGGGCCCTGCTTCTCGTTCTCCACCACGGCCGCCACGTCTGCGGCGAAATCATGCACCGTCAGGTTGTGCATGGGTCCCTTGCTCTGCCCGATCCCGCGCGGCTCGGGGCGCAATACACGGAACCCATCGGCTGCCAGCTTAGCCGCCACCACGTCATAGTCGCGCCCGGAACGGCCCAACGACGGCAGCATCACGATCACCGGACCTTGTCCCTGGCGCATCACCTCGATCTGCACATCACCGCGCTTGACCAAGGCGGTATCGACGCTACGGGGCGTGGCCTGGGCTGCAGCCAGCTGCGGGACGGAAAGTGCGGCGCTGAGCAGCAGAACGAGGCCTTGTTTGATCAGTTTCATTTTCATCTCCTTCTATTGAATGTCGTTGGTTTTTCACTTCGTCTGAAAAATCTGCCGCGCATAGGCAGCGATTGCCTTGCTCATGGCCAGGGGCTGCTCCGGTGCCATTGCGTGTCCTGCATTGGCGATCTCGCCCTCGGTCACGCGCGTACCCAACAATGCCTTGAGAACATGGGGAATCACCACCGTGTCGTACTGCGCGCGCAGGTCGAGGATGGGCACGTTGCCGCCGTAGTAGTAGGAATCGATGGGGGTATGGTCACGCGCCTCGGCCTGTGCATGGTGTGTCGCGGGGAACCAGCCGCTGAGCCAGACGCGGGCATCGTTGCCCGGCGCAAAGAAAGCCTGCTTCAGATAGCTCAGTCGTTGCGCCTCGGGCAGCGTCGGGTCACCGGAACCATTGATGGCCTCCACCAGACGACCATAGGATTTTTCCTTGGAGCCCGGCGGGAACTTGCCCACCGAGGCCGCCGCCAGCACCAGCGCCTTGACCAGATCGGGACGGTCCACCGCCAGCATGCGCGCTGGCTGGCTGCCCCAGGCATGGCCCACGACGATGGCAGGCCCGGTCTCTTCCTGGTCCATCACGGCGGCCACGTCACCGGCGAAGTCGTGCAGGGTTACCCCGGTCATGGCCCCGCGGCTCTGCCCTGATCCGCGCGGGAAGGGACGGATGACGCGGAATCCCTCGGCAGCAAGATAGACGGCCACTTGGTCATAGTCTGTGGCGGAACGCCCCAGCGA
>NZ_JAELUH010000081.1 GCF_016429215.1 Herbaspirillum sp. ASV7 | reverse complement strand
GCCTGCATGCTGTCGGCGGTCCACTGGATGGTGGACATGAGCGGCTCTTCGCGCTCCAGCGTGCGCAACCAGGGAGGAAAGAAACTCAGCGACAGGGCATGGGTGGAGGCGAACAACAGTTTCTCGGTCACTGCCTGGGCTGCGCTCAAGGCATCCTGGCGGCCGGTCTCGAGCTGGCGCAGCACTTCCTCGGCAAAGGGTTGCAAACGCTCGCCGGCCGGCGTGAGCTGCACCACCCGGGCGGCGCGGTCGAAGAGAGGGGCGCCGACCCAATCCTCCAGGCAACGGATGCGGCGGCTGAAGGCCGGCTGGCTGATGGCCCGCTCCTCGGCAGCGCGCGAAAATCCCCCCGTGCGAATGACGGCGACGAAGTCTTCCAGCCAGGTCGTGTCCATGTCGTGCTGCCGCTCCCTGTGTTCTTGCACCGGCCGCCTCTTGCGGCAACATGCGTGGCGGGCACATTTTAGCGCGCCCCCGGTAACAGGCAAGCAGGCCGATGGACTCAGGCGCGGGCCAACACCACCAGGCCGGGCACGGGCTGCTGCATTTCCACGCGCAGGCTCTCCTCTTGCATGAGGACCACCCGAAAGCCGGCGGCGCGCAAGCCCTGCTGCAGGTAATCGCGCCGATGACGGAAGCGACCGCTGGGATGCAGGGCATAACCCTGTCCGGTGATCTCCTCATCCGTCTGCGCCGTCTCGGCGGTGAAGATGAAATAACCGCCCTCGCGCAGGGCATGCCGGGTCGCCGCGAAGAAACGGTCCAGCCCGCCACAGTAGATCACCACATCACAGGCCGCCACCAGGTCGTATTGCCCGCCCTGCTGCTCCATCCAGTCGCTGGCCTCGGCCTGCACCAGTTGGTGGTAGCTGCCCCGCTCGCGTGCATAGCGCAACATGTTGGCCGACAGGTCCACGCCATCGAGGCGGTGCGCGCGCGGCGCCAGCACCGGCGCGCACAGGCCGGTGCCGCAACCGACGTCGAGGATGTCCAATGCGGGCCTGGCCGGGCCCAATGCCCCCTCCAGCAGGCGCGCCAGGATCTGCGGGCCACGGTACTGGAGGTTGTCCACCAGGTTGTGATCGAAGTTGTCGGCATAGTCGTCGAAGCGCCGGGCGATGTAGTCCAGCGAGGCCGAGGTCGCCGGTGCGCCGGCGTAGGCGTCAAGCATGTGGCGCGCCACCGGATTGGCGGGCTCGTCGGCCAGCCATTGACGGCATACCTCGGCGGCCTGGTCCACCTGGCCGAGGAAGTAGTAGGAAATGGCCAGCATCTCGGGCGACTTGCCTTCATGCGGCGGCAATATGTAAGCCTGACACTGGTAGCGCGAGGCCTGCATGCGGTCGCCGCTCTGCTCATGGAGGGCGGCCAGCTGCAGCATGGCCGGCGCCAACTGGGGGGCCAGTTCGAGGGCGCGCAGCAAGGCGTCGATCGCCTGCTCAGGCTCGCCCTGCTGCCGCAGGGCCGCGCCGCAATTGTTCCAGAACTGCGCATCGTCGGGTCGCAGCGCCAGCGCCTCGCGATAGGCTGCCACGGCCTCGCCGTAGCGCTGGCAGGCAAACAGCACGTTGCCCTGGTCATTGCGCCAGTCGGCCTGCTGCGGCGCCAGCTCGGCGGCCCGCCGCAGGCTCTCCAGCGCCTCGTCGTGGCGGCCGGTCTGGTGCATCAGGATGCCCAGGTAGTGCAGCGCCGCCGCATGCTCGGCATCGAGCTCCAGCAGGATGCGATACTCCTGCTCGGCCTCGGCCAGTTGACCGGCGGCATGCAGCCTGAAGGCCTCCTCGAAGGTCTGCGCCATGAATTCGGCCAATTCCCCTGCGTGTGACATCGTTCCCCCTTCCGCGTGACCTGCAGGCCACGGTGCGATTACGTCACCGGGATTGCCCGGCGTGGATGCGACGGCAACGCTGCCGCGTCCGTCTGCTCCCCTAGTTCGTCGGCCAGGCTGTCAGGGTTACAGGGATTGAGAGAAAATGTCGAACAATATTTTTCATGGACCGTAACCGGATGGCTTGCCCGAGCGAATGTAGAGGGTAGCCCGCCCGCGGGCAAGCCCGTTATCCCCCCAGTTACCTCTTTCACTGTTGATCCGGAGTCCGCATGAACCTGCTTTCCCTGTGGCAGCGCGCCACCCGCCGCTCCCCGGCCACCTCGCGAAACGCTGCGTCTTCTCCCGATGAGAAGCTGTTGTTCAGCCTCTATCTGCTGGCCTGGGCGGTGGAGGCACGCGACCCCTACACCGGCGGCCACCTGTGGCGCGTGGCGCGGCTCTCGCGCCTGCTGGCCGAGGCCGCCGGGCTGGATGCGGCCACGGTCTCGCGCATTGCCATCGGCGCCTTCCTGCACGACCTGGGCAAGATCGGCATTCCCGATGCGGTGCTGGGCAAGAAGGGCCGGCTCGACGAGGCCGAGTACGCCGTCATCCGCACCCATCCGGAAATCGGCCTGCGCATGCTGGCCGGGCATCCGCTGGCGGCCCTGGCCGAGGACGCCATCCTGCTGCACCACGAGACGCCGGACGGACGCGGCTACCCGTATGGCCGGCGCGGCCACGAGATCCCGCTGGTGGCGCGCATCGTCGGCATCTGCGATGCCTTCGATGCCATGACCAGCAGCCGTCCCTATCGCAGCGGCATGCCCATCGCCCGCGCCATGGCAATCATCGGCGAAGAACTCGGCCGCCAGTTCGACGCCGAGCTGGGGCAGCTCTTCATCGGCCTGGCCGACAATGCGGCGCTGGCGCATATCGTCGGCCACAGCGACCAGGGCATCCCGCTGCAATGCTGCGCCATGTGCGGCCCCATCGTGGTGCGACCGCGCCAGGCCCGGGATGGCGATAGCCTCTATTGCCCGGCCTGTCATAGCGAATACACCCTCGCCGGTGAGCAGCTGCTGGCCACCGGCCGCCAGAACGCCGCCCGCGCGCTGGCAGCCACGCCCGATACCGACCTGATCGGACGGCTGGTGGGCGAGAGCATGGTGGTGCTGGCCTAAGGGATAGGGGCCGGCTTCCCGGAACGGGCGTTTCAGGGGAAAATCACGCCTGCTGCATTTCCCGTTAGCATGAGTCTTGCTTGCTCTCTGGACGATCCCTCTTTGCAGCCCCGACCATGAACAACGTCCTCAACTACCTGATCACCGCCCGCCGCTGCGAGGTGGAAGAACTGCAACGCCTGGCGCGCACCTGCGAGCTGGTGCTGACCGTGGGCAAGCTGGTGCACTGCCTGCAGCAGGAGCGCGGCGTCTCCAACATCTACCTGGGTTCGCGCGGCGAGCGCGACGCCGCCCAGCGAGAGGAACGGGTCGCCGCCAGCGATGATGCGCAACGGCGGTTCAATGCCTGGCTGCAATCGACCGAGCACGACAATGCCTTGAGCAACGGCGCCCGCCTCTACACCCGCATCGCCTTCGCCCTGCATGCGCTGGCGGGACTGCCGCAGTTGCGCGCCGACATCTCGGCCCTGGCCATCACCGCCGCACAGAGCTACGAACGTTACAAGACCCTGGTGGGCGCCTTGCTGGCGCTGGTCTTCGAGGCCGCCGACGTGGCCGTCGATCCGCAGATCTCGCGCCTGCTGGTGGCGCTGTTCAACCTGATGCAGGGCAAGGAATTCGCCGGCCGCGAGCGCGCCGCCGGCGCCGCCGCCTTTGCCTCGGGCAAGATCACGCGCGAGCAGGAACAGACCATCGAATACCAGATCGAGATGCAGGAGCAGGCGCTGCGCCGCTTCGAATCCTTTGCCGAAGGCTTGCGCAACGAATGGACCGCCATGCAGGCCACGCTGCCGCTGGCCGAGCTGGAACGCCTGCGCCGCAAGCTGCTGACCAGCCACGAGCGCCCCCTGGATGCGGAGCTGGCCGACGAATGGTACCGCTGCTGCTCCCTGCGCATGGATGGCCTGCACCAGGTCGAGATCCACCTGGCCGGTTATGTGCAGGCCCAGTGCCGGGACAAGATCGTCGAGCTGCAGCAGGGACTGGACGACCAGGCGCTGCTGCCAGGCCAGCAGGAGCCGGTCGATCCGCTGGCTTCGCTGGAATCCTTCGCCCCCGGGCTCGATGCCGGTGTCGGCCCGCACCTGGCACATTCCATCGTCGATATCCTGCGCACCCAGTCCGAACGGCTGCAGAACCTGACCCAGGAACTGGCCACCGTGCGCGAGAGCCTGGAAGAACGCAAGCTCATCGAGCGCGCCAAGGGCGTGCTGATGATGAAGCAGGGCTTGAACGAGGAGAGTGCCTACCGCCTCCTGCGCAAGCATGCGATGAACCAGAACCGGCGCATCGCCGAGGTGGCGCAGGCCATCCTGTCGCTGACCGAGATCCTGCCCGACGCCTAATTTCCTAATGGAACCACTTCAGCAGGAGCGTCGCTAGCACCACCATCAACGCGCCACCGATGCGGGTGGAGATCTGCGCGAAGGGCATCAACCCGATGCGATTGGCGGCCGACAGGATCGCCACGTCACCGGTGCCACCCAGGCCGCTGTGGCAAGCCGTGACGATGGCCGCCTCCACCGGATACATGTTGAGCCACTTGCCCACCAGGTAGCCCGAGAGCACCAGCGCCACCACCGCGCTGGCGCAGATGGCCACGTAGGCCAGCGAGAACGCATGCGCCAGGTCCTTCCACGAGACGAACAACGCGCCCAGGCCGACCAGGATCGCGAAGGTCAGGTTGGAGGAGACGAACTTGTACATCTGGTAGGCGCCCAGTTCCATGGAAGGCGGCACCACCCGGCTGACCTTGAGCAGGGCCGCCGCGACGATCATCAGGATGGGGCCGGGAATGCCGGTATAGAGCGAGAGCAGCGAGCCCAGGATGAAGAAGGCGCAACTGATCAGCAAGCCCGCACCCATCAGGCTCAGGTTCAGGGGCGCATCGAGGTGCTCGTTGTGCTCGTTATGCAGCAGCGCCTGGTCATCGCCACTGCGCACCAGCACGCCGTTGCCGCTGATGCCGGGACGCCTCTCGCCCAGCCATGTCAGGATGCCGCTGGCGAGGATCGCCACCACGTTGCCCACCAGCGCGGCGGGCACCATCATGGCGATCAGGCCATCCTGCGAACGTCCGAGGATTTCCGCATAGCCGATCGACAGCGGCAGGATGCCCTCGCCGATGCCGCCGCCCACGATGGGCACGATGATGAAGAAGAAGGTATGCATCGGGCTGTAGCCGAAGGCCAGCCCCACCAGCATGCCCACGACCACGGCGGCGATGGTACCCACCAGCAGCGGCAGGAACATGCGCATGAAGCCCTGCACCAGCACCCGGTGATTCATGCCCAGGATGCTGCCGGCCACCAGGCAGGCGATGTAGAAGTACTGCAGGTTGGCGGTCTTCATGGTGGTGGTCAGGGCCTTGAGCATGTCGGCATGCAGCAGGTCGTAGCCGATCAGCGCCGAGGGTACGAACAGGCAGAGGATGGCCGAGCCGCCGATGTGCCGCAGCAGCGGGATGCGCGCGCCCACCTCACCCAGCAGGAAGCCCAGCAGCATCAGCACGGCGAAGCCGCCGATCATGTCGTTGGGCAATTTGCGGTTCAGCGCGGCCAGCACGGTGATGGCCGCCAGCACCAGGAAGACCGGCACCGGCAAGGGGCCGATACGGTACTGCAGCAGGGTGGACGCCAGACCGGGCTTGCCGCTCTGTTTGTCCATGGCGAAGGATTTCATGGTGTCTCCTGTTGGAATGGCCACCGGACGTGATTGTTATGGGTAGGTGTCCAGCGACCGGATCGTCTCGATCTGCGCCGACCGGCGCAGCGTTGCCTGGGTCAGTCCGGCACATGCCCGCACTGCGCTGGTGGGCCATGGGAATTGACAAGCGGAAGTGTAATAATGAATTGGATGTTCATAATAAAGATGAACGTAATCCATCATTAACTTGAACTGAATAATTGACGGGCATATCCCGGAATCAACAGGAATGGACAAACTCTCCGACCTCGAATTCTTCACCCGACTGGTCAAGCACGGCTCGCTGGCCGCGCTGGCGCGCGATATCGGCGTGACGCCACCGGCGGTGACGGCGCGGCTGGCGCAACTGGAAAAGCGCCTGGGCGTGCGCCTGCTCAACCGCACCACGCGCCGCATCAGCGTCACCCATGAGGGCGAGGTCTACCTGGAGACCGGCGCGCGCATCCTCGATGAACTCAACGAACTGGAAAAGCGTGTCTCCAGCAGTCGCGGCTCGCCGCGCGGCAAGTTGCGCGTCAATGCCACCTTCGGCTTTGGCCGGCGCCATATCGCCCCGGCCATCGTCGCCTTTGCGCGCCAGTATCCCGAGGTCGAGGTCCAGCTGGAGCTGACCGACCGCAGCGTGAACCTGGCCGACCAGGCTTTCGACATTGGCATCTGGTTCGGCACCGTGCCGGACTCGCGCCTGGTGGCGCGCAAGATCGTCAGCAACCGGCGCCTGCTGTGCGCCGCCCCGGCCTACCTGAAGGCGGCCGGCACGCCCACGCAACCGCGCGACCTGCAAAGCCACCAGTGCATCATCCTGCGCGAGAGCGATGCCGCCTATGGCACCTGGCACCTGCAGCGCGGCAACAAGGTCGAGACGATCAAGGTACGCGGTGGCCTGAGCACCAATGACGGCGAGGTCGGCGTGCTATGGGCGAGGAATGGCTTCGGCATCCTCATGCGCTCGCAGTGGGACATCCACGAGCACCTGCAATCGCGACAGCTGGTGCCGGTGCTCAGGGAATGGGCGCTGCCCAGCGCCGATGTCTATGCGGTCTATCCGGAGCGGGCCAATCTCTCGGCCAAGGTCAGCGCCTTTGTCGAATTCCTGACGGTGTGGTTCGGGCGGCATGCGCAGTGGGTGGGAAGCTGAGGCCATCCGGGCAAGCGCAGGGGCAGGGTCCGGATGCGCACTACGCTACACTGATGGCCTTCGCCTGCCCGGCCAGCCCACGATGAAAAAGACCGACCTCCGTACCCTCGACCTGAACCTGCTAAAGGCCCTGGCAGCATTGCTGGACGAGCGCAATGTCACCCGCGCGGCCGCCCGCCTGGGGGTGACGCAGCCTGCCATGAGCGGCATCCTCACGCGGTTGCGCGAGAACTTCGACGATCCGCTGTTCGTGCGTGCCCAGCGCGGCATCCTGCCCACGCCGCGCGCGCTGGAGCTGCAGCAGCCGTTGCAGCGCATCCTCGGCGAGATCGACGGCCTGCTGCATCCGGCCGTCTTCGACCCGGCCACGGCGACGCTGGACTACACCATCGCCGCCACCGACTATGCGCTGCGCGCCATCGCCGTGCCGTTCCTGACGGCCTTGAAGCAGCACGCGCCGCATGTGCGCGTGGCGCTGGCCTCGGTGGAAGACGGGCCGCTGCAGGAACGGCTGGAACGCGGCGAGGTCGACCTGGCCCTGACCACGCCCGAGGCCACGCCGCCGGGTCTGCATGCACGCACGCTGTTCGAGGAGCACTATGTCTGCGCACTGCGCGCCGGGCATCCGGCCGCGCGCGGCCGGCGTCTCTCGCTGCGGCAGTTCTGCGCGCTGGATCACGCGCTGGTGTCGTATGCGGGCGATCCCTTCCACGGTGTCACCGATGACGCCCTGGCGCAACTGGGACTGCAACGGCGGGTGAGCCTGTCAGTCAAGCGCTTCCTGGTCTTGCCCGACATCCTGCGCGCCACCGACATGGTGGCCGTGGTGCCGCAACGGCTGGTGAACGGTGTGGAAGGGTTGAAGCTGCTGGCACCGCCCTTGCCCATCCCGGGCTTTACCAAGATCGCGGCCTGGCACGAACGTGGCCACCGCGATCCGGCCCAGCGCTGGTTGCGCCAGCTGCTCTTTGCCAGTTGCGCCCGCCCGGCTCTGCAAGCCTAGCGCGGCTGCGCCTGGCGCGCCGCAGCCACCAGGCCGGTGAGCCATTCCTGGTGGGCATTGAGCATGGGATTGGGGAGCGTGGCCGCCAGCTCGCGGGCGGGCTGGCCGTTCTGGGTCTCTTGCGTGAGGATGCGCACGCGGCCACCGTCGATGTCCTCGAACAGCCAGGCGTGGTGGACGTCCAGCCGGTGCTGTGCGTCGCCTTCGACCCAGCCATGCCAGGCCACGCGGCCGGCCTGTCCGGCAACCGGCGGCTGGTATTCGACGACCTCGGCCTCGACCGGGAAACCGAAGGTGGTGAAGCGAAAGCGCGCCCCCGCCGAAAGCAGCGGGCCGCTACCGTCATGGAAGCGGATCTCGCTGGCATTGGCGTAATAGCCGGGCCAGGCACCCGTGTCCTCGAGCAAGGCCCAGGCCTGTGCGGCCGACAGGCCGGGGACGATCACTTCATTGGACACATAGTTGTCGGTATGACCCGGCAGATAGGCGGTGGGCCAGGCGATGGCCGCCTGGGTGACGGTGGTGGCGAGGGGGGTATGCATGGCAATTCCTTGGTGATGGTTCAGGATGAGCGGCCCATGATGCGCCGCTTCCTGTCATCAATCCAATCCTGAAAAATGATTATTGACATCATCTGAACTGATATCAGGATCGTTTCCCCACCATCCATCAACCCGTCATGCCACGGCCAAGGCCGCCTTCTGCGCCCATCCCCAACCGCAATAGAAGGCGATGTGCGCCAGCGCCTCGCCGAACTCGCCCTGGGTCAGCCCGTGATGCATGGCCAGCGCCAGGGCGGCTGGCAGGCGCTCCACCTGCCCCAGCGCAGACCAGGCGGCCAGCATCGCATTGCGCCACCAGCGCCGACACCGTGACCAGCGCGGTCGCGCTGGCACAGGCCGGGATGGTGCCATAGCTCGTCCACGACGCGTTGCTGCGTGTAGGTGCTCAATATCGGCCATGATGGAATCCTCCTTGCCGGTCGGTTCAGGCGCGGCCACGGGCGAACTGCGCGGCCACTTCGGTCACGCGCTGGCCCAGATAGGCAGCGGTATCCAGGTCGCTCTGGCCCGGCGTGACATCGGCCGGGGCATCGTCGGACTGCGCCATCGCCCCCAACCAGCCGCCGATGCGGTCGTGGCCGCGCGCGCCACACCCACTGGCAAGATCCGCATCTCCACCAGCGCCGCCTTCGGACACGAACAACTGCTACCGCTGCTGCCGGGCTTGCTGGCGCGCTACCCGGCCCTGACGGCAGAGGTGGATTTCGATGACCGCATCGTCGATCTGGTGCAGGCGGCGCTGGCCGACCTGGGCGTGGCCGAGGTCGGCGTGCATCATGCCTGGCGCCATCTCCAGCAGGGCGAGTTGAAGATCCTGCTACCCAGGAGCCACCATCCCGGCAGCTACGAGATGAGCCTGCAATATCCGCACCGCGCGCTGGTGGCGCCGCGCGTGCGGGTGGCGGTGGAGTATCTGCTGGAACGCTTCGCGGCCATGGAAGAGCTGCATGTCCCGCTGACGGCGCTGCGCAAATACGCGGCG
This sequence comes from Herbaspirillum sp. ASV7, assembly GCF_016429215.1. GTDB lineage: Bacteria > Pseudomonadota > Gammaproteobacteria > Burkholderiales > Burkholderiaceae_D > Herbaspirillum. The sequence continues at coordinate 12,644 of NZ_JAELUH010000081.1, read as the reverse complement.
TGAACATTGCCGGCGCTGGTGTGCCATCCGGGATAAGCAACAGCGTCGCCGTACCCGCGTAAAAAAACCGGACTGGCACAGTCCGGTTTTTTTCACATGGGAGGTCCCCCGTTGCGCGAGGGGCAGCACGATCAGGCCCCCATGGTCGCGTTGTCGATCACGAAGCGATACTTGATGTCGCCCTTGAGCATGCGCTCGTAGGCGGCATTGATGCCGTCGGCGGCGATGAGTTCGATGTCGGCCACGATGCCGTGCTCGGCGCAGAAGTCCAGCATCTCCTGGGTTTCGGGGATGCCGCCGATGAGGGAGCCGGCCAGCGAGCGGCGCTTCATGATGAGGTTGAAGACATTGGGCGAGGGATGCGGCGTGGCCGGCGCACCCACCAGGGTCATCGTGCCTTCACGCTTCAACAGGCCGAGGAAGGCATCCAGGTCATGCGGTGCCGCCACGGTGTTGAGGATGAAGTCGAAGCTCTTGGCGTGGGCCGCCATCTCCTCGGCATTGCACGAGACCACCACTTCATCGGCGCCCAGGGCCTTGGCATCGGCACGCTTGGATTCGGAAGTGGTGAAGGCCACCACGTGCGCGCCCATGGCATGGGCGATCTTGATGCCCATGTGGCCGAGACCGCCGATGCCGACCACGCCGACCTTCTTGCCGGGGCCGGCGCCCCAGTGGCGCAGCGGCGAATAGGTGGTGATGCCGGCGCACAGCAGCGGCGCCACGGCGGCCAGGTCGGCCTCGGGGTGGCGGATGCGCAGCACGTAGCGCTCATGCACCACGATCTGCTGCGAGTAGCCGCCCAGGGTCCAGCCCGGGGCATCGGGTGTGGGGCCGTTGTAGGTGCCGACCATGTTGTCGCAATAGTTTTCCAGGCCGGCATCGCAATCCTCGCAATGCTGGCAGCTGTCGACGATGCAGCCCACGCCGACCAGGTCACCGACCTGGTAGTTCTTGACGTGCGCACCCACTGCCGCCACGCGACCGACGATCTCGTGACCGGGAACGCAGGGGTACTGGGTGCCGGCCCATTCGGAGCGGACCTGGTGCAGGTCGGAGTGGCAGATGCCGCAATAGGCGATATCGATCTGGATGTCGTGCGGGCCGGTGGCACGGCGGGTGATGTTCAGGTGTTCCAGCGGCTTGTCGGCTGCGTGGGCGCCATAGGCATGTACTTGCATGGGATCTCCTGGAGTAGGCTGGCGTTGAAGGCGGGCAGGCAGCCGGTGGGCAGACCTGCCGGGAAACACTGGATTGTGTCGCGGGCCGCGGACCAGGGACAGACCCAATCCGCTGCGATTATTGCCTATTGGTCCGGCAGCAGGCCGGCGTTGCGGCCATCGCCGGGCTAGGCCATTGTGCCTCATCTGCGCTGTCGGCGCCGGGCGGCAGTGGCCCGCGATGGGTTGGTTACCGGGGCTGGTCGTTGGTTCCTGGGAAGGGTTATTTCGTCTTGTCCAGCGCGCCCTGGTCTGGCGACAACACCTTGCGTGGTCGTCCGCCCTTCCTGCCGTTCTCACGAACCGCCAATGCCTTGGCTGCGCTGCTGCGACTGCCATTGCGGGCGGCGACCACAGTGGCCGCCAGTGCCATCAAGGATGCGCTAGCCGCCACCAAGCCAGCGATGGAGACGTGCAGATCCTGCTCCTCCAGGGATAAGGCGCTGCCAGCGTAACCGATCACGATACGGCCCAGTTCAGCTGCGCTGAGCCGAGCCAGTTCTGGATAGTTATTGATCGGCAACAGGATTGCCGTGTTATCGGCAAAGCCCACCGCCAATGCCTCCTGCCGGGGGAGATAGCTGACCTGCGTAGCTTGCAGCATGGTGCTGCGGCGCGCGCGACCTTCAGCAACGGCGCGCTCCCAGGATGCTGGTGTGACCGGTTCATTGTCGCGCTGCTTTGCCTTGATCGTTGTCATAGCTCAACTTTCCCATCCATGTCGAAACTGCAGGAGCGTAATGGGGAAAAGAGCTAGACATCAGCAGCGACACAAAAGTATCGCCGCCCCATTCAATTTTTTCAGTCCCGCACCCCCAGCCGATACACCGTGGTCTGCCGGTACACCTGCCCCGGGCGCAGGATCACGGCTTCCTGGTGGGGCGTGTTGACCTGGTCGGGATAGGCCTGCGCCTCCAGGCAGAAACCGTCGTGGATGGCATAGGCCTGTGGCCCCCGTCCCTGCACGCCGGCCAGGAAGTTGCCGCTGTAGAACTGCAGGCCGGCCTCGGTGGTCGAGACCCGCAATTCACGCCCCGAGCCGGGGTCGTAGACCGTGGCCACCTCGCGCAGCGGCTGGGCAAGGCGGCCCTCGCCGGCCAACGGTTCGCTCTCGGTATGCAGGCAATAGCAGTGGTCGAAACCGCCGGCCAGCTTCAGCTGCGGGTCGGGCCAGTCCAGCCGGGGGCCGATGGGCGCGGGCTGGCGGAAGTCGAAGGCGCTGCCGGCGACCTCGGCCTGTTGCTGCGGGATCAGGCTGGCATCGATCTGCAGGTAGGCATCGGCATCGATGGAAATGACATGGTCGCGGATGTCGCAAGCACCACCGTTGAGGTTGAAGTAGGCGTGCGAGGTCAGGTTGACCGGCGTGGGGGCGTCGGTGGTGGCGGTATAGTCGATGCGCAGCTGGCCGTCCTCGTCGAGCCGGTACAGCACCGAGGCCATCACATTGCCCGGGAAGCCGGCCTGGCCGTGCGGCGAGACCAGCATCATGCGCAAGCCTTCGGGGTCGGGCTGGGCCTGCCACAGCTGGCGGTGGAAGCCCTCGGCGCCGCCGTGCAGGTGGTTCTCGCCTTCATTGCGGTCGACCTGGCAGGGCTGGCCGTCGAGCGTGAAACGGCCGCCGGCGATGCGGTTGCCCCAGCGACCGACGATGGCGCCGAAATAGGCCGGGTTGTGGCGGTAATCCTCGACCCGGGCAAAGCCCAGCAGGACGTCGGCTTCGCGGCCGTAACGGTCGGGCGCCCACCAGTGGATCATGCTGGCGCCCAGGTTGCTGATGGCCACGCGCATGCCACCATGGTTGCGCAAGGTATAGAGCTCGATGCCGTCGGCCGCGGTGGTGTGGGAGAGGGTGAAGTGCGTCATTTTGTGGGTTCGAGGAGGGATGTCCCTGCGGGTTTCTTTTTTGACCGGGCAGCGGCTGGGGCGGATGCGGGGGCTGGTATGGCAGCCTGCTCCAGGCCGGCGGCGAATTGTTCCTGGTACTCCCTGGGCGTGCAGCCCAGTTCGCGCTTGAAGACGGCGTGCATGTATTGCACCGAGGTAAAGCCGCAGCTGATGGCGATCTCGGAGGCATGGCTGCCGGCCTGCTCCAGCAGCCGCTTGGCGGCGTCGAGCTTGAAGCGCAGGATCTCGTCATGGACGCTGCGGCCCAGCTCGCGCCGGAAATACCACTCCAGCGAGGAGCGCGAGATGCCCACGTAGTCGGCCACCTGATCGGTCTTGATGCCCTGGCAGGCGTACTGGCGGATGAAGTGCAGCGCCTGCATCACATGCGGATGGTTACGCACCTCGTGGCGGCTGGAGGCCAACACGTTGATGCCCACCGGCGGCACCAGGATGCGGGTGTCAGGGAAGCGCGCGCCATGCAGCATCTGGTGCAGCAGGTGGGCGGCGGTGCGGCCCATCTCGACACTGCCCTGGATCACCGAGCTCAGCGGGATGCGCGTCAACACCCGCGCCAGCGGATCGTTGTCGATGCCGATCAGGGCCACCTGCTCGGGCACAGCGATGCCGGCAAACAGGCAGGCCTGCAGCAGTTGCCGGGCGCGCGCATCGGTGACGGCGATGATGCCCACCGGCTTGGGCAGGCTGCGGATCCAGGCGATCTGCTGCTCCACGGCGGTGTCCCAGGATTGCGCGCTGGTGCCCACGCCGCGATAGATATGGCCGGTGATGCCATCGGCCTCGGTGAGACCGGTGAAGATGCGCTCGCGCTCCTGCGCCCAGCGGTTGCAGTCGGACTCGGGCAGGCTGAACAGGGCGAAATGCTGCAGCCCGGCCTCGATCAGGTGGTCATAGGCCAGCTTGACCATCTTGACGTTGTCGGTGGCCACGTAGGGCCGGTTGGCCGGGTACTGGGCGGGGTCGGCGTAGGAGCCGCCGATGGCCACCACCGGCAGCTGCACGTCCTTCAGCGCGGCCGTGGTCACCGGGTCGTCGAAGTCGGCGATGATGCCGTGGCCGGCCCAGCGCTCTATGCCCTGCGGACGGCAACGGAAATCCTCTTCCAGGTACAGGTCCCAGGACGCGCGGGTGCTGCTGATGTATTCGCCGATGCCGGAAATGATTTCCCGGTCGAAGATCTTGTTGCCGTTGAACAGCAACGCAATCCTATGCACCGTTGGCACTTTTGCCACGTTAGGTCTCCTGGTCCGCCGGGGCTGTCTGGAGGCGCCCCGGTCATTCTTCTCTGGATGTTTGCCTGAGTGACGGATTGTAGCGAGCCCCCGTCAAAATGACTGGTATGTGCTCCTGCAACAAAAAGAATCACTAAGCCACTTGGTGAATTTCGTAATTGTAGATGTGATTGGCCCGGGGCTAGTATCCCCCTCGCATCATCCCTCGGCGCGGTCATCCCCGGCCAGTCGCCGTCCCAGGCGGCGCGGCAGGCCGCCGGACCTGGACACAGGCCCACTTCCACCGGGCTGCGCCGCTTCAAAAAACATAATCATTCCAATTCAAATCGGAGACTGGACTATGAAGGCAATGCTGAAGAAAACCGTGTTGGCCCTGATGGCCGTGACCACCCTGTCGATGGTGGCCACGAGCGCGATGGCCGATGCCAAGAATCCCAAGATCGGCTTTTCCATCGATGACCTGCGCGTGGAACGCTGGGCGCGCGATCGCGATTTCTTCACCGCCGCCGCCGAGAAGCTGGGGGCCAAGGTCTACGTGCAATCGGCCGATGCCAGCGAGCAGCGCCAGATTTCCCAGATCGAAAACCTGATCTCGCGTGGCGTGGACGTGATCGTGATCGTTCCCTTCAATGCCACCGTGCTGACCAACACCATCAAGGAAGCCAAGAAGGCCGGCATCAAGGTGCTGTCCTATGACCGCCTGATCCTGAACGCCGACGTCGACGCCTACATCTCCTTCGACAACGAGAAGGTCGGTGAAATGCAGGCCGAGGGCATCCTCAAGGTCAAGAACAAGGGCAACTTCTTCCTGCTGGGCGGCTCGCCCACCGACAACAATGCCAAGATGTTCCGCGAAGGCCAGATGAAGGCCTTGAAGCCCTACATCGACAAGGGCGACATCAAGATCGTCGGCCAGCAATGGGTCAAGGAATGGAACCCGACCGAGGCCCTGTCCATCGTCGAGAATGCGCTGACGGCCAACAACAACAAGATCGACGCCATCGTGGCCTCCAATGACGGCACCGCCGGTGGCGCCATCCAGGCGCTGGCCGCGCAGAAGCTGGCCGGCAAGGTGCCGGTCTCGGGCCAGGATGCCGACCTGGCGGCGGTCAAGCGTGTCGTGGCCGGCACCCAGACCATGACCGTCTACAAGCCCCTGAAGCAGATCGCCTCCGAAGCCGCCACCCTGTCGGTACAGCTGGCCCGCAACGAGAAGCCGACCTACAACGCCCAGTACGACAACGGCTTCAAGAAGGTCGACAGCCTGCTGTTGAAACCCATCCTGCTGACCAAGGAAAACGTCAAGGTCCTGGTCGACGACGGTTTCTACACCCAGGCCCAGATCGACGGCCGTTGATCTTGGTGTGAAGCATGCCGGCGCGCAGCTCGCGCCGGCATCGCTGCCGGTGCCGTGGCCCGGCTCCTGACGCTTCCCTGAGAGAGAAGAGGCATGTCCCAGTATCTGTTGCAAATGAAAGGCATCGTCAAGACCTTTGGCGGTGTACGCGCCCTCGACGGCATCGATCTTGCGATCCGTCCCGGCGAATGTGTGGGCCTGTGCGGCGAGAATGGCGCCGGCAAATCCACGTTGATGAAAATCCTCTCCGGTGTCTATCCGCATGGCACCTGGGACGGCGAGATCCTGTGGGATGGCAAACCCCTGCAGGCGCATTCGGTGCGTGACACCGAGGCAGCCGGCATCGTCATCATCCACCAGGAGCTCATGCTGGTGCCCGAGCTGTCGGTGGCCGAGAACATCTTCATGGGCCACGAGATCACCCTGCCCGGCGGACGCATGAATTACCCGGCCATGTATCGCCGCGCCGAAGAACTCATGCGCGAGCTCAACATGCCCGACATCAACGTCGCCCTGCCCGTGTCGCAGTATGGCGGCGGCCACCAGCAGCTGGTGGAAATCGCCAAGGCGCTCAACAAGGATGCGCGCCTCTTGATCCTGGATGAGCCCTCGTCGTCGCTGACCGCCTCCGAGATCGCGGTGCTGCTCAAGATCATCAAGGACCTCAAGGCGCGTGGCGTGGCCTGCGTCTACATCTCGCACAAGCTCGATGAAGTGGCCGAGGTCTGCGACACCATCTCGGTGATCCGCGATGGTAAGCACATCGCCACCACGCCGATGCAAAAAATGGATGTGGACAAGATCATCACCCAGATGGTCGGCCGCGAGATCACCACCCTGTATCCCGAACGCAAGCACGCCATCGGCGAGGTGGTGCTGGAGGCGCGCAACATCACCTGCTTCGATGTGGATAATCCGCGTCGCAAGCGGGTCGACGATGTCTCCTTCTCGGTGCGACGCGGCGAGATCCTGGGCATCGCCGGACTGGTCGGCGCCGGCCGCACCGAGCTGGTATCGGCGCTGTTCGGCGCCTATCGCGGGCGCTACGAAGGCCAGGTCTGGCTGGAAGGCAAGCTGGCCGATACCGGCACGCCCCTCAAATCGATCCGCCAGGGCCTGTGCATGGTGCCCGAGGACCGCAAGCACCACGGCATCGTACCGGACCTGGACGTGGGCCAGAACATCACGCTGACGGTACTGGGCCGCTTCTCGCGCGGCAGCCGCATCGACGGCAGCGCTGAACTGAAGACCATCCAGGACGAGATCGGCCGCCTGCGCGTGAAGACCGCCAGCCCCTTCCTGCCCATCACGGGCCTGTCGGGCGGCAACCAGCAGAAAGCGGTGCTGGCCAAGATGCTGCTGGCCCGACCCAAGGTCCTGATCCTGGACGAACCCACGCGCGGCGTCGACGTGGGCGCCAAGGCCGAGATCTACCGGCTCATCTCGGAGCTGGCCAAGGAGGGCCTGGCCATCATCATGGTTTCTTCCGAACTGGCCGAGGTGCTGGGCGTGTCGGACCGTGTGCTGGTCATCGGTGAGGGCAAGCTGCGCGGCGACTTCGTCAACCAGGACCTGAGCCAGGAAACCGTGCTGGCCGCCGCCATCAACCAGTCTGCTTCGCCCGCGCCCCAGCGCGCGACGGCGGGATGAAACAACTTAGAAAGTGAATCAGGTATGACTGCAAGCAATTCCGCCAACATCGCGCAACTCAAGCTCATCTTCGGGCGCGACAAGATCATCGCCCTGCTGATCGCCATCGCCATCATCTGGGGCTTCTTCAGCTTCATGACCGATGGCGGCTTCGTCACCCCGCGCAATCTCTCCAACCTGCTGCGCCAGATGTCGGTGACCGGCATCCTGGCCTGTGGCATGGTGCTGGTCATCATCGCCGGCGAGATCGACCTGTCGGTGGGTTCGCTGCTGGGCCTGCTGGGCGGCGTGGCCGCCATCCTGGATGTCACCTATCACCTGCCGCTGGCGCTGAACCTGGTACTGGCCATGGGCTTCGGCCTGGTCATGGGCCTGCTCAACGGCTACCTGACCGCCTACCTGGGCATCCCCTCCTTCATCGTCGGCCTGGGCGGCATGCTGGCCTTCCGCGGCATCCTGCTGGGCATTACCGGCGGGCTGACCATCGCGCCGGTGTCGGACAACATGGTCTATCTCGGCCAGGGCTATCTCCCGCCGCAGATTGGCGTGGCGCTGGGTGTGGCGCTGTTCGTGCTGGCGCTGGCGCTGACCTGGATGAGCCGCGTCAACCGCAACCGCCACGGCCTGCCGCTGGCCCCGCTGTGGCGTGACGGCCTGAAGCTGGTGGTCATCGGCGCGGTATTGCTGGCCTTCGTGCGCACGCTCAACAGCTACGACGGCATTCCCGTACCGGTGCTGCTGTTGCTGGCGCTGCTGGGCCTGTTCAGCTATGTCAGCACGCAGACCGTGTTCGGCCGTCGCATCTATTCGGTGGGCAGCAACATGGAAGCGACCCGCCTGTCGGGCGTGAACGTGCAGGCCGTCAAGCTGTGGGTGTTCGGCATCATGGGACTGATGTGCGCGCTGGGCGGGCTGATCAATACCGCACGCCTGGCGGCCGGATCGCCCTCGGCGGGCAACATGGGCGAGCTCGACGCGATCGCCGCCTGCTTCATCGGCGGCACCTCCATGCGCGGCGGCTCCGGCACCATCTATGGCGCCCTGATCGGCGCGCTGGTGATGGCCAGCCTCGACAACGGCATGTCCATGCTGGACGTGGGCACCTACTGGCAGATGATCGTCAAGGGCAGCATCCTGGTGCTGGCCGTGTGGGTCGATGTGAGTACCCGTTCGAGCCGTTGACTAACGAAATTCGGTAGCACCAACTACCGTTCGGACTGAGTAGCGGCGCAGCCGCGTATCGAAGGCGCTCCCCGGTTTGACGAAGGAGCGCAGCGATCTCAGCGCCTTCGATACGGCCCTCGCGGGCCTACTCAGTCCGAACGGGAAGAGATGGAGCCATGCAGCTTTTCGGATATTCAGACCAAATCAGACAAAATTTTTTACGCGCCGCATCGGTGGCCCGTCCTACCTCCTGGAGTTATCAAGCATGACCGCAGCTACCGCCCCAACCTTCGAACACGCCATCTACCGCAGTCTCGCCGGCAAGCGGGTCGTCATCACTGGCGGTGGCAGCGGCATTGGCGCTGCCCTAGTGGAAGCCTTCGCCGCGCAGGGTGCGCAGGTGTTCTTCCTGGACATCGCCACCGAACCGTCCGAGGCGCTGGTGGCCTCGCTGCAGCAGGCACCGGTGGCACCACGCTTCTTCCGCTGCAACCTGATGGACCTGGACGCGCTGCGTGCCACCTTTGCCGAGATCATCGCCGCCGCCGGCACGGTGGATATTCTCATCAACAACGCCGCCAATGACGACCGCCACAAGACCGAAGACGTCAGCCCGGCCTATTGGGACGAGCGCATCGCCGTCAACCTGCGCCACCAGTTCTTCTGCGCCCAGGCGGTGCTGCCGGGCATGCGTGCGCAACAAGCCGGCGTGGTCCTCAATTTCGGTTCGATCTCCTGGCACCTGGGCCTGCCCGACCTGACGCTGTACATGACGGCCAAGGCCGGCATCGAAGGCATGACCCATGGCATGGCCCGCGATTTCGGCCGCGAGGGTGTGCGCGTGAACGCCATCATCCCCGGCGCCATCCGCACCCCGCGTCAGACACTGTTGTGGCACACCCCCGAAGAAGAGGCGAAAATCCTGGCTGCGCAATGCCTGCCCACCCGCGTCGATCCGCATGATGTCGCTGCACTGGCGCTGTTCCTGTCCTCCGACAGCGCAGCCAAGTGTACCGGCCGCGAATACTACGTCGATGCGGGCTGGCTGGGCGCGTAATCCATCCAATCGCCCACGGGCCAAGAGGAATCCATGAACAAGCCATCCGCCGCACCCCGTCGCTTCCGCTCCCAGGACTGGTTCGACAATCCCGACCACATCGACATGACCGCGCTCTACCTGGAGCGCTTCATGAACTACGGCATCACCGCCGAGGAACTGCGTTCGGGCCGTCCCATCATCGGCATCGCCCAGAGCGGCAGCGACATCAGCCCGTGCAACCGCATCCACCTGGAACTGGCCAAGCGGGTGCGCGATGGCATCCGCGATGCCGGCGGCATTCCCATGGAGTTCCCGCTGCATCCGGTGTTCGAGAACTGCCGCCGCCCCACCGCCGCCATCGACCGCAACCTGGCCTACCTGGGCCTGGTGGAAATCCTGCACGGCTACCCCATCGATGCGGTGGTGCTGACCACCGGCTGCGACAAGACCACCCCTTCGCAGATCATGGCTGCGGCCACAGTGGACATCCCGGCCATCGTGCTCTCTGGCGGACCGATGCTGGACGGCTGGCTCGATGGCGAACTGGTGGGCTCGGGCGCAGCCATCTGGAAGGGCCGCAAGCAACTCTCGGCCGGCGCCATCGACAATGAGAAATTCCTGGAGATCGCTGCCGCTTCGGCGCCCTCCTCGGGCCACTGCAACACCATGGGCACGGCCTCCACCATGAACGCCATGGCCGAGGCGCTGGGCATGTCGCTGACGGGCTGCTCGGCCATTCCCGCGCCCTATCGCGAGCGCGGCCAGATGGCCTACGAGACCGGGCGCCGCATCGTCGGCATGGCCTACGAAGACCTGCGTCCCTCGGCCATCCTGACGCGCGAAGCCTTCCTCGACGCCATCGTCGTCAATGCCGCCATCGGTGGCTCCACCAACGCCCAGCCGCACATCATGGCCATGGCGCGCCATGCCGGCGTGGAGCTGCAATCGGAAGACTGGATGAAGTTCGGCTACGACGTACCACTGCTGCTGAACATGCAGCCGGCCGGCAAGTACCTGGGCGAGCGCTTCCACCGCGCCGGCGGGGTGCCGGCCATCATGTGGGAGCTGCAGCAGGCCGGCAAGCTGCGCGCCGAGCGCATCACCGCCACCGGCAAGAGCATGGCCGAGAACCTGCAGGGCCGCCAGTCGAACGACCGCGAAGTGATCTACCCCTTCAGCGCGCCGCTGCGCGAACGGGCCGGTTTCCTGGTCTTGAAGGGCAACCTGTTCGACTTCGCCATCATGAAGACCAGCGTCATCTCCGAGACCTTCCGCCAGCGCTACCTCAGCACGCCCGGCCAGGAAAACATCTTCGAATGCCGCGCCGTGGTCTTCGATGGTTCGGACGACTACCACGCCCGCATCAACGACCCCGCGCTCAACATCGACGACAACACCCTGCTGGCCATCCGTGGTGCCGGTCCGGTGGGCTGGCCGGGTTCGGCCGAGGTGGTCAACATGCAACCGCCCGATGCGCTCATCAAGCGCGGCGTATCCACCCTGCCGACCCTGGGCGATGGCCGCCAGTCGGGCACCTCCGACAGCCCCTCCATCCTCAACGCCTCGCCCGAGAGCGCGGTCGGTGGTGGCCTGGCCTGGCTGCGCGATGGCGACCGCGTGCGCATCGACCTCAATACCGGTGAATGCAACATGCTCATCAGCGAAGAGGAACTGGCACGTCGCAAGAGCGCAGGCATCCCACCGGTGCCGCCCAGCCAGACGCCATGGCAGGAAATCTACCGCAGCACGGTGGGCCAGCTGGAAACCGGCGCCTGCATGGAACTGGCCTTGAAGTACCAGGGCGTGGCGCAAAACATGCCCCGGCACAACCACTGACATGCTGACCCTGCACCGTGAAGCGCGACTGCCGGCAGCCCCGCCGATAGCGCCCCCGACCAAACCCAGGAAGCCGATGCGCATCGACGCGCATCAGCATTTCTGGCGTTACCGCTCGGAGGACTATCCCTGGATCGGTACCGGCATGGACCTGCTGGCGCAGGACCGCCTGCCCTACCAGTTCCAGCCCTTGCTGGAGGCGCAGGGGCTGCATGCCTCGATCACGGTGCAAGCCTGTCCCGGCCGGGACGAGACCGCCTTCCTGCTGGAGATGGCGCGGCGCGACAAGCGCATCGCCGGCATCATCGGCTGGGAAGACATCGCCCAGCCGGCTCTGGCCGAGCAGATGGAACGCTGGGGCCGCGCCAAGTTCCTTGGCCTGCGCCACCAGATACAGGACGACGATGCACCCGAGACCGCATCCTCGCAAGCGCAGTTCGCACAGGGCATGCGCTGGCTGCAGGCACGCGGCTATGTGGTGGATGTGCTGGCCCATGAGCAGCAGCGTCCGGCATTGCGCGAGTTCTGCAGGCAGCATGACCAGCACTGGCTGGTGCTCAATCACCTGGGCAAGCCGCCCCTGAAGGAATTCCGCAAGGGCCGTGCCGCCTTCGAACGCTGGCGCCAGGAGTTGCGCGAGCTGACCGCCATGCCCCACGTGGCCTGCAAGATCTCGGGCCTGCTGACCGAGGCTGACTGGCTGCGCGGCTTGTCCATGCGCGACTTCGACCACATCGTGCAGTGCCTGGATACGGCGCTGGACCTGTTCGGCCCGCAACGTCTCATGTTCGGCTCCGACTGGCCGGTGTGCCTGCTGGCCGCCTCTTATTCACGGGTGGTGGCGGTGGTCAGTGAATGGTCGGCCAGGCGCCTGTCGGCGGCCGACCAGGAAGCCCTGTGGGGCGAATCCTCGGCCGCGATTTATGGCCTGATGACATAAGCTTTTGAGGCGTTGCCTTTTCGTTGCCACTCATCAAGGGCGGTGCGATATTTCTTCGTTCCGGCAAGTGCCAACCTGGACGAGGAGAACGAGATCAAACGCCTCAAACGCAACCTCACGCTGACCATAGGATCACTGGCACTCATGTCGGTGATCGTCACTTCCAGTGTCCTCTATCAAAGCTACGCGCAAGTGGAGCGGGTCGCCACCGACAATGCGCTCAACGTGGCACGCATCGCACAGCGTTCGATTTCACGCAATGTCGAGCTGCTCTCGCTGGCGCTGGACAACCTCACCT
>NZ_JAELUH010000080.1 GCF_016429215.1 Herbaspirillum sp. ASV7 | reverse complement strand
GATCGCGGAAGCCGTCCAGGTAGATGTCGGTACGCGCCGAGAAGCCGTTCAAGTTGATGTTGTTGCCGATCTGGCCGCCTTCGGCGCCGCCCAGCGTGATGCCGGACACATTGCGCAGCGCATCGGCCAGCGAGCTCACACCCTGCGATTGCATCTGCGCCTTGTTGACCACGGTCACCGATTGCGGCACGTCGTGCAGGTCGGCCGGCAGCTTGGTGATCGCCGTACCGGTGGTGGCGAAATCATCGCGGCGGCCTTCCACGGTCACCGGTGCCAGCTGGCTGTCGGTGGCGGAAGGGGAGGCGGCAGGGGCGGCAGGGGCTTGCTGGGCATACAGCGGCAGCGGCGCGGCAAAGGTGGCTACCAGCGCGGCGGCGATTGGCGAAAGACGGTTCATTTTCTTATCGGTATGGAGGTGGAGTGGTCAGTCGAGAAATCGAACCCACTTGCACGGGATCGACCCCAATGGCTGGCTACTGCGTCCCCCGTCGAAGAGAAGAGGTCGTCTGGCTGGCTGGTCGGGATGTTGTTGCATGCTAATGAGTTGGATTCTCATTCGCATGAAGCGCAAGGCTAAGGTAGAGAGCTGACAATTTGCTGTCAAAATGCTGACGCTTCACTGAGTGTGACAAAAATGTAACACTCCCCGCACCCAGGGCCAGGTCTAGGGTAATGCCCGATTTGCAGCATTGCCGGGGCTGCAATACGATGCACCGGTTCCGCAGATGTTTTGCGCTGTTTTCTCTTCTGAAGTCCCTATGAACGTTCTGCTGGTCGAAGACGATCCGGTACTGACCGACGGTCTGTCGCGCGTGCTCAATTCGCACGGTTTCACCGTGCATACCGTCAACAACGGCAACGACGCGCTGTCGCAGCGCTTCAATGCGGCCGTGCTGGTGCTCGACATCGGCCTGCCCGGCATCGACGGTTTCGAGGTCTTGCGGCGCATGCGCGCGGCGGGCAACAACACGCCGGTGCTGCTGCTGACCGCGCGCGATACCATTCCCGACCGCGTGCACGGCCTGGAGCTGGGCGCTGACGACTACCTGGTCAAGCCCTTCGCCACGCCCGAGCTGGTGGCGCGCATCAAGGCGCTGATCCGGCGCAGCGCGCCGCAACCGGCGCAACTCTCGGTCGGTGGCCTGTCACTGGACAACGCCACCAAGCGCGCCGACATCGATGGCCGCAAGATCGAGCTGTCGCTGCGCGAATGGACGGTGCTCGAATACCTGATGCAGCACGCCTCCCGCGTGGTCTCCAAACAGCAGATCATCGATGCGGTACTGCCCTGGGGCGAGGACTTCACCATCAATGCGGTGGAAGTCTATGTCTCGCGCATCCGCCTGAAGATCGCCGATTCCGGCGTGGTCATCCGTACCATCCGTGGCTTCGGCTACATGCTCGAGAAGAGCGAGAACTGACCTTTCCCCGGTGCGCACGGCCGTCCTCCATCCCAGCATCCGGCGTGACCTGCTCAAGTGGCTCATCGCGCCGCTGCTGCTGGTCAACCTGGTGGGCGCCGGCCTGACCTATTGGCTAGCCTGGCTGCCGGCCCAGCACGCCTTCGACCAGAACCTGATGGATTCCACCTGGGGCCTGTACGCCCAGGTGCGTCATCGTCAGGAAAGGACCACGGCCGAGCTGACCAAGCAGGCCGAGGAAATCCTGCGCAGCAATCACACCGACACCACCTTCTTTGCCGTGCGCAATACCCGCGGCGAGATCGTGGTGGGTGACAAGGGCTTTCCACCCTTGCCCGAGAGCGACCTGTTCGACCGCCCCATCAACTACGACGCCACCATGCGTGGCGAGCCGGTGCGTATCGCGGCCCTGCAGGTGCGGGTCAAGAACGGCATCATCTCGGTGGCCGTGGCCGAAACGGTGCGCAAGCGCAACCGCGCCCACTACACCATTCTCTTGACCTTCCTGGCGCTGGATGGCGTACTGACCTTCATTTCCATCAGTGCCGTGCTGGTCGCCGTACGGCGCGGCTTGCAACCCCTGAAGAGCCTGCAGCGCAACCTGGAACAGCGCGGCCATGGCAAGCTGGGCGCCATCGACGGCACCGGCTCGCCGGTGGAATTGCAACCGCTGATCGGCGCGATGAACGAGCTGATGGCCCGCATCAGCAAGGGCGAACAGGCGCAGCAGAATTTCATGGCCGACGTGGCCCACCAGTTGCGCACGCCCCTGACGGGCCTGAAGCTGCAGCTCGAACTGCTGCACGACAAGCATCAGGAGCAGCCCGATACGGCGCGCTCGCTGGAGATGATGAATTCCTCGGTGGAACGCATGATCCGCCAGAGCCGCCAACTGCTGGCGCTGGCGCGTTCGGAACCGGGCCTGTTCGAAAGCCGCAAGCTCGAAGCCCTGTTGCTGGACAAGCTGGTGGAAGAATCGGTGCAGCACTTCATCGAGGAGGCCGACAAGAAACAGATCGACCTCGGCTTCGACCTGCGACCGGCGCGCATGCGCGGTGACCGCTTCCTGCTGCGCGACCTGATCGACAACCTGATCGACAATGCAGTGCGCTATTCGCCTCCCAACAGCACGGTGACGGTGCGCTGCCTGGAGCAGGATGGCGCCACCGTCTTGTCGGTGGAAGATTCCGGCCCCGGCATCGCGCTCGAACACCGCGAGCAGATCTTCGACCGCTTCTATCGCGCCAACGACAAGGTGGCCGGCAGCGGCCTGGGTCTGGCCATCGTGCGCGAGATCGCCCATGACCACGGTGGCGTCATCAGCCTGGACTGCAAGCAGCAGGAGCAGGGCACGGTCTTCACGGTACGCTTCCCGCTGGCGGCCTGAGCCGCACGCAGTCGTCACGGCAGAGCTTACGGCCCTGCGGGCGTACCGAACCTCGGGCCCTATCCCGTGTCCAACCGGCTCATCGTGACCGACACAGGAGGCAACATGACCGACAGGGTCTTGCAGAACGGCACCCACATCGCCCGCTACGATGCGGTCGAGAAACCCGACCATGCCTTCGAGGCGCAGGTCTTCGTGCGCCTGGCGCGCGAACCCGAGATTGCCGAAACCTATATTCCCGTGGGCCTCTATCCCACCGAGGAAGAAGCCCTGGCCAGCGCCCGTGAGCGTGCCGCCCGGGCCCTGAAGGAGCATGAGTTCTGATACCGCTACTGCCGGCGCAGCAATTCCGGCCGAGGTGAGGGACTGCATGGCAAGCGGGTGGCAGGAGAGGGCCCGGTCGTGCTAATGTCGTGGCCGTCGCCACCAGGCCGGATGCTTGCCGCCGGCCCTCAACTACAAGAACACCATGTCCGTCGCCCGCCAGATCGTCCAGGTCCATCCCCGTTTGTTGATCGGCATTGCCGTGGGCGCCGTCGCCGCCATCCTGCTGCCGGCTTCCACGCTCACCGGGCGCTGCCTGATCGGCTGGAATGCCGGTGTCTGGACCTATCTGGTGACGCTGTGGGTGATGATGCTCAGGGCCGACCAGGACGCGGTCAGGCGCCTGGCCGAGACCGAGGACGAAAGCGCCCGGGTGGTCTTGGTGATGGTCTGCGTGGCCGCCGTGGCCAGCCTCCTGGCCATCCTGCTGGAGTTGGCCGGCGCCAGCCATCATGATGAAAGCGGCAGGCTGCTGCGCTATGGTTTCACCGCCTCCACCGTGTTTGGCTCGTGGCTACTGATCGGCACCATCTTCACGCTGCACTATGCGCGCCTGTTCTACGCCGACGACGATGATCCGCAAGCCTTGCCGCTGCGCTTTGCCGATGGCCAGGCGCAGCCCGACTATTGGGACTTCCTCTACTTCTCGATGACCATCAGCGTGGCCGTGCAGACCTCGGACGTGGGCGTGGCTACACGGCCGCTGCGCCGCGCCGTGCTGGCGCATTCGCTGATCTGCTTCCTCTTCAATGCCGCCATCATCGGCCTGTCCATCAATATCGCCGCTGGCCTGGTGGGGAATTGAACCGAACCGTGGCGTACCTGTCCTAGCGAGGTTCAGGCAGCCGGGCCGCCAAGCCAGCGGCCTGCGCACATCCGGGGCCAACCGTATAATGAGCGGCTTTACCCGGCAGCAATGAAACAGGGGAGGAGGGGCGTAGATCCCTCGCAGCTCGACCAACGATACGAACAAACAGGGAGCGCGTCGTGCCGGTTCATTCCAGCCAAGCAGAAGAACGTATTGCCATCTTTAAGCGCCAGGGCAAAGGGGCCTTTTCCGGTCCGCCACTGCCACCGGGACCCCTGATCGGGTTCTCCGTGGCGATAATGGCCGTGATCCTGATCTCGCTCTTTACCTACCAGGCCTCGGTGACCCGGGGCGAGACCGCCAGCGCCGTCTCCCATACCATCGAGGTGCGCGAGCAGCTGCAGGTGCTGCTGTCCACCCTCAAGGATGCCGAGACCAGTCAGCGCGGCTTCCTGCTGACCGGGCTCGAAAGCTACCTGGGCCCGTATAACCAGGCCAAGGCCTCGCTGCCCGGCGAGCTCGGCAAGCTGCGCGCGCTGGTGAGCGATAGCCCGGAGCAGTTGCGGCGCCTGTCGCAGATCGAGGGGCTCAGTGGCGAGAAGATGGATGAGCTGGCCCAGACCATCGCCCTGCGCCGGGCCGGCGACAGCGCCGGCGCGCTGGCGCTGGTGCAATCCGATCGCGGCAAGATGGCCATGGACCGGGTGCGCACGGTGGCGGCCCAGATGGAAGCGCAGGAGCGCGACCTGCTCAGTGCGCGCCAGGCCGACTGGCAGGATGCGGTCACATTTTCCACCGCCGTCTCCTGGGGCGGCTCGGCGCTGCTGCTGGTGCTCATCGTGGCGGCCGCCGCCACCACCTCGCGCGACTATCGCCTGCGCGAGAAGCAAGCCTGGATCCGCGCCGGCCAGATGGGACTGGCCGAACGGCTGCAGGGCGAACAGCGGCTGGATGTGCTGGGCGACAATACCCTGGCCTTCCTGACCGGCTATCTCAATGCCCAGATCGGGGCGATCTACCTGCGTACCGAGGCCGGTGCCTTCCAGCGTTTCGCCGCCTATGCCATCGACGACCAGGCCAGCCCGGCCACGCTGCAGCATGGACAGGGTTTGCTGGGCCAGGCAGCCAAGCTCAACCGCGCCATGCATGTCAAGGATGTCCCGGCCGACTACCTGGCCGTGTCCTCGGCCGTGGGGCGGCGCCAGCCCAGCGAACTGCTGATCGTGCCGGCCGCCAGCGAGGGCGTGGTGCAGGCGGTCTTCGAACTGGGCTTCCTGCGTCCTGTACGGCCCGAGGAAGAGGAATTGCTGGTGCGCCTGTCGGACCAGGTGGCCGTCGCTGTGCGTTCCTCCAAGGACCGCACGCGCCTGGAAGAACTGCTGGAAGAAACCCAGCGCCAGTCCGAGGAATTACAGGCCCAGCAGGAAGAGCTGCGTGTCAACAACGAAGAACTGGAGGAGCAGGGCCAGGCCTTGAAGGCCTCCCAGCTGCGCCTGGAAACCCAGCAAGCCGAACTGGAAGAAACCAACGCCCAGCTGGAAGAACAGACCCAGTTGCTCGAAGTGCAGAAGGATGACCTGGCCAAGACCCAGGTGGTACTGGTGGAAAAGGCCACCGAACTGGAGCGCGCCAACCAGTACAAGAGCGAGTTCCTGGCCAACATGAGCCATGAGTTGCGCACCCCCCTGAACTCCACGCTGATCCTGGCCAAGCTGCTGGCCGACAACAAGCACGGCAATCTCACCGACGAGCAGGTACGCTTTGCCCAGACCATTTCCTCGGCCGGTCGCGACTTGCTGGCGCTGATCAATGACATCCTGGACCTGTCCAAGATGGAGGCCGGCAAGCTCGACATCGTCCCCGAATCCTTCGTGCTGGCCAAGCTGGCCGAGGAGCTCAACGCCAGCTTCGCGGTGACGGCCCAGCAGAAGGGGCTGGGCTTTAAGGTGGCTATCGAGCCGGGCGTGCCGGCGCGCATGGAAACGGACATGCAGCGCCTGGGCCAGATTCTCAAGAACCTGCTGTCCAACGCCATCAAGTTCACCGAGAAGGGCGAGGTCAGCCTGCGCATCTATGCCGACGCCAACCAGCGCATCGCCTTTGCCGTGCGCGACACCGGTATCGGCATCGGCCAGGACCAGCACCAGTTCATCTTCGAAGCCTTCCGCCAGGCCGACGGCAGTACCCATCGCAAGTACGGTGGCACCGGCCTGGGCCTGTCGATCTCGCGCGATCTGGCGCACCTGCTGGGCGGCGACATCCAGGTGCAGAGCCGCCCGGGTGAGGGCAGCATCTTCACGCTCTCGCTGCCACAGGTCTATCGCAGCGAGCAGGCGCTCGCGCGTCCGGCGCCGCCATCGGCGGCCGAGCTGGCCTCGGCCTCGGCGCTGCAGGCGGCCCGGGTGGCCACCGCGCCCGACATCCGCATCAACCCCGCCTCGGCAGCAGCGTTGCCAGCCACGCCGACCCGGTTGCAGGAGATCGCCATCGATGACGACCGTCATCGCATCGAAGCCGGCGCGCGCGTGATCCTGGTGATCGAGGATGACGCCGCCTTTGCCCTGATCCTGCGCGACCTGGCCCGCGAGATGGGTTTCCAGTGCGTGATCACCCATTCGGCCAACGAGGGCGTGGCCGCCGCCGAGCTGTACCGTCCCAGTGCCATCCTGCTGGACATGAACCTGCCCGACTTCTCCGGCCTGGGCGTACTGGATCAGATCAAGCGCAATTCCAGGACCCGCCATATTCCCGTGCATGTGGTGTCGGTGGCCGACTATGCCCACGAAGCCATGGAACGCGGCGCGGTCGGCTACGCCTTGAAACCGGTGCAGCGCGAAGAACTGGTGGGCGCCATCCGCAAGCTCGAAGCCAAGTTCCTGCAAGACCTGCGCCATGTGCTGGTGGTGGAAGACGATGCCCGCCAGCTCGACAGCATCCGCCAGTTGCTGGCCGGTGAGAACATCAACCTGGTCGGCGTGCGCACCGCCACCGAAGCCCTGGCGCGCCTGCGCGAGACCACCTTCGACTGCATGGTGATGGACCTGAACCTGCCCGACCTGTCCGGCTACCAGTTGCTGGAAAAGATGGCCGAGCAGGAGCATGTGGCCTTTCCGCCGGTGATCGTCTATACCGGTCGTTCCCTGTCCTCCGAGGAAGAGCAGAACCTGCGCCGCTTCTCGCGTTCCATCATCATCAAGGATGCACGCTCGCCCGAGCGCCTGCTGGACGAAGTGACACTGTTCCTGCACCAGGTGGAAACCGCGCTGCCGCCGGAGAGCCAGCGCCTGCTGAAGGTGGCGCGCGACCGCGAGACCGTCTTCGAGGGCCGCCGCGTCCTGGTGGTGGAGGATGACGTGCGCAATATCTTCGCCCTGTCCTCGGTGCTGGAACCCAAGGGCATGCAGGTCGACATTGCCCGCAACGGCCGCGAGGCACTCGATGCGCTGCAACGCAGCCGGGACCAGGGCCAGGCCGGCGCGCCCATCGACCTGGTGCTCATGGATATCATGATGCCCGAGATGGATGGCCTGACCGCCATGCGCGAGATCCGCAAGGATGCCCACTGGAAGCGCCTGCCCATCATTGCCCTGACCGCCAAGGCCATGAAGGATGACCAGGAGAAATGCCTGGCCGCCGGTGCCAACGACTACATCGCCAAGCCCCTGGATGTGGAAAAGCTGCTCTCGCTGGTACGCGTATGGATGCCGAAATGAACCAGGCTGCGGGCTACCGGCATTTCGATATCGAGATGCAGTTGCTGCTCGACGCCATCTATCTCAAGTACCACTGCGATTTCCGTGGCTACGCCGGCGCCTCGCTCAAGCGCCGGCTGGTGACGGCCATGGGGCGCTTCGATTGCGCCACGCTGTCGCAGCTGCAGGACAAGGTATTGCACGATCCGGCGGTGTTCCCGGCCCTGATGGAATATCTGACGGTGCAGGTCAGCGAGATGTTTCGCGACCCCGGTTATTTCCTGGCGCTGCGCCAGCAGGTGCTGCCCTTGCTGCGCACCTATCCCTCGCTGAAGATCTGGGTGGCCGGCTGCAGCAGCGGTGAGGAAGTCTATTCGCTGGCCATCCTGCTGCGCGAGGAAGGCTTGCTCGACCGCAGCCTGATCTATGCCACGGACATCAACCAGAGCGCCCTGAAGAAGGCCGAGGCCGGCGTCTATGCGCTGGACCGCATCGCCGGATTTACCAGCAATCACCAGAAATCGGGCGCAAGGACCTCGCTTTCGGATTACTATACGGCCGCCTATGGTGCGGCGGTGTTCGACAAGTCCCTGCGTCGCAATGTGGTTTTTTCCGACCACAGCCTGGCCACTGACAGCGTCTTTGCCGAGATGCACCTGGTGTCCTGTCGCAATGTGCTGATCTATTTCAACCGGCAATTGCAGGAACGTGCCCTGGGCCTGTTCCGCGAATCGCTGGTGCGCAAGGGCTTCCTGGGACTGGGCTCGAAGGAGTCGCTGCGCTTTTCCTCGCATGCCAGCGCCTTCGACGAGATCGTGCGGGAAGAGCGCATCTTCCAGAAGAAGGGGGATCTGTGAGCACGCTGATCCAGCCTCCGGCCTGGGCCGACAGCCGCCGCCTGGACGCCATCGAGGCCATCGTCATCGGCGCCTCGGCCGGCGGGGTGGATGCCTTGTCGGAGATCCTGCCGGCCCTGCGCGCCGGCGCCGATGTGGCCACCCTGGTGGTACTGCATCTGCCGCGCGAACGGCCCAGCCTGCTGGTCTCCATCTTTGCCCACCGCTGTGTGCAGCCGGTGCGCGAGGCGCAGGACAAGGAGCCCGTCGAGGCCGGTGTGATCCATTTCGCGCCGCCGGACTATCATCTGCTGGTCGATAGCGCGCCGGAAGGACCGTTGCTGGCGATGTCCAACGATGAGCCGGTCAACTTCTCGCGGCCGGCCATCGATGTGCTGTTCGAGTCGGCGGCCGACGTCTACGGGCCACGGCTGATGGGCATCGTCCTGACCGGCGGCAACCAGGACGGCGCCGCAGGTTTGCAGGCCATAGGCCGCGCCGGTGGCGTGACGGTAGTGCAGGACCCGCAACAGGCACAGGTGCCGTACATGCCGGAACAGGCATTGGCACGGGGGAAGATCGATTATGTGCTCACGCTCCCGCAGATCGCCGATCTGCTGCGCACCCTGGGTGTGCGAGGAGCCGGGCAAGAGCGAGAAAAGGAATGCGGGTGATAGCACAAGCACATCAATACAGGGACCTGCCGCGGGTGAAATTCCTGCTGGTGGACGATCTCGAAGAAAACTTGCTGGCCTTGTCGGCGCTGCTGCAGCGTGACGATGTCGAGCTGCTGCTGGCGCGCTCCGGACTGGAAGCGCTGGAACTGCTGCTGGTGCATGAGGTGGCGCTGGCCTTCCTCGACGTACAGATGCCCGACATGGACGGTTTCGAGCTGGCCGAGCTGATCCGTGGAAGCGAACGCACGCGCAATGTGCCGCTGATCTTCGTCACCGCTGGCGTGCGTGACGAGCGCCGCATGTTCAAGGGCTATGAAAGCGGCGCGGTGGACTTCCTCTACAAGCCCATCGAGCCGCATATCCTGCGCAACAAGGCCGAGGTGTTCCTGCAGTTGTATCGCCAGAAGCAGCAGCTGGCGCTGGAGCTGCGCGAGCGCACCGAGACCCTGCGCTTGAACGAGATGTTCGTGGCCATCCTCGGTCACGACCTACGCAATCCGCTCAGTGCGGTGATGATGGCGGCCACGCTGCTGCAGCGCAGTTACAAGGAGGAGGTGGCGCAGAAGGCCACGCAGCAGATCCTCAACGGTGGCAAGCGCATGGCCAAGCTGATCGAGAACATGCTGGACCTGGCCCGCGCGCGCCTGGCCGGCGGTATCCCGCTGGCGCGCGAGAGCGCCTGCCTGGGCGAGATCACCGAGCGGGTGGTGCAGGAATACCAGGCCACCTACCCGGGCAGCATCGTCGAGCGCCGCATCGAGGGTGACGATCACGGTTTCTGGGATGGCGACCGCCTGGCCCAGGTGGCCGCCAACCTGCTGGGCAATGCCTTGCAGCACGGCGTGCCGGGGCATCCGGTCTGCATCGGAATCGACGGTCGCAGCGAACATGAGGTGGTGATGGTGATCGCCAATCGTGGGGTGATTCCCGCCGAGCTGCTGCCGGTCATCTTCGATCCCTTCCGTGGTGGCGAGCGCGAGTCGGGCCGCAAGGAAGGGCTGGGGCTGGGGCTGTACATCGCCCAGCAGATCGTGAAGGCCCATGGCGGGGTCATCGACATGAGTTCCGACGATGTATTGCAGACCATGGTGACGGTGCGCCTGCCACGGCGCTAGACGATCTTCCTGCCCTCCATCCAGCCAACCGTTCGGACTGAGCAGGTCCGCCAGGACCGTATCGAAGGCGCGCCGTCTTCGATACGCCGCCAAGCGGCTACTCAGTCCGAACGGCTCCATTGGCGCTCGAAAAAAAAACCGTTCAGCATGAGCTGAACGGCATTGCTGTTGGCAGCGCGGATGTCAGGAACGCAGCGCTTTTACTGCCACCCATAACGCTTCGAATACCACCCCTTCATGCCCTGGATCAGCACCGCATAGGCCACCAGGATCCCCACCAGCCAGGGGAAGTAGGACAGCGGCAGCGCCTCCAGCTTGAAGTAGTAGGCCAGCGGCGACATCGGGATGGCGATGCCGATGGCCATGATCACCAGCGTCATGCCCATCAGCGGCCAGGAAGCACGGCTCTGGAAGAAGGGGATGCGGCGCGTGCGGATCATGTGCACGATCAGCGTCTGCGACAGCAGGCCTTCGATGAACCAGCCGGACTGGAACAGGGTCTGGTGCTCCGGCGAGCTGGCGCCGAAGACATACCACATCAGCGCAAAGGTGGTGACGTCGAAAATCGAGCTGATCGGGCCGAAGAAGACCATGAAGCGGCCGATATCGGCGGCATCCCAGCGCTGCGGTTTTTCCAGGAATTCCTGGTCGACGTTGTCGAAGGGGATGGAGATCTGCGACACGTCGTAGAGCAGGTTCTGCACCAGCAGATGCAAGGGCAGCATCGGCAGGAAGGGCAGGAAGGCACTGGCGATCAAGACCGAGAAGACATTGCCGAAGTTGGAGCTGGCGGTCATCTTGATGTACTTGAGCATGTTGGCGAAGGTCTTGCGGCCTTCCAGCACGCCTTCTTCCAATACCATCAGGCTCTTCTCCAGCAGGATCAGGTCGGCGGCTTCCTTGGCGATATCGACGGCAGTATCGACCGAGATGCCGATGTCGGCCGCGCGCAGGGCCGGGGCATCGTTGATGCCGTCGCCCATGAAGCCGACCACGTGGCCACGATCATGCAGCACGCGCACGATGCGTTCCTTGTGGGCCGGCGAGAGCTTGGCGAAGACCGTCACCGTCTCCACCGCCTTGGAGAGCTCGGCATCGCTCATCTTTTCCACATACGAACCCAGCAGCATGCCCTTGACCTCCAGGCCCACCTCGCGGCAGATCTTGGCGGTCACCAGTTCATTGTCGCCGGTGAGGATCTTGACCTTCACGCCATGGGCGCGCAGGGCCGCCAGGGCCGGAGCGGTCGATTCCTTGGGCGGATCCAGGAAGGCGATGTAACCGATCAGCACCAGCTCCGATTCGTCGGCCAGGCTATAGGTCTCCTTGGTCGGCGGCAGGTCCTTGGCGGCCACACCGACCACGCGCAGGCCTTCGGCATTGAGGCTGCCGGTGGTGGCGCGGATTTCCTCCAGCAGTTCGGCTGTGAGCGGCACGACCTGGCCGTTGACGCGGGCGTGCGTGCAGACCGAGACGATTTCCTCGACGGCGCCCTTGCAGATCAGCTCATGATGGTCTTCGCGCTCGGACACCACCACCGACATGCGGCGGCGCTGGAAGTCGAAGGGAATCTCGTCGACCTTGCGATAGGCCGAGGCGATCGACATCTCGCGCTGCAGCTCCGCGTGTTCCAGCACGGCCACATCCAGCAGGTTCTTCAGGCCGGTCTGGTAGTAGCTGTTGAGGTAGGCGTATTGCAGCACCTCGTCGTCGGGCTCGCCGTGGATGTCGGTGTGGCGTTCCAGGAAGATCTTGTCCTGGGTCAGCGTACCGGTCTTGTCGGTGCACAGCACATCCATGGCGCCGAAGTTCTGGATCGCATCGAGCCGCTTGACGATCACCTTCTTGCGCGACAGCGCCACGGCGCCCTTGGCCAGGGTCGAGGTGACGATCATGGGCAGCATCTCGGGCGTGAGACCCACCGCCACCGACAGACCGAACAGGAAGGCTTCGACCCAGTCACCCTTGGTGAAACCGTTGATGAAGAACACCACCGGCGTCATCACCAGCATGAAGCGGATCAGCAACCAGCTGACCTTGTTCACGCCCGCCTGGAAGGCAGTGGGCGTGCGGTCGGTAGCGGTGACGCGTTCGGCCAGGGCGCCGAAATAGGTGCGCTTGCCGGTGGTCAGCACCACGCCGGTGGCCGAGCCACTGACCACGTTGGTGCCCATGAAGCACAGGTTGTCCAGTTCCAGCGGGCTGCTGGCACTGGCGTTGCCGGGCGTGACGAACTTCTCCACCGGCAGCGATTCGCCGGTCATGGCGGCCTGGCTGACGAAGAGATCCTTGGCCGACAACAAACGCAGGTCGGCCGGGATCATGTCGCCCGCCGAGAGCAGCACGATATCGCCCGGCACCAGCTTGCGGATGGGCACTTCAACGCGGCGCGCGCCCTTGGGATGCAGGGTGACGTCGAAGTAGCGCTGCGCCTCGGCAGCGATCTCCTCGACCAGGTCGTGGCGCATGACGGTGGCAGTATTGCTGACCATGGCCTTGAGCTTGTCGGCGGCTGTGTTGGAGCGTGCCTCCTGGACGAAGCGCAGCAGCGTCGAGACCACCACCATGGTACCGATCACGATGGCGGCCTTCATGTCTTCGGTATAGAAGGAAACGGCGGCCAGCAGCGTCAGCAGCAGGTTGAACGGGTTCTTGTAGCAGTGCCACAGGTGCACCGGCCAGGTCAGCGGCTTTTCATGTTCGACCTCGTTGGGGCCGGTCTGCTCGCGGATGGCGTCGGACTCGGCTTCGGTGAGGCCATCGTGGCGCGAGTTCAGGCGTTGCAGCAGGGCCTGCACGTCGCTGCTGGAGGCTTGGTTCAACTGGCCGGCCAGGGTTTGCGGGACTTCCCGCGTCACCGGCGCGCTGCGGAACATGTCCATGCCCAGGCGACGGAAGTGGCGATCCATACCGCGTGCGCGGATGAAGCTGACAAAGGTTTCTTTCAGCAGGTTCAGGTTCATGTCGACCTTCTTTTCTTGTTGGTCTTCGCACCGCGTGCGAAGGGACTGGCATTGCGCTGCCCGAGGAGCCCATGGTCACGGGCAAGCACAAGGGACAGCATCGTGGTCTGGCGCCGCCGGCAGTCCCTGGCGGCCTCGCTCAGCGAGGCAGGAACGCCGACGGCGCGCCGGGTCTTCGCGTCTTCATGATGGGTATGTCTGTCGCATTGCAGCCTCCGCCTGGTTGAGCGGAGTCCCTGTCATCGGCGCCTGGCGGCGCGAGCGGACAGCCAGCAGCATGGCCCAAAGGCGAGCCATGCCGGTGACCTGGCGTCGTGTCGCATTGCGCGGCATGCCATTGCCGTCCCGCCGCAGGGGCAGGGCAGGGGGCGCAGCGGGAATGCGTCAAGACGCCGTGTCTGCGGCGGTCGATCGTCGATCTGTCGTTGTGAGGGAATGTCGATACCGGCGCACGGCCGGCATGGAGATGCCGTCATCTGCCTGGAGCAAGATGACGACAGGAGAAGTCCTGCTGAAATCCTTGCTGAGGCTTAACCGGAAATTAACCGGCAACAACTGTCACCCGAACAAGTGCCCATGAGAGGGACTCCATAAAATGAGAACCGGCGAATTCTACGCTCGCGCCAGAAACAGGGTCAAGGCAATTCGGCCGATGCTGCCAAATATTTGTGCATCTGCAACAAGCTATACGCTGCCATCGGTCGCCTTGGAGCGACGGAAATTCGCTGCTATGCAGCAGCGAATGTGACATTCACAGGCTTGTCTTCCATGGTGTACGGCCTATACTCAAACCGAGGCCGGTCCTGTAAGAGCACAAAAGAACTCGACGAGGAGACACACCATGCCCAACATCATCACGAACAACCTGATGTTCCTGCTGCCGATGGCATTGGCAGGTTTGCTGTTGTGTGGGGAGGTGCCGGTGGCATCGCGCCTGGTACGCACCAGCCTGAGAGCGGTGGGTGCCGTCTTCGGCGCGCTGCTTGCGCTTTTAGTACTGGAGGCACTGCCAGTGCTAATCTAGCGGGCTTTCCGTAGCCCGCCTTGCCGCTCGTTGCGGCTGTGGCCGGGGCATTGGCACAGGCATTTTTCCAAGGAACCTAGCCTGGTTTGTTGCTGATCGCCCCGCCCTTGATTTCCCTAGGTCGATGTCTTCACAGTGGTCTCGTGGCGGCCCCGAAGACATCGGCCTTTTTTGCGTCCATCGTTGTTGCATCCGTCGCATCGCGCGGCTGGCGTACCAGGGTGGCCTCCCATAGCACCAGACGGTCGCGGCCATTTTCCTTGGCGCAATACATGGCATGGTCGGCACGTTGCAGCCAGACGAAATGCGCTTCCATGTCCGGCGTGAACGGCACCAGGCCGGCGCTGACCGTGCAACCCCACAGATTGTTCTCCCCTGCGACGCTATCGCGGGCCTCGTCGATGAGGCGTTGTGACAGCGACAGCGCGTCGGCGGGGGCGATATCGCGCAGGATCACCACGAATTCTTCGCCGCCGTAGCGGCCGATCAGATCATCCTCGCGCAGCCGGGTACGCAGCAGGCGCGAGAAGTTGCGCAGCACCTCATCGCCCACCAGGTGACCGTGGGTGTCGTTGATGTGCTTGAAGTGGTCCAGGTCGAGCAGCAGCAGGAATGCCCCCTTGCAGCCAGGATCTTGCAGCTGGTGGCGCAGGGCAAACTCCTCGATGAGCAGGCTTTCCCAGTAGCGGCGGTTGAAGAGGTGGGTCAGGCCATCCATCTGGCTGACCATCTCGAACTGGCGCGAGCGCTCGGCCAGCTTCTTCGACATCCGGTAGGTCGATTCGCCCAGTGCCAGCGGGTAGAGCATCATCATCGGCAGGCAGGCGATGACGGTGGCGATATCGCTATGCGGCTGGAAGTGCGCATCCAGCAGGAACCATCCGGACAGGCCTACAGCCAGCGTGGCATACAGCCCGCGCATGAACAGGCGCATGCCACCGGCGGCGATATTGTCCATCGACAGCAGGGAAATGATCACTGCGCTGGGGACCAGGTTGCCATCCATGGCGGCGATCCAGAAACCACCGAAGGCGGCGTCGATGACCAGGTTGCGCCGCTCGGCGCGGTAGGGAACGGCGCTGCCCAGCGCCCAGGCCCGCGCCAGGTGCGGCCACAGGTAGCCATGGAAGACCAGCAGCACCCACAGCGGCCAGGCTACCGGGTTCTGGACGAAGGCGGCGGCGACGCAGAAGAAGCCCACGCCCAGGCCGATGGCTCGCAGCAGGTAGATGCGATTGACGAAACGCACGCCCTTGCCGATCAGTTCTTCCGGCGGCAGGTCGTCAGAGCGGCCCGGCCGCGCACGATACAGGGCCAGCGGATTGATCAGGTCCAGTAGTGCTTGCAGGCGCTGGCGCTGGCGCGCGCCGTCCTTCTGGCGCCGCTTGGGGGAACTGGATGACATGGTGATATTTGTTCTTTCGTCCTGTCCGGGCTGGTCATGGAGGGGCGTGCCGACAGCGCGAGCGTGGTCGAGGGTTTGTACCCGGAAATCCATGAAAAAATTGATTCAGCGTAACCCCGCTGCGGCAGGCCTGCAAGCATCGGGGCCGGTGTATGCAGCAAGATTTGATATGGCGCAGCCTGTCGGGCTGGCGTCGATGACGATCTATCAAGATTTCAACGGTCCGTATTGTCGCACAAGGCTGTGACCGCACTGTTTCAGGAGGGGGATTGGCCCGGGTCGGGGCGGGGTAGGGGGCTTGCCCCTATAATGTGGGGTCTTCTTTTCTGGCCCAATCATGCTCCGTTTCCAGCGCCATCGTCCGCTTCGTTCCGCTCGTTCCGCTCGTTCCGCACACCCCGCTCTTCTCGCTCGTCTGTCTGCCCTGCCGCTGCTTGCGGCCTTGCTCCTTCCCGCCCTGAGTGCCGCGCCAGCGTTGGCCCAGGGGCTGCCGCCGGTGGTCACCGGCGCGCTGCGCGTGGCGCATATCCCGCAGCAGGGCGTGGGTGTGCTGGTGGTCGATACCGAGGGCAGCAAGCGGGTACTGGCGTCCAGCAACGTGGCGCAGGCCTTCAACCCAGCCTCGGTGATGAAGCTGGTGACCACCGATGCAGCCCTGGAGATCCTTGGACCGACCTATACCTGGAAGACCCAGGCCTACATCGACGGCGCGCTGGCCGGCGGTGTGCTCGATGGCGACCTGATCATCAAGGGTGGTGGCGATCCCAAGCTGGTGCTGGAGAATTTCTGGCTCTTCCTGCGCCAGTTGCGCGCACGCGGCATCAAGGACATCCGTGGCAACCTGGTGCTGGACCGCAGCTATTTTGCCCAGTCCAGCTATGACCCGGCGCAATTCGACGGTGATCCGCAAAAGCCCTACAACGCCGGCGCCGATGCGCTGTTGCTGAACTACCGGACCCAGGCCTTCCGTTTCGAACCCGATGCGGCCAGCGGCACGGTTGCCGTCACGATGGACCCGCCCATGGCCGGCATCAGGATCACGCCGCCGCGCCTGTCGCAGGAACCCTGCGGCGACTGGCAGGGCAAGCTGATGATGAACAACGACGCCGGCGCGGTCGGTTTCGGCGGCAGCTATGCGGCCGATTGCGGAGCGCGCGTGTGGTATGTGCATCCCTATCGGATGAACAACCAGCAGTTCGTCGGTGCGAGCTTTACGCAGATGTGGGCCGACCTGGGTGGCAGCTTCTCGGGGCGTGTGGTGGGCGGCCAGGTCACGCCTTCGGCGCGGCTGATGGTGGAAGTGGCCTCGCCGGCCCTGCCCGAGGTGATCCGCGACATCAACAAGTACAGCAACAACGTGATGGCACGCCAGGTATTCCTGACCCTGGGCGCCGAGATGAGCGGGCAGCCGGGCGACACCGCCAATGCCGCCCAGGCGGTGCGCGCCTGGCTGACGGACAAGGGCATCGATGCATCCGCCTTCTCCATCGAGAATGGCTCGGGTCTGTCGCGCACCGACCGGGTCACGCCGGGCCTGCTGGCCGGCGTGCTGCTGCAGGCCTACCGTTCACCGTTGATGCCGGAGTTCGTCTCCTCGCTGCCGCTGGTGGGCTATGACGGCACCATGCGGCGTCGCCTCAAGACTCAGGGCGTGGCCGGGCAGGCGCATATCAAGACCGGCACCCTCAATGACGTGCGCTCCATCGCCGGCTATGTGCAGGCCGCCTCGGGCAAGACCTATGTGGTGGTGTTCCTGATCAACCATGCGGCCGCACCCAATGGGCAGAAGGCGCAGGATGCCTTGCTGCAGTGGGTCTACGAGAACGGATAGACGTGTCACCCTGCCCGAGTCGCTCAGGCTGGGGTGAGATGTAGGAGCTAGGTACAGAAGTGGGGTTCAGAAGTGAGATGCAGGGCCGCTGATTCGCGCGAATCAGCGGCCTTTTTTTTGCGCCCCTGATGCGGCTGCCACCTCGCCACGCGGCCCGGTTCCCCAGTGGCGGCGCGGCTTCCGGGCCTTTTGTGAGGTCATCATTGGTCAGTAATTTCGTGTTTCGTTCGGGCATCATGGGCTAGGCCTGCGCCGTCTTGCCGGGAGCTGTCGACGGGATGCTGCGCTGGTAAAGCGAGGGCTGGCCGGTCGCCAGAATAGATTGGCGGAGACGGCACTGCCCCAAGTGACGATGTTAATGCTTCTCATTAATTGTATTGTCGACAGGCAATTTCAACTCTAAGAGACAAAGCATCGTCGCCAATCAATGAAGGCTGCAGCTCGATCAACTGCCAGGAGATAAGCATGGACCCCTTCGATGGATCAATGGACAAAGGCATGCGGCCCGCACTTGCCTGCCTGCAGGTTGCGGCATCCATGCAAGGCATCGCCCTTGATCCCAATGCCGTGGAGACCGTCGCCGCTGACAGCAGGCGGGTGAACGATGTCGTGGCCATGGCACGGCGGCGCGGAATGCGCGGGCGGATCAGGCGGCTTGATGACATGAGGGCCGGGCGCATCCGCTTGCCCGCGCTGATCGAGTGGCCGGGGCAGGAGTATCAGTTGCTCATCAGGATGGAGCCACATCAGCTGGTCCTGTTCGACCCCGCTTCGCCTGAGCGGCCGCGCTTTTTGCGCCGTGATGCGTTCGAGCACCAGGCGCCGCTGCGACTGATCGAACTCGATGCAGCGCCCGAGGCGAATGAGGGGAAAGCGGGCTTTGGCCTCCTTGAACTGATGCGGCCATTGCTGGCCCAGCGCGCAGTCGTGTGGGAAATCCTGGCGGCCTCCCTGGTCATGCAGCTGTTTGCGCTGGCCATCCCCCTGTTCAGCCAGGTGATCATCGACAAGGTGCTCAATCACCGCAATCTGGCCACCCTGCAGGTACTGGGCATGGGAATGATCGCGCTGGTCAGCTTCGAGGCCACGTTCTCCGTATTGCGGGCGCGCCTGCTTTCTTCTGTCTCGTCACGCATCGATACCTTGCTCGGCTTGCGCGTGGTCCGCCATCTGCTGCGCTTGCCGCTACCTTATTTCGAATCGCGCACGATAGGCGCGCTGCTATCGCAGGCCAGGGAGATGGAGTCGATACGGCAGATCCTGGCGGGCTCTTCCCTTTCTGGCTTGGTGGACCTGATCTTCACGGTGGTCTTTCTCGCCGTCATGTTCAGCTACAGCCCCACACTGAGCTTGCTGGTGTTGACGGCCGTTCCCGTTCTCGTGGCCTTTTCGCTGGCGGCCAGACCAGTGATGCGCCGCGCACTGGCCAGCAAACACGAGATGGCTGCCAAGGCAGGCAACGTCTTGCTGGAAATGATTTCCGGCATCCATGCCATCAAGGCGCTGGCGATCGAAACCGCGATGCTGCTTCGCTGGCAGCAGCTACTGTCTGCACAAGCAGCTGCGGCGCGCCGCGCAAATGGCTTGAGCAGCCTCAATGCCGCCTTCAACCTGCTGGTCCAGCGCGCGGTGGTATTGGCGGCGCTGTGGCTCGGCGCCTATCTCGCCCTGGATGGAGAGTTGTCGGTAGGACAGGTGATCGCATTCCAGATGCTGGCCCTGCGCTTCATCCACCCGATGACGCATGTGGTCCAGGTGTGGCAGGAGCTGCAGCAGCTGAAGATGTCCAGCGATGCGCTGGGTGAGATCATGACTGCCCGGCCCGAGCCCGAGTCTGCCGACCCGCACCCGGCAGCAGGCAATCTGGTCGGCAACATCCAGGTCAAGGACCTGGTATTCCGCTATTGGCCGCAATCCCCGGTCGTCCTGGATGGCGTCTCGCTGGTGGCCGCGCCTGGCGAAGTCATCGGCATCGTCGGACGCAGCGGCTGCGGCAAGAGCACCCTGGCCAAGCTCTTGCATCGCCTGTATCTGCCGACCGAGGGGAGCATCCTGATCGACGGCATCGACATCACCTGCCACGATCCGCTTGCCTTGCGTGCGCAGATCAGCGTGGTGCCGCAGGACATCTTCCTCTTCAGCGGCAGCATCGCCGAGAACATCGCCATCCGTGATGGCAATACCGATCTCGACGCCATCATGGCCGCCGCCGAACTGGCCGATGCCCATGCCTTCATCATGGCCCTGCCGCAAGGGTATGACACGGTCGTCGGCGAGCGTGGCGGCATCCTGCTCTCGGGTGGCCAGCGCCAGAAGATCGCCATCGCCCGCGCGCTCTATGCGCGCCCGCGGATACTCATTCTGGACGAAGCCACCAGCGCCCTGGATTACGAATCCGAAAGCCGGGTGCAGCAGAGACTGCGCAACGCCTGCCAGGACTGCACGCTGTTGGTCATTGCGCACAGACTGAGCACGGTAAGGCACGCCAACCGGATCCTGGTACTGGAGCAGGGCCGCTTTGTCGAGACGGGAAGCCACGACGAACTGATGCAGCAGGACGGCTTGTATCGGCGCCTCTATGCGCATGACGGACAGCAGCAAGAAGGGGGCGATCATGCTGGCCGGCGTTGAATTCAAGGTGCTGGGCCTGCCCCGTTCGCGCCGCCGCGAGCAAGCCGAGACGGCGGCCGCAAAATCGCCGGACACCTGGCAGGACATGCTGGGTGAGTGGGCCGAACCACCCGGCCGGCCAGTGCTGTGGCTGCTGTTGTGTTTGCTCGCCGTGCTGTTGATCTGGTCCTGCCTGGCCAAGGTCGACGTGGCAGCGGTGGCGCCAGGCAAGGTGGTTCCGGAGGGCAAGGTCAAGCTGCTGCACGCGACCGAGATCGCCCTCGTGCGCGCCATCCATGTCAGGGACGGGCAACGCGTGAAGGCCGGGGAACTGCTGCTGGAGCTGGACAACACCATCAACCTGGCCGAGCACAAGGCGGTGATGCAGAAGCTGATCCAGTGGCGCCTGGAGATGGAGCGCTTGCAGGCCACGTTGGAGGAGCGCGAGCCCGTCTTCGACATTCTCGGCGCATTACCGGAAAGCATCCAGGCGCAACGGTCCTTGTTCACCGCGCAGCGTCACGCCCATCAGGCCAGAGCGGCGGAGGCCGAGCGCAATCGCCAGCACCGGCTGATGCAGGAAACCGCCGCCACGGCATTGATCGCCAAACTGGAAGCCAATCTGGCGTCCGCGCAGGAACGCGTGGAGCGGGTGCGTCCGTATGCCGGCGAGTCGATCTCCCAGTTCGAATACCTCAGATTGCAGGACAACGCCAGCAGCCTGGCCAGCGAACTGGCCTCGCAGCGCGCCGCCGCCAAGGCCGCCCGCCAGGAACACCTGGCCGCGCAGCAGCGCCTGGAGTTCATGCAGGCGGAACATCGCAGCTCCCTGCTGGCGCAGGTGCAGGAAAAGCAGGCCCTGATAGTGGCAGCGCAGAGTGACCAGGCCAGGATCGAGCAATTGATGGCGCAGAAGGTACTGCGCGCCCCGGTGGATGGACAAGTACAGAGTCTCTCGGTGAACACGCTAGGAGGGGTGGTCATGCCGGGCCAGGTCATTGTCACGATCGTCCCGGACAACATGCCGCTGGTGATCGAAGCCGCGCTCTCCAATGAAGACGCCGGCTTCGTGCATGTGGGGCAGCACGTGGACATCAAGGTCGACGCCTTCCCCTACCAGCAGTACGGAAGCCTGTCCGGCGAAGTCACCTGGATCAGCCCCGATGCGGAATTGCGCGCCCCCGCCGGCATTGATCCGGCCACGGCAAGCAAGGGGATGGACATGTCTGCCTTGCCGCTCCAGGGGAGCCTGGTCTATCGACTGCACATCAAGCCGCACAGCACCGCGCTCCTGCGCAATGGCTTGTCCCATCCGGTGATCGTAGGCATGAGCGTGCAGGCCGATATCGTCACGGACCGGCGGCGGGTCATCGACTTTTTGCTTGGACCAATTATCAAGAATCTTGATGAGGGTTTGAAGACGCGCTGAGGGAGGGAAGCGGTCGGTGAGGTGGCTTAGGTGTTTTTTAACTGAAGGAAAGGAGGTGCCTGGCGTTGGTGAATTTGGTGGTTTGAAAACTGTGAAAAATTTAAGGAATTAAAAAATGATGATCAAGAAAAAACTTAGAAAACTGATGGCGCTGATCGGATTGGGCTTATGTGCCAGAAATTCGATCGGGCATGCGGCGGAGTCGGTGTTTTCCGGAAAGGTCTATGAGAGCAGGTCTTATTTTCCTTTTCCCGTGCAGAAGGGGGGTGAAAAGATTGATGTTCTTGTCAAGGTGGAGAAGACCAATCGGGCATATGGCTTCTATCTCATTCTCGTTGAAGACCTTAGCTGGTCTGCGAAGAAAGTGGAGAACTTGCGCAGGTTATACCGAGGTTGGGTCTTCGGAGAAGGGGAAACGCTGCCCTATCCCTTCAGAATTCGCTTGCAGATCGATCCTCTGGAAAAAGCTAACGCCGCAGGAATTGATCTGATCGTAAAAGAGCGCAGCCCGGCATTTAGTCAATACGCAAACCAAGATAAGGAAATTTGGCGAGCGCAAGCGCTTCACTTGAGCGTGCTGCCAGAGGGAGTTTATCGGGTTCGCTTGGAAAATCTGACCCCCATGCCGCAGATCGATTTCACCACTCTATTTGCGTTCGAAAAAGACACGCGAAAAATTTGATGAGGAGAAAAAATGGGAAGCGCATTTCTGAAGCTGCATATTGAAGCGCCAGGAACCATGTACAGGCATCCTAACGGTGATGTCTCCCCATCTATGGCAGGTCATGCCTGGATGGAACT
The DNA here is from genome assembly GCF_016429215.1 of Herbaspirillum sp. ASV7. Classification (GTDB taxonomy): domain Bacteria; phylum Pseudomonadota; class Gammaproteobacteria; order Burkholderiales; family Burkholderiaceae_D; genus Herbaspirillum. Next base: position 665 of record NZ_JAELUH010000080.1, on the reverse strand, counting down.
GGTCAACTCAGACGGAAAATCCATTCCAGCTGGCTTTGGTCCCGTTGAGACAAAGGCTGGAGTTGTCTCTGTCTCAGGGCGAATAATTGAAACAGATAGAGAGTCTTACGCAGGGGATTCTTACTTTACCGCGACCTATGTAATCACCGAAGGGCAAGCTAAGGCGATTGAGCGATTCATTGCGCGGCCGGCGGAATATGGTTTCGATAAAGATCATTACCATGCGGCGACCAATAGCTGTGTCGACTTCGTCTGGAAAGGCCTGAAGCAGATAGGAATGAATCCGACCGGCTTCGAAGGCCATACGCTACCGATGGCGAACCGTGACGATTTCTCTACCCTCAAGAATCCGCAGATCCCCGGCGGTGGCCTGATCAGCATCGCCACCAAGGACCCCATCCCCGTGGTTGCCGAGCCCATGATGTCGCCCTTCAGCGATTGGTGGGGAGTTGCGCCCGCGCCTTGGGTATCGGTCTCTCACATTCCCTCCGATGACGCCCATCTGCCGCAGGGAACGATCACCGTTGGTCCGCTGAGTCCGCCCATCCCTGTCCAGCAGGATGGCAGCAACTATGCCGATGGTACGGGCTACCAATGACATGAACGTCCCACTGAAATCCAGGAGTGACAGTGCTGGTGGGCGATAGAGAAACAGGAGATGAAAA